>CAZNOG010000045.1:0-1659 GCA_964574635.1 uncultured Cryomorphaceae bacterium | reverse complement strand
CACCCAAAACGCCGATATTGGAGTCGGCGCCGTTGGCGAAACCGTATACCCCGTATTGTTGTTTGGAATTCTCGACTCCCCATGAATTGACTTCAATGCCTGTCAAGTAGTTGGCGTTGCTCAAGGTTACGTTCAGTCCGTGGGAAAAACCCGCTTGGTCGTATCCCGAAATGGTGGCTTCGAGGCCCCTTTCAGTGGTCGCCTCGGGGTAATTGCTTAATTGGGCGGGTTGTGCCATGGTGGACACGCCCATGCGCACCCTTCCGTCGGGCCGGATGCGCATCCGTTCGGTGTTGGAGGTGCCGAAGATGATGGGCTGCCCCGGCGTGTGGTGGGTGATGTCCAAATCGGTGGCCACGGTGGACTCCCAACCGAGGAAGTTGTTTGCAGGATCGCCGCCCGGGATGTCGGGTTCATTAAAGGGCACGCTGGTTTGTGCAACGGCTTGGGGAACTATGGCCGGAAAAGAGATGAGCGCGAGAACCATCAGGTATTTCCTCATCTTATTCAACTTTGACGATTCGATCATGGTATGTGGATTTGTCGGTTTTTATCCTCAGCGAGTGAATCCCTTGTGGCAACCCGGACAGATCGATGGTGCAGTAATTTGAGTTTCCCTTCGAGAGGTTGGCGTCATAAATGCATACGCCTTTCATCGAATGGATTTGCACCGATTCGATTCGTTCGTGGTTTGGGCACTTTATATGGACGCGGTGATTTGTCGGGTTCGGGAAAACCTTTATTTCGTTCGGTTCGTCACGTGAAACGGTTGAGTTCAAGTGCGTGGAAATTTTCACGTCGTCAACGACGTAATAAGCACAAGAACCATATTCCCAGTAATAAATGACGGTCGTATGTTCGTCGTCGAAAAAGTTGCCGATGTGAAAATGGGAATAAGCCGAATCTGCGGTGAACTCGGTGCTCACTTCCAGCCAGTTGAGCGTGTCCGTAATGACGGAGTCGATAAAAAAATGCGCGAAATTGTCGGTAGCTGCGGCGGCACTTTCGAAGTAGGGATAGGTTGTAAACTTGAAACCCATTTTGTCCGATGCAAATGCAGTAAGCCGGGCGATTTTGAATTCCACAAGATAATTTTGGCCAACCGCCAAGGGTTCCGAAAGCTCCACACCGATGTATTCCCGGTAATTTTCCAATTCCGGGATCGAGTTCACATTGGGGTTGAACGTGCAAATGCCGGCATAACCTTCTCCGTCAAACGGAACCTGATATCCTCCGAAAGCGACATTGGGTGGAGACAATGCGTCTATGCTCGAGCACGTGTGGAACCAGTCCGGGTTTGGCCAATTCTCCCAGTCCAGGGTGGGATCTTGTATGCTCGCGTACCAGTGCGCGCACTCCAGATCAAAGAACCCGATGTAATTCGGGCACTCGTAGCCTTCCGCCCCCTCTTCAAAACTGCCGTTCGGAACGAGGTTTTGACAGACCGCCGGATCGGCAGCCAACCCTATCGCAAGAGTGACTATGAAACCCAAGAACCGCGCGGCTCTGAAGGGGTGGCGGAAGGTGGTGCAAATGAATGGCATGGATATGAAAATCGGTCTAATTTAGTCGTTGGGGATGAGTCTTCAAAATTCGCATCGATTTTATTGAACCCGGAAGGTGAAAGGGGGATGAGTGACGTGCGCCTGTTCATGCCGT
>CAZNOG010000044.1:0-2165 GCA_964574635.1 uncultured Cryomorphaceae bacterium | reverse complement strand
GGACGTAGACGCCATGCAGCTCGGGGTGAATCCTGGAGTCGTTGTCCTTCCAGACGCCGCCCCCTGTTGCGTTTTTGCCGGTCAGATCGAACATGGCATAACCAAAGACGGATACGGTCCGTTCGCGCTTCGTCCGGTTTTCGACCCAAACTGTATGGGCTTCAAGAGCGTGGTCTGCCGGCACAAAGGTGCGGTGGGTGGCCCGAAGGCCGCGGCAGGTTCCTCGGGTTTCCGTCTTTGCGGCATAGTAGCGGGTTTCGACTCCGGTTACGGGCGTGGCTACAGGTTCGCCTCCGGGGTTGAAGACGGTATTCGTCTCGTCATCGCGGATGTAGATATACTTTGCATCGTAGCCAACGAGTTTGCAGGTGCATCCTTCGTTGTCGCGGATCGTTACCGGGCCGTCTCCAATGTTGGTGACCTCGGCGTAAACTTCGTGTTCGCCGGGTTGATTGTAGTGAACATTGACCCACTTGCGTGGTGGTTTTGCCTTCAGGACAAAACAGCCGGCTTTGGTATCGAATTTACCGAAATCGTTGATCGTTTTTCTGGTTGGTTCCATGGTCAAATGATGGGGAATGAAAGAAACAGGCGTTGCCCGAATGAGGAACTCGACGGGACAGGAAGGGATATGATGCGGCCGTATCGAAGGCCTACGCTCCAAAGCCGCTTTGAAGTTGGCAAGAGTATTTGGATTCGCTCCGCTCGAGTCCGCCGAGGCGGGGTGGGGACGGGAAGGCACCAACAAGTGCTTTCTCTGGATAGGAGTTGGCAAGCACCGGCTCGCCTTTAAGTTGGCGCGGATGAATTTGGAGATCCGAGATTTCGAACTGCCGCCGATCGGGACGAATGCTTACTTGGTCATCGACCGTGAGGCTTCCACCTGTGTCGTGGTCGATGCGCCCCTGAATGCGTTTGCCACCGTTGAGCGTATTCTGGTGAAGGAAGGGCTGAAACTGGAAGCGCTGCTCCTGACTCACGGGCACTGGGATCACATGCTGGATGGGTGGCGCTTCAATGAATTTGGCACGCCGGTCTATGCGCACGCCGCCGATCGGATGCTTTTGAGTGAGCCGGCGTTGATGACGGCATTCTCGCTCCCCGGCCTCGAGATGAAACCGGTCGAGGTTTCCCACTGGGTAGAACAGGGACAGAAACTTAACCTTCTTGGGCGCGAGGTCGAGGTGAGGGAAGTGCCTGGCCATTGCCCGGGGAGTGTTTTGTACGGGTTCCTTGACGATAAAGTGGCCTTTTCAGGTGATGCGCTCTTTCGGGATTCGATTGGCCGCTATGATCTTCCGGGGGGTGATTTCGATACCCTGAAAGTCTCGATTCAGTCTCAGATCTATACGTTGCCTGGAGAAATAAGGATCTTTCCCGGTCATGGACCCGAAACGACGGTTGCACGAGAGCGTACCTCAAACCCGTTCGTGCGCGAGTGATTCAAAGCCCATTAAATTCATTTACAGTATTTTCCGGGATCATGGAACACGAGAAGTGGATGGCGCTGGCACTCGACGAAGCCCGCAAAGCATGGGGAACGACTCACCCGAACCCCGCTGTCGGTGCGCTTGTTGTTCACGAGGGCAGGGTGATTGGTCGGGGTCACACCGCCCCCGCCGGAGGCCCGCATGCAGAGGTGACCGCGTTGGCCGATTGGATGACCCAAGGTATCAGGCCAACTTCGGAAACAACCCTCTACGTTACGCTCGAACCGTGCTCAACCCATGGCCGTACCCCGCCGTGCACGGAGGCTGTCATTCGCTCCGGGATCAGCCGGGTTGTCGTCGGAGCTCTGGATCCCAACCCGAAACATAAGGGTCGAGGCATAGAGATTCTCCGGGGGGCGGGCCTCACCGTTGTCCAGGGGATATGCGATACTGAATGTGATAACCTCAATCTGATCTTTAATCACTGGATCACGACAGGTCGCCCCTTTGTTGCCGCAAAGATGGCCACAACCCTCGACGGACGCGTCGCTACCGGGTCCGGTGATTCCAAATGGATAACGGGCACCGCCGCCCGTGAAGACGTTGCCCGATGGAGACGATACTTCCCCGCCATTGGAGCTGGGGCCGGAACGGTCATGCATGATAATCCGCAACTGACCGCCCGCATCCCCGGGCAGGCCGTTTGGTGCCCGCGACGCTTTATCTTAGACCGCC
>CAZNOG010000043.1:0-2305 GCA_964574635.1 uncultured Cryomorphaceae bacterium | reverse complement strand
CCACCCCGAATGACTTTGCGGGGTATTTCAATGGGACGGTGTCCATCGCCGGAACCTTTGCCCAAAGCGACTCCTTGCTCAAGCAAAATGTCCAACCTTTTGAATGCGCCGGAAATATGCTTTCTGCGTGCGACGTTCCGTACCCATTCGTCCATGAACTATCTTTGCCCTCGTTTTCCCCGCGATGGACATTGCATATAAATCCGTACTCGACTACCTCCACGGCCAATTGCCGATGTTTCAGCGTCAAGGAGCCGCCGCCTACAAATCCGATCTGTCCCGAACCGAACACCTCTTGGAAGCGGTGGGCAACCCCCAAAAAAAATTCAAAAGTGTTCACGTCGCCGGCACCAACGGAAAAGGGTCCGTCACTTCCGCATTGGCGGCCATTTTCACCCACTGTGGGTACAAAACCGGTCTTTACACTTCGCCCCACCTCTTCGATTTCCGCGAGAGAATACGCATAGAAGGACGCAAGGTGGACAAGGATTTCGTGGTGGATTTCGTGAACCGTGTAAGAGGCGCTACCGACGTACTGCCTTCCTTCTTCGAAATCACCACCGCCATGGCATTCTCGTGGTTTGCAAAGCAAAAAGTGGATATCGCCGTGGTGGAAACCGGGTTGGGCGGACGGTTAGACTCCACCAACGTCATCCTCCCCGAATTGTCCGTCATCACTTCCATCAGCTTCGATCATCAGGCGTTTCTCGGGAATTCACTCACCGAAATCGCCCGGGAGAAAGGAGGCATCATCAAGCCGGGTCGGCCCGTGGTCATCGGCGAAAACCCCGTCGATGTACAAAACGTGTTGGTGGCGATCGCACGCGATCGAAACTCCGAAGCGAGCACGGTTACGGCTACTTCACCGGGATTGGACACCGACTTGGGGGGCGATTACCAGGCCGAGAACATGCGCATCGTTCGCTCCGCTGTGGAAGTCATGCGCAGTCTTGGATGGTCACTGCCCGAGGAAGGCGTAATCGCGGGAGCCAAACGGGTATTGGAACTTTCCGGAATCCGCGGCCGATGGGAGGTCGTAAGTCGATCGCCTTTGGTCGTCGCCGACGCCGCCCACAACGAAGCGGGAATCCGAAAAGCCGTGGCCATGATCGGGAAAGAACGCTACGAGCACCTTCACGTGGTATGGGGAATGGTATCCGACAAGGACAGCGCTTCGATCTTGGCGCTTCTACCGGCATCCGCGCGTTATTATTGGGCGAAGCCCGACGTGCCCAGGGGAAAGCCCGCGGAAGTCATGGAAGCGGAGGGACGAGCGGCGGGCCTGATCGGCAGCATCCACACATCGGTGCGCGCCGCTTTGGCGGCGGCGCAAGCGGCGGCGGCTCCAAATGATATGATCTACATCGGGGGAAGTCTTTTCGTTTTGGCGGAAGCGCTGAATCCCGGGTCATTAGCGGATTAATCCAACCAACCGAAAAATTTTCCGCTCATTTTTCCTCATTCCCATTTGCCGGATAGAAAATTCATCTATATTTGCAGTCCGAAACACAAAAAATCGGGCGATTAGCTCAGCTGGTTCAGAGCATCTGCCTTACAAGCAGAGGGTCGTAGGTTCGAATCCTACATCGCCCACAACGAAAACAAAAAGACGACCACGCGAAAGCGTGGTTTTTTCGTATCCGGCCACACGGCCCGAGCTCGCTCGAGGCTTCGGGGACGGGTACAAAAAAGCGTCGGCGACAGCCGGCGGTCGTCTTTTTGTTTTCGTTGGGTACAAGGGCCCCCAAACAGGATCACCGAAGGTAATCCTCGGAATTTGAGGTCTTCCGGATAATTGACATCGAGGCGACTTAAATCTTACCCGAAAGCAGATTGAACTGGAGGGACCGGGGATCGGTAATCGGGGTGTGCTGATTTCCGGATATGAGTCTTCGAGGCGACTTAAATCTTACCCGAAAGCAGATTGAACTGGAGGGACCGGGAATCCGGGTTAGCTGTTTTCCGGATACGGGACATCTAGCCGACTTAAATCCAAGCGGATTTTGAAATCAACACGAGTTCCGTTGAATCTTCCCGACCTCACTTATAGTACTCAACATCAGAGCTTCACACTCGATCCAAACAAATCAACATCCCAGAGCCAAATAAACCCTCACCGATCCCCGATCCCCGATCCCCGACCCCTCCGCTACAAAGAGATTCCGAAACAAGTTCGGAATGACATGTGGGTTGCCGATCTCGGGTTCTAGCTGGGTTTTACCACATTGAGTTTGCGTATGGTGTGGAATCATTCGGACGTGTAGGGCGCCGTCTTTTAACCACATAGGCACATAGGGTTTACGAG
>CAZNOG010000042.1:0-2839 GCA_964574635.1 uncultured Cryomorphaceae bacterium | reverse complement strand
CCGAGGTCACCGATCCTTCTTCTCCGGTGAGGTAGTAGTGTTGTCGGCCGTTGAATTTGTAAATCACGTTGCCCGAAATCCCCGTTTTTCCGAAGGTGTATCCCGCTCGGAGGGTGGCTTCCGGTGAAAAAAGGAATTCGGTGTCATTTTCCGATCCTAGGGGGTCGGAACGCAAGCCGGTATATGCGACGGCGGCCGACAGACCGAGGTCGCCAATAGTGGTTTGGGCCTGCAGTTTGCCGCCGACGGTTTCCTGCCGGCCGATATTGACGTACTGATAAAGCGTAGTGCTTTCATTCGCCAAGGTGATCAGGTTGGACACGCGGTTGTAAAAGCCCGAGGCGGCCCATCCGATTTTTCGTTTTTGACCCTCGTTTGCCGAAATCGACAGAGAAACGTTGTGCGACCGCTCGGCTTGGAGTTGGTCATTGCCACGAATATTGTGATTGACGTCGACGAAGAAAAAGGAAAGTTCCTTCAGCCCCGGAGCGCGGAAACCTTGGGCATAGCTCACACGGGTTTGAAAATCGCCGGGGAAATCATAGAGCAAGTTGAGCGACGGGATGAGTGGGGCGTCGTAACGGGAATTGTACGCCCACCTCAACCCGGGTTTCACGGTAAACCTTTTGATCGGTTTCCATTCGGACGTAGCGAACAGCGCGAAATTGTCGATTCGCCCCTCGTCATCCTTGATTCGCTTTCCCTCGGCCGATTCGATTTCGACTTCATAGCCGATTTGGATTCCGAGTGACTCCCCCAAATTCCCAATAAAGGAACCTCTTGCAAGTGCGCCCGTGAAACGCGACGTGTCTTGGAGGTCTTCGTTGGCACTCAGCTCGCTCGTCACTCCCGTAAGATCGGTGAAGTAGGTTGATTTCGTTCTTTCGTACACGTTGTACGCCACCACGTGGTGCATGGACCACGCGTGATTCAATCGCCATTGAAGTTTTCCCGAAAGGCCGTATCGCTGCGTGTGGTAGAGGTCGTCGAGGGCGGTTTCGCCGTACGCACCTCGGGGTCCACCCCGATTGATGATTTCTTCGTCGAACCAATTACCGGCCAATTCCGCGTATCCCTTCTCGAAGTTGCGGCGGTACTTGGCATCCGCGAACCATTGTTCGCGGGGATTCCACAATTTGACGCGGGAAGAATCCGCGACTCGGGAATCCCGGTGGTAAAAAGGGTCGTCGCCCGGATTCCACCCGTCGAAATACTTCCGGCCACCGCTGAAAGCCACGCTTTGCTTTTCGAATCCCAGGGAAGTGTGGAGGGTGGTATTGAATGTGCCCGAACTTTCGGTGAAGAAGTCGGCGCCGGCGGTCAGGGAATTGGCTTTGGGCGCTTTGGTAATGAGGTTGATCGTCCCGGCCAAAGCGTTGGAACCGTAATTCACCGCGAGGGGGCCTTCGATAATCTCCACACGTTTGATGTCGTGAAGGTTGATTTGGGTGATGTCGATGTTTCCGTCCAAGCGCCCGATGACCGGCACGCCGTCGATCATGATTTTGACGTTCTGGCCGCCGAGGCCCTGCATGCTCAATCCGGAACCGAGCACTTGGTCTCGGCTCACGCGGAAGTTGATTTCATTCTCCAGCAGGTCGCGGAGGTTCACGGCTGCGCGTTGTCTGATCTCCCCTTCGCCGATGGTGCGCGCCATGAGCACGGACTCGTGCAAGGGGATGGGTTGGTACTGCGCGGTGATGAGCACTTCGTCAAGGTCGTACCTAGCGCTTTCCACGGTATACACATCGGTGCCGGGATCGAAGACGAGGGTATCGGAGAGGTAGCCCAAGCACCGGAACACCAGGCGATCGCCCGCGGTGAGTTCTTCGGCGTTTACCTCGCCCCGATCGTTGGAGAAGAGTACGCGCACCGGGTTCTTATCGATGGCGAAGAGTTGCGCGGCGGAAATCGGCGCCCCGTCGGAGTTCACCACCCGGATGGTTTGGGCGGTGACGGGCAGCCAGAGCAATTGCACGGCCACCAGCACGACCCACCTCTTTTTCGGCATTTTCAACAGATTGAATCCCAAACCCAACGACTGTGGAATTAGACTTCCATGTATTTTAGGATGAGCTCTTTCACGCGGTCTTTCCTCTCCACTTCGGAAGAGATGTCTTCTTTGGCCAGCGCGTAGAGTTGTTGCCAGAGCAATTTGTTATCCACCTTGCGGAGGAACTTCATTTGGGGGTGATCCGAAAAGATCTCGTCCCAGGCCATACGCACATCCGACCAGTAGTCCTTGTTGGCTTCCCACCAGGCGATGGCCGGCGCGCAGTCGTAGTCGCCGGTGGTAAAGGATTCCATGCCTTTTTCCCACACGAGGAGGTGGTCTTTCCCGTCGGCGGTGCGGTTTATTTTTTCATTGTCCTGTTCGAGGTACCATCCGTCTCCGTCGAGTTGGATGCGGCTGTGCCTTTTCACGATGTTGTAATCGCTGCGTTTGGTGAACTCCCGGCGGGGAAGGGGCGCGTTGGCCACTCCTTCCCAGTAGTGCTTGCCGTCTACGTGCACCCAAGTGCCTTTCGACTCGTACCTCGGGCTGTCGTCGACTTGGTACACCTTCTGGGTCCAGGTGCCTTTCACTTCGTCCGGGGAATAGGTAATGGTTTTCCAGTTCCTGTCGCCCTCGTAGCTGAGCAATTCGGTTTCTTCGTAGATCCAATCTTGGCGCCAGTGCTTGATGATGGTAGAGTCGTTGATGATCAACAAGTGTTGCAATTGGATAAGGTCCGGTTCATCGGTAAGGACGAAAACGTATTCTATGCCCGAGGAGTGGTACCTGTCGCGGAACTCGTACGCGGTATCCGGCGAAAAAGTCTCGGCAAAATCGAAGGTC
>CAZNOG010000041.1:0-2839 GCA_964574635.1 uncultured Cryomorphaceae bacterium | reverse complement strand
CCGAGGTCACCGATCCTTCTTCTCCGGTGAGGTAGTAGTGTTGTCGGCCGTTGAACTTGTAAATCAAATTGCCCGAAATCCCGGTATTTCCGAAGGTGTATCCGGCTCGCAGCGTGGCCTCGGGTGAAAACAGGAAGTCCGGGTCGTCATCCAAACCGTCCGGGTTGGACCGGAGACCGGTGTAGGCCACGGCAGCCGACAGGCCGAGGTCGCCGAATTTGGTTTGTGCCTGCAACTGCCCACCCACGGTTTCCTGCCGACCGATATTGACGTATTGGTAAAGCGTAGTGCTTTCATTCGCCAGGGTGATCAGGTTGGACACTCGATTATAGTAACCGGAGGCCTTCCACCCGATTTTTCGCCTTTGACCTTCGTTTGCCGAGATCGACAGGGAAACGTTGTGCGACCGCTCGGCTTGGAGTTGGTTATTTCCGCGGATGTTGTGGTTGACGTCTACGAAGAAGAAGGACAGTTCCTTCAGCCCCGGCGCACGGAACCCTTGCGCATAGCTCAGGCGGGTTTGAAAATCGCCGGGGAAATCGTAGAGCAAGTTCAGCGACGGGATGAGTGGGGCGTCGTAGCGGGAATTGTATCCCCACCTCAACCCGGGTTTCACGGTAAACCTTTTGACGGGTTTCCATTCGGACGTAGCGAACAACGCGAAATTGTCGATTCTTCCCGCATCATCGAGTATTCTCTTACCCTCGGCGGATTCGATCTCGATTTCATATCCGATTTGCACTCCGAGTGACTCCCCCAAATCCCCAATAAATGAACCCCTTGCCAGTGCGCCCGTGAACACCGAGGTGTCCTGAAGATCTTCGTTGGCACTCAGCTCGCTCGTCACGCCCGTGAGGTCGGTAAAGTACGTCGATTTGGTTCTTTCGTACACGTTGTACGCCAGCACGTGGTGGGTGGACCACGCGTGGTTCAATCGCCATTGAAATTTTCCCGAAACGCCGTAGCGCCGCGTGTGGTACAGGTCGTCGAGGGCCGTTTCACCGTACGCGCCACGGGGTCCGCCCCGGTTGACGATTTCTTCGTCGAACCAATTGCCGGCCACTTCGGCGTATCCCCTTTCGAAGTTGCGCCGGTACTTGGCGTCGGCAAACCATTGTTCGCGGGGGTTCCACAATTTGACTCGGGAAGAATCCGCTATGCGGGAATCCCGGTGGTAGAAGGTCGCATCGCCGGGATTCCAGCCGTCAAAGTACTTCCTTCCCCCACTGAAGGCCACGCTTTGCTTATCGAATCCCAGGGAGGTGTGGAGGGTGGTGTTGAACGTGCCCGAACTTTCGGTGAAGAAGTCGGCGCCTGCGGTCAGGGAATTGGCTTTGGGCGCTTTGGTGATCAGGTTTATCGTTCCGGCCAAGGCATTGGATCCGTAATTCACCGCGAGGGGGCCTTCGATGATCTCCACCCGGCGGATATCGTGGAGGTTGATTTGTGAGATGTCGACGTTTCCGTCCAGACGCCCGATGACCGGCACGCCGTCGATCATGATTTTGACGTTCTGGCCGCCGAGGCCCTGCATGCTCAATCCGGAACCGAGCACTTGGTCTCGGCTCACGCGGAAGTTGATTTCATTCTCCAGCAGGTCGCGGAGGTTCACGGCTGCGCGTTGTCTGATCTCCCCTTCGCCGATGGTGCGCGCCATGAGCACGGACTCGTGCAAGGGGATGGGTTGGTACTGCGCGGTGATGAGCACTTCGTCAAGGTCGTACCTAGCGCTTTCCACGGTATACACATCGGTGCCGGGATCGAAGACGAGGGTATCGGAGAGGTAGCCCAAGCACCGGAACACCAGGCGATCGCCCGCGGTGAGTTCTTCGGCGTTTACCTCGCCCCGATCGTTGGAGAAGAGTACGCGCACCGGGTTCTTATCGATGGCGAAGAGTTGCGCGGCGGAAATCGGCGCCCCGTCGGAGTTCACCACCCGGATGGTTTGGGCGGTGACGGGCAGCCAGAGCAATTGCACGGCCACCAGCACGACCCACCTCTTTTTCGGCATTTTCAACAGATTGAATCCCAAACCCAACGACTGTGGAATTAGACTTCCATGTATTTTAGGATGAGCTCTTTCACGCGGTCTTTCCTCTCCACTTCGGAAGAGATGTCTTCTTTGGCCAGCGCGTAGAGTTGTTGCCAGAGCAATTTGTTGTCCACCTTGCGGAGGAACTTCATTTCGGGGTAATCCGAAAAGATTTCGTCCCATGCCAAGCGTACGTCCGACCAGTAGTCTTTGTTGGCTTCCCACCACGCGATGGCGGGGGCGCAATCGTAATCGCCCGTCGTAAAGGATTCCATCCCTTTTTCCCAAACGAGGAGGTGGTCTGTCCCGTCGGCGGTGCGGTTTATTTTTTCATTGTCCTGTTCGAGGTACCACCCGTCTCCGTCGAGTTGGATGCGGCTGTGTCTTTTCACGATATTGTAATCGCTGCGTTTGGTAAACTCGCGGCGAGGTAGGGGCGCGTTGGCCACGCCTTCCCAGTAGTGCTTGCCGTCCACGTGCACCCAAGTGCCTTTGGACTCGTACCTCGGGCTGTCGTCGACTTGGTATACCTTCTGGGTCCAAGTCCCTTTCACCTCTTCGGGAGAATAGGTGATGGTTTTCCAATTCCTGTCGCCCTCGTAGCTGAGCAATTCGGTTTCTTCGTAGATCCAGTCTTGGCGCCAGTGCTTGATGATGGTCGAGTCGTTGATAATCAACAAGTGTTGCAATTGGATAAGGTCGGGTTCATCGGTAAGTACGAAAACGTATTCTATGCCCGAAGAGTGGTACCGGTCGCGGAACTCGTACGCGGTATCCGGCGAAAAAGTCTCGGCAAAATCGAAGGTC
>CAZNOG010000040.1:0-3045 GCA_964574635.1 uncultured Cryomorphaceae bacterium | reverse complement strand
ACGCGCGGGGTGTCTCGATTACCGAACCCCGATCCCCGATCCCCAGTCCCCGATCTCCGATCCCTCCTCTACAAAGAGATTCCGAAACAAGTTCGGAATGACGCACGGAAAAACAGCAAAGCTCGGTCCCCGATCCCCGGTCCAAAAAAAGTATCGGCGGTTATGGTTATTTTGTGCCGAGTACCCGTGCTCCCATGGTCGGTCAGAAGAAACGAATGAAATGCTGAGGATTTTTGCGCTGTTGGCGGCGTTGTGTGCGGCAACGTCCACGTCTTTTTCACAATCGGACCCGGTCCACCTTCTCGTGAGAGCCGACCGCAACCACCTGCTCCTGAAAACCGACCCCGAAACGGCCATGACCACCGCCGTGAAACTCGGGAAAGAAGCCGCCGAAGCCAACGCCCCGGAAGCCGAACTCAAATCCATTCAAACCGAATGCGGGTACCACCGCCTCGCCAACGACTTCGGCAAAATGATGGACGCCGCAAAACGCCTCGACGACAAAGCCGCCGCCTACAAGTTCCCCCTCTACCGGTTGATCGCAAAACGGCATTTGTTCGAGTCCTACCTCTTTACCGGACTGCCCGACGAAGCCCTTCGCGAACTCCGTGCGGGTGAACAGGTCATGAAAAGACTGAGAGGCACCGATTCCCTCCACGTCATCGAGAGGTCCAACTTTTACGTGGCGTTCTCGAACTACCACCTCCTGCAAAACGACTACGAAAACCAACTCAAGTACATCCGGCTCTCGGGTGAGGAACTCAAAAAACTCCCCGACGGCTACCACAATCGGCGACTGCTCAACGTGCACTATTCCAACCTCGCCTCATCATTCAACAACAACGATCGCCGCGACTCCGCAAAATTCTACGCCCTACTGTCCCAAGAGATGAATCGGGAATTCAACCGCAGCGAAGTGGTGTTCAACAACCTGAAGGTACTCGGCGACGTGGAGATGCACGAAGGCGATTACGACGCGGCTTTGCAATACCTTCTCAAGGCGGAAAAAACCGACGGATACAAAAATTACCTCGACATCGAAGGAGTGTACGACCACATCATCCTCGCCTACTCCTCGACGGGGCGGGAAGACTCCGCACAGGCCTACCGCGCCAAAAAAGATTCTCTGAAGCTGACCATCTCCGAAAACCGGAATCGATCCCTCCACCGCCTCCTGGTCGAAAAAAGCCGAAATCCCACCAATCGTTTTGTCTATCCGGCCCTATTGGCCTTCCTCCTCCTCGGGGCGTTCATCTTTTACCTCGTGCGCAAGAACCGTCTCCTCGCGGCTCAAGACCGGCTCAGCCAGCAGTATCTCGAAAGCGAATCGAATCCTCCCAGCGGAGAAGATTTTTCCAGGCTATTGACTTTGGTGGAAGAAAACGACCCCGCTTTCATGTACCACTTCGAAGAAACCTTTCCGGATTTCGCCGACAAGCTGAGAAACATCAATCCGAAAATTACGCAGAACGACCTCGAATTTTGTGCGCTTCTGAAATTGCGAATTCCCACCAAAGACATCGCCAAGTACCGTTTTATCGCTCCAAAAACCGTTCGAAACAGGAAATACAACATCCGAAAAAAACTCGGAATCCCCGGTGAGGTCGATATTTACCAATGGTTTTCGGATTTATAACGCATTGTCGTCAAGTCCTTTAAAATATCAAGGGACGGAAAGGGACACAACAAGGACACCCCGAAAAGAGGTTCATCGGGTATATTGGGTATTCTTGCGGTAAAGCAAAAACCCAAATCATGAAAAACAAGTACGTCTTTAATGCCCTTTTCATCCTGATCGCCTTTTTCGTCGGCGGGGTGGCAACCCCGGCGGCGGCAGCCGCTTTCGCTCCTTTGAATAACGAAAACGACGAGTGTGCGGCAGCCACGGATGTGAACGTGGAATACGAACCGGAAACAGCCACGGCGACCGTAACCTGGGAGGGTGAAACTCCTCCCCTTGGCTGGCTGCTCGTGTACTCCATGGAAGGCTCCATAGACGAAGGGTGGCTCGAATCGTCACCCGAAGAATACCATAACCCCGAAGGTTACCTCGAGCAAGTGTTTTCCAGCCCCCATACCATTTACGCCAACATGCTTCAGGAAGGCCCCATCGACATCATGGTCGTCGCGTATTGCGCGGAAGGCGAAGTAATCCTTTCGGACATCGTGAGCTTCGAGATGGGTCCCCCGGTTGAAGAGATCATCGGAGAAGAATGCGAACCCCCGTACGGAGTGAGCGGCATCAAAAACGAACCTCAATCCATCGACTTGGCTTGGAGCCCCGACGACGGAGGGTTGTACCACATCGCCTATGGCCCGAACGGCCACGAGATGAACGAGGAATTCTTCCATACGAATGAAGCGGGCAGCGTGATCGTTTCCGAAAATCCCTACCGGCTGCATTTTCCGGAAGAGGCCGATTATGCGGTTTACATCCGCAAATTCTGCGGAGGGAACGAGTTCAGCACCTGGGTCGTGCCCGAATGCGTCGCCCCGTCGGGCCTTCAGAGCGACGTGACCGAAACGCAGGTTCACCTTACTTGGGAACCGGCCAACACCTACGAATCATCGTGGCACGTGACCTACGGACCCGTGGGTTTCAACCCCGGCGAGGAAGGGGAAATGATGACCGCCTATACCACACCGGTCCTGACCCTCGACGCCGGCGACCTCGAGCAGGGCATGGATTACGAGTTTTACGTCCGCGCCGATTGCCTGTCGGAGAATTTCAGCCCTTGGGCGGGACCCGGGAATTTCACTTCCTTTACACTGCCATGCGATCCGGTGACCGATCTCTCCTCCTCGCAGGTGACGCACCAATCCGCGTGGATCACCTGGACCCCCATGAGCGCGGAAAACTCGTGGGACGTGATGTATGGACCTGCGCCATTGAATCCCGACGACGCCGCGGTGGTGACGGTGTCCTCGCCCCAAACGGCCCTCACGGGTCTGGAATCGTCCACGACGTACGAACTTCGCGTTACGGCCAACTGCTCCGGGGGTGAAACCTCCGAAAGCGAAATCATCTCCTTCACGACACTCGAG
>CAZNOG010000039.1:0-3162 GCA_964574635.1 uncultured Cryomorphaceae bacterium | reverse complement strand
CGAAGTACTTGTCGACGAAGTTGGATTTTGCAATTTGACGCGTAGTTTCGTTGGACCCGTCGATGTCGGCGAAGGTGAATTGGTAGGTACCACTCGCGAGATGATCGATGATGAGTTTCTTGTAGGTATCGTCGGCCAAAGCGATGACGTAGATGCTGTCGCCGCTCACGACGTGCGTAATGAAGTTGTAGATCCCCCAGCCCAGATCGAATTCATTGTCGGTGAGGGTATTGAATGCTCCACGCGACCAGTTGGCCGGGTCGTCGTGCAAGAGGCTCCAGTTTTCCGCCATTCCGGCCGTATCCACGTCCGCCCATTCGGAGACGACGAAAGGCGCTTGGTAGAGTCGCACCCCTTTTTGTTCGTTGATGCGGATCGCGGCGGTCATACCCGGAATTTCAAATGCGATATCCCAGTTGTTGAGAGGTGCCGATCCGGCTTCACCGTTGGCCATGTCATACCACACTTGCGTGGCGTAGCCGGGGCCGGTAGTCACTATATCGTTAACGGGCTGTGCGTTTATGGACAATGCGGTAAGCGCCGCGATCAAGGTAGAGAAGTGCTTCATCTTATTCTTATTTAGACTCGATTTAAACAAGTGCAAAATAAATGGCTCTGTCCATTCTGTGCAAGGCGGAAAGCCTCGTGGGGGCTGTTTCAGGACAAAATACCCCGAATAGGGTATGAGGCGCCGTCATCAATAACAATCCATTCGTATGCGGTTCTTGGTTTGGTAGTGGCTCAGTGGTTGTCCGTTCAACCTCCGGAGGATGTCGTCAAGTAGATCGGTCACGCCCTTTTGCATGGCGATGCTTCCGCAAATCATGACCACCCCGTGATTTCTCAATATTTCAGCGATGGCCGGAGCATCGCGCAGAATGAGGTCCTGGACGTACTTCCCCTTCCCCGGTTGGCGGGAAAACGCCGGCTCGAACGTGAGGGCACCCCCTTCGTGCAACGCGTCGATCGTATTTCGGTAGAGCGTCAAATCCTCCACCGTCTTGGCGCCCCAATAAAGGTGGACAGGAACTTTTCCGCGGTTGTTGTCGATCATGCCGAGAAATGGCGCTATGCCGGTACCGGTGGCGATCATGACCACTTCCTTCGCTCTTCCCGGAAAGCGGAATTTTCGGTTTTTCACGACCCTCCCACGAAGTCCTTCACCCACAGCCAGATCGCCGAGGTAATTGGAGCACAAGCCTAGGTCATGGCGCTTGACGCTGAGAAGAATTTCACCTGTGTTCAGGACCCCTGCCGAGTACAGCCTTTCCCTGGATCCGTCGGGAGGCTGCACGGCGATCAAATCGCTCGAAGAAAGGTTCGTCGTTCCCCGTGGAAGAAGGGCGAGCAAGTGGGTATCGCCTTGCGCGCCGTGATTGGCAACGGTGAAATCACTCTTTCGCCCGTGGCCCTTTCCCTGAGGTGAAGATTTGATTTCGGAGAGGGAAATATCCATGCGGCGCCCCCATTCGCGGAGCCACATCCGGTAGGCTTCCGTTGAGCCGCCGTTGATGGCGAAGGGCTCCATGAGCCGGGTACTTTTAGGCAGGGCGGCGAGCATGGAATCGACGTCGAAAGCGAACTTGCAAAAATCCGCATAGGCACGTGAACCGAAACCCACGACCGAGAAGGAAAAAGCTCGGTGAATTTCGGTCATTTTCAATTTCGTTTCGAATTTCACGGCGTTGGAAGGGGGCTCTCCTTGGCCGTACGTTGCGGCGAACACCACGAGGTTTTTCATTTCGGGGTAAGGTGCGAAAGCATCCATGTGATCGACGAAAGCGGAGATGCCCGCGGATCTCAATCTATCTTGAAAATCCCGTGCAAAGCGAAAAGTGGTTCCGGTTTCGGAAGCCACCAGGACGTAGAAGTCCGCATCCCGCTTTCTCACGTGGTTTTTGATCCTTCCGGAACGTCGCCTCCACGTCATTCGAAAACCCGTGAAGGCAAACACCGGGACGGATAGGGCGGATACGGCCAGTACCACCGACCACCACACACTTCCGCGGCCGGTGTGGATGAGGGTCGCCAGCTCCGACAATGCTGTCATCAATGGATATTCCACTTCGCTCATCACCTGACCCGTGTACTGGTTGACCATGAGCTCCCGCGATCGAAGCCGGAGTGTATAGAAGTCCCCGATGTCGTCGGAAAAGGGAAAATCCAAGGAGCGCACTTGGGAAACAGGCGTATTGACGAAAACCGGAAATTCGGCTGCCTCGACTCGGGGTGTTGAGGATACACCCTCAAAATCCACCTTATGCTCCGCAAAAAACGACGGAAACACGTCGAATCGCAGCAAGGACAAGTACACGCCGGTGAGGGCGATCAATGCAAGGGGCCACATGAGGTATCGCCCCAATTGGAGGTGGATGAAGCCTGTCCACCTGTCGCGCACCACGCGAGAATAAAAATTACGAAGGCCTTGTTGTCTGCGAACGACCAGGGCCACACCCGAAGCGACGATGAGAAAAAACAAGAGGGAATTGATGGCGACGACAACGCGGCCGGGAGTTTTGAAAAACAGGGATCGGTGCAAGGTCGTCACGTCCTTCATCCACTTCGATTGCTTGGGGATTTCACTCGCAAACTCCCCGGTTTCCGGATGGACGTAGTGTTCTGAAAAGTCGCCGGACTCGTTCAACGCCGCCACCGACATGTACCCGTGCGCATCGACTGCGAGGGAAAGCACCTCATCGTGGGTTTCCCGCACAGCGGTCACCACTTGTCCGAGGGTGAGTTCGGGGTAGGCGTTCACGCTTTCGACATCTTGTGCGGCGTGGGCCATGGGCTCAAAGGCGAGAATGACTCCCGTGACGGCGAGCGTCAACACGAAAATCGAGGTGATAACGGCCAGGGCCAGGTGAGAGAAACGCCAGACGGACAAGAACATCCCTGCGCTGAGCACTTAATTGGTGGAGAGGCGTACGTACTTGATGTATCCCGATCCTTCGACCGGTGCTTTGGGCAGGGACGAGGTCAACGGAATTTCCACATCGGTCGGGAAGTAGTCGTGGTCTTCCACTTGGGTTTCGAATCGGATTTTGTACCCTTTGTCGATTTCATCTTCGTCGACCTGAAAAGTGACCACGCGGCGCTGCCCCGCCCCCAGGGTGGCACCCGTTCTGCCGTCTATGTTTCGGCGTTCGCGTCCGAAGAATT
>CAZNOG010000038.1:0-3171 GCA_964574635.1 uncultured Cryomorphaceae bacterium | reverse complement strand
CGAAGTACTTGTCGACGAAGTTGGATTTTGCAATTTGACGCGTAGTTTCGTTGGATCCGTCAATGTCGGCGAAGGTAAATTGGTAGGTTCCGCTCGCAAGATGATCGATGCGGAGTTTCTTGTAGCTGTCATCGGCCAGTGCAATGACGTAGATGCTGTCGCCGGCTACCACGTGCGTAATGAAGTTGTAAATCCCCCAGCCCAAATCGAATTCGTCTTCGGTAAGGGTATTGAATGCGCCGTGTGACCAATCGCGGGGGTCGTCGTGCAAGCGGCTCCAGTTTTGCGTCATTCCGGCCGTATCCACGTCCGCCCATTCGGAGACGGCAAAAGGCGTTTGGTAGAGTCGTACCCCTTTTTGTTCGTTGATGCGAATCGCGGCGGTCATACCCGGAATTTCAAATGCGATATCCCAGTTGTTGAGAGGTGCCGATCCGGCTTCACCGTTGGCCATGTCATACCACACTTGCGTGGCGTAGCCGGGGCCGGTAGTCACTATATCGTTAACGGGCTGTGCGTTTATGGACAATGCGGTAAGCGCCGCGATCAAGGTAGAGAAGTGCTTCATCTTATTCTTATTTAGACTCGATTTAAACAAGTGCAAAATAAATGGCTCTGTCCATTCTGTGCAAGGCGGAAGGCCCTTCCGGGACCGTTTAAGGACAAAATACCCCGAATAGGGTATGAAGCGCCGACGGCCATCCATTCAATAGCAATCCATTCTTATTCGGTTCTTGTTTTGGTAGTGGCTCAGCGGCTGTCCGTTCAGCCTTCGGACGATGTCGTCCAACACATCGGTCACACCTTTTTGCATGGCGATGCTTCCGCAGATCATGACCACTCCGTGGTTTCTCAATATCTCGGCGATGGTCGGTGCGTCGCGAATGATCAAGTCCTGCACGTACCTCCCCTTCTCCGGCTCCCGGGAAAACGCCGGCTCGAAAGTGAGCGCGCCCCTTTCCCCCAACGCGTCGATGGTATTTCGGTAGAGCTTCAAATCCTCAACCGTCTTGGCTCCCCAATAAAGGTGGACAGGAACTTTTCCGCGGTTGTTGTCGATCATGCCGAGAAATGGCGCGATGCCGGTGCCGGTGGCGATCATGACCACTTCCCGCGCTCTCCCCGGATAGCGGAATTTTCGGTTTTTAACGACCCGCCCACGAAGTCCCTCACCCACACCCAGATCGCAGAGGTAGTTGGAGCACAAGCCTTGGTCATGGCGCTTGACGCTGAGAAGGATTTCACCTGTGTTCAAGACCCCTGCAGAGTACAGTCTTTCCCGCGATCCGTCCGGAGGTTGCACGGCGATCAAATCGCCCGAAGACAGGTTCGTCGCCCCCCGAGGAAGAAGGGCGAGCAAGTGGGTGTCGCCTTGCGCGCCGTGTTTGGTGACGGTGAAATCACTCTTTCGGCCGTGGCCTCGCCCCTGAGGCGAAGATTTGGTTTCGGAGAGGGAAATGTCCATGCGCCGCCCCCATTCGCGGAGCCACATTCGGTAGGCCTCCGTCGAACCACTGTTGATGGCGAAGGGTTCCATGAGCCGGGTACTTTTCGGCAGGGCGGCGAGCATGGAATCGACGTCGAAAGCGAACTTGCAAAAATCGGCGTAGGCGCGGGAACCGAAACCCACGACCGAGAAGGAAAAAGCTCGGTGAATTTCGGCCTTTTTCAATTTCGTTTCGAATTTCACTGCGTTGGAAGGGGGCTCTCCTTGGCCGTAAGTTGCGGCGAACACCACGAGGTTTTTCATCTCGGGGTATGGCGCGAAAGCATCCATGTGATCGACGAAGGCCGAGATGCCCGCGGCTTTCAATCGATCTTGAAAATCCCGTGCAAAGCGGAAGGTGGTTCCGGTCTCGGAAGCGACCAAGACGTAGAAGTCCGCATCCCGCTTTCTCAAGTGGTTTTTGATCCTCCCGGAACGTCGCCTCCACGTCATTCGAAATCCGGTGAAGGCGAACACCGGGACGGACAAGGCCGATACTGCCAACACGATCGACCACCACACGCTTCCCCGGCCGGTGTGGATGAGGGTCGCCAGCTCCGACACCGCGGTCATCATTGGGTATTCCACTTCGCTCACAACCTCCCCCGTGTATTGGTTGACCATGAATTCCCGGGAACGAAGGCGCAGCGTGTAGAAGTCCCCGACGTCGTCGGAAAAGGGAAAATCCATGGAGCGCACTTGGGAAACCGGCGTGTGGACGAAAACCGGAAATTCGGCTACCTCGATTCGGGGAGTAGAGGATACATTATCAAAGTCCACCGTATGCTCTGCAAAAAACGGCGGAAACACATCGAAACGCAGCAAGGACAAGTACGCTCCGGTGAGGGTGATCAACGCGAGGGGCCACATGAGGTATCGCCCCAATTGGAGGTGGATGAAACCGGTCCATCTGTCGCGCACCACGCGGGAATAAAAATTACGGAGGCCTTGTTGCCTGCGAATCACAAGGACCACACCCGACGCGATGATGAGAAAAAACAAGAGGGAATTGAGGGCGACGACGATGCGGCCGGGCGTTTTGAAAAACAGCGATCGGTGCAAGCTCGTCACGTTCTTCATCCACTGCGATTGCTTGGGGATTTCACTCGCGAACTCCCCCGTTTCGGGATGGACGTAGTGTTCTGAAAAGTCGCCCGACTCGTTCAACGCCGCCACCGATACCAACCCATGCGCATCGACGGCGATGGAGATCACCTCATCGTGGGTTTCTCGCAGGGTGGACACCACTTGTCCGAGGGTGAGTTCCGGGTAGGCGTTCACGCTTTCGACATCCCTTGCGGCGTGGGCCATGGGTTCGAAGGAGAGAATGACTCCCGTGACGGCGAGGGTCAACACGAAAAGCGAGGTGGTGACGGCCAGGGTCAGGTGAGAGAAACGCCAGACGGACAAGAACATCCCTGCGCTGAGATCTTAATTGGTTGAGAGGCGTACGTATCTGATGTATCCCGAACCTTCGACGGGAGCTTTGGGCAGGGACGAGGTCAATGGGATTTCCACATCCGTCGGGAAGTAGTCGTGGTCTTCCACTTGGGTTTCGAATCGGATTTTGTAGCCCTTGTCGATTTCGTTTTCGTCGACCTGCAAAGTCACCACGCGGCGCTGCCCGGCGCCCAGGGTGGCACCCGTTCTGCCGTCTATGTTTCGGCGTTCGCGTCCGAAGAATT
>CAZNOG010000037.1:0-3711 GCA_964574635.1 uncultured Cryomorphaceae bacterium | reverse complement strand
CTTGCGCCTTGTCGTCGGCCTGCAGCAGCGAAGTCACCGATGCGAAGGGACCGCCGGTGGCGGCGCGCGCATACACCACCCCTACGGTGATGTTGTTGAACTGTCCGGGCTGCAGGGTGAAGGGTCCGGCCGATTGCAGGAACCTTCTGTCCTCGGGTCCATTGCCCTCGTTTTCTTCCGTCCAGCCGCCGGGGATGGCGTAGCCCGGATCCACGCCTTGCGTACCCCAGTTCAGGGGGTCGGAATCGCCGGGGAACATGAAGTCCGCTGGGATGGCCGTGGGATCGCCCGGGTTGTAGCCGTTACCCCCGAAGGTCATGGGGGCGCCGTTCTTCCAAATCCCGCGCATCAAGTTGTAGAACTCGATGGCAATGTAAGGGTCGCCCATGACAGGGTCCATGCTGTTGTTAAAGTATAGGAAACGACGCATACCAAAGCGCTCGTTGTCGATGATGGAGTCCGGCTCCAAAGCGTCGGGGTCGTGGTAGCCGAGTCCGTTCAAAGCTTCGTTGAAACCGATGCCCACTTTGTTGTTGATGCCGTCGGCATCCTGGTAAGGTCCTTCGAAAAAGTCCACGCCGATGGCGGGGGGTTGCGCTCCGTAGCCGGGGCCGCTTCCGCTGCTCGCGTCGAAGTTCGTCCCGTTGTAGGAATACCCCAAGCCGCGTACGACGTCACAGCCCACGAAGTCGTCCGTAGGGTCTCCTAAATCGGTGTCCACCCACTGTGCGAAGTAGGTGTCGCGGAGGGTAAGCGATCCGCGGTTGATCAATACGTAGTTGCAGAAGGTCATGTTGTTGATCTCGTCGTTGGTGGCGAAGCCGAACATCTGCGCCTGGATTTCCATGCCGATGGGCTCACCGCCGGACTCCGTGTGCACGTTCCCTTTGTCGTTCATCACCCAATACATGGTGAAGTCGCCGAAAAGGGGAACGGGGTCGGTCACCAAACGCGTGCGGCAGTCGATCTCCTGCTCGAGGTCATAGAGGGGGTAGTCGCCCAACATCGGCTCGTACGTGCCTTCGGTTCCTACCACCTCGCCGGTGATCGGGTCGCGCATGTCGGCGAAGGGAGCCACGGTATAGCTCTGGCCGAGGGTCACGTCGCCGTGGGCGGGCCAGTTCAGAATCTCCGGGGGAATGACGTAGGGTTCGTTCTCGAACAGGGGGTCCGTGGAGGGATCGATGCCCTGAAGAAGAAGGGTGAAATAGTAGCGGTGGCGCTCAACCATTTGCCGGCTGATGGGGAAAAACCGGTCCCACAGTTCGCAGGTCTCCGGGGTCACCGATGCCGCGCCGTCCGTCGACAAAGGACCGGGCCAGTAGTCGTTCCCGCTTGTGCGATACAACACGGCCGCGAGTTTCAGGTTTCCCGCGGGGTCTTCACCGCCCATCCACAGGGATCCCGCGAAAATCGCGTGGTTGCCCTCACCGGCCGGCACCTCGTAATAGGGGTTAATGTTGGGTCGGTCGTACCATACGTTACCGGCCGTTTCGGCGGCGGTACGCACGTTGTTCACGTAAAACTCCATCAGGGATTGTCCCGGTGAACAGCCTGCGGCTTTCGCTTGTACGTTTTGTCGATTGCTCTTCGAATCGGCTCCTACGTTCTCACGGGCTTGCAATGAAGCTCCCAAGAGGATGCCTACACAGATTAAAAAACATTTCGCCTTCATGATTTGACAAGATTAGTTAACCCCAATTCTCAAAAAAAGACTCACGGTGTTAAATTATTTTCATTTTACAACCCCGAATCCATTAAAATATTTATGTTCCTACATTCACAAAAGGATCGTAGAGCTTGCGGATCGGAAATGTAAAGACGTCACTCAATGCATTAATGTAGCGCAATTTAGTAAACCCACACACCGAAACACAGGCAAACCAATCCAAAAAACAGAGAGTTCTTGCCTTCTTATTTTTACGGCCTAATGCGCCTGTGCCATTAATATTATTAAATTTTCATCTTCGCAAAACCGTCCATCCTTGTATTGCCGAAACAGCGAATAATTGCGTTTTGCAGTTAAGAAACCATAATTGACGCGGGATTGCAAGCAGATGATAATGCCGCAATGCATGAATCGCTTCCAGGGCTAAAATCGGGTTCTCACAAATGGAAGGGAGGGGTAGATGCAAAATCAAACTGCCCATCCCGGGAATGCAACAAGCGGCGAATGTGTGGATTAATCACCGAGGCAATTCGGTATTGCGTATCGATTCGGGCGGTGTGACAAGGCACACCGGCAACCCGACGGGTCTATGCGATTCAGATTCTCCGCCGGGTCAAGACAAATCGAGACTCGGGAAATAATTGTTTTCCGTGGGCAGAGATTCCATCAGAAACAGCAGGGAAATCAGAAAAATCCCGATACCGACGAAATCCGAATATACAGATGGATTGAGTGCAAACTTCGCACAGAGGGCAAAAAAAAAGCGGGGCTCTTTTCAGAACCCCGCCATTTTCTTTATCGGGTAAAATCAAACGGCAATAGACGCCGTCGAAGTGCAATTACTCAGCTCTTCCCAAGTGCATTCTCGCACCCACGGCGTGGGTTCCGTCGAATGGATTGGTGGCTCTGTACGCGTAATCGAGGGAAATACGCGAGCCGTTGCCAAACTCAAACTGAACGCCGGCACCGGCCGACAAACCCGTATATACCGTTCTTCGCGCCGAATCATCCCAGATATCTTCTTCATACATGTACCCACCTCGGAGGAAGAAAAGGTTCTTGAAGGAATAACTCAGTCCGACGATGTAGTTGTCGCGTGTAAATGAATTGGCGATGAAGGTTCCGTGAGCGGTGAGGTAGTGATCCTCGGGAAGGAGGAAGTCGTAGCTCATCCCGATCGATACCAACGACGGCAACTCGTATGTGGCGCTACGCATTTCGGCGGTAAACGCATAATCCCCGTCGGGCACATCCGTTTGGAAAGAGAGTCCGTCTCCGCTAAATGAAATCGTCGGTCCGATATTCTTCAAGGAAATTCCGAACTTCACTTGGTCGCGCTCACCGGTCACGTACTTGATACCCGCGTCCAACGCGATGCCCGAGGCTTTCATGTCGGAAACGGATTCGGTGATGACCTTCATGGTGATCCCTCCGTAAATACTGTTCGAGAACGCTTTGGCATACGACAGGCCGATATTGGTCATCCCCACGTTAAATGTGGTTCCGTCACCCTCGGGCCGGTCGGTTGTGGTTCGTCTTATATCACCGAAACCAACTGCCGTTACGTTGACGCCCAACACGCTGGTTTCTCCGACTCGCTGAACCAATCCGAATGAATTGATATCGACATCCGCACCGGACAGGTAGGTGGTGTGGGTAAAGCCCACTTCCGTGCTGTTGACGAAAGCCATACCCGCAACGTTGTGAAACATCGATTCCACGGGGGTGGCATCCGCCATGTTGGCACCTGCCAAACCGCTGCTCCGTACCCAAGGATTGATCAACAATTGCATCCCGCCGGCAGATCCCGCACGATCGGGATTACCTGCGTATGAATTGCTGGATGCGAACATGCCAAAGCTGAGCGCCAAGGCCAGAATGATTGGTTTTAAAATTCTTCTCATATCAATCGCGATGTTTGCGGATAGACATTTATAAGTTGTTTCAATTCAAAATTCGCCGAAATCAGAAGTTTCGCAAGTCGGTTGGTCTGGTGGCGGCGAAGAACTTGATCACCCTTTCGCCCAGCGTGGGCGCTTCGA
>CAZNOG010000036.1:0-4477 GCA_964574635.1 uncultured Cryomorphaceae bacterium | reverse complement strand
TATGGTCGTTCCGCCTGCCCGTCCACGTGGCTCGAAATCCGATTGGAGTCGCCTCCAAGTCACCTGTCCGAAGAAAAGCACCCCCCCCAAAAAAAGAGAAAGACGGCGAACCCCGGGGTCGTGGCGCCGCGTCGGTCACCGCAACCACCGGGATCCCACCGTCATTTCCCTCCTTAATCACATACGCACGGTAGGTGCACTTTCACACCTTGTCCACACTTATTCGCGGATGATGAGTTTGGACAACATCCCCGCTTCTGCGCGTATTTGCAATAAATAGGTGCCGGACGGCAAAGGCCCGAAGTCCAAGGACCTGCTTTCGGGCTCCGACTTCAAAACCACCTTGCCCGAAATGTCCAGCACCCGAATCGATTCGATCCCGCCGATGCTCGTTTCCACGTGTACCATGCCCGGCGTCGGATTCGGGTAGATGGAGAAATCCGCCGAGAGATCCTGCACGCCCACCTCCGTATCCACCGTAAACGCCGCGTTTGCAGTCACGCTCCACACGTCCTCGTCGTTGCGAACCCGCACGTTCAACAAGTGATCGCCCGGAGAAAGCGTGTCCGACAAGGCGATGTAAAAATTCTCGTCCAGAAACTGCCCCGCAGTGATTTCCAGCGGAATGCCGTTGCCCACGCCGGGGTCCTGATCGACGAAATATTCGGCTTCCACAATATCCACCGTGGGATAGGCCGGCAGGATGTAGAAAAGGCGCCTGCCGAACAAACTCCACTTGTCCGCCGCGTTCTTTACCCGAATTTGCAACACGTGCATGCCCAATTCCAGGTCGCCGAGTGGGATGGCCACCGAAACGGAAGTCGGGTCGCCCGACGAAATGGCTACGTCGTTCGCCTGACCCACGCCCGGGTCGTCGTCGATAAACCACTCCGCCCCCACGATGTCCGACGATTGTGGAAATTCGTAAATGACGAAGACCTTGCGCGCAAACAAGCTCCAAGTGTCTTCGCTGTTCACCACGCGCACGTGGAGGCGGTTCATGCCCGGTTCCAATCCTTCCGTCGAGGCGGTGAAAGATATGGACGGGTTGTTCCCCGGGCTCACGGCCACTTCCGTGCCGTTGCCCACGCCGGGGTCGCTGTTGAAGAAGTATTCGGCACCCACGATCTGCGGCTGGGCCCACGCACTTCCTCCCAGAAAAATCAATAAGATGGTTATCGCTCTCATGATTTCCCCGTTAATTGGCCACGGCCTCGAAAAGCACGTTCAGCGTACCGCCCACGCCGATCACCGAATTCGTGATTTCAATGGAAGTCGGGTAGGGCATGCCCGTCGGGTATCCCCGCGTATTGAAAGGGTACGTCCCACCGTACAACCCCATGTCCTGTCCGTCGCTGCCCGCGTCCTCCCCGGGCGAACCGTCGGCCAAGTGGAAGTTTTTATTCACGCTGTAACTCGGGTCTCCGCCCATATTGACGAAAACCGGCTGTTGGTTGTCCAAGTTTCCGTTCCCGTTAAGCGTCGTCAAAGTCAATCCCGGATAGCTGTACGTCAGGTTGTTGTTGAACGTAATGCTGTTTCCCGCCGTGCTGATGCCCGTGCCATTGTTCGTAAACAAAAACAGGTTGTTCTCTACCGACAGATTGTTGCAATTCTCAAATACCTGTGAAGCCGTGCTTTCCCCTTGGTGGGTCACCACGATGTTGTTCCTCACCACATCCCCGTTGCCCAAGCGCCGAAATATGCTCCAAGATGCACTCCCCGCCGGTTGCCGTATGTGGTTGTTCACGACCACCCATCCTTCGCTGTTGTAATTGTCAATATTTCCGAAGTTCTGGGCCACAATTACGTTTCCGGCGATCAGCCAATCGTTGCATTGCCCGGCCGTCGACCCACAATCCACCTTGGCAAAGCGGCAATTGGTGATTTCCACGTTGGAGTAATTTTGCGACCCCGAGGTGCTCAGCCTGCCGAAAACGATGCCCGAGAAGGTGGAGCCCGGCGCGCCGATTACCGCGTCGAAATCCATGTTGCCAATAGTGGCCACCAGCCCGTTGGCGTAGTGAGGTGCATGTCCTATGCTTCTGAAATGCAGGGTTTTCTTAATGTCCACATTTCCATAAGAAGTAGGTGACGGATGAATATAGATGGTATCTCCAATAGCGGCCGCGTCGATGGCCGCTTGAAGGCTGGTGTACATCGCCCCTGAATTCGGGTTATTGTCCACTGTAAGAGTGTTTTGTGCCGTGAGTCCGAGCGGAACGGCGACAGCGAGTAAAAAGATGAACTTTTTCATGACGTTGGTTTTAGATTGATTTGCGCTACAAATTTCGTCGGGTATTTTCAGGTCTGTATCGTGGATATCGCCCATTTTGTCGAATCAGGGTATACCCTTAGACCGGATGCCAAGCTTTGGTCGGATTGTCTATTTGGCGCGCCCCTCAACCCACTCTCCACGCTCATTTTCCTTCGTCACCACGTCTTTCTTCTCCGCATTTCATCTCATTCTCCCCGGACGGGTACGGTCTACCGGCTGTAGTCCCCGCGCTGCGGGGCGGTTTGCGTAGGCGCGGTGAGGAGCTCATAAAATCGCTCTCACCGCCCCACGCGCACGCGCCCCGCCGTGCGGTGAGCTGCCGCCGTCCGCCCTCGCGGGGTGAAGCACTGCATCTAAATGGATCGCCTTATTCCATGTACAACAACAAAATCGTCCATCAACGATGCTTTGCCAATAAGATTCAGCCATAAACTTGCTCAGGTCGAATTTTCTTATAAACTTCGTGTTGTCATTGGATCACAATGACTTATGGCGGAATGTCGGCGCAGCCCGAAAAATGCACCGGTTTCTAATTGAATCAAAGGGCGTGCGCATTTTCATTAAAATTTGTTTGAGATGAACCCAGAAACTCAAACTGCCGGTTGTAAGACTTGTTTTGGGTTTGATCAGTTCGGGCCTTATGTATGTCCTTTTGCGTGCCGTCCACGAAACCCTCACCGATACCCAAAATCACAAGCTTATTGTATACAGTGTGGTCATTGGCTTTGTCTCTGCGGCTATTGCCCCATGGCTGGCGTCCAAACTGTTTCCGGGACATAAAAACCACAACAACAAGCACTAACGTCCGATCTTGTCGATCAATTTTGATTTTGACAGTAGCCTGAACTGCGTATCTTATATTTCATTTGTAAAATTATAGCTTTGAAAACACCCATTTTTATCACTCTTTTATTGTTGGCACAAACTGTTTCGGGCCAAAAGTTCCAACACGCGGATTTTTATTTTAATTTGAACGAATGCATTAACTGCCATGTATTTCTTAGGAATTACGTAATCACTTTGCAAAACAGCGATACGTTGGTTCTTCACATGGACAGCTCGTCAAAAGATTTCGGAAAGGAGTATCTCGCTGAGATGAAGGGAATAGACCTTTCCGTATTCGATACTGTTTTGTTTGAGCCGCTACTGGACGAATTCGGTGGGTTTTTTGAAAGCTTTATTGTCACAACGTACAACGGGGCCAGAGATACGCTTTGGTTAAAGGACCCGATATTGGTTTGAGAAACTGGAAAAAGCCGGGTATTATATCGATTCTGATTTGGGGTTTTACATGCCTTCGGCAAACACGGTATGGTTGCCCGTAGTAGGTGACGATGAAGAGGATGAGCAGTTCCACAAGCTCGGTCGCTTCCGGAAAAACGAAAACGGTTGGTTTCAACTTGAAAGTTTCGTGAAACCGCCGAATTCCAATACATCATTGTTCGCTGATTGGGAAAACTTCAGGTTGTCGAATGAAATTTACTCAATCGCGATAGAGGAGTTTTCATCGATCTTGGTACCGAAACAATCTTTGATTTTCACGATGCCGTCAATGCCGAACACTTTCATTTGTACGATGTGATTGTATCCGATCATGAATCCCGGGATTATGTTTTGGTATACGAAGTCGCCGGTGTGTTGTCCATCGCAAATTTTCATTCCCATTCGGTCAATCCACAGGTGCTATTCGAAACCGGCATCCATGCCGGTGAGTACCCGGTATTGCTTGAGGACGGGTTGTATTTTCTAAAATATTCCGAAGGGGGATTTGCTTTTCGATTTATACCTTGGGGTTCAGGCCCGGGACATTGAGCTTTCCTGGGGATGGCCGTACTTTCCGTCCGCAATGCCGAATTAACCGCCGTCCGCACGTCATCGCAAATGCTTTTCCCGAATCAATCCGGCTGAACGACCTTTCCCGGCGGTTTCGGTTTTCCGACGTCGCCATGCGGTTTCTCAAATTTCACGTTTACGCGCTGACCCGCGTATCCCAAGCTGCTTGAATCATAATCCGCACGTGTTCAATAATGAAATCGCGGATTGTTTCATCCGGTTCAAGATTTCTTCCTTAGCTTTAACCGGAAGTTGTGAGCAATTTAAACCAACTTTACCGATTTTAACAGAAGATAGAATGCTAAAAAACATTGAGTTAAATTCCAAAAGACTTAAAACCAGAAATCTTAATGAAGGTGATATAGA
>CAZNOG010000035.1:0-6125 GCA_964574635.1 uncultured Cryomorphaceae bacterium | reverse complement strand
CTGCTCCGGGGGTGAAACCTCCGAAAGCGAAATCATCTCCTTCACGACACTCGAGACCGACGGAATTTACTGCATTCCTTACATCGCCACGGGCTGTATCCACAGCTCCGCCATCGACCACCTCATCTTGGAAGGGGAAAACCAAACGTCACTGTACGACGTCAACACGGGTTGCAGCGAAGCCGCTTTTGAAAACAAAACCGATATGTCGGTTGACATGGCTCCCGGCAACACGTATTTCTCCATGGTTTCCACCGGCAATTTCGGCATCAGCGGCAACCAATTGGCCATTTGGATCGATTTTGACGACAACGGAATTTTCGAAGAAAGCGAACGTGTGGGTGAACTCTCCATGGAAAACCTCGGATTCTCAGGCGTGGAAATTTCGATTCCCGAAGACGCCAACCCCGGTGCCCACCGCATGCGGGTGTTCATGGGCTTCGGGTCGTACCCGCACAACCTCTCCCCTTGCAACGACGGCGACTACACCGTGGTGAACGGTGAAATACACGACTACACCGCCAATATCCTCTCACTCGAAACGTGTGCCGATGCCAATGCGGGCACGGTGATGGACGGTTTCAGCGTATGTCCCGGCGAGGATTTCATCATCCAAACCGCGGATGCCACCGGCCCCGCCCAGCACTTGGAACGCACGTGGCAATGGTCACCCGCCGGTGCGGACGAATGGACCAATTTGGACAACGGTACGTTGCCCGTCATGACGGTGTTCGGCGGTGTGGACCAACCCACCGATTTCCGATACTCGGTGACTTGTCCTGAAAGCGGAAACACCGACGTTTCCGACGTATTTAGCGTTACCCTTTCCACCGATTGTTACTGCATTCCCTCGGTGACGTGCATCGGCGGCAGCTTGGGCGGATCCCGGATCGACAACGTGTATTTGGCGGGCGAAACCGTCACCCTCGACAATACATCCGGTGGGTGTTACGACAATGGCTACACCGATTACTCCATCAAAGAAGCCCCCGATCTCATGCAGGGAGAAACCTACACCCTTTCGGTGACGGTTAAAAACATTCAGTTGCCTGAAGCGCGTGTGAAGGCGTGGATCGATTTCGACGACGACAAAACCTTCAACGAGCAGGAAGAAATCATCATGGAGTTTTCCAACGGCATAGACGAATCGACCGTCACCGCCCAATTCGACATTTCGTACAACGTGGCCCCCGGCGTATACCGCATGCGCGTACGGTTGAACACCGACTTCTACATGGCGCCCACGATTACGGGATGCAACGACATGCCCTTTGCGGGCGAAACGGAAGACTACCTCGTGGAGATCGTGGCCGGTGAAATCCTGCCCTGCCCCACCCCCACGGACTTGGGCGTGGAACTGCAGGAAGACCTCTCTGCCGAAGTGAGTTGGATTCCCGGCGGCGACGAAGGTCAGTGGGAACTCGTGTACGGTCTCGAGGGCTTCGACCCCGACGCGGAAACGCCCGTAGCGGTATGGGATATTCCCTCCCACGTGCTGACCGACCTCCAACCTCAGGAGAATTACGAAGTGTACGTGCGCGCCCTCTGCCCCGGCAACGTGAGCGATTGGTCGGAAGCGGCCGCCTTCACCACCGTGTACGTATCGACGGATGACGACGCGTTCAGAGGATTCCGGTACTACCCCAACCCCACCGGCAAAACGGTTTCTCTCACCTCTCCGCTAGCCATGGACGAAGTGGTGATCTTTACCCCGACCGGGCAAAAAGTCCTGTCCTTCCATCCCGAAAGCGCACAGACGGTCATCGACGTATCGACTCTGCCGTCGGGGATGTATTTCATGGAAGTTCGCTCGGACAACCACCGCAAGGTTTACAAGCTGGTGAAAGAAGGTCGTTGATTTGAATAGTTGTTTTGGTTTTTAGTTGTTGACCAAGGTGCAGCGGTCATGTGACCGTAGTGAAACCCGCGTGGTGTCCTTCCGAACTCGATTTGGAATCTCCACGCGGGTTTTTGGCACTTGATAGCGTGACCTGAATCGGCTTGATGTCACGTATCCGGAAAACAGCCAAGCCCTTCTGTGTAGCGTCGAAGACGCCCTATGCCCCTTGGCGCACCTACACGCCCTGCTCTATGTGACCTATGTGGTTAAAAACGGCGCCCTGCTCGTTCACCCTGCAAGTCCACGCGATTCTATTTCCGATTTGAGTCGGCTCGGAGTCACCTGTCCGGAAAACGGTGTTTTCACTCTTTCTCCCAAAAGAGATTCCGAAACAAGTTCGGAATGACGCATTGGTTGAGAAGGACGTCCGGGGTCAGAATTCACGATTCCGAATCCTATTTGAGCCTCCTCGCTATCCAATACCTAAAAAACGATAAACCCCAATTAAAAGACCTTTTTGTCTTTTATTTTCGGTACCTTTATGCCTGAAATCGCGGTGCCATTCCCGACGGGGAAGGTCAATCGAACACGGATTGCTCGGTATTCCCGTCGGCGGTGGTACGGCACAAAAACCAACGATATGGAAAATCAAACGATAACAAAACCGAAAGTGAGGGAACTCGCTAGAGGCGAGGAACTCACGGCCAAACAAATGCAGGCCGGCGAAGGAGAATTGCTGCCCATGCATTACGGTGATGTAGAATCCATTATCTTTATACACGAAGGGGAATGCATTCTGAACTTGGGTGGTGAGGATATCCACATGAAGCCGGGCGAGGCGCGCATCATCCCGCCCGATGTGAAACACCAATTCCGGGCCATCACCGATTTCAGGGGCATTCACTTTATGCCCAAAAAAATAAAATTCAAGTATTTTACTTGATGGGGTCTTTTCAGCCGAGGTTTGAACCGATTACGCGCCGGGGCAAATCTTCGCATTGACAGAGACGTGTCCGACCGGCGGGATGGAAATTCCGCCGGACGACACACCCACAAAAACCCAAAAAACGCGCACATCTATAAGTGTGCTCGAAGCGCGTGTGCGTAATTTGTAACCTTTCCGGTGGTGGCCGACTCTAATAAGGCGTAATCAATTAAAATCGGAAAAAATGGATCAAAACGCTAATGCCGCAGCCCTCACCCCTACTTTTCAATTGCTGAAATATACCTTCGTGGTGGTGCCCATCGTTGCGGGCGCGGATAAATTTACCAATGTGCTCACCGATTGGGCACAATACGTGCATCCGGCCATCGCCGATCTGCTGCCGCTGTCTGCGTCGGCGTTCATGATGGTGGTGGGTGTGATCGAAATCGCGGCGGGCTTCATCGTGCTGAAAAAACCGGAAATCGGTGGGTACATCGTGGCCGCCTGGCTCACGGCCATCGCCTTGTCGCTGCTGCTTGGCTTCGAATACGTGGATGTGGCGGTGCGCGACCTCGTGATGGCCATCGCTGCCTTGTCCATGGCGAGACTTTCAAAAATGGTGCGTTGAGACATGGTGGAAACGGGAATGCACACGGATCTTGAAATCGTAAGACGAATCGCGGATGGGGAAAAAGCGCTGTACGAACTCATCGTCAGACGGTACAATCCATACCTGTACAAAGTGGGTCGGTCGTACGGATACAACCACGAGGATGCCCAAGACCTGATGCAAGATACCTTCGTGGACGCCTACAGAAGTTTGGGCGGTTTTGAAGGGAAGTCGGCATTCAAATCGTGGCTTATCCGGATCATGCTCAACAATTGTTACCGAAAGCGGAATAAACAAAGCCATAAAAACGAAGTCATGCGCGATATCAACGACGGGGCCAAACCACTCTTTTCGCATACCGAAGACACCGCACGCGTGGTGGGCAACAACGAGCTGGGCCGCATCATCGAAATGGCGCTGCTCGGCATCCCGACCGATTACCGCATGGTTTTTTCACTCCGGGAAATCACGGGCCTGAACGTGGCGGAAACCGCCGAAGCACTCCATATCACCGAGTCGAACGTCAAAGTGAGGCTGAACCGGGCGAAAACGATGTTGAGAAAAGAAATCGAAAAATCGTACTCCTCGGCCGAATTGTTCGAGTTCAACCTGATCTATTGCGACGCCATGGTGGACAGGGTGATGCGGGAAATCGACGCCATCCGCTGAAGGGATGGGTCTCCGATCGGCAATTGCACCGTACGTGCTTATGTGTCCGAAGGGGTGATCTTGGTCAAATCGTGGAGTGACGGTCCTTCGAGGTACTCGCCCGTCGTGGTGAAACGACTTCCGTGGCAAGGGCAATCCCAAGAACGCTCCCCTTGATTCCAACGGACGATGCACCCCATGTGGGGACAAACCGCGCTGACCACGTGCAACGCATCGTCGGGGTCGCGATACACCGCGAACTTCTTCCCTTCGATTTGGAGCACTTTGCCTTCGCCGGCGCCGACGCCGCGAAATGCTTCTTCCCTGACCGAAACCCGTCCTTTTACGAACTCGCCCAGTACGTTGATGTTTTCTTTTAAAAACCGTCCGGCGCTCTTCAAGGGATTGATTCTATTGGGATCGTACACGGACGCCCATTGGTTTTCCACCCCGCGGATCAAATCCGTGAGCAGTAGTCCGGCCACGGTTCCGTACACCAGCCCGTCGGTGGAATACCCCGTGGCCACGTAGAAATTCCCACTCGGATAGCTCCCGATGTATGGGATGAGATCCGCGGATTTGTAATGCTGGGCTCCCCAAGTCCAAGCTGCGTCTCCCACCTCGAAGCGCTCCCGCATGTATGCGTCTATTTTTCGGAACCGCTCTTGGTTGTTGGAATCTTGACCGACTTTGTGGGGCTCGCCGAGGCAGAGGAGGAATTCCTCTCCGTCGGCGTCGGTCGCCGTGCGCATGGAGTAGTGGTGATCGCCCCGTTTCGCCCAGTACATCCCTCGAGGCAAGGCGGATTTGAGCTTGGCCGCGACGACGTATTCCCGGTAAGGCCCCAGAAGAGTCATGATCGCTTTTTCCCCGATGGGCGTGTGCGTGGCTTTGACGACGGCTCCCGCTTTGATTTTTCTGTGGCCGACGAAAACGACGGTTTCCTTTTCGTCGGTTTCGATGGCGGAAACGCGAGTGTTTTCGTGGATGAGGCACCCGGTTTCCGCGGCCGCCTTGGCCAGTCCGACGACGTACCGTTTGGGGTTGAACTGCGCTTGATCGGCTACGCTGAGGCAGCCTACCGCGTTGGGTAGAAATTCGGAACCGCTCCGCAGTTCGGCGTCGATGCCGATTTCCTTCATGGCGTCCCGCTCTTTTTCCAAATCACCGAGGGCGTCGGGCGTTTCGGCGATCAGGTTCCACGAGGTTCGTACGAAATCGCAATCGATTCCATGCTCCCGAATGATGTCGTCGATGGCCTCCAAGCCCCGCGCCCTGGATTCGGAGAGGAGCCGAGCGGTTTCCACGTCGAATTTTTCGCTCACTTGCCGGTACATTTCATCGATGGGCACGTAGAGATTGCCGGTCGAATTTCCGGTGGTTCCCCACCCCACGTAAGCGGCTTCCAATACCGCCACGCGCATTCCGGCCCGAGCCATGAAATACCCGGTGGATATTCCGGTAATCCCGCCGCCGATGACGACGACGTCGACATCTAAATCTTCGTCGGGAGGTGGAAAGCGTAGGACGTCGGGCTCGGTGGATTTCCAGATCGATTGGTTTTTCATGCCTTGTCGTTTTAGTGGGTTTGGGGATTTTGAAGAGCAATCCATAAACCAACATTTGAACAAGGCGGATGTTGAGACCAATCCGAAGCCATTTTCACCGAAAGGGTCTTTTCCGTGGACGAAGAATCCACCGGCCACGGCTGCCGACAACCCGGCGAGTAAAAAACGAAAAAGGGGCGCATCGGCCCCTTCTTCCATTTTGATCCTGCGACCGTTAGACGCGTTATTATTCGTTCAAGAACCTTCTCAGCACGTACTGCAGAATGCCTCCGTGTCGGAAATACTCGATTTCGATGTCACTGTCGAGTCGCGCGATGGCGTCGAAGGCCACTTCATCGCCGTTGGCTTTTCTGGCCGTCACGCGCACGCGCTTGTTGGGTTCGAGACCATCGGCCACTCCGGTGATGTCGAAAACCTCGTCACCGCGCAAGCCCAAGTCGGCGGCCGTTCTTCCGTCGGCGTACACCAAGGGCAGCACACCCATGCCGATCAAGTTGCTTCGGTGAATGCGTTCGTAGCTTTCGGCGAGCACCG
>CAZNOG010000034.1:0-6599 GCA_964574635.1 uncultured Cryomorphaceae bacterium | reverse complement strand
ACGATATCGAAGCATTTAAAAGAGATGCTGAAACGAGTTCAGCATGACCCACAGCTGAACGTTGAAATGAGTTCAAATCGGCCGTCAACCGCCCTTCGTCCCTGATCCCGGAAAGGGCCGACACGGGCCGTCACCCTGAACTTGTTTCAGGGTCTCATCACCCTGAGTTTCATTCAACGTCTTCGGTCACCCTGAACTTGTTTCAGGGTCTCTTTCCCCCGGCCGACGCACTCCTGACGATATCGAAGCATTTAAAAGAGATGCTGAAACGAGTTCAGCATGACCCACAGCTGAACGTTGAAATGAGTTCAGATGGGTCGTCAACCGCCAGCCTTTCATGCCACCGCATTGTAGACTCGTTTCAGGGTCTCTTTCCCCTGAGTTTCATTCAACGTCTTCGGTCACCCTGAACTTGTTTCAGGGTCTCTTTCCCCCGGCCGACGCACTCCTGACGATATCGAAGCATTTAAAAGAGATGCTGAAACGAGTTCAGCATGACCCACAGCCGAATATTGAAACGAGTTCAGATGGGCCTTCAACCGCCAGCCTTTCATGTCCGTAGGGAAATCCCCGCACCCCCGCAAAACCTCCGAAAAACCCCACACAAAAAAAGCGCTCTTTCGAGCGCTTTAAATCCTGCAAAGATATTTGAAACCATTTTCGCAATCTCGGATTGCACCGTAAAGACGCAGCCGATCCGTCGGGTTGCCTCCCCCACCCCTCAGGGCGTAAATTTGTAGCCCACCCCGCGGATGGAATGGAAGTACCGCGGCTTTCGTGAATTGCGTTCGAAGTAGCGCCTGAAGGCCAGTATATAATTGTCGATGGTGCGCGTAGTGGGATAGGTATCGTATCCCCAAACCGTATTCAGCACCTCCTCCCGCGACACCACCGTATTGCGGTGCTCGACCAGATACCGCAAAAATTCGATCTCCCGCTTCGACAGCGTGTGCGTGCGCCCGTCGTGCCCCCTCACCTCATACGTGGCAAAATTCACCTCGTTCGGCCCGAAAGTGAAACGATCGGTGTGCGCCACCCCCGACAATGGCTCGGAAACTGCGCTCTTTTTCAAAAGATTACCCACTCGAAGCAACAATTCTTCCAAGTTGAACGGCTTGGTCAGATAATCATCGCCCCCGATTTTCAATCCCTCTACGCGGTCGGCCGCCGACGATTTAGCGCTCAGGAAAAGCACCGGCAGGTTCACCCCCCGCGAGCGCATGGTGCGGCACACTTCCATCCCGTCCATTTCCGGCAGCATGATATCGAGAATGCACGTGTCATAATCCTCGTTTTCAGCCATATCCAAGGCCGTACGACCGTCGCGGGCCAACCCCACTTCGTACCCTTCCATCTCGAGATTCATCCGGATCATATCGGCCAGACTCTCCTCGTCCTCAACCAATAAAATGCGCTTCGTCTTAGCCTTTTCTTCCATATTCATTGCATGCGTTTCGGTTTTTGGGCGTGCCCCCTACACCCTATCCCGCAGTCGGGCTCGGGCATCCCCATCGGCGCCGCGTTCCCCACTTTCTTATCACCGCCGTACGGGGTCGGTCCGCCGCCTGTATCTCCCATGTCCTTCGGGGCGGTGAGCGGGCGTTTTCGTGGGCTTCCTGCCGATCGCCACGCCTCCGCGGCTCTCCGCATCCCGAAGCCCATGCGAGGATGCCGGCTATGGACCTCACGCAATCCTTCGTCACCTCGTCGGGGCATTCCGAAAATCGGCAACCGCACGCACCGTGTCACGGTCTCGGGTCAAGCCTTATCTTTGTGGCAAATTTACACAATACCCGGCCACACCATGAATTCCGGCGACAAAGCGGGCCTGCTGTCAAAGGCCAACGAAATCACCCGCAACACCCTGATGGAGACCTTGGGCATACGCTTCACCGACGTAGGCGAAGACTACGCCGAAGCGACCATGGAAGTAGGGCCTCACGTGCACCAACCGGCCGGCATCCTGCACGGTGGAGCGAGCGTCGCTCTGGCCGAATCCCTGGGAAGTTCGGCCAGCCATCTGCTTGTCAACGACCCCTCGAAGCAGGTGGTGGGACTGGAAATCAACGCCAACCACATCCGCGCGATCCGCCAAGGCACCGTCACGGCCCGGGCCGAACTCGTTCACGGGGGCCGGCGCACCCACGTTTGGGATATCCGCATCCGCAATGAAGAGGGGAAATTGATCTGCATTTGCCGCCTCACCAACATCATCGTGGACGCCTCATGACGACGAACCGTCTCGACGAGCACGTGTCCGAAGCGCTGCAATTCCTGCAAAGGGGTCGCTCTTTTTTATTGTACCGGCTGCCGGGTGCCTCAACGTGCGATTTTCACCCCTACGAAGAGGGCGCAGGGAAATACACCGACGCGGTGGTCGAGCCCTTCGCGAGTGGCGACGAATTTTTTCCCGGCGTGTCGGTGCCCCCGCATACTTCCAAAGAAGAGTACCTCCGCGGTTTCGCATCGCTGAAAAAAGCCATGGAAACCGGCGAATTGACCAAGGCCATCCTGTCGCGTGTCATCCACGTACCGAAACCCGCCGATTTTCAACCCACAGAATATTTCGACAAGCTGTGTCGCGCATACCCGCACGCGTTCGTCTATCTGGCTCACCACCCCCGGTACGGGCTGTGGGTGGGCGCCACGCCGGAAGTGCTTTTGAGGAAATCGGGCGACCTCTGGCACACGGTCAGTCTGGCGGGAACCCGGCGTTTCAGCGAATCGGGCCGGTACGATTGGACCGAAAAGGAAAAGGTCGAACAGGAATTGGTTTCGGTGCACATTCGGCGCGTGTTGAAAAAGCACGGTGCAATCGACGTTCGGGAAACGGGGCCTGTCACGGCCGAGGCGGGGAGCGTAGCCCACTTGAAAACCGATTTTTGGTTTCGGTTGGAGGATGAGGAGCGCAGCGCTCCCGCGGTATTAAAAGACCTCCACCCCACCCCGGCGGTGGGAGGCGTGCCCTTGGAGAACGCTTTGCACCATATCGCCTTGGCCGAATCCCGAGACCGGCAATTGTACACCGGCTACCTGGGAAGGTTCTCTCCGCCCCGGTACGCCGACGTGTACGTGAATCTGCGCTGCCTGAAGATCGGGTCGGACACGTTGGCCTTGTTCAGCGGCGGGGGCATTACGGCGGCCAGCGAGGCGGAATCGGAATGGAAGGAAACCGCCGACAAAGCCGAAACCCTGTCCGGACATTTGACCGAAGACTCCATTTAACAGCAGAAAATGCAAACACTCAGCAACAAAGAAGGCATCCACACTCTGGTGAAAGCGGCGGAACATTTCGGCGTACAACACGTGGTGATCAGCCCCGGCTCGAGAAACGCGCCGATGACGATTTCCTTCAACCGCTCGGGGAAATTCAATTGCCACAGCCTCGCCGACGAGCGCGTGGCGGGTTTTTACGCTCTGGGGCTGGCCCTGGCGACCCGGAAACCGGTGGTATTGTTGTGCACCAGCGGCACCGCTGCGGCGAACTATGCTCCTGCCATGGCCGAAGCCTTCTACCTCCGCGCGCCGGTGGTGGCGGTCACCGCCGATCGCCCCTTGGCTTGGACCGATCAGGGAAACGGTCAAACCATTCGTCAGGAGGGAATTTTCCGAAATTTCTGTCGGTTCGCCTTTACGCTGATCGCCGAGCCCCGGAACGAGGACGACCGCTGGATGAACCGGCGGAAATTATCCCACGCCTTCAACACGGCGCGGGTGCTCGACCCCGGTCCGGTGCACATCAACGTGCCGGTGGGCGAACCACTTTACGACACCGCGGAGTATCCCAACGAGCGGGGCTACCGCTTTTACGATTCCATCGAGCCTGAACGGCTGCCGGGGCCCAAGCGCATGGAAGATTTACGGTACATCCTGAAATCCTCGAAAAAAACGATGGTGCTGGTGGGACAAATGCGTCCCGACGAAGCGCTGGAAAAAACTCTGGTTCGCTTGTCGCACTTGCCCAACGTGGTCATTCTCACAGAAACCACGTGCAACTTGGACATACCCCGGGCCATCGACACCATCGACCGCATTGTCATCCCCTTTTCGGAAACGGGCGACCCCGGCGAGCTCATGCCCGACTTGTTGATCACCTTGGGGGGCTACGTGGTTTCGAAAAAAATCAAGGCCTTGCTGCGGTCCTTCCCGCCGGCCCACCACTGGCACGTCCATCCTTACGACCGGGGACTCGACACGTACATGTCGCTCACCAAGGAGATTCACGCCGATCCCACGGGCTTTTTCGACGCGTTGGTTCCCTCGGAGGTCGAGGAAGATTCGGGCGCCTACCAACGGAAATGGTTGGATCTGAAAAGGGATGCGGAAGCGGCCCACGGGAATTTCGACGCGGGCGAGGCTTTTACGGATTTCCGCGTATTCAAGGAAATCTACGACGCTCCCACTCCGCCGAACACCGTTTGGCATTTGGCCAACAGCACTCCCATCCGTTACGTGCAATTGCTCGGCTACCGGGCCGGGCGCGTCCAGCATTGCAACCGCGGCACGAGCGGCATCGACGGGTCGGTGTCTACGGCTGCGGGGTGGGCGCTGGCCAGGCCGGAGGAGACGGTATTGTTGGTCACGGGCGACATGTCGTTGGTGTACGATTCCAACGCCTTGTGGAACCGCGATTTGCCGCGCAACTTGAAGATCGCGGTCGTGAACAACCGTGGCGGAGGCATTTTCCGCATCATCGAAGGGCCGTCGACGATCGAAGAGCTCGAACCGTATTTCGAGGCCCACCACCCGGTGAATATTCGCGCTTTGGCGGAGACATTCGGCCTGGAGTATTTATCGGCCGGCAACGCGGTGGATTTGAGGAGGGAATTCGACCGCTTGTTGCACGGCACGGAGCAGGCGGCCATTTTGGAGATCAAAACCGACGCCGCGCAAAACGCGGGGGTGTTGAGGGAATATTTCGCAGGTATACACAGAGGTTTGCAGGGTTTGTGATGGTTTCGCCCGGCGGGGGTTGATTTGGGGTCCCCGCGGGGTTTCACCACATTGAGTTTTCATAAAATGTGGAATCATTCGGACGTGTAGGGCGTCGTTTTACCATATAAGATGGTGTGGTAAGGACGTGTAGGGCGCCGTTTTTTAACCACATAGGCACATAGGGTTTACGAAAAGGCGCGGAATCATACGGAGGTTTCACAGGTTCATATAGGTTTGGCGCTGCGCTTCAAACGATGTCATCCAGTGTAACGGGTGGGCATCATATAAGGAGGCAGCCCAATGCGATTCTAAATCCTATTTGACTCGTCTCGAAGTCACCTAACCCAAAAAACATCAAACCCCTCTGTGCCGCGTCACAGACGCGCTATGACGCCTGGCGCTCCTACACGCCGCCCGCGTGACACTAAATCCAATTTGAGTCGCCGCCAAGTCTTATCCTCGCAAAACAGCACACCTTCCCTCCTATGTGCCTATGTGGTTAAAACGGCGTATGCTTGTTCCGCCTGCCCGTCCACGTAATTCAAAATCCGATTGGAGTCGCCTCGATGTCACCTATCGCAAAAGCATCAATCCCCTCTGTGCCGCGTCGCAGACGCGCTATGCCGCCTGGCGCCCCTCCCCTCCGCCCACTTGACTCAAGATCCGATTTGAGTCGTCTCCGAGTCTCATCCTCGCAAAACAGAAACCCTTCCCTCCTATGTGCCTATGTGGTTAAAACGGCGTATGGTCGTTCCGCCTGCCCGTCCACGTGGCTCGAAATCCGATTGGAGTCGCCTCGATGTCACCTATCCGAAAAGCAGTTTTCCTTGATTCGGATCCCCGGTCCCCGGTCCCCGATCCCCGATCCCTCCGCTACAAAGAGATTCCGAAACAAGTTCGGAATGACGCGCAGGGTGAAGTAGACGTGTGGGATCATTCGGACGTGTAGGGCGCCGATTTAACCACATAGGCACATAGGGTTTACGAGAAGGCGCGGAATCATTCGGAGGTTTCAGAGGTTCACATAGGTTTGGCGCTGCGCTTCAAACGATGTCATCCAGTGTAACGGGTGGGCATCATATAAGGAGGCAGCCCAATGCGATTCTAAATCCTAGAAGCAGCCCAATGCGATTCTAAATCCTATTTGACTCGTCTCGAAGTCACCTAACCCAAAAAACATCAAACCCCTCTGTGCCGCGTCACAGACGCGCTATGACGCCTGGCGCTCCTACACGCCGCCCGCGTGACACTAAATCCAATTTGAGTCGCCGCCAAGTCTTATCCTCGCAAAACAGCACACCTTCCCTCCTATGTGCCTATGTGGTTAAAACGGCGTATGCTCGTTCCGCCTGCCCATCCACGTAATTCAAAGTCTGATTTGACTCGCCTCGAAGTCACCTATCCGAAAAGCAGTTTTCCTTGATTCGGATCCCCGATCCCCGCGGGGTTTCACCACATTGAGTTTTCATAAAATGTGGAATCATTCGGACGTGTAGGGCGTCGTTTTACCATATAAGATGGTGTGGTAAGGACGTGTAGGGCGCCGTTTTTTAACCACATAGGCACATAGGGTTTTACGCAAGGGTGTGGAATCATACGGAGGTTTCACAGGTTCACATAGGTTTGGCGCTGCGCTTCAAACGATGTCATCCAGTGTAACGGGT
>CAZNOG010000033.1:0-6691 GCA_964574635.1 uncultured Cryomorphaceae bacterium | reverse complement strand
CTGCTCCGGGGGTGAAACCTCCGAAAGCGAAATCATCTCCTTCACGACACTCGAGGCCGACGGAATTTACTGCATTCCTTACATCGCCACGGGCTGCATCCACAGCTCCGCCATCGACCACTTTATTTTGGAAGGCGAAAACCAAACCTCGCTGTACGACATCAATACCGGTTGCAGCGATGCCGCTTTTGAAAACAAAACGGACTTGTCGGTCGACATGGCTCCCGGCAACACGTATTTCTCCATGGTTTCCACCGGCAATTTCAGCATCAACGGCAACCAGTTGGCCATTTGGATCGATTTTGACGACAACGGCATTTTCGAAGAAAGCGAACGCGTGGGCGAACTCTCCATGGAACACCTCGGATTCTCAGGCGTGGAAATCGCGATTCCCGAAGACGCCAACCCCGGTGCCCACCGCATGCGGGTGTTCATGGGCTTCGGGTCGTACCCGCACAACCTCTCCCCTTGCAACGACGGCGACTACACCGTGGTGAACGGTGAAATACACGACTACACCGCCAATATCCTCTCACTCGAAACGTGTGCCGATGCCAATGCGGGCACGGTGATGGACGGTTTCAGCGTATGTCCCGGCGAGGATTTCATCATCCAAACCGCGGATGCCACCGGCCCCGCCCAGCACTTGGAACGCACGTGGCAATGGTCACCCGCCGGTGCGGACGAATGGACCAATTTGGACAACGGTACGTTGCCCGTCATGACGGTGTTCGGCGGTGTGGACCAACCCACCGATTTCCGATACTCGGTGACTTGTCCTGAAAGCGGAAACACCGACGTTTCCGACGTATTTAGCGTTACCCTTTCCACCGATTGTTACTGCATTCCCTCGGTGACGTGCATCGGCGGCAGCTTGGGCGGATCCCGGATCGACAACGTGTATTTGGCGGGCGAAACCGTCACTCTCGACAATACATCCGGTGGGTGTTTCGACAATGGCTACACCGATTACTCCATCAAAGAGGCCCCCGATCTCATGCAGGGAGAAACTTATACCCTGTCGGTGACGGTTGAAAACATTCAGTTGGATGTGACGCGCTTGAAGGCGTGGATCGATTACGACGACGACAAAATTTTCAACGAGGAGGAAGAAATCATCATGGAATTTTCCCACGGCGTGGATGAATCGACCACCACGGCCGAATTCGAAGTGTCGTACGACGTGGCACCCGGCGTGTACCGCATGCGGGTGAGGTTGAACACCGACTTCGTCATCGCTCCTCCGATTACGGCATGCAACGATATGCCCTTCGCGGGAGAAACGGAAGACTACCTCGTGGAGATCGTGGCCGGTGAAATTCCACCCTGTCCCTCTCCCACCGACTTGAACGTTGAACTGCAGGAAGACCTCTCGGCCGAAGTGAGTTGGGTACCCGGCGGCGATGAAGGACAGTGGGAGCTGGTGTACGGCTTCGAGGGCTTCGACCCGGACACCGAAACACCCGTCGTGGTATGGGACATTCCGGCTCACGTGCTTTCCGACCTCACACCCCAAGAGAATTACGAAGTGTACGTGCGCGCCATCTGTCCCGGAAACGTCAGCGAGTGGTCGGAGGCCGCCGCCTTCACAACCGTGTACGTATCGACCGATGAGGACGCTTTCAGCGGTTTCCGGTACTTCCCTAACCCCACCGGCCGATCGGTGACGCTCTCTTCGCCGTTGTCTATGGACGAAGTGGTGATCTTTACCCCGACCGGGCAAAAAGTCCTGTCCTTCCATCCCGAAAGCGCACAGACGGTCATCGACGTATCGACTCTGCCGTCGGGGATGTATTTCATGGAAGTTCGCTCGGACAACCACCGCAAGGTTTACAAGCTGGTGAAAGAAGGTCGTTGATTTGAATAGTTGTTTTGGTTTTTAGTTGTTGACCAAGGTGCAGCGGTCATGTGACCGTAGTGAAACCCGCGTGGTGTCCTTCCGAACTCGATTTGGAATCTCCACGCGGGTTTTTGAATCATGATCATGACCGCGCACCGTGGTTTTCATTGCGTAGTGTATAGTTCGCGGGGTGTTACGGTTCCACATGATTCGAAATCCGATTTGAGTCGTTTCAAAGCCACGCATCCGAAAAACTGTTTCTTTCGATTCGGATCCCCGTTCCCCGATCCCTCCGCTACAAAGAGATTCCGAAACAAGTTCGGAATGACGCGCGGGGTGGAGTAGACGTGAGGGATCACCTATCCGAAAAACAGCACAATCCCTCTGTGTCGCGTCGCAGATGCGCTATGCCGCCTGGCGCTCCTACCCACCCCCCACGTGACTCAAGATCCGATTTAAGTCGGCTCCAAGTCGCATCCTCGCAAAGCAGTACACCTACCCTCCTATGTGCCTATGTGGTTAAAACGGCGTATGGTCGTTCCTAATGCACGATTCCAAATTCTATCTGACTCGCTTCGAACTTCATCCATGTAGCTTGGCTCTCTTGGGACAAAGAGATTCCGAAACAAGTTCGGAATGACCGGGCTTTCGGTTGTGGATTGGTGTGAAGCGATCATGTGATTCAAAATCCGATTGGAGTCGTTTCAAAGCCACTCATCGGAAAAACAGTTTTTCTTGATTCGGATCCCCGAATCCCGATCCCTCCTCTACAAAGAGATTCCGAAACGAGTTCGGAATGACGCGCGGGGTGAAGTGGATGTCCGGGCTCAGATACGGGTCAACCGGATTTCTTATCCGATTGGAGTCGTTTCAAAGCCACTCATCCGAAAAACAGCAAAAGCTCGATTACCGATCCCCGATCCCCGATCCCTCCACTACAAAGAGATTCCGAAACGAGTTCGGAATGACGCGCGGAAAAACAGCAAAGCTCGATTACCGGAATACCGCAACATAGCTCGATTACCGGAATACCGCAACCAACACCCAAAAAACCATAAAACCCCGATTAAAGGACATTTTTGTCCGTTATTTTAAGTACCTTTATACCTGAAATCGCGGTGCCATTCCCGACGGGGAAGGTCAATCGAACAAGTTTTGCTCGGTAATCCCGTCGGCGGTGGTGCAGCACAAAAACCAACGATATGGAAAATCAAACGATTACAAAACCGAAAGTGAGGGAACTCGCTAGAGGCGAGGAACTCACGGCCAAACAAATGCAGGCCGGCGAAGGAGAATTGCTGCCCATGCATTACGGTGATGTAGAATCCATTATCTTTATACACGAAGGGGAATGCATTCTGAACTTGGGTGGTGAGGATATCCACATGAAACCGGGTGAGTTACGCATCATCCCGCCCGAAGTGAAACACCAATTCCGGGCCATTACCGATTTCAAGGGCATTCACTTTATGCCCAAGAAAATAAAATTCGAGTACTTTACTTGATGGGGAATTCACCTGCGGGATTTTAACCGGCTACGCGCCGGAGAGAATCTTCGCATTGAAGAAAATCGTGTCCGACCGGCGGGATTGAAATTCCGCCGGACGACACACCCACAAAAACCCAAAAAACGCGTGTACGTAGGCGCGTGCACGAGGCGGGCGACCGTGTTTGTAACCTTTCCGACCGTTGGCTACTCTAATGGGGCGTAATCAACATAAAACGGAAAAAAATGGACCAAAACGCAAATACCGCAGCCCTCGCCCCTACTTTTCAATTGCTTAAGTATACCTTCGTGGTGGTGCCCATCGTCGCGGGCGCGGATAAATTTACCAATGTGCTCACCGATTGGGAACAATACGTGCATCCGGTCATCGCCGATCTGCTGCCGCTGTCTGCGTCGGCGTTCATGATGGTGGTGGGTGTGATCGAAATCGCCGCGGGGTTCATCGTGCTGAAAAGACCCGATATAGGTGGATACGTGGTGGCCGCGTGGTTGACGCTCATCGCCTTGTCCCTGCTCGCGGGCTTCGAATACGTGGACGTGGCCGTGCGCGACTTGGTAATGGCCATCGCCGCCCTGTCCATGGCGAGACTTTCAAAAATAGTGGGTTGAGACATGGTGGAATCGCGAACGCATACGGACCGGGAGATCGTACGGCGGATAACGGAAGGGGAAAAAGGCCTTTACGAACTGATCGTCAGACGGTACAACCCCTACCTTTACAAGGTGGGTCGGTCGTACGGATACAACCACGAAGATGCCCAAGACCTGATGCAGGATACTTTCGTGGACGCCTACCGAAGTCTGGGAAGTTTCGAAGGGCGGTCGGATTTCAAGACCTGGATGATCCGCATCATGCTCAACAACTGCTTCCGCAAGAGAAACAAATCAAGCCATAAAAACGAAGTCATGCGCGATATCAACGACAGCGCCAGACCGCTTTATACCCAATCCGAAGATACAGGCCGCGTGGTGGGCAACAACGAGCTGGGACGCATCATCGAAAAAGCGCTGCTCGGTATCCCCGACGACTACCGCATGGTCTTTTCCCTCCGGGAAATCACGGGCTTGAACGTGGCGGAAACCGCCGAAGCGCTCCACATCACCGAATCGAACGTGAAGGTGAGGCTGAACCGCGCGAAAACCATGCTGAGGCGGGAAATGGAAAAATCGTACTCCCCCGCCGAACTGTTCGAATTCAACCTCATCTACTGCGATGCCATGGTGGAAAGGGTGATGCGGGAAATCGACGGGATACGATGAAAGACGCGCCGTGCTTCGGGCGAATGCGCCGGAACGGAATTACTCGTCGGAAGGCGTGATCCTGAACAAATCGTCGAGGGCCGGACCTTCGATGTATTCGCCCGAAGTGGAGAAGCGACTTCCGTGGCAAGGGCAATCCCAGGAATGCTCCCCTTTGTTCCAACGAACGATGCAGCCCATGTGGGGACAAACCGCGCTGACCACGCGAAGCGCATCGTTTGCGTCGCGGTACACGGCAAACTTTTTCCCTTCGATTTTGAGCACTTTGCCTTCGCCGGCGCCGACGCCGCGAAACGCCTCTTCCCTGACCGAAACCCGCCCTTTGACGAACTCGCCCAATACGTTGATGTTTTCTTTTAAAAACCGCCCGGCGCTCTTCAAGTGATTGATTCTTTTGGGATCGTATACGCCCTCCCACGGGTTTTCCACACCGCGAACCAAGTCCGTGAGCAGGATTCCGGCCACGGTACCGTAAACCAGTCCGTCGGTGGAATACCCCGTCGCCACGTAGAAATTCCCACTCGGATAACTCCCGATGTAGGGGATGAGGTCGGCGGATTTGTAGTGCTGGGCGCCCCAGGTCCAAGCTGCGTCTCCCACCTCGAAGCGCTCCCGCATGTATGAGTCGATTTTTCGGAACCGTACTTGGTTGTCGGTGTCTTGACCGACTTTGTGGGGCTCGCCGAGGCAGAGGAGGAATTCTTCACCGTTGGCGTCGGTCGCCGTTCGCATGGAATAGTGGTGGTCGCCCCGTTTCGCCCAGTACATCCCTCGGGGCAAGGCGGATTTGAGCTTGGCTGCGACGACGTATTCCCGGTAAGGCCCGAGAAGAGTGGTAATCGCTTTTTCACCAACCGGTGTGTGCGTGGCTTTGACGACCGCACCCGCCTTGATTCTTCTGCGGCCGACGAAAACGACGGTTTCGTTTTCGCCGGTTTCGATGGCGGAAACGCGAGTGTTTTCGTGGATGAGGCACCCGGCTTCCGCGGCAGCCCGGGCCAACCCGACGACGTACCGTTTGGGGTTGAACTGCGCTTGATCGGCCACGCTGAGGCAGCCTACCGCGTTGGGTAGAAATTCGGAACCGCTTCGCAGTTCGGCGTCGATGCCGATTTCCTTCATGGCGCCCCGCTCTTTTTCCAAATCGCCGAGGGCGTCGGGGGTTTCGGCGATCAGGTTCCACGAGGTTCGTACGAAATCGCAATCGATTCGATGCACCCGAATGATGTCGTCGATGGCCTCCAAGCCCCGCGCTCTGGATTCGGCGAGGAGCCGAGCGGTTTCCACGTCGAATTTTTCACTCACTTGCCGGTACATTTCATCGATGGGCACGTAGAGATTGCCGGTCGAATTTCCGGTGGTTCCCCACCCCACGTATGCGGCTTCCAATACCGCCACGCGCATTCCGGCTCGAGCCATAAAATACCCGGTCGATATTCCGGTAATCCCGCCGCCGATGACGACGACGTCGACATCGAAATCTTCGTCGGGAGATGGAAAGCGCAGGACGTCGGGCTCGGTGGATTTCCAGATCGATTGGTTATTCATTTCGTTGTTTTTTAGTGGGTTTGGGGAGTTTGAAGAGCAATCCATAAACCAACACTTGAACAAGGCGGATGTTGAGACCTATCCGAAGCCATTTTCACCGAATGGGTCTTTTCCGTGGACGAAGAATCCACCGGCCACGGCTGCCGACAACCCGGAGAGTAAAAAACGAAGAAGGGGCGCATCGGCCCCTTCTTCCATTTTGATTCTGCGACCATTACCGGCGCGGAATTATTCGTTCAAGAACCTTCTCAGCACGTATTGCAGAATGCCTCCGTGTCGGTAATACTCAATTTCTATGTCGCTGTCCAGCCTTGCGATCGCGTCGAAAGCCACTTCGTCGCCGTTGGCTTTTCGCGCCGTCACGCGGATGCGCTTATTGGGTTCCAGTCCATCGGCCACCCCTGTGATATCGAAGACTTCGTCACCCCGCAAACCGAGGTCGGCGGCCGTTCTGCCGTCGGCGTACACCAACGGAAGCACTCCCATGCCGATCAAGTTGCTTCGGTGAATGCGTTCGTAGCTTTCGGCGAGCACCG
>CAZNOG010000032.1:0-9200 GCA_964574635.1 uncultured Cryomorphaceae bacterium | reverse complement strand
CTGAAAGCTATTTATTTATAAAAGAATTAAAAAAAACTGCTCACAACAATGTATAACCGCAATTACGGCGGATTCGACTACGTCCGAATCCACTCGGAATTGCTAACGTCAGTGCTAAACCGAAAATTATTAACTTTAAAAACCGTAACTGACGGTTATACGAGACCATTAGGTCGAAAAGTGGCGTGGGACACTTCACCCTTTGACTTTTGAATACAATATTGCAAACCCATGAAAAGATTCATCATACCCATCCTGATTCTTGCCCTAGTATACCTTGGGATACATTATTTACTGTTTGCTTCGGATGATCAAAAATTCCTACAAATAATAATCAGTCTGGTGTGGGGTATTTGTTTCCATTTTCTTGCCGTCAAGATTATCCCGAAACGCTATTATTTTTCCAAAGGGTCTTCGGATGGCAATGATGCAGGAAACGCACCATGAGATTCGGTGTAATTGGCTATGGCATAGCCCCGGGAAATCTTGGAATACGTCAAAGCACACTGGTCAAAAAGCCCGATTTGAACCTGATTTCGCGACTTCAAGCCACGAGAAAATCAATGCACCGCAAACTTGGCCGTGGCGTATCCGTTTTCGCCCGAACATTTCAAGATATACATGCCGGACGCCAAGGGGTCAAGGGTGATTTTGTGGGTGGTGTTTCCGGGGTTCAATTCTCCACTTTTCACCAATTTCCCCGCCAAATCATAAACTGAATAATCGGCAAAATGTGCGTCGCGACGTACGTCTACCGCAATTTCCGAGGATGTGGGATTTGGATAGATATTCAGGGGACTTTGCAGTTCCGCTTTTTCCAACCCTACGGTGGGGTTTGCGAAAAACGCGATGAAGGTCGTCGCGCCCGGGTAATATACTTCCGGGGAATCACCGGAAGGATCCAGTCCGGTGGTGGTTCCGGCTGTGATGCGACCCGCCAGCACCAACGTGTCTTGATTCATGGCACCGATAAATTCGAGATATAAGCCCCTCAAACCGGGTACGGCCACATTGGGAAAGGAAACCGAAGGAAAGATGGTGTCGGGGCTTTGATAGGGTATGACCCAATGGTCGATCAAGTTCAGGTCGGAATCCAACCAAAATATGCAGACACCCTTGCCCATTGGCAGAGCTACGCTTGTAGTGTCCGAAGCCTCGCCGCCGGGGTATTTGCGCACCAGATGCAGTGAGGTATCTGTCTGAGCCATGTATGAAGTGGTCCAAGCAAGCTGTTCACCCACTTGGAAAAGCAAAGGCGGATGGGTTTGGGTAGCGATCGCGTTCAACGGTTCATGTCCGTTTATCATGCTGAGTTCGATCAATGGTTCACCTTGTTCGGACAACACGTGTATGAAATTCTTGGCGTACATATAGTCCGTATAAGGCTCCCATTCCAAAACGACGGTGGGCAGCATATTGACATGCGTCTCTTCCACGCCGAAAAAATCCGTAAAAAACAGCGTGTCTTGATGGGGAAAAGGAACGGATTTTATCACGAGTTGCTGAGATACGAACATTCGCTCTTCCCATTCGACCAACGACGCGATGTTTTGTCCGGCGGAGGACACGTTTGATGACGAGGTGTCGGGGAGCACATTGTTGAAACCGAAAAGCGGAGTCGCGAAGTAACCTTCACCTTCAACGTTTTCTTTACTCAAGTAGGTAACAAAAGACGAATCCGTGGGATAGCCATCCATTTGGGTTCCACCGGGATTAATGGCGGAAGCGTGACCCCGAAAACTCCCCACGCGGTAAAACGCATCATCGTCCATCGATGGAAAATATTTGAAATTGAAGAGGCTGGCGCCGGGAGGGGTTACCGGTACGGTCGAGAGGTTGTGATTGTCCAAATCGTACGCAATGGCCAAATAGCCCAATTGGCCCGTAGTGTTGAAATACGCATTGCCGTTGACCGTATGGGAGTTGAAAATCATGGGTCCGGACACGGCATGGCCGCCGGAGGTCACGGTATGGTAATGGGAACTTGCTTCAACCGAGGAAGTCTGTGTGCCTAATGTATAGCCATCATAAGGAATATCACCCCAGTGCGATGGGCTGCCCGCCGAACGGTAATGGGTCACGTGTTCCAACAATTGGTTCATTGCAGGGTCGTACTCCAGGATCGACCAAGCCGTGACTTGTGAATCGGGGAAATCATTCGTCCAATTCACGGAAATGGAGGCAAAGGAACTTGTCACTACATTCCACCCTTGCAGCAATACCTTGTTGTCGTGGGTGCCCGCCGCTTTTATTCTTGCATTAAATTTGGATTCGAGCATGCCGATAAAATTGAAATCCATATCATATACAACTGTTTTTATCGGATGGCTTGGATGCGGTTCTTCGGGTATCCATTCCGACCAAATTCCGACATCCGGTGAATCCGAGAGCGATGCCGTTTGTAGTATGTATATGGAATCCAACGGATAATATTCGAGAACACGATGACCGAGTAGCGGATGGCTTTGAGCGGTACCGTCGGAATAATTCAAGGTCTTCAGGTGAAATCTCTCCGGAAGTTGTGCGTGAACTTGCGTCGAAATCAGCAGTAAAACGACGAGCAGTGCGTGAGGGAACGGAAGGCGCCCTTTCGGGTTGGTAAATGCGGTCATATCCGGGGATTAGTTTCGGTCCAAATGGACAAGTAGTAAGAGCCACTTTCAAAACTTAAATCATAATCATCGTAACAAGCGTGTGGATAGATCGACGTAGCGCCATGGCAAATATCGAAATTGGAGTTATTCGGGATTCCGGGATCATCCCCGGATAATTTTAATTCATCGCCACCATCAATATTGACATCGACAAATATGAGGCACACAAGATGATTTTGAGGAATTGAGGTCGCATTATCGTTTTGTGGCTGTACGCTGAAAAAAGTGGCGGGAGTCAAGTCGGCGGTAACCGTATTATAATAAATGACCCCTACTTTCATCGGGCAATCCGTTGCATTCTTCATCACCACTTTACGTTGTCCAATTGCCGTCGAAGTCAAGAAAATCGTCAAGATAATAACCATGAAAATATCAGGTTGGACTTTATCATTTTTCGGTTCTGAAAATTTCTCGCATTTGTTCTCATTGCATCGGATTTTATGGTTCATCAGGAAATGTAGCAATTTTTCTGGAACTATTTACTATTAATATGATACCGGAACAATGCCTGGATGCATCGAGGCATAAATGCCCCGGGATTTCCTGAAATTCCGACCCGATTATTCCCGGCAAATTTTATGCGATTACGAGAGGATTTTCTTCCGTTTTGCCACCCCACCCACAAAAGCAAAAAAAAACCGCCCTCCCGTCATCGCGAGCCGCAGGCGCGGCGATCCGGAATGCTCTAATAGCCGATCCAAGCACTCCGTTGCTTGACCTGAGTCCCATTCCCCCCTTCCAACCCGAACCCCCCTTCTCCACCTCCTCACCCCACTTCCCACATAAATCGAAGCGGGCCGACGTTTTCGCCGGCCCGCTTCACACAAACCAATCACACATTCAGTGTTTGATGACCTTTTTCGATATGCACCCCCGGTCGCTGTGTGCCTGGAGAAGATAAGTTCCCGGCGTTAGATGTCCCACATTCAATTCGCCGGGCGGACGGTCGAGATCCAGCACGCACTTGCCGTTCATGTCCAAGATGCGGATGCGGGTGATTTGCACTTCGCCGGATTCTATGGCAATCCTGTCTTTAAACGGGTTTGGATACAAGCCCAAGCCGAGAAGGGCAGGGTCTTCCACGCTCACCGGTTGGGCCGAGAAGGTCGTTCGTGTGTACAGGCTCCACTTCTCGTCCGAACTTTTTACCCGCAGGTACAGCACGTGTACCCCCGTACTCAGAGTGTCCGGAATCATGGCGGTTACGGTTTGAGACAACACTTCTTCCGGCTCCACCTCGATGGGTGTTCCTTGTCCCACCCCGGGGTCTTCATCGATGAAGTATTCCGCCGCCGATATCAGCCGGTTGTTCACCGGAATCACCACCACGCCGCGCTTGACCACCAGCGACCACCTGTCCTCGGAATTTTTGAAGCGAAGCATGAGTTTGTGATATCCCGGATCCAAATCGGTAACGGGAATTCCCAAATCCATGTCTACGTTCGGTCCGCTCGGCAAGGTGAAGGATTCGCCATTGCCGAAACCGGGGTCTTCGTTGAAGAAATATTCTCCGGATATGAGATTCGCGTCGTTTTGGGAAGTGACTACGATGCGCTTCTTCAAATTGATGGACCACTTTTGATGCGCATCGCGCACGCGCAACGTGAGGTTGTGCATCCCCTCGGTCAAGCCTTCCGTGGGAATGGAGAATGTCTGGTCTATGTACCCGCCGGGTGTCACCGGCAACGCCTCGGCCTGCCCGAATCCGGGGTCTTCGCCGAAAAAGTATTCCGCGGCGGTCACGTTGTTCTGACCGTACGACTTGAGACAGAGCAGAGCCGCTGCAAGTATCAATAAGTTTTTCATGGCCGTTGGATTTTGCGATTAATTGCCGACGGCCTCGAGCTGAACTTCCAAGGAGCCTCCGATCGGAACCACCGTGGGCGCCACAAAGGACCTGATGTACGGTAGATCGTCCGGATAACCCCACTTGCTGAACTGAAAGTTGTTGCCGTGAATGCCCAATTGCTGCCCATCCGTACCGTGTGCGTAAGCGGGAGAAGAGGACGCGATGTGGAAATCCTTCGATACGCTGTACACCGGATCGGCGGCGTCTACAAAGCCCGGGTCGGCATTCAGGTTGTTCAGCCCCGGCAAATCCGTCATGGTTTGTCCCACATAGCTGTGTATCAGGCTGTGGTTGAAGGTTACCCCGGAGCTGTTCACACCCGTGGAATTGCCGGTGAAGAGGATGAGTGAATTCTCTATTTTGGCACCCGAACACTGGGTGCAGACGATGGAGTTGCTGCCGTTGTGTGGGAATACCAGAACGTTGTTTCTCAAAATGTCGGATACCCCGATATTATAGAAAGCTCCGTAATTTGTGGATGTGGAAAGTTGCCGGATATGGTTGTTCACCACTATCCAGTTGGGAGAGGTAGAGGTGTTGTACTTGTATATGCCCCCGGCGCTGGAGTTGGTTACAAACACATTTCCCGCGATGTACCAGTTGCTGCAATTGGACTGTGAGCTTCCCACACTAACATAGCTTTCGATGTAATTGTTGGTTACGCTCAATCCCGAGTAGTTCTGGTTCCCGGAGGTGGAAATATGGTTGAAGCGCAAACCCGACACGCTGCTGTTGGGCGCACCGATGGGCGCGTTGAATGAGATGTTGTCGAGTCTCGCATAATTTCCGGCATTGAATTCCGGGCTGTGGGCGATGCCCCGCAGGTGGATGGTTTTGTTGACAGTGACGTTTCCGTAGGAAATGGTCGACGGTTGGATGTAAATGGTGTCACCCGCGTTGGCCGCGTTGATTGCATCCTGTACGGATGTGAACTGTGCCCCCGCACCGGGGTCGTTGTCGACCGTGTGAGTGATTTGCGCGGCAAGAGCCGCGGGGATTGCGGTTGTCAAAAGGAGGAGAAAAACACTTTTCATGGCATTTAAATTAGGTTTTGGATGTTTGTGCACAAATCTCGCCCGAGATTTCGTGGCGGTGCTCGGGGAGAGTCCTGATTTTGCTCGCATCGGTGGTTACCCTTAGACCCGCGTCCAACACCTTGAGGGGCACGAGTCTCCCCCTGCGCCCGGTGCGCTCACAGGGCCAAACCCTCTGCGATCGGATCTTCCGAGACGACCTTTCCGCAGGCCGTGTGTGTACAAAAAAGCCTTTGCACTATTCCAATTCCATGCGAGTGAAGGCTATATTGCGAAACTTTCTATCTTTAAAAGCTCGTAACTTGTCAGACTTATAGGCTAATACCGGTGCTCTACACCTTTTGAAAACATGAAATCCAGGATTGCTTTCGGGCTGGTTTTGATGGCGCTGGGCCTTTTGTGCACTCGGGTTGCGTTAGCGAATCCCGACAGCCTTCGCAGCGTTTTGCTGGCTGCTCCCGACGATCGAGCGCGCATCGACGCGTTGATCGATCTGGGTATGGAAATGGTAAACTACGATTTGGATTCCGCCCTGTCCACCGCCGAGTTGGCCATTTCCCTCTCACGTCGTACGGATGCATACAAACAGTACGAGGCGCAAAGGCTGCGGCTCATCGCCTCTTATTACCGCGGCGAATACGGGAAGGCCATCGAGTCGGGGCTCATCAACAGGAGTTTGATCGATGACGCCGACAGTGCAAAACTCAGCGCCGTATTCAACAATCTGGGGCTTATGTACATGGCCAATGGCGATTACCACCCGGCGGAAGCGTATTTCGACAGCGCCCTGAGCCGATTGCCCGATGGTGAAGCGGGACTCCAAGGCAAAATCGATCTCTACACCAACCTCAGCATCCTCGACCGGGAAATCGGTGATATCCAGAGTGCCATAGACCGCTGTTACCGCGCGCTCGACTTGTTCGACCCCGAATCGAGCCCGGAAAACGCCGCCGCCCTTTACCAGAACATCAGTCAATACGCCGTCGCCGCCCGAGACTTCGACCTCGCCTCGAATTACGCGTGGATGGCCCTGAGAATGAAGAGGAAAAACGACTTTCAAAACACCCTCGGCAGCACCTTGTCCACCCTGGGCGATATCCACCTCGAATCGAATCGCTTGGATTCGGCTGAATTCTATTACCTCGCCACCCTCGAGCAAGAGCGAAAGATGAAGAACCCCAACGGAGAGGGAAAAGTGCTTCACAGCCTCGCCGGAACGTACCGCTACATGGACGATTTGGACCGCGCTTTGGAGTACGTAAATCAGGCGGATAGCGTCAAATCAGTTTATGGAACGGAATCCGAATACCTGAACACCAAATTCCTGAAGGCCGGTATTCTCATTCGGATGGGCCGGCTGGAGGAAGGTCTGGCGGAAATGGCATACCTCATAGACCGGGTGGACACTTCCGAAGTGTCCGTATTCAACCGCGAGCTATTCCGCGAGTGGTCGTACATAGAAGAATTGCGCGGCCGTCCGCGTATGGCCTTGGCATACGAACGCAAAGCGTACGACTTGCAAAACAAAATTCTCGACGACGAGCGGGTGCGGGCCATGGTGGAAATGGAAGCGCGGTACCGAGGAAAACTGAAAGACGCCGAAATAGAAACGCTCGAAACCCAAGCCGCTTTGGCCGCTGTGGATATGAAAAGACAGCGCTTGTTTATGCTCTTGGCCATCGGCGGATCGCTCGTGTTCGCTTCCATGCTTCTGATGGCGTACAGACAAATGCGCCAACGCAGAAAAATTCATCTTCAGGAAAAATTGGCCTTGGAGCGGGAGAGGGAGCTCACCGCTTTGAAGAGCATGATGGCCGGCGAAGAGAACGAAAGATCCCGCATTTCCAAAGAATTGCACGACGGCCTCAGCGCACATCTCGCTTCCATCAGGATGAAGTTGAGCCGCATCCGTCACAAATCGGAAACCCTGCAGAACGACCCCAACTTCGATTGGGCCGTCACTTCCCTCGATGAGGCGTGCGGGGAGGTTAGACGCATCGCCCACGATATGGCGCCACGCGTTCTGGAGCAGTATGGTTTGGTTGAGGCTTTGGGGGAGTTTCTCAAGAGCATGGATGGCACCAACGGGGTCAAAATGCATTTCAATCACAAAGGCATGGAGGAACGCATCGGCAAGCGCGCCGAACGCACCATTTTCCGTATCGTTCAAGAATTGATCAACAACGCCGTAAAGCACTCGCGGGCCTCCGAAGTGTTCGTGATTCTCGCCAAGAACGATGGCCGCCTCACCTTGAAAGTGGAGGACAACGGCACCGGCTTCGACGTCGATAATCCGGGCGGTTCCGGTATGGGAATGGACAATTTGATGTCCAGAGTCGATATGCTCGGCGGCACCCTGAACATCGAGGCCACACCCGAACGCGGCACGTTGGTGTTTATCGAAATACGACTGAAAAAAGAGGTTGAAGCATGATACGCGTGGGCATTTTGGACGATCATTTGCTGATCATAAAAGGAATTGAGGAGCTGATTGAAGACATCGAAAACTGCCTGTTTACGGGTGGCTATCGGTCCATCCGGGAAGCGCGGGAAGCGCTCGGGAACGATCAACCCGATGTATTGCTTTTAGACATCAACCTTCCGGACGGCAACGGCGCCGAGTACTGCATCGAGTTGAAGAGGTTGTACCCCGATATGAAAATCCTTGCGTTGAGCAGTTTCGACCAGTCGGGTTACATCCGGGCCGTGATGCGCAACGGCGCCAGCGGGTATCTATTGAAAAACACCGGGCCGGAAGAATTGCAACTAGCTTTGGAAGCGGTGATGGCCGGGAATATTTTCCTCCAGGACGAGATAAAGCAGAAGATCTTGGATCGGTCATTGGGCTTGACGTCCACATCGGAGATCATCGAGCCGCCCACACCGAGGGAGAGGGAGGTCCTCCAACTCATCGCCGAGGGCTACACTTCCCAAAAAATCGCCGAGCGCCTCTTCATCTCCTTGAAAACCGTCGAGACGCACCGCAGCAATTTAATTTCGAAATTCCAGGCCGGAAACATGGCCGAGCTCATCCACACCGCCATGGCTTCGGGGATGTTGGATTGAGCGGAAGATTCGACGGCTCGTATTTACTCACCAATGCCCGTACCGTCAGCCAATCAAACTAAAATAACGGCGCCACCGTCCAAAAAAATAAAAAATGAAAATAGAAACTCACTCTATAGGAGCTACAAAAATCGCCGAGGTAATCTCAAAGGAAACCATCATTGGTACTGCCGATGACGGCATCGAACTGTTGGGAAATATATATTTTCAAGGCTATGACAGCGTTGCAATGGACGAGAAGAACTTCTCACCTGGTTTTTTTGACCTAAAAAACGGAATGGCGGGCGAGATTCTTCAAAAATTTTCGAATTATCGCGTCCGCCTGGCTATATTCGGCGACTTTTCCAAATTCAAAAGCAAAAGTTTGCATGATTTTATTTATGAAAGCAATAAAGGCAGACGTATAAACTTTGTAAATTCAAAATCGGAAGCGTTAAAAATACTTTCGGAATAATATGAAGCTCCCCGGGGCCGCATGGAAGAAGACCCCGAATTGACCATGGAAAAGCACCGGGAAATCTTGGAATACGCCAAAACCACCCGGTAACCGGCTGCAATTTTCGGACAGGTTGAAAGTAGATAACTTTTAACTTTAGG
>CAZNOG010000031.1:0-10474 GCA_964574635.1 uncultured Cryomorphaceae bacterium | reverse complement strand
CAGCAAGAATGAGTGATTTCTATCAACCGGATCAGGGCTAGTATAATGGACTATTGCATCGCAGACCGACGAAGCCCCGGCCATTGCATCGGCACAGGGGCCGGGCGGCCTTGAAATGATATTTGCGCACGACCCGCTCAGGAAACTGCTCTCGGCCACCGGCGGGGAAAGCGGTTCACGGCGTGTTCTTGCTCTCGGGATTTATAAGACCGAAAATTTACGGGTGACCCGGCCTGTTTCCAAGTTTATTGACAGCACGTACATTCCGGCGTTCAATTCCGAGATCCTTATGTCGCCGTTTGCATCCAAATTTCCCCCTTGTACGAGTCGACCGGTGAGATCATGAATGGTATACGCCGTACGGTGCGGATGCCGCCCTCGTACCGAAATATGGTCTTTCGCCGGATTTGGGTGTATTTTGATTTCCGGAACGAATTCCTCCACCGGAGCGGCAACCGGTCCGGATCCGGAGTAAAAGGCCAGAAAGCCGCCGTAGTCATCGGTGGTATGAAATACACTCGAAGTAGGATCAAAGATATTCAAGTCCACAGTAGTGTTGGGAGTCAATGCTCCATATACTGCGATGGTATCACCGCGATAAGGTAGGATACCGTTGATTCGCATTCCCAAGGTACTCTCGTAAGGCATGACGGCATGACTCTCAATTACGAGTTCGTCATTCAGCCAAACCAATACGATACCCGTTCCGGGTGGTAGTTCAACGTAGGTATATTCTTCATTACCATCCGCGTCGGTGTATACATACTCCATTACGGTATCAGATGCGGCGCGGTACGCCTGAAACCACACCATGTGTTCACCCATGTCGAACAGCCTGTTGTATTGTCCGTGCGTATATGTAAGGTACGCATTGAAATCTTTTTTCGCGCTTAGTTTGCAAAGGATATTCCCTTCGAAGTCCAACCGGTGGATACGGCTTTCAGAATAACCGATTTTAAACCAATCCCAACCGGAGTACAGCGTGGAAGGGGTCGTGCTCACGTGTGGCTGTATTTCACCGAGGAAGTTGTGGTAGTACAGCGTGTCATCCATGTGCGAATGCATCAACAACGACGAACTTACATACAGGGAGTTTTCCCTTTCCACGGCGGAAAAGATGGAATTGGTAATTCTCGGTGTACTAAACATCGGTGCGTTGGGGAAGGTGTCCGGTAAGGCATTGTTGTAAGCGTACAACTCAGTCAGCCATTCCGTCTGCCCACTTGCGGTTTCCCGGGTGATATACACGTGATACAGTGAATCACCCTGAACCATATCCGGTTCCGCCCCCGAAATACTCACCGGCGTGTTTTCACCGCGCACGATACCCATTCGGTATACTTTCGAGGAGGAGGGACTTGGTGAGAATACCCGAAGTATTTGGTGGCTTCCGGTGGTGGATCCGATTTGTTGTGCCGAGGTTTCCATGGTGTTTAGATTGACTTCCAATCGGAGCAAGTCGATTTGCCCACCCGATGGAGAGAAATCCATCGTGCCATTTACGGTTTGCTCGTCGTATAAACGGATATATGCAATGAGCAAACTGTCTTGAACCACCGTGGCTAATTTGCGGTTACGGATATCATTGTCTGCTGCTGTGGCCGCGAGATACCCTTCAAATGGCTCGGGAGGATCCGATGGTTGGAAATTATTTGCCGAAACATCCAGTAGTCCGGTCATGATCTCGGTAGTCGGGTTGTAATTGATAAAAACGTGACGCCCGAATTCTGTCGTAGGATAGTCATTTATGGGCGGGCTTGTGGTTAAATGTAGAGTGGATGTCGAATTGAGTGTGGCATTGAAGTTGAGCAGTAAGCGCCCTGAATGGTTTTTTCCGGTTGTAACGGGAATGCGATTGTAGTGTATGGCCTGCTGAAACTCAAAATTTTCGTCGTACACCAGCGATGCGCAAAGCATGGAATTATCATTTGGAAAGGGAATTTCGTGATTCCCCCATATCCCGACATCCGCACTTGTGGGCATCGTCATCCACTCCCCTTTCATTTCAAATCCGGAATCGTCAGCGTGCTTCTCAATCAAATCACTTACAAACGGAAATGATTTAAAATACACCAATTCATAGGCCTGGGAATATACGGTGAGAGAACAAGTCACCAATGGAAGAATCAAGATGGATCGTACTCGCATATCGATTCAATAAAGGAAAAATTCAAAAATGGAATCATTCAGTATTGATATGTTGTATTGTCCTGTTCCACACGGGTTTCATCCTGTTGGGTCAAAGAAATAAATTGGATTGCAATACGGACTGTTATATTCGAACGAAACAGCGAGTTCGGTGACGGGATTCCGGAGGATATTGACTCTGACATCCTGTGCAGGACTTGATATCTGCATATTCACTGTCGCCATTGAATACAGGGTAATATTTGTTCCCGTAGCATTACAAAATCCAACTTGGATAGAATAATCACATTCCGTATTGTTCGCCAAATGCAGGACATACGGTTGTGCTCTGCATTCCAATGCCCCAAAAGCACTGAACATCATCCATATGATCCACGCATAATTGCGGATACTTGTGCTGAAATTTCGTGGGGTTTTAATCGTTTGCGGTTTTGTGGGTTGGTCATTTATCCACGAATAATAAGCATAAGATATGGAATGCAAAAATATACGCTCGCAGGATTGTGTTGAAAGAGCCGCACTTATGGCGGAAGGTCTCCCGCATTAGTTCTACCCACAAAAAAAGAAAACACCCGAAAAACCCTCTGTCCGCCGCAGCTCGTATTCAATCCCGGGTAGCCGGCAGCGCACCCTGAACGTACCGAAGCAGCACCAATCCTATGACGAATATCGCGCCCAAAGCCAATACCGAATCGCGCAAATCGCCGGTGAATTCAAAAATGAAGCCAAACAAAAACGTGCCCAAAACGATGCCCAACTTGCTGCAAACGTCGAAAAACGCAAAGTAGCTCGTGTGGTCCGTCGTGGGAGGAAGCAATTTGCTGTACGTGCTGCGGCTCAATGATTGGATGCCGCCCATCACCAAACCCACCACCCCGGCGAGAAAATAAAACGATGGAGGAGTGCGGATACCGTACGCCATGACGCATACACCGATCCACACCGATACGGCAATCATGAGCGCGGTCAAATTTCCGCGCCGGGAGCTGAGCCACGAAAAAAAGTAGGCGCCGATCACCGCGATGAGCTGAATGATGAGGATGCTCACCACCAAACCGTGGTCGGGCATGCCCTCGATTTCGTTCTTGGCGAAGGAAATGGCCATGTACATGACGGTTTGTACACCCATGTTGAACACGAAAAAAGCCAATAAATACCGCTTCAGAACGGGAGTGGATTTCAAATCAATCCAAACCTTCCGCAATTCCAAATACCCCCGGTACAAATACTCCCCCTTTATCTTTCTGTTCCACACGTTGTTCGGCAGGCGCGAGAAGCTGATCTGAGCAAAACCTATCCACCATACACCGACCAAAATAAAAGACAAACGCACCGGGTTTTCCCCCTCCCTCAAGCCGAAAGCCCCGGGATTCATGATCATCGTCAATATGAAAATCAATAAAATTACGCTGCCGATGTACCCGAGGGCATACCCCTTGGCGCTTACCCTGTCCTGGAGATCGGGCGTGGCGATCTCGGGCAAAAAAGCGTCGTAAAATACCTGACTGCCCGAAAAACCGATGCTCGCCAAAGCCACGAAGGCCATGCTCAAAGCCAAATGATCGACGTCGAAAAAGTACAGCCCGATGCACGACAATGCACCCAAATAGCAAAAAAATCGCATGAACGACTTCTTCCGTCCGGCATAATCCGCGATGCCCGACAACAGCGGCGTGATCAAAGCAACCACCAAAAACGACGCCGACAAAGTGTACGAATACAGCGCGGTATTCAAATACTCCCGGCCAAACAAGATAAGCGTCCCCTCGGTGGCGTTTTCGTAAAAAATCGGGAAAATGGAAGAAGTGATGACCAGAGAGTACACGGAGTTCGCCCAATCGTACATCGCCCATCCGTTGATCGTCTTCCTATCGTTCTTCACGATGGCCGATACGGCCGGCGTCCGGTTTTTTTCCATTGGCGAAAAATAGGAATAAAACCGGCGAATCGACTTGATTCGCCCCGGCCACAACCGACGCACCTGCCCGGCATCTCCGCCCCAATGGGTCCAAGGCCGGACAAAAGTTCGCCGAAAATCGCTCCCGATGTGCCATGGGAAGTCGGATATCGGAATGGCGCACTCCGTCCACCCATCAGCCACACCCACAAAACCAAAAAACACCTTTCCGTGCACCCGGCCTCGAAGCCCGAGGCGCACACTCACCCATGCCGTCGGGAGCGCCGACCTTCTTTACTTCCCGTCCACGTAATCCCGCAAGTATTTGAAGTCCGGCCCCAGTTCCCCGTCCAAAGTTGTCTGCGTGGCCCGTCGGATCATGGCCGAATCGGGATTGCCCAGCAGCTCGGGGAGGATGTTTTTCAGAAGTTCATCCCCGAAATCTTCCGATGCGTCTTTGCTCAATTCGCAAGGCAGGTTGTCAACCGCCATCACGCCTATGGCCTCGTCGTCCATAAAGTCGGTTTCCTCCTCGGCCATGGGGTCGTAGCCGTAAAGCGGATCGGCGATGGTGGATGCCCGCAAAGTGCTCGCCACCGGCCCGTCGATGTCGCAGCTGATGTCGGCCACCACCCGTATGTTGAATTTCGGATTCTTGGCGTCCTCGCGGGTGAAAACAAAAGGCGCGTCGGCGTCCCAGTAGTGCCCGGCGATATACAAATCCGTCACTTCCGCGTATTTCATAAAGTCCGACTCAAACCGTTCGGGATGCGCGTAAAACTCCGATTTGTCGAAGGAGGAACCGTCCTTTTTCCGGTGGTAATCGGCAGAGCCCAGCTTCGTGTACACCGCCTTGTCGTAAGTCTTCGTCAGGTAATCTTCCGGCGATACGCGCTCGATGCCCGCATCGGCCAGCATTTCCATGGCCCCGTTCGCCACTCTGCCGCTGCCGGTCAAGGCGATTTTGAACCCGTCGGGCAAGTCCACCTTTTTCACCTCTTCCCTCACCTCGTCCCGCCCCGTCGATTCGTGAGCCGGTTTCAGCCCGTACCGGCCCAGTTTTTTGCCCACGGCCAGCAATCCGTTGTACGCACCCACGATCCCCGCGTATCTGCCAAAGCCGATAAGGCGCTTCCCATGGTCGTCGGTGAGCACTTCATAATCGATCAGGCGGATTTTCTTGTCGAGGATGGCGCGCAGCAAGTTCCGGTTATACGGTTGTTCCTTAAACGTATGCGAAAAAAACAGGTAGGTTTTGTTCGGAATCAGCATCTCTATGGGCACCTCCTTTACCCCCATGAGAATATCGCAATTCGACAAGTCCTCCCGCAGAGGAATGCCCGCATCCGTGTACGCGCTGTCCGGAATGTCGCGAATGGGCGAGGGCTGCACGTATATTTCCAAGTTATCGTAAGTGTCCAGCAGTTGCCGGCAGTGGCGCGGCGTAAGCGGTACGCGTTTATCCGGCGGGGTTTTCCCCTCGCGTACGATTCCGAGTTTTATCATGTCAACCGTATTTTACGTCAAGATTTACGGTGGCAAAATTAGCCTTTTTATGGCAGCCTTCCCCCTGCCAAGCGCCCCGTGTCGTTTTGCGGGTTTGCCGGTTTTCGGTTTTGGGCATGCCCCCGGTATCACGTCTAGACCGGCGTCGGGCATTTGTTTTCCGCCGTACTTCTTTTATTCCGTCCCGCTCGCGTGCCACGGGGTCGGTCTGCGGGCTGTATCCGGCGCGTGGGGCGGCGGTCGGCGTAAGGCTTGCGGAGAGCTTCCTGCCGGTCGCTTCCCCGGACCTACGCCGATCTCGCCGCCCCACACGCCGGGATGCCGCCCTTCGCCCTCATGCATTCCCAACGGACTTCCCGAGATGAATTTTGGCGCCGATCGCCCAACCTCTATCGCACCACGAGCTTTCCGCTGTACACGTTCTCCACACCGTTTACCAACCGGTAGATGTACATCCCCGAGGGCAGGTCCGAAACGTCAAAAGTGTAGAGTCCGGTGGCATCCGACGTGAATCGCTCTTGAATGATCACCTTTCCCGTGAGGTCGAGCAGCACGAGCTGCAAGTTCCTATCCAGGTATTCCACACTCGAACTGAAGTCAATGCTCACCGTATGGGAGGAAGGATTCGGAAATACGCGAAACATGAGTTGGCCCTCGGCCAGTTCAATGTCGCCTATGCCAACCGTGCCGCCGGGGGTATTGCAGGCGAGACCCAAGTTCGCCCATCCGAGATTGTTCGATTCGTGTATTTCCGCCACTTCATCGTTCGGATCCAGTTCAACGTAAATCTTGCTTACCTCCCCGGCTATCATTTCGTTCGTCACCACAAAGGAAACGGGCACCGTGGCCCTTCCTTGATCTTCCAGGTTTTCTCCCGTGTCGAACAAGGTGTTGCCGTCGATATCCGCGATGATCGTACCGCCCTGGTCCGGATGACCATTGTACATGGAGAATTGTACCGGGGCGTCCATCGCCAACAGGCTGTAATTAAATACACGCACGTAGGCGCGGACCGTATCGCCAGGATTGGGGTTGAACTTGTCGAAATAAACGGATTTCGTTCTGTCCAGAATGTCTTGTTGGTACTGTGAATTGTATTCAGACTCGTACCGATACGGCAAGTTCAGTGCGGGGTCGGGACTTTGACCGTAAAGCAGCTGCCAATTTGCGCCGGCTTCGCTGAGATCCACGCCGATAGCGAGTTTTATCGCCTTTTCCCTCGTCCAGTACAATACCGGGTATATGTCGTATTCCCAGGTGTTCGTTCCGCCGATGACTTGACCCGGTGCGATGGTGTATACATCCGCCGAACTAAGCGTTTGACCGAAAACTCTGGTTTCCGATTCGGTGTATTCGCCCGATAAGGTGCTTCCCAATCCAAACCCGCTGGGTCCTATACTCGAAGAAAGCGTTTGTGAAGTGGTTCCCGACTGCTCGAGTGCCTCGGATGCCTCACTTCCCAGAGAGATCGTCTCGGTAACGCCGGTGTTGATCGTCTGATTGCCGAATACGTGAATCAACGAACCGGGATCTTCCGACATGTCGTAATACAAATCCGGATCGTCCGGTTTGGGGTAGGAGAGGATGTTTCCGATCTCGTGGTTTGGAATGTAATTGTAGAAAGTTCTGCTGTTGCCGTTGTCGGGCTCTATTTCCTCGTATGGATTTGGAAAAGCCGCCACGATGTAGGTCAAGGTGTCGCCGACCGGTCCCAAAACGGGATATTCCTGCATGACGAAGGGAAACCGACGCACCCTCAGGAAATCATCCCGAATCGCGTTTGACGTGGTGGTGATGGTCACCGATTCCGAGGAGGTGCTCGTATTGCTGAACTGCTCTCCGTACTTGTATCCCAATGCGCCGCTCATACCAAATCCCGCATAGTCGAATCCCGCGCTTATTTCTGAACTTACCGACCAATCACTGCTTACTTGTACGGATTGTGATTCCAGCGACTGGTTGTCGTTTTGGAACGACACCAAATTGGCGCAATTGCCCGGATTGTCGAAGTCATAGCAATTGTTGATGTCGTAGGTCACCTCGTTGAGTATGTCGAAGTGGTTCGGAATCGCTTCCAAAATAATGATGGGTTTGTGATAATCGCAGGTGAGTGTCACGGGTTCGCCCAGCCGCAAATCATTTCCATCCAGATTGCCTACGCCAAAACCATAATTGGCATACGTGTTTCCCGATTCGATGATGAAATCGGTCGAGCCGGCATCCTGAAGGTTGAAATCCGCGTCGGAGGCGTATACCTGCAGCCAGTAGCGGTGCCCGAAAGGACTTTCGGAAAACGTTTTCGTTTGTGAAATGATGTCGTCCAGTCCGTCCCGGTTTACGTCCCCCACATCAAACAAGTCATTCGATTCCACCATGGGATCGAGGTCCATCACCGGCCCCACACCACTGTTGCTCGCAACGTACAATTCCCCGTCGTCAAAACTGAAAATCACGTAAGCCGAAGTCAGAAGTACGATGTCGTCTTGTGCATCGCCGTTGATGTCGCCCCTGTGCGCCTCGCACGGCAACGCGTAATCGTACCTCGACCCCTCGTTGTTGGCGAGGATCGGCCCCGGATGTACCGTCAGTGTGTTCAAATCCTCCGATGAAGTAATGTGGTACGCGTACAAATAATCGAAATCGTCGAACTCGTTGGCTCGGTCCAAAACCACGGCCGCGAAGATGCTCTCCGCCCCTTCATTGTCGGTGGTCGTATAAGAACGAACTCCGTGTATCGCCGTTCTTCCCGCGCTCAATTGACCATCGGAAATATCGTCGTCCTCCGCGAAGTGACTTTGGTCATACGCCACCCGCCCTTTGGGGGTAAGCGTGAAATCGTCGCCTTCACCCACGTCATACACCTTTAGAAAGGCATTGTATTGCACGCCTGAAATGCTCGAAGATTCCGCCGCGCTGACGATTATTTCGTCGTTGCCGTCGTCGTTGAGGTCGGCCACCGTCATGGATATGGCGTGATTCCCGTTAATTCTCAGCGAGACTTCATTGTCGGTATAAGAGGGTAGAGGGGTTGCGACCAATCCATCCCCCCCTTCCGAAACGGCAACGATTTGAATGTGTATCTCGTCATTCGCCGCCCAAACCACGGCGATCTCCTCGATTCCATCCCCGTTGAAGTCACCCGAAGCCACACAGGGCCAAGAATGCCCGGAGCTCCCCGTGGGTGCGCCCGCAACCATGTCGGGCATGTGGGGATTGATGAAATGAAACAGCGAGTCCGATTCATTCAATTGCTCCATTTGATACGTCGCGCCGTAGGTCCAAGCGTTGTTGTCTTCCACCAGGTAGAAGATGTCATCTTTTCCGTCGCCGTTGAAGTTCGCGGTTTCAATCACGACATACCCCCCGGCGTTGTCCCCCGCGACATCCAGATCGGAAAGGGGAACAATATTCGCAAAGCTGTTTATGTTCAGGGCCTGAACCCAGTCGTATCCGTAAATCCGCTGTTTCAGGGCCTCGTTGGGCACGTCGATTACGGATATAAAATCTTTTTGGTTGAATTCATTCCGATTGGTTTCAAACGGATTAACCACTTGAGCGAAAACGGAGGCGTGAATCAGGAATGAAAGGGCCAATGAGAGAAGGGAAAATTTCATGGTTTTGGTTGGTTTTTGAAGCGTTTTGAGTGAGCGAGGGGGGTTGTGAATGGATCACAATCCACTGATTTCCAACTGAGAATTGGAACAGGCCGACAATGTACAAATTAATTTTTAGGAGTCCTTTTTATCTCCCGGATTTTTCTCTTTATTTTCTCGTCCTCCCGTCGGTTTCTTTGAGGATAATGTGCTTTCATCCCGCGTCAAACAGGCCTTTCGAGGTAAATAATTTTTTCTTTTCCTCGTTCAATTCGTCCCGCGTCCCACCGGCCTGCTCTCACTCCACCCTTCGGGAAATCCCACCGCCGAAAAGTTCGCCGGAAACGACCTCCGCCTCTTGCGTACTGACGGATTGTCACGTATATTTGTGCGTTATCCCCGTGCAGAGGCGTTGATGCAGTTTGACACGGTTTTTGCAGTAGGGGAATCGCGTTCATTGATACGGCGGAATGTAGTGCTGCCACGATCGTAAATTGCTTTGGGGCCGACTGGTTTCGACAGCATGAAGCGGTTGTTCGGTAAGCGTGTCGAGCGTTGGAAGTGCAGCTCGTAAATCTCAATTTCCAAGCCTATAAACGGCGAAAACAACTACGCTCTCGCAGCCTGATAGTCCAAGACTAAGGGCTTAATTCCCGAGTGAAGAACAGTAACCGGGAACGAGTACCCCGCAGAACATCCGTCTTGTGTGTTCTGCAATCGGGGTATCGATTTTCAAGACTAGGTCATGCGGCGCTCCGACGCATGTCCGAAAGCGAATCGGAGATAAGCGCAGGGTAGGTCGTCCGATGCCGGCCCCGCGTCGAAAATCAAACTCGGACTACACACGTAGAAAGCCCGATGATCCCATGTTTGCACGAGGGTTCGACTCCCTCCGGCTCCACCAACTCAAGCCCGGCGCACCGCGCCGGGCTTTTTTTTTGTTTCGTGCGAACCCGGGAAGAAAGCTTGATGTATTTGATTCACAATTCAATGGAATTATTTACATTTGAAAACTTGAACGATCATTCAAAAATGGCATCGTGATGATTTAAAAATTGATTGTAAAATGAAAATAGTGTTGTCCATTGTGTTTATCGGCACTTTTTTGATCGGTAAATCCCAAACCTGGCCCGAACCGGACGCCGAGTGGTCGTATTGCAATCGAATGGATAATCTGATTGCGGTTGGACTGACCGTCAGACTGTCTCAAAACCCACACTCCTTTTGTGGAAAACCTCTCTCGCTTCTCGTCGGCGGCCCGCGTTAAATGCCGAGCTTGAAGCATGGAATATCAAAAAGGACAATCCCGCGACCAGCTTGCACTTTTTAC
>CAZNOG010000030.1:8116-11819 GCA_964574635.1 uncultured Cryomorphaceae bacterium | reverse complement strand
CCCATGCCGATCAAGTTGCTTCGGTGAATGCGTTCGTAGCTTTCGGCGAGCACCGCCCTCACGCCCAAGAGGTACGTTCCTTTCGCCGCCCAGTCCCTGGAGCTCCCGCTGCCGTATTCCTTGCCCACCAGCACCACCAGAGGCGTGTTGTCTTGTTTGTACCGCAGCGAAGCGTCGTACACGGTCATTTCCTCCCCGCTGGGGATGTGTCGCGTGTAGCCGCCTTCCCTCGTGGCCAGTTCGTTTTTGATCCGCACGTTTGCGAATGTTCCGCGGGTCATCACCTCGTCGTTGCCTCGACGGCTACCGTACGAGTTGAAATTCCTGCGCTCCACGCCTCTTTCCGCCAGATACTGACCGGCTGCGGAATCCGTGGAAAAAGATCCCGCCGGGCTGATGTGGTCCGTAGTGATCGAGTCGCCCAGCTTCAACAGAGCGTACGCACCGCGGATGTCTTGTAGCGGTTCGGGGTCGTCGGGCAGATTTTTGAAAAAGGGAACTTCTTTGATATAGGTCGACGAATCATCCCACTCGTAACTTTGTGAAGTGGGTGCCTGCAATTGTTTCCACTGTTCGTTGCCTTCGAAAATCTCGTCGTAATTCTTTTTGAAGTCCGCCGGACTCACCACTTCGCGCATGATATCGAAAATCTCTTCCGTGGTGGGCCACACGTCTTTCAGATACACGGGCTTGAAATTGGGGTCGTAGCCCAAGGGGCTTTCCTCGAAGTCGATGTCCACCCGGCCTGCGAGGGCCAAGGCCACCACCAACATGGGCGACATCAAAAAGTTCATTTTCACTTGGGGGTGCACCCTCGCTTCGAAGTTTCGGTTTCCGGAAAGCACCGAAGCCACCACCAGGTCGTTGTCGTCCACCGCTTTGGCAATAGGCGGCGGCAGCGGGCCCGAGTTGCCGATGCACGAAGTACACCCGTATCCGACCAAGTGAAAGCGCAGCGCTTCCAAATCGCTCAGCAGGTTCGCCTTTTCGAGGTAATCCGTCACCACCTTGCTCCCCGGCGCCAAACTGGTTTTCACCCAGGGCTTCACGTCCAAGCCGCGTTCCCGCGCTTTTCTCGCCACGAGACCCGCCCCGATCATCACGCTCGGGTTTGAAGTATTCGTGCAACTGGTGATGGCGGCGATCACCACCGACCCGTCGCTCAATGTAAATTCTTCGTTGCCGAAACCGATGGACACGGTTTTCAATCCCGCGCGGTCGGCCGTGCCGATGTGCACGTCCTTTTCTACGTCGCTCACATCTTTGGGCAAGTCCACCGGATACGACATGCGGTGGGTTCCGCCACCACCTTCGCTTTTCCAGCGTTGAATTTGCCGCTCTTCAGAGTCCAAAATCCTGTCGTCAGGCATGATGTACGATCGGCCGTGCACCTCTTCCAACAGCCTCTTGAAGGTGGCGTTCAGGTCTTTCAGCAAAATCTTGTCTTGGGGGCGTTTCGGTCCGGCCACGGTGGGGCGCACATCGCCCAAATCGAGTTCCACCACGCTGGAATACACGATCATGTGGTCGTTTTCGTGCCACAGCATGTTGGCTTTGCAGTAGTCCTCCACGAGTTGTATTTGCTCGGCGCTGCGGTTGGTCGTCGCCATGTACCTCAGCGTTTGGTCGTCTATGGGGAAGTACGTCACGGTACAACCGAATTCGGGCGACATGTTGCTGATGGTCGCTCGGTCGGGCACCGACAAGTTGTTGAGCCCCGGGCCGAACACCTCCACGAATTTCCCCACCACGCCGTGTTGGCGCAGCAGGTGAGTCACTGTCAACACCAAGTCGGTGGCCGTGGTACCGACCGGAAGTTTGCCGTTGAGTTTCAGCCCGATCACTTCCGGCATGAGGAAATTAATGGGCTGGCCCAGGATGGCCGCTTCCGCTTCAATCCCTCCGACGCCCCACCCTACTACTCCGATTCCATTGACCATGGGCGTGTGCGAATCCGTACCCACCAGAGTGTCGGGAAAGGCGTATCCATCCCTATCCACCACGCCTTTGGCGAGGTATTCCAAGTTCACCTGGTGGCAAATTCCCATGCCCGGGGGCACCACCGAAAAATTGTCGAACGCGTTTTGCGCCCACTTCAGCAATTTGTACCGTTCCTCGTTGCGGCGGTACTCCTCCTCCACGTTTTTGCGGTAGGCGTAGTTGGTGCCGAAATAATCCACTTGCACGGAGTGGTCGATGACCAAATCCACGGGAATCAGCGGGTTGATCCGATTAGGGTCCTTCCCTTTGCGCCGGGCCTCACCCCGCAGCGACGCCAAGTCCACCACGCCGGGCACTCCCGTAAAATCCTGCATCAGCACACGGGCCGGTTTGAAAGGCACATCGTGCGCTCCCGGCTGCGGCTTCCAACCCAAAAGGCTGTCGATATTCTCCTTCTTCACCGCAAAATCGTCGTAGTTTCTTAAAACGTTTTCCAACAAAATGCGGATGGAAAACGGAAGCTTGGATATCTGATGGCCCTGTTCTTCCAGTTGCTTCAAACTGTAATACTTCAGGGTTCCTTTTGAAGTGCTGAGCTCCCGCAAAACGGGGTAGGGATGGTTTTTCATTTCGGATGGTATTTCATGGTTAGGCATTGTCGTCCCGGCAAAATCGTCTTGGCCGGCTTTCGGAGGGATGCACGCTCGAAATATACCGTTTTTCACGGTTCCCCCGGCATATACCCCGTGTCCGCCACAGCTAAAACAAGCGAATCCCGCATAAGTTCCCGGAAAATTTTTCCCTCCTTACGCCCTTCCCTTTTTGCGTTTCGATGCGTTTAGGGGCGCGCCCGGCACAAACGTCCATTCCTTTCACTTCGTTGTTGACCGGCAATCCTGTCTTTCCATTCATTCATCCCCGCCGGGCCGGGCTGTCCGCTGTATCCGCACACCGCCCTTCGGGTTCGGCGGGGCCGCAAACAGGGGCTTCCAAGGTCGCCCTGTCTCGGCGCGCCTCACACCGAAGCCCGGCGTGCGGGATGCCGCTTCCATCCCTCGCGCGTTTCCCGCAGTTCGTCCACGTCGAAGCGGCAATGTATATTTTCGTGCAAAACGTACCCCATGAATCAATCACACTACCGAAACCTCGAGCGTGCCTACCTCAGCGCCCCCATCCACGACGTGTATCGCGATACGGTGATTTCCATCTCCGAGGGAAAAGCCCTCATCGAATGGAACGTCCAAGCCGATTTTCACCACGGCATGGGCGCGCTGCACGGGTCGGCGTATTTCAAACTCTTGGACGACGCCTGCTTTTTCGCCGCCAACTCCCTCGTGCCCGAAGTGTTTGTACTCACCACTTCATTCGACATCGATTTTTTGCGTCCCGTCAAACACGGCGCCGTAGCCGCCCGGGGCGAAGTCATATACTCCTCCCGCAATCTTTGGGTGGCGCGCGCCACCCTGACCGACGAAAAATCCCGTGTTCTCGCCACCGGCACCGGGAGGTTCGTGAAAAGCTCCTTCCCCGTGCCGGAAAGTTCGAAGTAGTCCAAAACGCGGCCCACGAAAATTTCCGTCATTCGAGAATTCTTCATCCATAATTGACTTTCTTTGTGATGTCCGCCCCGAAAAAAACCTACTCTCATGATCGCCAGGATACTCAAGTTGCTGTTCATCCTCGGGCTGCTGTTCGTAGCGGGGTGGTTGCTCTACGAGGCGCGCACCATTTTGATGTACATCCTCATCGCGGTGGTGGTATC
>CAZNOG010000030.1:0-8016 GCA_964574635.1 uncultured Cryomorphaceae bacterium | reverse complement strand
TTCGTGGAAATGGACAAGGAGTTTTTGTGGATGAAACGCCTCAAGGGAGCCGAAGAAGAGCCGCTTTAAAAGTGACGGGATTTGCGTAAGGCCGGCACCCGGCATCCTTTTCGGCTCGGGCGGCAGCTATGACACTCGGGGCGGGGCGAGGGACGAGCCCCCGAAACGAGTAGGCAGAGCGGCGCCGGAGACGGAAAGATACAGGGTAAAGGCCGACCCCGCGGGCCAAGGCGATTAATGCGAAAGCCGGGATTTTCCATGCCGTGGAAGACCGGAAGGGAGAGGGAGTTTCGGGGGTACGCCCAAAACATTCCAACCCACCGAAAAGCTTTGGCGAATCAGGAAGTGGTGTGGAACTCCACCAAGCCGTCTATGGGGGCGCGGAGGATTTTGTCGATGGTGATGCCGTGATGGTCCGCCCGCGCGCGGATGGGCTGCTCGAAATGATGGCCGATGGAGCCGACGATGCGCAAGGGGTGGGTGCGGTAATTTTCGTACCGGATGATGTAGCGACGGAAGAATTTGGAAAATGCGTCGTCGATCAGCGCGTCGATGTACGGGTGGCCGGCGTGGTCGCCAACGAATTTGCTGAAGGTGGCCAGAAACCGATTGGGCGACGGCTGCTTGTAAATGCGGTAGGTGATTTCGTCTTTCGTCAGGCCGTAGCGCTGGGTGAATTGCTCCCGCACATCGCCGGGCATGAGGTCGTTCATGAAATCGCGCACCACCTTGCGACCCAGATGCATGCCGCTGCCTTCGTCGCCGAGAATGTAGCCGTGACCGCCCAAATTGAGCCGTATTTCACCGTCGATGAAAAGGCAGGAATTGGACCCCGTGCCCAGAATGGCGGCGATACCGGAATCGGTTCGAAACAGGGAGCGGGCCGCTCCGAGCAGGTCGTGGCGAATGTGCAATCGCGCGGCTTTGAATACGCTCTGAAATCCCTCCTCCAACAAGGAAACGGTGAGACGCGTATTGGCACCGGCGGCGTAAAAAAACACCTCACCTACGTCGTCCGGGCCGTAGGAACCCATGTCGATGGCGCGCAACAAGTCGGCCACGGATTGGACGGTGTGGAAATAGGGATTGATCCCCTCGGAGGTGAACGCGTGGATTTCTCCATCCCGGCTCACGAGGCGCCAATCGGTCTTCGTGGATCCGCTGTCGGCTATTAATTTCATCGGCGCAAAATTATGCAATTTGCCCTTGCGGGCACAAACGCCGACGACACCGGGGGAACAAAGCGCAACTCCGTGTCTCTAAGCGGATTGGAACCTAAACTCGTTGACGTTCACCAATCGGGATTTCACCGCGTACATCACGATGGAGGCGGTGTTTTTCACCCCCAATTTGTGCATGATGTTTTTGCGGTGGGTATTTACGGTGTGTGGGCTGAGAAAGAGCTTCTCGGCGATGGCCGTATTGGTGTACCCTTCTGCGATGAGGGTGATGATTTCCTGCTCGCGCTCGGAGAGCTGAACCGGTGCGCAGGTGAAATTCTCGAAATTCTCGTCGTCGGGGTCGATGTGGTCGCGGTGGATGGTTTCCAATATCTGGCCGCAAAAGAATTTTTCGCCTCGGGAAGTGTGCTGAACGGAAGAAACGATTTCGCCGAAATCGCAGTCTTTTTTGACGTAGCTGCATACTCCGGCTTTCAGCGCGCTGACGATAGTGGGGCCGTCTTGTGCCGGGGTGATCGCCACCACCCGCGTATCGGGCGAGGTTTTCAGCGCCCTCGATACGGATACCAAGTGAAACCCGGGTCCGGTGAAATCCATGACCACCACTTGGGGTTTGTCTTTCTTCAACATGGCGATCAAAGCTTCTTCATCGCCGGCTACGGCGATTACCCGGATGTCGCCCGCACGTTCCAACACGGTTTGCAACCCCAACTGCACCAATGGATTGCCCTCAGCAATTACCACAGAAATTTTTTCGCTCATCGGAAGGGTATGACATTCCGGCTTCAAAACAACCGGACAATCCGGTCGGTGGATAAAATCACACGGAAGCTTATTTGGAATGCTTTTAAATAGCAAAGATAATCCATTCGGGGAATATGGGGAATATGGGGCTTCCCCTCGCCCGATCTACCCGGCCAGGCCGCCTACCCGATGGGAATGGTCATGCCTTCTTCGGCGGCGAGGACGTTGGCAAACTCCGTTTTGGCCTCGGTCAGAAAATCCTGAAGATTACGGTATCGGGCGGAATAATGACCCAAAACGAGCTGCTTCACCTCGGCAAGGGCGGCCACCATGCCGGCTTGGGCGGCTGTGCTGTGCATGGTCTCGGCGGCACGCACCACGTGTTCTTCCAAAAAGGTGCTTTCGTGGTATAAAGTGGTCACGCCCCGGACGAATTCAACCGTATCGGTGGAAAAGGCGGTATCCGTGCAGAAGGCGTACGACCGCGGCGGATCGGGGTCGTAGGTGAGCTCGTGGTTGGGGACGACCGTTCCGTCTCCGAGTACCAAGTCGGCGCCTCGTTTTATCGTTCGAATTCGAACGTAGGGAATGCCGTATTTCTCGATGACTTCCGGGCGGATGTTTCGGGGTTTGGGCTTTTCATCGATTTTGAAACCGGTGCAGGGCACACCGTGCCTCAGCGGAAAAGATGTGACGGTGTAGGCCGAGGTTTCGTGGAGCACTTCGGGTTGTGACGCATTGGTGGGATGCCATTTCACCGGAAAGCGGAGGTGGGAGTGCGAAACGCGCAATTGCAGCTCCACGGCGCCTTTCAATTCGGCCGGGGCGAAAATGTGCAGGGGGTTCCTTCGGCCCAGCAGGTGCATGGTAGAGATCAGCCCGGGCAATCCCAAGCAGTGATCTCCGTGGCTATGCGTAATGAAAATATGGTTGATTCTCTGAAACTTCAGGGAGAACTTCCTCAATTGCAGCTGGGTGCCTTCTCCGCAATCAAACAGAAGGTAGTGGCCGTTGTGTTCGACGAGTTGTGAAGTGGGTCTGTGCTTTAGCGTGGGTGTGGCCGATCCACATCCGAGGATGGTCGTTTCAAACTTCATGTCGGTCATTGCCGGCGCCGCCGGTGGGTTCAAAATCCAAAGGTAGGGTTTTGGCGAGGCCTGCCTTTGTGCCGATTCGTTCGCCGGTCCGTGCAATTCCCGCCATCGGCAAAGTCAGTTTCCTTTTCCGGATTGGGGATTGAACTCACACCCCGCGCAGTTGCCCCCTTTGCGTTTTTTAAAACGGCGGTAGAGGGCGAATCCGATCACCGCGGCGAATAATATCCATACGAATACGTCTTGCCACATGGTGCAAATTTACGAAAGCAAGTGGTACACCCCATAAGCGGCGACGTAGGCCAACACTGTCATGTAGACCAGCTGCGCCAAGGGCCATTTCCACGACTTGGTTTCGCGGCGCACTACGGCCACAGTGCTCATGCACTGCATGGCGAAGGCGTAAAATACGAGGAGGGACCAAATGACCGGCGGGGTGAACACCGGTTCGCCGGTGTCGGGATTTCGTTCTTCCGCGAGCAATTCCCGGATGGTTTGCATGTCGTCTTCGTCGGCCCCGATGCTGTACAGCGTCACGATGGTTGATACGAAAACCTCCCTGGCCGCGAAACTGGTGATCAACGCGATGCCTATTTTCCAGTCGTATCCCAAAGGTTTGATGGCCGGTTCTATAAACTTGCCTATCACCCCGGCGTAGGACGATTCGAGTTCCGCCGACGCCACATCCGAACGGTAACGAGCGGCTTCCGCTTGGGTGGAATCGGCCGGTGCGGCCACGGAAGCCACGGCTGCATCCATCGCACCGGGCGGCCCATAAGAAGCCAAAACCCACAAAACCACGCTCACCGCCAGAATAATCTTTCCCGCCTCCACCACGAAGGTCCGCGCCTTTTCGTACATGGTGATCACCACGGTTTTCAAGCTCGGCCATCGGTATGTCGGCAATTCGAGTATCAAGTCCCCGCCCTTTTCCCGCCTGAACATCAGCTTCATCAGCCAAGCGGACAGCAGGGCGGCCACCAACCCCAAAATGTACATACCGAACAGGGCCGTTCCCCGCGCGTCGAAAACTCCGCCGCCATCGGAAGGATACAACAGGCCGATCAGGATAATGTACACCGGCAACCGCGCGGAACAACTCATGAAGGGCGTGACGAAAATGGTGATCAGTCGGTCACGGCGATTGGCGATGGTGCGCGCGGCCATAATGGCCGGAATGGCGCAAGCGAATCCCGAAATCAGCGGCACCACGCTGCGGCCGTTCAAACCCAAGGGGCGCATGACCCTGTCGGTGATGAACACGGCCCGGGCCATGTAGCCGGAACCTTCGAGCAGTGCCAAAAACCCGAACAGCAACGCGATTTGAGGAACGAAGATCACCACGCCGCCCAAACCGGGGATGATCCCCTCGCCGATCAGGTCGGCTATGGGGCCGGCCGGTAGCCATTCCTTGGCCCACATAGAGGCTTTCGCGAATCCGTAATCGATCCAATTCATGGGCACTTCGGCCCAGGTGAATATGAGTTGAAACATCAGGAAGAGCACGCCGAGGAAGATGAATATCCCCGCCACGGGATGGAGCAACACGGAATCCAAAATGCCGGTGTAATCCTTGGCCGCCGCGTCTTCGGTTGTGCGGATACACCGTTCCATCAAATCGCGAACCCTTTCGTGGCGCAGTTCGGTTTCCCGCGTTTTCGAACGCGCCTCGTCGAAGCCGTATTTCTCGGCGATATCGGACAATTGGGCGCGGGTACCCGAATCGATCATGGGATCGCGATCGCGGAACATGAGAATTTGCAGCGCGGCGTAGAGGTTGTCTTTCTCCGTGACGTCGGCCACCGCTTTGAGCATTTCGGCGTCGGCCAAATCGGCCGGATCGACCACGTGCCGACCGGTTTTGAATTTGCCCTCGACCACCGCCGACTTCAATTCGGAAATCCCCACGTTGCGGTGGGCGGAAGTGGAATACACGGGCACGCCCAGCAATCGGCCCAACAAGACTTTATTGACCTCGACCCCTTGTTTTCGGGCTTGGTCTTCCATGTTCAGAAGCAGTGCCGCCGGGTAGCCCAGGTCGATGATTTGCGTGAGCAGAAACAATCCGCGCTCGGGGTTGGACATGTCGGCGATCACCAGCACGGAATCCACTTTTTGTTTGGGTTGGAAGCCGTTGAGCACGCTGAAAACCACTTGTTCGTCTTCCGACCGCGGGTAGAGGTTGTATGTGCCGGGGAGGTCGAGGATATTCACCGAATGACCGTCGTGGCGCAGGTGTCCGCTCACCTTGTCGACGGTCACACCGGCGTAATTGCCCACTTTTTGACGCATGCCGGTGAGTTGGTTGAATACGGTCGTTTTACCCACGTTGGGCACTCCGGCCAGCGCAACCAAAGGTTGATCCATTGATGAACCCATGAAAATATCAGGAGGAAGAGGCGGTGATTTTGACGCGGATGATGCGCGCCTCTTCTTTGCGGAGTGCGATGAGCGTTTTTCCGAGTCGATACGCTCGCGGTCCGCCGAACGGTGCGACGTTCACCAGTTGGAGCGAACGACCGGGCCAGAAGCCCATTTCGCCCAAGCGACGACCCAGCTCGCCGGGTGCCAGTTCCGTGATCTCGGCCGATTGGTTCTTGCGGATGGTATCTGCGGTAATCAAGGCGGAGGGAGTTTATTTATACCGATTCCAAATAAGATGCAATGATACGACCTAATGAAAAACAATCAAAGCGGGCGGATCAATATACCGGGTTTTAGGTATTCACGTCCGAATTGTCGGGGACGGATGGTATGTGGATGAGGGTTTTTGTGGGTGTGACTTCACGCGAGAAGTTCTTTCATTAGAACGTACACCCCGACCACGAGCAAAAACCACCCGAAAACTTTCTGAAGGTTGCGCGACCGTATGCGCTTAACCAGACGCACCCCGAAGAAAATTCCACCGATGGCTACGGCGGTAAACGTCAGCAGGAAGGACCAGTCCACGTCGATATTCCCCAGATCTCCCAAAAATCCCAAGAGACTTTTGGCGGCGATGATAAGCAGGGAAGTGCCGACGGCCACCTTCATATCCAATTTGCCCAGTACCACCAAGGCCGGAACGATCAGAAATCCCCCGCCCGCACCCACCAGTCCGGTCAATGCACCCACCACCAACCCTTCGAGGGTGATAATGGCCATTCTCGTCGCGGACGGCTTGTGGTATGCGTTGAAATCTTCGCGTTTCTTTCCGCTGCTCGGATGGCGGATCATGGCCCACGCGGCGCCGGCCACCATGAGCGCGAGCAGGACCATAATGCCCGAATCGCGGGTAAAACAAAACCAATCGCCGGGGCACACCCTCTCCGGGAGTGCGGGAACGATCCACTTGCGGGTAACGAAGACGGAAATGGTGGAAGGCACACCGAACAATAGGACGGCGCGGAGGTTGATCAGTTTGTTTTTCAGGTAGTCCATGCTGCCCGCCAAAGACGTGGCACCCACGATGAACAGGGAGTAGGCCGTAGCGACAACCGGGTTGACCGCAAACAAATACACCAGTATGGGAACGGTGATGGTCGACCCGCCCCCGCCTATCATCCCCAGACTCAAACCGATGACGGCCGCCGCGATATATCCAAGGATTTCCAAAAATAACGGTGGCTAGGAAAGATGCAAAGGTAGGATTTGAAAATTTGGAAATTCGGAAATTCGGAAATTTGGAGAGCGCGATGACGATCTTACGTCATGTACGTCACCCCAGCTGCCCGTCATCGCGAAGGCTCCGCCTGAAGCAATCCAGTTGTCCGCAAGGAAGATCATTCCATTCATCATTCCCCCGAGTGCCCGTCATTGCGAAGGCTCCGCCTGAAGCAATCCAGAGGATTCGATGGGGCTGGTATATTCCATTCCTTTCTAAAAACCTGGATTGCCGCGCCTAGTGGCTCGTTTTGACGGAATTGTCAATGGTCAATTGTCAATTGTCAATGATTAGTGGTCAGTGGATTCCATTGGGCTGATAACTCCCATTCCTTTCAATTAGTCTGGATTGCTTCGCCTACCGGCTCGCAATGACGATCTTACGTAATGTACGTCACCCCGAGTGCCCGTCATTGCGAAGGCTCCGCCTGAAGCAATCCAGTCGTCCGCAATGACGTTCATTCCATTCATCAACCCCGTCGCGTGACCGTCATTGCGAAGGCTCCGCCTGAAGCAATCCAGTTGTCCGCAAGGAAGATCATTCCATTCATCATTCCCCCGAGTGCCCGTCATTGCGAAGGCTCCGCCTGAAGCAATCCAGAGGATTCGATGGGGCTGGTATATTCCATTCCTTTCTAAAAACCTGGATTGCCGCGCCTAGTGGCTCGTTTTGACGGAATTGTCAATGGTCAATTGTCAATTGTCAATGATTAGTGGTCAGTGGATTCCATTGGGCTGATAACTCCCATTCCTTTCAATTAGTCTGGATTGCTTCGCCTACCGGCTCGCAATGACGATCTTACGTAATGTACGTCACCCCGAGTGCCCGTCATTGCGAAGGCTCCGCCTGAAGCAATCCAGTCGTCCGCAATGACGTTCATTCCATTCATCAACCCCGTCGCGTGACCGTCATTGCGAAGGCTCCGCCTGAAGCAATCCAGTTGTCCGTTCCGATGGATATACAATGCATGATGCCAAGTATTCCCGCCCAAAGAAATCTTACCGATTGAATCCGGCTGATATAGTCCATTCCATTCTATTAGTCTGGATTGCTTCGCCTACCGGCTCGAAATGACAATCTTACGTAAGATACGTCACCCCCAATGCCCGTCATTGCGAAGGCTTTCCTGATGCAATCCGGAAGTAGGGTTTTTCCTCGGGTGGTTTCCGGCCCCTACTCGTGGTTAAAAAAGACGGCTTCCGGAAAACCGGAAGCCGTTTAAGAATGCAATCCATTAAAACAGAAGCTTTCTATTATTCAGTCTTCACCACTTTTCCGGTTTGGATAATTTTACCTTGAACTTCCACCGTGTAGAGGATTAGGCCGACCGGCAATGATCGAGTTTCGATTTGGT
>CAZNOG010000029.1:0-13901 GCA_964574635.1 uncultured Cryomorphaceae bacterium | reverse complement strand
CCACCTTCTCCACCTTCTCCACCTTCTCAACCTTCTCCACCTCCTCCACCTTCTCCTCTTCCTCAACTTCCTCACGCTCGGAAAAGCGTATATTTGCACCTTATAAAATCGCGAAAACACACCACATCCAGCAAGTGAAAGATTCCGAAACCCTGACCGACGCCCGGGACTCATTGGTGCGTATGGCCAACCTGTACAAGGAAGTGATCGGTGAAATAGACCAAGACCCTCACCGCGCCGGACTCGTAGACACCCCCCTGCGCGTGGCCAAAGCCATGAAGTTCTTGACCAAAGGGTACCAAGAAGACCCCGAAGCCATCCTGAAATCCGCCATGTTTGCGGAAGACTATTCCCAGATGGTGTTGGTGAAAGACATCGAATTGTACTCCCTCTGCGAGCACCACATGCTGCCGTTTTTCGGAAAAGCGCACGTGGCGTACATCCCGAACGGACAAATTGTCGGGTTGAGCAAAATACCGAGGGTGGTCGATGCGTTTGCACGGAGATTGCAAGTGCAGGAACGATTGACGAACCAAATAAAAGACTGCATTCAACAAACACTGAACCCCCACGGGGTGGCGGTGGTCATCGAAGCCCGACATCTGTGCATGCAAATGCGGGGCATCGAAAAACAAAACTCGGTGACGACCACCTCCGCCTTTCACGGGGCGTTTTTGAAAGAAAAAACCAGAACCGAATTCATAAATCTCATTTCAGCTAAACTGACGTAATCATGAACCGAAGAAATTTCATATCCGGATACAGCGACCACCAACTCGAAGCAGTGGCCCATACGGGATCACTGGCCAAGAACTTCGTCAGCAACGTGATGACCTACATGGCCTCGGCCCTCGCCATTTCAGGGGTGATGGCGTATTGGTTCGGAACGAACGAATCACTGCTCGGCCTGCTCTACAACCAAACCGGCACGGGCATGTCCATGTTGGGATGGTTGGTGATGCTCGCGCCCCTCGGTATGGTGCTTCTCATGGGCTTTGGTTACAGACGCATGTCCAGCCCGATGATGATCACCGTGTTCATCGCGTTCAGCCTCCTCATGGGGATCAGCTTGAGCTCCATCTTCGTGGTGTACACCGCGGCCTCCATATCCACCACCTTTTTCATTACGGCCGGTACGTTCGCCGTCATGGCCGTTTTGGGCTACACCACCTCGACGGATTTGAGCAAAATGGGCTCTATTCTCATGATGGCCCTGATCGGACTGATCATCGCCATGGTGGTGAACTGGTTCATGCGCAGCCCGGCCCTCGACTACATCATCAGCGGAATCGGGGTGTTGGTCTTCACCGGCCTCACCGCATACGACATGCAGAAGATCAAACAGATCGGGATGCAAACCGATGCGGCCACCGAAGAAGGAAATAAAATGGCCGTCATGGGAGCGCTCACGCTCTACCTGGATTTCGTGAACCTGTTTTTGTTCTTGTTGCGCTTTTTGGGCAACAGGGATTGACGCGGGAAACGCGCGTGCTTTGGGCTGAGTCGGATGGATGCGTATCCGTGCCGCGATATAGGTGGCTCGACAAGACATTGATAAACACTGAAAACCATTGAGCGATATGGGACACCGCATTGAAAAGGACACCCTGGGGGAAGTGAAAGTTCCCGCAGACAAGTACTGGGGGGCGCAAACCGAAAGATCTCGGGGAAACTTCGTTATCGGCCCGCCGGCCAGCATGCCACTGGAGATCATCCAAGGATTCGCCTACCTGAAGCGTGCTGCGGCCATGACCAACGCCGAATTGGGAGTACTGTCCACGGAGAAGCGCGACGCCATCGCCGAGGTGTGCGACGAAATTCTCGACGGGAAATTGGACGATCAATTCCCGTTGGTGATCTGGCAAACCGGTTCGGGCACCCAGAGCAATATGAACGTCAACGAGGTGATCGCCAACCGCGCCCATGTGATCGCGGGGGGCAAGCTCGGGGAGGGTGAGCGCCACATCCACCCCAACGACGACGTAAACAAATCGCAGTCGAGCAACGACACTTACCCCACGGCCATGCACATCGCGGTGTACAAGAAGCTGATGGAAAGCACTTTTCCCGGGGTGGAGCAACTCAGGGAAACCCTCGACAGGAAGAGCCGGGAATTCATGGACGTCGTAAAGATCGGGCGCACACACCTGATGGACGCCACCCCCCTGACTCTGGGACAGGAGTTTTCGGGGTACGTAGCCCAGCTCGATCACGGGCTCAACGCATTGAGAAACACCCTCGGCCACCTCGCCGAGCTCGCCTTGGGAGGTACCGCCGTGGGCACGGGACTGAATACTCCGGAAGGATACGCCGAAAAGGTGGCGGAAAAAATCTCGGACCTCACCGGCCTTCCTTTTCGCACGGCGCCGAATAAATTCGAAGCGCTTGCGGCCCACGACGCATTGGTGGAAACCCACGGAGCGTTGAAACAGTTGGCCGTGGCCTTGTACAAAATAGCCAACGACATCCGCCTCCTCGCTTCGGGACCGCGGAGCGGAATCGCCGAAATCCTCATCCCGGCCAATGAACCGGGCTCGTCCATCATGCCCGGCAAAGTGAACCCCACACAGAGCGAAGCGCTCACCATGGTTTGTGCCCAAGTGATCGGAAACGACGCCGCCGTGACTTTCGGCGGCACGCAAGGACAGTTTGAATTGAACGTGTTTAAGCCCGTGATGGCAGCCAACGTGCTTCAATCGGCGCAGCTCATCGGAGACGCTTGCCGTTCCTTCGACGTTCACTGCGCCTCGGGAATCGAGCCCAACCACCCCGCGATCACGCGCCACCTCAACAACTCGTTGATGCTGGTCACGGCGCTGAATACGCATATCGGGTACGAAAAGGCGGCGGAAATCGCCAAAACCGCACACGCGAACGGCACCACTTTGAAAGAAGAGGCCGTAAGACTCGGGTACGTTTCCGCCGAGGATTTCGACGCGTGGGTGGACCCGTCGAAGATGACGGGATTGAAATAAACGGAATTCAAGGAATAAAAAAGGGTCGGTTGCCGACCCTTTTTTTATAGGACGATTTCTCAGATGTAATCGCTGTACTTGCTGATCTTTAAGTCGGTGACGATCTGTTTGATCTTCTGCTCGTCTTGTTTGGGGCAGATCATCAGCACGTCGTCCGTATCGACGAGGATGTAGTCGTGCAGCCCGCTGATGACGGTGAGTTTTTCCTTGGGCACATTGATCATGTTGTCGGAGCTGTCGTAGATCACCACGCGGCCGCCTTTTACGGCGTTGTTGTTTTTGTCTTTGCCGAAGTGGGTGAACAAGGAGCCCCAGGTACCGAGGTCGCTCCACCCGAAATCGCTCAGAACGACGTTTACGTTACCCGCTTTTTCCATGATGCCGTAGTCGATGGAGATGTTCTCGCAAATGGAGTACGCCTTGGCGATTTGGGCTTCTTCCCGGTCGGTGTTGAGGTCGTCGGCGAGGTCGCCGAACAATTTGTACACGTCGGGAAGGTGGTTTTCGAAGGCTTTTGAAATGCTTTTGAGGGTCCAGACGAAGATGCCGGAATTCCAGTAGAAGTCGCCGCTTTTCAGAAATTCCTTGGCCAGTTCGAGGTCGGGTTTTTCGGTAAAGGTTTTGACTTTTTTCACCTTGTCGTTCACGGCGTTGTCGGCGTCGGTGTACTGGATGTACCCGTAGCCGGTATCGGGACGGGAGGGCTTTACGCCCAGGGTGACGAGGTTTTCGGACGTTTGGGCTTGGTCGATGGCCGTGCGGATGGTTTCAACGAAGCGGTCTTCCTTGAGCACGAGGTGATCTGCCGGGGCGACCACGATGGTGGCGTCGGGATTTTCGAGTCGGATTTTTTCGTTGGCGTAGGCGATGCAGGGCGCGGTGTTACGCCGGTTGGGTTCGAGGATGATCTGCGCGTCTTCGACCTCGGGGAGTTGTTCTTTCACGAGGTCTCTGTACACCGCGCTGGTGACGATGTAGATATTTTCCCGGGGGCAGACGTTGAGGAATCGTTCAAAAGTTTGTTGGATCAGGGTAGAGCCGGTGCCGAGCACATCGAGAAATTGCTTGGGCTTGTCGGTACGACTCATGGGCCAGAATCGGCTGCCGATCCCGCCGGCCATAATGACGCAATAATGGTTTTTTTTGTTCATGTGTTTCAATGCATTGATTTTCGCTTCGATGACCCACCCACAAAAACCCTTATCACCTATACCCGTCCCTCCGTTTTTCGGAAATGGCGCGGGGAAGGCGGTTGTGAAGGTGTGGCTCGCGGCGATTGCGCCGAAAGGGCGGCGCAAAGTTAATAATCCATCGCATCGGCGGTGCGTGCGGCGTTGTGTTTCGTCTCGGTCCGCGCCTCAGACGAGCTCTCGTTTTTCGGTTTTCGCCACGGGGGCGTGGATGGATATGAGGTAATCCTTGCCGAGCTTCACGTTTCGGCAGAGGCAACGGGTGCGGCGTTTTTCGATGTACTCGAAGACCTCGCCGTTGAAGTGGAAGGTGTCGCCGGGCCGAAGGTCGCCGAGGAACGTGGCCGGCCTCTCGTCGTATTTTGCGAGTGCGCGCGACAGCACGGGGCAGGAACAAGAGCTGGCGGTGGGTTGGCGCAGGTGTTTGGCGATGGCGTGGGCGAGGTCTTGTGGAAAGACCTTGCGCTCGTTGAAGATGCGCAGCAGATCGGAGAAGATGGCTTTCCACTCTTTGCCGTGGGGGGCGGCCTTGTGGCCGTGCTTCAGGAAACAGCCGTAGTGCGCGAACTCGTGAATGGTGGTGACCAGGAATGCGTACGGATTCAGGTCGCCGTTGATGGAGATGCGGGGATTTTTGCCGTCGAGGTTTATCCGAAAATCGCCGTATTTGGTTTTTCGCGGTTTGGCGATGACGAAGGTGACGCGCAACTCGACGATCCACCGTGCGATTTCGCGTGCGGTGCCCGGCGGAAGGTGGGGTGCGAGTTTGGCGGCGTATCTGCTTTGAAGGTCACTCATTACGCCACCAGGGGGTCGAGGCGGTGTTCGAACTCTACGTGCTCACTGGTCCACTTCGGACAGGTGTTGCATTTTTTCTTTTTGTGGGTGGTGCATGCCCCGAGAACAACCATCACGCAGAGCAACAACAGCAATTTGGCCGGATAGGCCCAGGGGTTTTTTTCCGTTTTCATTGAACCAAAGCTATGAAAAACCCTCGACATGGGTTAAGTGTTGAAAGTTTAAATTTGCATCTTGTGCGGTTGTACAGTCGAAGATCCATCGTAAAATACAGGTGTGGGGATATTTTATAGCATAGGCAAGTATTTCGTGTTGATGAGCCGGGTGTTTTCCCGCCCGGAGAAGTGGCCGATCTACCGCAGGCAGATCTTGAAGGAGATCGACTCCATCGGCATTTCCTCCTTGGGAATCGTGGCGCTGATGTCGGTGTTCATGGGCGCGGTCATCGCGCTGCAAACGGCCTCCAACATCGACGGGCCTTTGATTCCGGCTTACACCGTGGGTTTTACCACGCGGCAATCGATCATTCTGGAGTTTTCGCCCACCATCATCGCTTTGATATTGGCGGGAAAAGTAGGCAGCAACATCGCCTCGGAGATCGGCACCATGCGCGTGACGGAGCAAATCGACGCCCTCGACATCATGGGGGTGAATTCGGCGGCCTACCTGATCCAACCCAAGGTGCTGGCAGGTATTTTCATTTTTCCCTTCCTGATCACCATCAGCATGTTTTTGGGGGTGTTCGGCGGGTGGTTTATCTCGGTGGTTTCGGGCATTTTGTCTTCGAACGAATACATCTACGGCATCCAGTTCGCCTTTCGTCCCTTCGACGTGGTTTACGCGCTGATCAAATCGGTGTTTTTCGGCTACGTCATCACGACGGTTTCGGCCTACCACGGTTATTACTCCCGGGGCAGCGCGCTGGAAGTGGGCCGCAGCAGTACCGACGCGGTGGTGTACAGCAGCGTCGTCATCCTAATTCTCAATTACGTCCTCACTCAATTGCTCCTGATTTGATCGAAGTAAAGAATCTGCACAAATCCTTCGGCGACACCGAAGTGCTGAAAGGCATCGATTTCCGCTTCGGGCAAGGGATGGTCAACATGATCATCGGCCAAAGCGGAAGCGGCAAATCCGTATTGGCCAAATGCATCGTCGGACTTCACAAACCCACCAAGGGCGAGGTGCTTTTCGACGGGTTGAGCTTCGTGCCCCTGCCCATCGCGGAAAAGCGGGAAGTGCGCAAAAACATCGGGATGCTCTTCCAAGCCGGGGCGCTTTTCGACTCCATGACCGTGGAGGAAAACGTGAAGTTTCCCCTTCGCATGTTTACCAAAAGCTCGGAGAAGGAAATGACCAAACGGGTGAACGAGTGTTTGGAACGCGTGAACCTCAAAGGCACCAACCGCCTCTACCCGGCCGAAACCAGCGGTGGGATGCAAAAGCGCATCGCCATTGCCCGCGCCATATCCATGCAGCCCAAGTACCTGTTTTGCGACGAGCCCAATTCGGGGCTGGACCCACAGACCTCCATCGTCATCGACAACATGATCAGGGAGCTGACCTACGACATGAACATCACCACAATCGTGATCACCCACGACATGAACTCGGTCATCGAGATCGGCGACCACATCCTTTTCATCCACAAGGGCGAAAAATGGTGGAGCGGAGACAAGCAGGAAATCCTGCGCACGCCCAACAAGGAGCTGAACGAATTCGTCTACGCTTCGAAATTCATGCAAACGCTGAAAGACAAACTGGCGGGGTGAGTGCCCGCGGTACGGCGACGTTCCTTATCATTGCACCAAATTCCACACATGAAAGCATACGTTTTTCCCGGTCAAGGCTCCCAATTCCCGGGCATGGGCAGCGACTTGTACGAAAGTTCCGATCAGGCGCGGGAGCGATTCCGACGCGCCGATGAAATTTTGGGTTTCTCCATATCCGAGACCATGTTCCGGGGCAGCGAGGAAGACCTGCGACGAACTGACGTAACTCAACCTGCGATCTTTCTGCACTCCGTGATTTTGGCGGAATTGATGGGATCGGATTTCCAACCCGACATGGTGGCGGGCCACAGCCTGGGTGAATTCTCGGCTTTGGTCGCGGCGGGAAGCCTCGATTTCGAATCGGGGTTGAAGCTCGTGGCGCAGCGGGCGGATGCCATGCAGCGCGCTTGCGAAGTGTCGCAAGGCACCATGGCGGCCATCATCGGGCTCGACGACGCGGTGGTGGAGAAAATATGTGCGGAAACCCCGGGAGTAGTGGTGCCGGCCAATTACAACTGCCCGGGCCAATTGGTGATCAGCGGGGAGGTAAAAGCCGTGGAAGAAGCTTGTGCCAAGCTCACCGAAGCGGGGGCTAGGCGCGCCATGATCCTTCCCGTCGGTGGGGCGTTTCATTCGCCCCTCATGGAACCGGCGCGGAGCGATCTGGCCAAAGCCATCGAGTCGACGGCCTTCCAAGCGCCCAGGTGTCCGGTATTTCAAAACGTCCCGGCGGCGGGAGTCACCGACCCCGAGGAAATCAAGAAAAATCTGGTGGCACAATTGACCTTGCCCGTTTTGTGGACACAGTCCATGCGCGCCATGGTGGATGCCGGCGCCACCGCAGCCATTGAAGTGGGGCCGGGCAAAGTTCTCCAAGGGCTGTTCAAAAAGCTGGACCGCGCGTTCGATACTTCACAGGCGAGCTTGGCCTCGGCCTGACGGCGTAACGAAAACCGAAGAAGGCGTATTCGCGCCGAGCCCACGTGGGAATTGAATGCGTAGCTGCGCGGGGTTTCAAAGTTCGGTGATCTCCGCTTCCACCCGCCGATTGGCTTCGGCTTGTCTTTCGTTTACCGGGGTGGGGAAGATCATTCGGGCATTTCCGAATCCTTTGTATTCCAGACGGGAGGCGTCAATTCCCCGATCGATCAATTTCTCGTGGATGGCTTTGGCGCGGGCGGTGCTCAATTTGCGGTATCTCCTCTTGTTGCGCTTGGATTCTCCGTTCACGTGGCCCTGGAGCTCGATGTGGATATTGGGGTTCTCTTTGAGAAAATCGACCAACTGATCGAGGGCGCCTTGGCTGCGGGCCATGATGGTCGTTTGGTCTTTGTCGAATTTGATGTTTTCCAAGTTGATCCTGTCGCCGAGCTTCATCCTCTTCAGTGTGAGGTTCACCTCGTACAGCGAGTCGTTTCTGGGGGTGAAGGATTCGCTGGCCGGGAGGTAATCCTTTTTGACCACGTGAATGTCGTAGGTGCGGTATCCGAGCACGTCGACCTCCACTTGGGAAAGGCCTGCGAACCGTGAGGTCACCGAATCGGGCAAATTGTCGATGGCGATGTTGGAGGCGATGCGTTCCCCGGTTTCTTGATCGGTGACGGAGACGCGCAATTTTCGAAGTGGGATTTTGTACGAGAAATCCTCGACCACTTCGGTCGTGTCCGTTCGGGGTTCCACCTTCTCGAAGTAGAGGAATACCGAGTGGCCTTTGTTTTCGCGAAAGGGGTTGTCGACGAGCAAGTAATACACTTCCCCTTCGTTGACTTTGAGGGAGCGGCTGTACGAGCTTCCCGGTCCTGAGGGGACGTATTCGTACACTTCGGAAGCGTGGAGGCCGGTTTTGCCCTCCACCTCCAGGTTTTTGCGCGAGATATTGGTCCGCACCGGTATTTTTTTCCCGTCGGCGACTTGTCGGCAAAAGTTCGGCCCGTCGTAGTGGAAGAGCATGAAGTCGAAGTCGTCGTCCTTGAGAATGGGCACCAGATCGAAGCTGAAAATAGAATTGTAGGGCACCCTGAACCGATACCACACGGTATTGTGTTCGCGTTGGATGAAGTACGGATCCCCAAGTTCGTACCCCGAAATTTCCAACTCGTTGCCGAAACCCTTGGGCGAATAAACCGGGCCGATGGCGTTGTCGTTGATCCAAATCGCCCCCGTGCAATCCGAAGCCGATCTGGTGAGTTGGACGGGCTCTTGGGCCACGGCCATGCTTGCGCTGATAATCAGTAGCAAGAGCCAACTTCCGTATCGGTATATCCCAAAAATGTGTTTCATTTCACCGAGTTCCTAATGTACGCAAACCGCCGAATATGTTGAGCATCCGTTCTCACGCCGGGGGTCAGGGGTTGTAGTTGAGGTTTGAGGCCAGCCATTTTTCCATTTCTTCCGTCGTTTTTCCTTTTCGTTCGGCGATGGATGCCACTTGGTCTTTCCCGATTTTGCCCAAGCCGAAGTACTTGGAGTGGGGGGAGGCGAAATAGTTGCCCGAAACAGCGGCGGCCGGCAGCATGGCGAAGTGATCCGTGAGCCGGATTCCGGCGTTTTCGGTGGCGTTCAGCATTTTGAACAATCCCGGTTTTTCGGTGTGGTCCGGGCAAGCGGGGTAGCCGGACGCCGGTCGGATACCCACGTATTTTTCCTTGATCAGCTCGTTGTTGCTCAGCGACTCGTCGGCGGCGTATCCCCAAAAGTCCTTTCTGACCTTTTCGTGGAGGAGTTCCGCGAAGGCTTCGGCCAAGCGGTCGGCCAGGCTCTTGAGCATAATGGACGAATAGTCGTCGTGGTTTTGTGCGAACCGCTCCAAGTGTTTTTCGATGCCCAATCCCGCCGTCACGGCAAAGCCCCCGATGTAGTCGACGCGACCCGATTCCTTCGGGGCGATGAAATCGGCGAGGCAGAAATTGGGCTGGTCTTTGAATTTTTTGGTTTGTTGACGCAGAAATTCGAAGCGGTGGATGACCTTTCCGGGGTCATTGGGGTCGTATACCTCCACGGTTTCGCCATTGACGGTATTCGCCGGCCAAATGCCGATCACTCCCGAGGCGCGCAGCCATTTGGAAGTAATGATTTCTTTGAGCATTTCCGTGGCGTCCCGGTAGAGTCGGGAGGCTTCCTCTCCCACCACTTCGTCTTCCAAAATCCGGGGAAATCGTCCCGCGAGTTCCCAAGTCTGGAAAAAGGGGGTCCAGTCTAGGTAGGCGGAAATTTCGCGGAGGCCGTAATCTTCGAAGACGTGCACGCCCAAGGCGTTGGGCTTCGGCGTGGGCGGTTGTTGGTCCCATCCGGGATCGAACTTGTTTGCACGGGCCTCTGCCAAAGTCAGATAGGTTTTGTCCGACTTTTTCTTTTCATGGTAGGATCGAATTTGCTCGTATTCTTTCTTTATTTCCCCGATGAACGCATCCCGCGATTTTCCCAAGAGTTTTTCCACCACCGGCACCGAGCGGGAGGCGTCCAAAACGTGGATGGTCTGTTGTCGTCGGTAGTGTTGTTCGATTTTCACCGCGGTGTGCACCCGGGAGGTCGTGGCTCCTCCGATGAGCAACGGCAACTCCAGCCCTCGGCGTTCCATTTCCTTGGCCACGTCGACCATTTCTTCCAAACTCGGCGTGATCAGCCCGCTGAGTCCGATCAGGTCGGCCCCCACTTCCAGCGCCTTGTCGATGATTTTGCCCGCCGGTACCATGACGCCCAAATCGATGACTTCGTAATTGTTGCACGCGAGCACCACGCCGACGATGTTCTTGCCGATGTCGTGAACGTCTCCTTTCACGGTGGCCAACACGATTTTACCCCTCGCCGAAGTGTCTTTGAATTTCTTTTTGTCGGCTTCGATGTAGGGCAGGAGGTGCGCCACGCCCTTTTTCATCACCCTTGCGCTTTTGACCACTTGGGGCAGGAACATCTTTCCCGATCCGAACAGATCGCCCACGATGTTCATCCCGTCCATCAGCGGACCTTCGATGACTTCCAGAGGGCGGGCGAATTGTTGACGGGCTTCCTCGACGTCGTCCACGATGTATTTGTCGATGCCTTTGACCAATGCGTGCGACAGGCGCTCGTTGACGGGGAGGGATCGCCATTCTTCCTCTTCGTCCGCTTTGGCTGGCCCCCGGCCTTTGATTTGCTCGGCGTACTCCAACAGCCGGTCGGTGGCGTCGTCACGCCGGTCGAAAAACACGTCTTCCACGCGCTCCGCGAGTTGGGGGTCGATGGTATCGTACACCGTGAGCAGTGAGGGATTGACGATGCCCAAGTCCATGCCCGCCTTGATGCCGTGGTAGAGGAATATGCCGTGCATGGCTTCGCGGACGGTGTCGTTGCCCCGAAAGCTGAATGAAACGTTGCTGACTCCGCCGCTTACTTTCGCGTGCGGCAAATTTTGTTTGATCCACCGCGTGGCTTCGAAGAAATCGATGGCATTTTTTCTGTGCTCGTCCAGACCGGTGGCGACTGGGAAGATGTTGGGGTCGAAAATGATGTCTGCGGGGTTGAACCCCACCTCATCGATCAATAGCCGGTACGATCTCTCGCATATCGAAGTGCGTCTTTCGAGGGTGTCGGCCTGGCCCACTTCGTCGAAGGCCATGACCACCACGGCCGCTCCGTAGCGCTTGACCAATCGGGCTTGATGCAGGAATTCGGCTTCGCCTCCTTTGAGGCTGATGCTGTTGACGATGCACTTCCCTTGCACGCATTTCAAACCTGCTTCGATGATGGACCACTTGGAGGAGTCGATCATGATGGGCACGCGGGCGATCTCGGGTTCGGCGGCGATGAGGTTGAGGAACTTCACCATGGCGGCTTCTCCGTCGAGCATGCCCTCGTCCATGTTCACGTCGATGATTTGCGCTCCGCCCCGCACTTGTTCCAAGGCGATTTCCACGGCTTCTCCGTAGTTGTTTTCCCGAATCAGGCGGAGAAACTTGCGGCTGCCGGTGACGTTGGTGCGCTCACCAATATTGATGAAGTTGGAGTCGGGCCGCATCACCAACGGCTCGAGTCCGCTCAGTGCAAGGAGGGTGGAATCAAACATGCATGTACGTCGTTGTGGCGCTCGCCGCGAATGCGCGGGGCGCGTAATTCACGCAATTTTCCGCAAGTGCGCGGATGTGTTCGGGGGTGGTGCCGCAGCATCCGCCGACGATGTTTACCAAGCCGTCCCGGCAAAAGTCTCCGATGAGCTCCGCCATTTCTTCCGGACTCTGGTCGTATTCGCCGAATTCGTTGGGGAGGCCGGCATTGGGATGGGCGCTGACTGCAAAAGGAGCTTTGTCGGACAAAATCTGCAAATAGGGTCGGAGCTGTTCCGCACCCAAGGCGCAATTGAGACCGATGGAGAGCAAGGGGGCGTGGGACAACGAGATCAGAAAGGCCTCGGTTGTTTGGCCGGAAAGTGTTCGGCCGCTTGCGTCGGTAATGGTGCCCGATACCATGACGGGAATGGCTTCTCCCGTTTCGTCGAACACTTCTTCGATGGCGAACAGGGCCGCTTTGGCGTTGAGGGTGTCGAACACGGTTTCCACCAGAAGGATGTCCACGCCACCCGCCATGAGTGCCTTGACTTGTTCGGCGTAGGAAGATTTCACTTCGTCGAAAGTGGTGGCGCGGAACCCGGGGTCGGATACGTCGGGAGACAGGCTGAGGGTTTTGTTGGTCGGACCGATGGATCCCGCCACGAAGCGAGGACGCTCGGGGTCGAGGGCGGTGAATTCATCGGCCACCTCACGGGCGATACGCGCACCGTGAAAATTCAGGTCGTACACGGCATCTTCCAAACCGTAATCGGCCTGTGCGATGCGCGTCGAGCTGAAGGTGTTGGTCTCGGCGATATCCGCTCCCGCCTCGAAATACGCGCGGTGAATGTCTTCGATGATTTGGGGGCGGGTGATGTTGAGCAAGTCGTTGTTGCCCCGCAACGAGCGTTCGTGCGCGCGGAAGCGATCGCCCCGGAAGTCTTCTTCGTCGAGGCGGTGGCGCTGTATCATGGTACCCATGGCACCATCGAGTATGGCGATGCGTTTTTGCAGTACGTCGAGCAGACGTGCCGTGGATGCCCGAAACTTTCTTTGGATCAAAGCCGGCTTTGGTTAGGAATGAATTTTATTGAAAGATTGGAGGAACCCTTTGATGCGCTTTCGGAAAAAAGCGTAAATCAGCACCCCGAGCAACACGTAAGGAATGATCATGATATAGACGATGCCCGAATTGAGGCCGACCGCCACGCCGAAAGCCTGATGATCCACGGCGTCTTGGGCCACCGCTTTGCACATGGCGCACTGGGCGCGGGCCTCGGTAACGGCCAATATCAGAACTGCGAGAACTGCAAGTGCTTTGGAAGGAAAGGAAATGCGTTTCATGGCAATGAGCATCAAAGTACAAAGATAATAAGCGAAAGGCGATGGGAGAAATGGTTGAGGCACATCGTCGGAAGGGAATCTGCCACCGTCGGCCTTCTCCTGATCACCGCGTTCCACCTAAACGCGAAAACCGGCTGAAATCTTGCGATCGACACAACGTATCCGCGACATATGGTCTAAAACCGTTAGTCGCATCCCGACTCGTACTCCATGCGGTCGCTGTCCACCTTTCCTTATCGTCCAAAGAAGGTCAGTATCAGTGGGAGGGGAATGGTAGGGAAAAGTCGTCGGATTCCGGAAAATCCCGGCATGCAAACAATTTGTTAACTATTATTGCCAAAAAAAACCTATAAACCACACGAAAATGCGATACACCCTTTTGCTTTTTTTGACTATTGCCGTCGCCATTGAATCTTTTGCCCAAATTCCGTACGGCACCGCCAAAGACATGGCACCTGCCTTTTCTTCCACCATCTACGTCGGGGTATCAGGGGATGCCGAGTGGGACGAGGCTCTCAAAGAGGCCATGGAAGAGTACTGGACCCTCACTCCTTTTGAATTCGTCAATCGAGAAGATATGGAGATCATCAGGAAGGAGAAAACGAATTATATCCTCGATGGGATTGATATCGTACGCTATGCCAACCCGGCGGCCACGAACCAAACATCCGATCGGGTGTATAAGTTCTTCGCCTTACAGCACGGTGCGCGTCGCGTACACCCGAAAAATGCCTTATACGTTAGTATCAGTCTGTCTCAAAACTACACTAATTTCATCAAAAAACCGGCGCGAAAACCGGA
>CAZNOG010000028.1:0-15374 GCA_964574635.1 uncultured Cryomorphaceae bacterium | reverse complement strand
ACCATGGAGGAATACAGGGCCGAATGGGAGGAGGAGAACTTCGAGAACATCGAGGTAGGACGGGAGCCGGTGCCCTACAACTATCCGGTGGACGCGTCCTTCCCAAGGGTCGCTCCATTACCCCTTTTCGGCATGACAACGCGTCTATTTTTTTCGAATGCAAGGCGTGGAAAACGGAGTTTGGCATCGCCAAATGAGTATTTACACAACGCGGCAGTCGGGAAAAAGAGGCCGTTGGCGGACGACAAAGGGGTGATTGAGAGACCCTCAAATCAATATATAGCCAAGGTCGTTGCCGACAACGACATGGTCATCGGTCCGTCGAAAGTGCTCGAAGTGTCGGAAGGCGACAAAGTGCAGGTGGCCACGCAGTATTTCTTCGAGGAAAACGCGCCGGGTGCGACGTATGAAGATTTGGGCTTTTTGATCGAAGAAATCCTGGTGTCCATGGCCGCCGCCGGTGCGGGGGTGTTGCCCGTTGGCGAGGGAGCCTTGGTGAACCTGATCAACGGCAACACCTCTGTGGGCAATGAAGTGTTCCAGTTCCTGAGCACCAAGATGGACACCACCGACATGACCCGCCCCCACGGGTACTTGGTTTGGCTGGCCTACGACAAAAACTTCAATCTCGTCCCCGACGGTTCGGGGGCGTTACGCGTCACCGATCCCAACGAGCTGGGGACCCTGTTCAGCGGGGAGATACCCATTGCGAAGACGGGTTATTTGCACGTATACGTGTCCAACGGCACGGAAGCCAAGACCATTAACTTCGACAACCTGTACATCACCACGATGCAGGGAAAGACGCGTCAGATCAACCACTACTACCCTTACGGCTTGCGCATGAGGATGGGCCACGGACAGCGGTACACGCAAATGTACACCACCAAGGAGCTTCAGACCGGCGAGTATTGGGACGCTTCGGTGTCCACCGGTTTGGAGATGTACGACTTCGACGCACGGTTTTACGACCCGCAGCTGGGAAGGTGGTTTGTTCCTGATCCTGCCGAGCAATATCCGAATGGATACCTCGCAATTGGGAATGATCCCGTAAACCGAATAGATCCCGATGGCCGCTACGATAGAGTATCACCCTTCACAAGTGGGCCTTCTTTTTCAGGTTCAAGATATAACGTTTCTGCCTTCTCATGGTTTTCTAATAACTTTTTTATTTCTTACGGAGGTGGCTTATCATTCACACCGCCTGCGCCGATGCGGACATGGCTGTACCATCCGGGAGGCGTAGTTGGTGCAATATATAGATACGAAAAGCATCATTGGGCAAATAATTACGGTGCACACAAAGGTTCTTTTGCACCGTTCAGTTATCGAGGTGAAATCTATCGGTATAATTCATCAAGAGGTGGCTGGGGTTACGAAAGGGAATACGGTGCAGTGTTGGGCACTTCCTTTCATTTCGTGTATTTTCCCAATGACCCCACGCCCCGAGTGCTCACAAAACCCCTTTTTGGAATTGTTAATCAGTGGGTGGGGATTGAGGGCCAATCGGGGGGGGGGCCGAATTGGGTTCACAATACATTAGGTGCTGCGAGTACCACTAATGGTTATCTTCATGCAGGTTATCTGAACGACGCCAAGCAAAAATATAAGTATGCCCAACGCATTAATGGCAAAGTGCGATCTGCAAGTACGATCACACGAGCAAACAGAATTAGTTCGCTTAGTACTGCGAGAGGGTTGTCCCGTATTGGAGGCGGCTTAACATTTTTGGCTGCCAGTGCAACAGTCTATGACGGTTTGATCGGGGAAGCAGGTTGGCAAAACCATCATACTGCTGATTTGCTTGTTACCGGGGCCATCTATGGTACAGCTGCAGCCTTCCCTGTTGTAGGGTGGATTGTAGGCGGCTTATACTTTGCCGCTGATTTAACAACCCAGTATTATACCGGTAAATCAATTACAGAAAATCTATTTGACCCATGATATACAGGCTTACTTACTATTTTATTTATTTAATAGCAGAAAAACGTAACCCCGACCCAAAGTTCTATTCTGCCGGTGTGGTTACTATTATGCAACTCATTCATGTTTTATTTCCGTTTGTATTGCTCAGAGAGTTTTTTGACATAAGAATATTACCTAGATTCAGTGAAACTTATTTAATCAATAAGTTGCTGGTTATGCCGTTTTTATTGATATGGCTGATCGTCGTACACAAGTGGTTCAACAAATGTTTTCAGGATATAGAAGCAAAGTTCTCAAACAAAAAAGTGTTAACGCTTAAAAACGGATTAATTGTGTTTGGATCAATTTTCATCCCCTTGGTTATTGGAATATTATTGCGCTCAAAATAGCATGCCAACCCTTTGAATGGTAAAATTTTCAGGCCGCCAAGGCATGTTTTATTTGATTAAGAGGTGTGAGCCGGTCTCGTTTTTTTGGACAGGAAAATTTCTCGATATAACCCGTCTTCAAAATTTCCGGAATCGTTAGCTTTACGACGTAGCCGCAACAAAACACAGAAGCAAGTGGAAACCTTCGACTGTCCGCTGAACGCGCAGTGCCCGAATTTGCATTAGGATGAATGTTTACGACGCAATGAGAACTTTCAATCTCGTGTTTTGGAGTGTGAGTGTTGGTTTGACTACGTCCTTTTGTAATTCACCAAACACTCCGAAGACAAGTATTGGTTTAGGATCCCAGAGTGAATTTACACCAAGTGAGATTCATGTCATTCAAGAGTTTGTCGCTTATCTTGATTCCAATGTCGCCTGTTTCCAATATCATTCGAATTCATTGAACATATACAATGTTGGTCAAGGTGGGCTACAAGAGAGTGAGTTGGACAAGTTAACGAGTGAACTGGACAATCCGGAAAATTTAAAACATTTTAAAATTGCTCTGGCAATCCTTGATTCGGGAAATGTGTTTGATACATTTTGGGAAATTCGCCGTGTCCACTTCCCTTTTGAAGGGCGTGATGGGTACGGGTTGAAGTACAAAGCCGATGGGAAATTTTTTGGAATGTTACGGAGACTTTCAGAAAAAGAAGGTGTTATCAGCGAGTACTTGGAATTATCCATTCCCGAAGGGGAGTTGACACCGGGAATGATTGCGCTGATTTTTAATACGACGAAGCAAAACATCGATTTTCATTCGGATGCGAACAAGTTGGTGTGGAAAATCCATTATATTACGTTACTGTCTCAAATGAATATGGATTTTATCACGCCTAAACCAAACTGATGGTTGTGCATTTTATATTTTGCTTTGATTTCTCCGATCCGACGGTGACCGCTTCGCAACCAGTCAATCCGGTGGAACAATTTAGTTTCGGCCCCGCTTGCAGGGCGAGAGCACTACTACCCCTACGGCTTGCGCATGAGGATGGGCCATGGGCAGCGGTACAAGCAAATGTATACCGCCAAGGAATTGCAAACCGCCAAGTATTGGGACGCTTCGGTATCCACCGGTTTGGAGATGTACGACTTCGACTCGCGGTTTTACGACTCGCATCCGGGAAGGTGGTTTGTAGGCGATTATCCAAACATAGGTGATTATAAGCCATCAATGAATGATTTCGTTAACTTCACCACCCTCGAGCCTGGTCACGCACTATTTTCGTCCAGTCATTCATCTCATATAGATGGTGTAGTGAATACATCATATCAATTAGGAAGCCCACACTTCAGCAGTCGGCCCCGAAAATCGACGACCACCACCTTCTTGGTTTGGAAAAATTCCGTCGGGATGGTCGCGTGCAAGTCGAACACGTCGACCGGATACCGGCGTACTTCCCTGATTTCACCCCTCAAATCGCCTCCCTTCAAGCAGATCAATTTCTCCACCCGCATGCGATAGCCCATGCAGTAGCGAACCAGCACCGATAGACGGGCCACGGCGCGGGTGACGGCGTAATCGAAACTCCCGCCCAACTTCTCCACCCTCTCGTGCAGGGCCGTGACGTTGTTGAGATCCAAGGCCCGGGATACCTCCTTCACCACTTTGATTTTCTTTCCGATGGAATCGACCAGCGTAAACTCCATCTCGGGAAATGCAATGGCCAACGGGATGCCGGGGAAGCCGCCCCCGGTGCCGATATCGAGGACTCGCTTGCCGGGGGCCGCTTTCAAATGCGCGGCCACCGCCAGTGAATGCAACAGATGGCGTTCGTGAAAAAAGTCGAAGTCTTTGCGGCTGATCAGATTGATCTTCTCGTTCCATTCGGCGTATAGCGCCTCCAGGGAAAGCAGCTTCTCCCGCTGTTCAGCGCTCAAGCCGGGAACGAGCATTTCCGGATCGGCGGGTGACTCACCCATGGATTCAGATCTTGTCTTTGGTGTGCTCCATCAGGTTGGAGAGAAACTCCCGGGCGCGGAAAAGCTGCGCCTTCACCGTACCGAGAGGCAAATCCAATTCCGTGGCGATTTCGTCGTAGGAGTATTCCTTGAAGTAGCGGAGAATGACCAATTGCTTGTACCGAGGCTTGAGTTTTTCCACCACCTCCCTCATGGCCTTCATCTTTTGGTTCCGGATGAGCTCTTCTTCCGGATCGCGGTCCGAAGCCTCGATATCGTACGTCATGTGCTCCCCGTCTTCGTTCATCACACCGGTATCGATGGACATGGTTCTTTTCTTTCGCTCGCGTCGGATGAAATCGATGCAATTGTTGGATGCGATCTTGAACATCCAAGTGCTGAACGCGAAATTGGGGTGGTACTGATCCAATCGGTTGAACGCTTTGCCAAAGGCCTCGATGGTCAGGTCCTCCGCGTCGTCGGGGTTGTTGACCATCTTGAGCAACATGTAATAGATGCTCTCGCGATACCGCTCCATCAGCTCGGCGTAAGCCGACTGATCTCCCTCATCGATGGCGCGCCGAACGAGCTTGTAATCGTACTGACCTTTCGGGGAAAGTTTGGCTACTACTTCTTCCATTGGCTGGGTTTTGAGAATGCGTTGGCAAGGTGTGCGGCGGCTGTACCGAAAAGCACCGCAACCTCCATCACAGGTGCGAATATAAGGATATCTCCTTGGCCGAGCCACTTTACCGAGCGGTAAAATACCAGCCATCGCAACAAAAGCAGGACGCCCAAAACCGCCGCCACCGCGATGGTCCACACGTTGGTCGCCAAAAGGATGGCCGCCGAAACGATGAGAACAAACACCGCCAAAGGCTTGACCATCAGAAGGCATCTGTGCTTTTTCTTGTACCGATGGCCGGTGGTGAGGTGCCTGCGCTTCTGGTGCCAATACGCCTTCCACGTGTTTTTGGGCAAACTCACGGTGTGGCCGTCGGGCTCCAAGCACACGCCGGTGTTTTTCGGTGTGGCCACCTGATTTACGAACAAATCGTCATCGCCAGAAGCCAAGGCGTAATGGGTGCGAAATCCCCCCACTTCGAAAAACACGTCTTTGTCGTACGACAAATTCCTCCCCACACCCATGTAGGGCACTCCGGCCAAGGCCATACCGAAATAATCCAAGGCCGTGATCCACGCGTCCGTGCGGATCACCGCGTTCAAAAATCCCCTTCCCTTGCGGTAGGGCGAATACCCCAGCACCAAGCCGTCGGGTGAAGGGCAGCGGCTCACTACGGTGCGTATCCAATGGGGAGAGGCCGGCTCGCAGTCGGCGTCGGTGAATAGAAGGCGGTTGTATTTGGCGGCTTTGATCCCCAAGGTGACGGCGAGCTTTTTCCCCCCGTCGTGCCGATCGTTTTTGGGGACGTTGACCACGCGCAGGTTGGGGTGCCGGTCGGAAAACTCCTTCAGCACTTGGTCGGTATCGTCGTCCGACGCATCGTTGACGACCACCACTTCAAAATCGGGGTATTGCTGGTTGAAGACCGCGGGAAGGTGGGACCGCAAATTATCCGCTTCGTTTCGGGCCGCGATGATCACGCTCACGGGTACATCGGGAACCGCCACGGTACGCGCCTTGTACCACGCGACATTAAAGCCGACCCACAGGGTATGCACGAGCAAGGCGACGGCCGACATTACGAAGAGGATTTGCGCGGGCACCGTCAACCACCGAACATCAAAAGTCCATTCCATTGAGGGCTCAAAAATAGACTTTCAACCGCAATTCCATCCATGGTCGCAAAAGTGTTTCCATGCGTTTCGGGGAATGGACTTTCCCGCTGAAATTGTGGTGTGTATTTCCATTGCCTTATCTTTGCGGGCTGAAAAAATCAGTCCCGACCATCCATTCTCAATCCCTCCATTTTGAAATTCACCCTCGAAGCGCTCGATGAAAAATCGAATGCCCGTGCGGGAACGCTGCGCACCGATCACGGAGACATCCAAACCCCCATTTTCATGCCCGTGGGAACCGCCGCCGCGGTAAAAGGTGTTCACATCCACGAACTGTCGGACGATATCGCCGCGGAAATCATCCTGGGAAACACCTACCACCTCTACATGAGGCCCGGATTGGACGTGTTGGAAAGCGCCGGCGGATTGCACAAATTCAACGGGTGGGACAAGCCCCAACTCACCGACAGCGGCGGGTTTCAGGTGTATTCATTGGCCGACAATCGAAAAATTTCGGAAAGCGGAGTCTCCTTCCGCTCCCACATCGACGGTTCGACGCATTTTTTCTCTCCGGAACGCGTCATGGACATTCAGCGCACCATCGGGGCCGACATCGTCATGGCATTCGACGAATGCACGCCCTATCCCTGCGAATACGACTACGCCAAATCGAGCATCGAACTCACCCACAGATGGCTGAAGAGGTGCTGTGAACGCTTCGACGATACCGAACCAAAGTACGGATACCGACAAACGCTTTTTCCCATCGTGCAGGGAAGCGTGTACCGCGATTTGCGCATCCGCTCGGCGGAGTTCATCGCCTCGATGGACCGGGAAGGCAATGCCATTGGCGGACTTTCGGTGGGCGAGCCCCACGAAGACCTCTACGCCATGACCGACGTGGTGTGCTCCATCCTCCCCAAAGAGAAACCCAGGTACCTCATGGGAGTGGGAACTCCGGCCAACATTCTCGAGAGCATCGCGTTGGGCATAGATATGTTCGACTGCGTGATGCCGACCAGAAACGCGAGAAACGGAATGCTGTTCACCTCGGAAGGAATCATCAACATCCGAAACGTGAAATGGCAAAACGACCATTCTCCCTTGGATCCCAACGGAACGAGTTTTGTAGACGGCCACTACACCAAAGCGTATCTCCGCCACCTGATCGTGAGCAAAGAAATGCTCGGTGCGCAAATAGCCAGTATTCACAACCTCGCGTTTTACCTTTGGCTGGTAAAAGAAGCGCGCAATCGCATCCTCGCCGGCGATTTCGCCGAATGGAAAAACCGCATGGTGCCCAAACTGCAGAGCCGACTGTAATATTCCGATGAAAATCCTCGACCGATACATCATCAGCCGGTTTTTGGGCACGTTTTTTTTCATGCTCGTCATGATCATGTCCATCGCGGTGGTGTTCGACGTGTCGGAGCGGTTGGAGGACTTCGTGGAAAGCAGGGCGCCCTTCAAAGAGGTCGTGTTCGACTACTACCTCAACTTCGTTTTTTATTACGGCAATACCTTCAGCTACCTTCTGATTTTTCTGAGCGTACTGCTGTTTACCGGCCGCTTGGCTCAGCGCAGTGAGATCATCGCCATGTTCGCGGGAGGCATGTCCTTCCGCCGCCTACTCTATCCCTACTTCGTGGCGTCTACCATTTTGGTGGCCATCTCCATGTACTTTACGCATTACCAGTTGCCTATCGCAAATGCCACGCGCTTGGAATTCGAGAACCGGTACTTGCGCAAGCAGTTTAAGATAGACGACAAAAACCTCAACCGGCAGATCGCCGACAACACCATCGCTTACTTCAATTCCTTCAGCCACGCCTCCAACGTGGGGTATCAATTCTCCTTGGAAAAATGGAACGACGAGGGCAAGCTGGAATTCAAGATGACCGGAAGCCGCGCGGCGTACGACACTTCCGACGGCAAGTGGCGCATCAGCAATTTCGTGGTGCGTGAATTCGGCGAGGAAGGGGAAAAATTGAGGCAGGGCTTGGAGCTGGATACCCTGCTGTCCATGAAGCCGTCGGATTTCGGGGTGCGCCTGAACATCGCCTCGGCAATGAGCGCCAAGGAACTGAACGAGTACATCGAAGCGGAGAAGATGAAGGGCTCGGGACAAACGGTGTACTTCGAAATAGAAAAACACCAGCGCACCTCCTACCCCATCGCCACGTACGTGCTCACGGTGATCGCGGTGTCGATGGCGGGACGGAAAACACGGGGCGGCATCGGGGTGCACATGGCATCGGGGGTGCTGATCGCCGTGATCTACATTTTCGCCATGAAAGTAACGACGGTGGCATCGACCAACGCCGGTCTGGACCCGTTGCTGGCGGTGTGGTTGCCGAACATCCTCTTCGCGGGTGTGGCCGTGTATCTGTATACGAAAGCGCAAAAATGACCTCGGCCGGAGAAAAACGCCCGCCGAGAGCCACACCCACAAAAACCCAAAAAATAATGCGCGTCTTTCCCCCTACTTCGCACCCAAGGGTCGGGCCGCAACCGAGGTGACCCCACCGCCGAAGTTCACCGCCGGTGTACGGTGGGCGAACAGGCCGATCACGGCCGAACCGCTGCCCGTCATGGACGCATAGACGGCGCCCGCGTCGTACATGGCTTCTTTGATTTTCCCGATTTCGGGGTGGAGGGAAAAGGCGTGCTCCTCGAAGCGGTTGCGAAGGTGCTTTTTCCACTCGGTGAGCGGCAGGCGGATTGCCTCGGCGACGCCCGTTTTCGGCGGCATCGGCTGCGTATGGGCGTACGCTTGGGCGGTGTCGACGTGAATTCCGGGGAGGGCGATGAGCACGTGTGCTTGCCCCAAATCAAGTTCGATGGGTTCGATGTGCTCGCCTCGACCGGTCACCAAAGCGGGGACGTTGTAAATGAAAAACGGACAATCGCTCCCCACCTCCGCGGCCACCGTGACGCATTCCGCCTCGGAGAGTCCGAACTTGTATTTTTCGTTCAGCCCTTTGATGAGGAAAGCCGCATCCGCCGATCCCCCGCCGAGTCCGGCTCCCATGGGAATGGCCTTGAGAAGATGGATGCGCTGCGGAGGTACGTCCACCCTCTTTCTGAGAGCCTTGAGGGCTTTGAAACAAAGATTTTGACGGGGATCGCCCGGTATCGCCAAGCCGGAAACGATCAACTCGTCTTCGCCCTGCGGGTTTTCGTGGCTCTCGAGTACGTCGCAAAAATCCACCGGACAGAATACGCTCTCTATGTCGCGGTAGCCGTCTTGCCTTTGGCGTACCACTTCGAGACCGAGATTTATCTTGGCGTTGGAGAATAGGATCATGCGCGCAAAGATAGACGTAAGGGCAAATTCCACGGGTGGCCCGTGCTCTCTTAAGTGCATCGGCTCCCGGCCCGGCGCGGGGGGTACCGCCGCCTGTGTATAAAGGGAGGAAAGCCGCGCGGGCTCTGTGTAATTTCCTAACTTTGTCCGCCTTGGATTTCTCGGCATGCAGCCCCAAAACAAAGCGACGCACATGGAGATCAACAAAGTTTACGACCCTTCGGCGGTGGAGGCCAAATGGTACGGCTACTGGCTGGAACACAAATTGTTTCACTCCGAACCCGACGAGCGGGAGCCCTATACCGTGGTGATTCCCCCGCCCAACGTTACGGGGGTTTTGCACATGGGCCACGTGTTGAACAATACCATCCAAGACGTGCTGGTGCGAAAAGCGCGTCAGGAGGGCAAGAACGCGTGTTGGGTGCCGGGTGTGGACCACGCCTCCATCGCCACGGAAGCCAAAGTGGTGCAGAAACTGCGTGCGAAAGGCATCAAGAAAAGCGACCTTTCGAGGGAGGAATTCCTCGACCACGCCCGCGCCTGGAAGGAAGAGCACGGCGGAATCATATTGAAACAACTGAAGAGATTGGGCGCCAGCTGCGACTGGGATCGCGAGGCGTACACCATGGACCCCGGCTATTCGCGCAGCGTCATCGACACCTTTATCGACTTGTACGAGAAGGGCATGATTTACCGCGGCATGCGCATGGTAAATTGGGATCCCGAAGCCAAGACCGCCGTGAGCGACGAAGAAGTCATTCACCGGGAAGTGGATTCCAAACTCTACCACGTGCGGTACCGGTTGCAGGGCGATGACGGGTGGGTGACCATCGCCACCACGCGCCCGGAAACCATTTTGGGCGATACCGCCATTTGCGTCAACCCCAAAGACGAGCGATACCTTCACTTGGTAGGCAAGAAAGCCCTCGTACCCCTCGTGAACCGCGAGATCCCCATCATCGCCGACGAATACGTCGATCCCGAATTCGGAACGGGGTGTTTGAAAATCACCCCGGCACACGATCACAACGACTACGAAATCGGACAAAAACACGGGTTGGAAGCCCTCGATATCCTCGAAGCCGACGGCACCCTGGCGCCGGCGGCGGAACTGTACGTAGGCGAAGACCGTTTTGCGGTGCGCGACAAGATTGCGGCCGATCTGGAGGCCGCGGGTCAATTGGTGAAGGTGGAAAACTACAAGAACAAAGTGGGGTACTCCGAGAGAACGGACGCCGTCATCGAACCCCGGCTTTCGCTTCAGTGGTTCGTTAAAATGGACCGCATCAGCAAGCCGGCTTTGGAGCACGTGATGAACGACGACATCAAGTTCTGGCCGGCCAAGTTCAAAAACTCATACCGCCACTGGATGGAAAACATCAAAGACTGGTGCATTTCGCGGCAGTTGTGGTGGGGCCACCGCATACCCGCGTTTTACCACGGGCCGGGGCCGGACGATTTCGTCATCGCCGCCGACGTGGATACCGCGGTGCAAAAAGCCCGTGAAAAAACCGGCAAAGACCTGAGCGCGGAGGATTTGCGTCAGGATGAAGACGTGTTGGACACGTGGTTTTCTTCTTGGTTGTGGCCCATCTCCGTGTTCGACGGGTTTTACAGCGAAGAGGAAATCTCGTATTACTACCCCACCAACGATTTGGTGACCGCCCCCGAAATCATGTTTTTCTGGGTGGCGCGCATGATCATGGCCGGCTACGAGTACCGCGGCGAGCGACCTTTCCACAACGTGTATTTCACGGGCATCGTGCGCGACAAGCAAGGGCGCAAAATGAGCAAATCCCTCGGCAACTCACCCGACCCCATCAAATTGATGGACACGTACGGCACGGATGGAGTGCGCGTGGGAATGCTGTTATCGTCGCCGGCGGGCAACGACTTGCTCTTCGACGAAAGTTACTGCGAACAAGGGCGGAACTTCGCCAATAAACTCTGGAACGCCTTGCGGTTGGTAAAGGGCATGGAGGTAGACGAAAACGCCCCCACCCCTCCGGCCGCCGCATACGTCACCGAATGGATGAAACACCGCTTGAGTCAACTTTGCGGAAAACTGGATGAATTGTACGCCGGATTCCGCATTTCCGAAGCGTTGATGGAGAGTTACAAATTCGCTTGGAATGACTTCTGCAGTTGGTACTTGGAAGCCGTGAAACCCGAGCGGGGAAAGGGCATCGACGCACACACCCACGCCCGCGTCGTGGCCGATTTCGAGGTTCTCGTGCGCTTGCTCCACCCGCTTATGCCCTTCATCACCGAAGAGATTTGGCAACTGCTGGGTGAGAGGAAAGGCCCCAACGAGAGCATAGTGGTTGCTCCTTGGCCCAAACCTCAAGACTTCGACGAAGCGGTGCTCGCCGATTTCGATCGGGCCACCGCGGTGGTTTCGCAAATCAGAAACGTGAGGAAGAAGAACCAAATCGCCAACAAAATCGCGCTGGATTTATACGTAGGTGAATCGGGCGCCGAAGCGAGCCATGACCCCCTGGTGCGCAAGTTGGCCAACATCGATCGTATACACCGAGGCGAAAGCCTTCCGGAAAAAGCCTTCACATTCGTCATCGGGCAAACGCAATACGCCATTCCATTCGAAGGCCAAGTCGACACCGAAGGCATGATCGAAAAGCTTCAAGACGAGCTCGATTACGCGCGGGGATTTTTGGCATCGGTGCGGAAAAAACTGGCCAACGAGCGTTTCGTCAACCACGCCCCCGAGCAGGTTGTAGAGGTGGAGCGCCGCAAGCAAGCCGATGCGGAGGCCAAGATCGCGTTGATATCCGATAAGTTGCGCTCACTGGGAGTGGAGGTTTGAAATTCGCGGCCATCGATATCGGGTCCAATGCCGTGCGTCTGCTCATCGCCGACGTGTTCGAAAACGAAGGCTCCACTTCGATCAAAAAACTTTCGCTCACACGCGTGCCCATCCGTTTGGGCGCTTCCATATTCGACACCCGCACCATCACCCCGGGCAAGACCAAAAAGTTGCTGTGGTCCATGAAGGCCTTCCGGCACTTGATCGACGTGTACGAGGTGAAAGGCTTCCGCGCTTGCGCCACCTCCGCCATGCGCGAAGCCGAAAACGCCGCTTCGGTCATGGCCAAAGTCAAAAAATCCACCGGCATCGACATCGAGGTCATCACCGGTCAAACCGAGGCCGATTTGATCTACTCCACCTTCGAGTCGCAAAAACTCGATGGTTCCCGCGACTATCTGTACATCGACGTGGGGGGAGGCAGCACCGAAATCACCTTGTTGCACCGGGGCCGGCGCGTCACCTCCCGGTCGTTCGACGTGGGCACCGTGCGCATCCTGAAAAACAAAGTCACCGAAAACACGTGGGAGGAAATGCGTCGTTGGGTATCCGCCACCTTGGCCGGACAAGCCGACGTCACCGCCATTTGCACCGGCGGAAACATCAACCGCTACTTCAAGATGAGCGGCTTGGGCCACGGCGAGCTGATGTCCCGCACCACGCTGCAATTACTCCACGACGAAATGGCCCGCCACACGGTTCGCCAACGCATCAAAAAATTCCGCCTTCACCCCGACCGCGCGGACGTCATCGTTCCCGCCGGCGACATCTACCTCACCATCTTGGAATCAGGCGGAATCGACCGCGTTTCGGTGCCAAAAATCGGTCTGTCCGACGGCATCGCCCTCTACCTGTACCACCGGCATCGAGCCGCGAAGAGGTAAGACGTGCGGGTGTTTTGGGTTTTTGTGGGTGTAAGTCACCGTTCCGGTCTTACTCGAAGCTCGACGGAGTGCACACGGAGCGACAATCCCCTCCCGCTATTCATGGTGCACGGTGCATAATTTGTTTCTTTACCCGTCGTTAATAAGCCTGTCCAATCGTATCCTTGTCGCATGAACACACTCCCTATCCTCCAAATCACCACCGACGCCGTCGCCGACACCCTCGTTGCTCCGGGCACCTCCGAAGAGACCATTTCCATCTTCGAGCTCATCGCCAGCGGCGGGTGGTACATCATGATTCCCTTGGCGCTGATGTCGCTCGTAGCCATCTATATCTTCGCCGAACGGTGGATGGCCATCAACAAGGCGTCCAAAGAAGACAAGGACTTCATGAACCGCATCAAGGATTATATCAGCGACGGAAAATTCGACGCCGCCCGCAGCCTCTGCCACTCCACCAACACGCCCATCGCACGCATGATAGACAAAGGTATCGTGCGCATCGGCAAGCCGATGGACGACGTAAGCGCCTCCATCGAAAACGTGGGGAAACTCGAAATCTACAATTTGGAAAAAGGATTGCCCGTGCTGGCGACCATCGCGGGCGCGGCGCCGATGATCGGATTCCTCGGCACCGTAATCGGCATGATCAACACCTTCCACGCCATGAAAATTTCCGGCGCGGGAGTGGAAATCTCGGCGTTGTCCGGTGGTATCATGCAAGCCATGGTAACGACCGTCGCCGGTTTGATTATCGGAATCATCGCGTACATCGCTTACAACTCACTGGTCGTTCGCGTCAACAAAGTCGTGAACCGAATGGAAACGCGATCGATAGAATTCATCGACCTATTGGAAGAACCCGGCAAATAAGGCAGCCATGGACCTGAGACCCAGAAGTAAAGTTGACGCGAGTTTCTCCATGTCGTCCATGACGGACTTGGTGTTCCTGCTCCTTATTTTCTTTATCATCCTGTCGACCTTGGTGAGTCCGTATGCACTCCCCGTCGATCTTCCCGTCAGCGCAAACCGCACGAAAGAAAAGCCCCAAGTCGCCCTCCGCATCGACAAAGACCTGATATACTCCGTCGACAACCGCATCATAGATCGGGAGGGTTTGGAAAACGTTCTGGCAGGCGAATTGCAAGGAGTGGAAGACGCCGGCATCGTCTTGCACGTAGACCAACAAGTGCCCACGGGCAGAACGGTCGAAGTGCTGGATATCGCCAAGCGCAACGGCTGGCGCATCGTATTGGCCACCAAACCCGAGTAAACCCACGTAGTCATCGCCCCACCGACCGCACATAGCGCCCCACCTCGGAACGAAGAGCGTCCCCGACAACGAAAAGCGTTGATTATCACGATTATTTTCCACGCCGTTGCGCTGTTGCTGTTTCTGTTTTTCGGCCTTAAGCAGCCCGTACCCCTGCCCAAAGACGCAGGGGCGAGCATCGAATTCGGCTGGGAAACCGACGCCGGCGCCGACATCGCCGTACCGGAAACTCGTCCCGTGTCTCCACCTACCACGACCCCGCCGGTTTCCCAACCCGAAGAACCGGTTGAAGAGGAGGTAATCACCGAAGAAACCGGCGATTTGGCCGTTCCCGATGAACCCGAACAACGGGATGAAACCCCCGACCGCACGGAGAGCTCTACGCCGACGACTCCCGCCGAAACTCAACCCGAAGAAGAGCCCGAGGAAGAGCCCGAGCCCACGCTGGACGATCGACTCAGCCGGGCATTGGGATCCATCGGCCAAGGCGACGGAGATGGTAGCGGTGAAACCTCGGGATCGGGCGACCAAGGCGATCCTTCCGGAAAAGAAGGCAAAGGCGTGCTCGGCGGCGGGAGCGGAAGCTGGGAGCTGGGCGGGCGCTCCATGATGCCCGGCTTCGGCACCAAAATCACCGACACCGATGAAGAGGGCGTCGTCACGCTAAATATTTGGGTGGATCGCCAAGGAAGGGTGACCCGCGTCCAACCCAACCTGCTGGAGTCCAACACCACGTCGCAATACCTGATCAACCTGGCGAAAAACGACGTGCTCAACAACTTCCGATTCAACAGCGACGCCGGAGCGGCCATCGAGCAAAAAGGAAAAGTGCGGTACGTCTTCCAACTGAAGTGATTCCGATTTGCGGGACCATTCCCCTAAACACGGCCGTTTTCGACTTTTCCTACCCAACCGGCACCGACTCCTATATCGGCGTTTTGGGTGTCGGAGCAGCCACCCCGAATGACTTTGCGGGGTATTTCAATGGGACGGCAGCCTCTTTCCCATCGTAGTTCCATGTCATCATTCCATACGGCATGAACAGGCGCACGTCACTCATCCCCCTTTCACCTTCCGGGTTCAATAA
>CAZNOG010000027.1:0-19065 GCA_964574635.1 uncultured Cryomorphaceae bacterium | reverse complement strand
GAGAAGCGAGAGAGGTTTTCCACAAAAGGGGTGTGGGTTTTGAGACAGTCTGACGTTGGTTCATATCGGCGGGGTGGAGGAATGCGGATGGAGAGGGGGACGGGTTCAGGGTCAGTAAAAATGGTGGGCGGCGCAGCTCCGCTCCGCACCTGGCGGGCGGGTGGACGTGGTCCGTAGTCGATCTTCCCGGTTGGGAAATGCATGGTCGTTTGTCGGCGGTTTATCCACGTTGGTAACCCACCCACAAAAACCCAAAAACACGCCCTGTACATCCTGCACCACTTGTTTTACCTTTGCGCCATGCATCGCGTGCTGATCGTTTGCCCTTACCCTCCCGACGCCCCTTCGCAGCGCTTCCGCTTCGGGCAGTATGTGGGGCTCGTGGATGCCGAGGTGGACGTGCGGCCGTTTTGGTCCGAAAGGGCGTGGAAGCGCATGTACAAGCCGGGCAATCTGGACGTGAAGGTGTTGGCGATTTTGCGGGGGTTCGCGGTTCGGGCGGCGCTGCTTTTCGCTTTGGGGCGGTACGACGTGGTGTTCATTCACCGTGAGGCCACTCCGGTGGGTCCGCCGTGGTGGGAATGGGTGGCGGCGCGACTGCTGGGTAAGAAGGTGGTGTACGATTTTGACGACGCGATTTGGCTGCCGAACAACAGCGAGGCCAACGCGGGTCTGGTGGGGCGGTGGAAGATGCACGGCAAGGTGAACCGCATTATGAGGTGGAGCCGCGTGGTGACGGTGGGCAACGAATTTTTGGCCGAGTACGCGAGGAGATTCGCCGAGGACGTTCGCGTCGTGCCCACGACCATCGACACGGATTACCACGTGCCGGCGCATCGGCCGGTGGAAGCGACCCGGGAGATCACCCTGGGCTGGACGGGGTCGCACAGCACACTGAAGCAGCTCACGGCCCTTTTTCCGATTTTGGCGGAGCTGCACGCCACGCACCCTTTTCGCCTGCTGATCGTGTCCGACAATCCGCCGGACCGCATGCCGGAATTCGCGGAATTTCGCCCTTGGAGTCGCTCGACGGAGATACGCGACCTGGGGGAGATGGACATCGGGCTCATGCCACTGTACGACACGCCTTGGGAACGGGGGAAATGCGGGTTTAAGGCGCTGCAGTACATGGCGATGGAGATTCCGGCGGTGGTATCGGACGTGGGGGTGAATGCGGACATTGTGCGCCACGGGATTGACGGGTTTGCGGTGGATGCCATGCCCGCCTCGGAAGAAGAGCGGTGGACGAAGGCGTTGAAGAAGCTGTTGGTAAACCCCGAGTTGCGGCTGAAGATGGGGCGGGCGGGCCGTGCGCGCGTGGAAGCGCGGTACAGCGTGAAGGCGTATGCGGAGGTGTATAGGGGGATTATGGGGGGAGGTTGAGGAGGTGGAGGAAGTTGAGGAGGTAGAGGAGGTTGAGGAGGTTGAGGAGGTGGAGGAGGTAGAGGAGGTAGAGGAGGTGGAGGAGGTGGAGGAGGTAGAGGAGGTAGAGGAGGTAGAGGAGGTAGAGGAGGTGGAGGAGATTGAGGAAGTTGCCGCGATTGAATTTTATGGTGATTTTTATTTTTACTCGATTTTCCCTGTGAAGGCAAATTCCGAATGAGTCGATGGGGATATAAAAAGACCACAAAAACGTAAAAATGAAGAAGAGTCGCTTGATCATTGCCGCGGTAGTCGCGGCGCTTGCCACGGGGTGTTTCCTCAACTCGGTTTTTGCGCAGGAGTCAACTCACCACGCGGAAACGAGCCGTACCGAAAAACTTAACGACATGAAATTGGGAGCATTTTCAATCAGCCTCAGCGTAAAAGACCTGAAAATTTCGAAGGAATTTTACGAAAAACTGGGTTTTGACGTCCTTGCGGGTAGTATGGAACAGAACTACCTGATAATGAAAAACGAAAACGCGCTTATCGGACTTTTCCAAGGGATGTTCGAGGGCAACATTTTAACCTTCAACCCGGGCTGGGATGAGAACGGGAACAACCTGGAAACCTTCGACGACATTCGGGAGATTCAGAAGCGATTGAAGGCCGGGGGATTGGAACTTGCAAGCGAAGCCGACGAAAAGACCACCGGGCCCGCAAGTCTTATGTTGACCGATCCCGATGGAAACGTGATATTGCTCGATCAGCATCGGTGATGCCGATGGCGGAGGCGTTGGACGGGAAGGTGGCTGCGCCGGTAAAATCTTAAGTTCAATAGACTACACATGAGGAAGATCATCGGGGCATTGAACATGACGCTCGACGGGATTTGCGACCACAGGGCGGGAGTTCCGGATGAAGAAGTTCATCGGCATTACACGGAATTGTTGGGCCGTGGCGGCGCGATCCTGTACGGTAGGACGACGTACGAGCTCATGGAGTATTGGCGCACGGTTTTGGAAAATCCTTCGGAAGAACAGTCGATGAATGACTTTGCCGCGGCAATCGACGGAATTCCCAAGATCGTTTTCTCCCGTACGCTCAAGAACGTGGATTGGAAGAGCGCGACCCTGGCGAAACGCGGCTTGGGTGAGGAGGTTCAGGACCTCAAGAAGCAATCGGGCAAATACGTTCTCGTGGGTAGTCGGAGTTTGATTGTTCAACTGCTGAAGCTGGGATTGATGGACGAACTGCAGCTCTGCATCCATCCGATGGTGGAAGGGAAGGGTTTGCGGTTTTTTGAAGGTCTGAACGACAGGATGGTTTTTGACCTTGTGAAGACGAAAACCTTTCGAGGGGGAGCGGTAGTGCTGTATTATCGGGTGGGGGAGGGGGGAATTTGATTGAGGGTGTTGTATATTAGTCGGTTGTAGGTTCGATGTGGGAGGCTGGCACGTGAAGTGCTGTCACCTCATTGGTTGACCGTTGATTTTTAATATGAAATAACCACCTGATTATGAAAGATAAGGAATTGACGCATAGAATAATCGGGGCCGCGATGGAAGTGCATAAGACAATATCAATTTAGGAACTTTTGAAAACGATGGGTTTAGCCCATCGTTGGTTTCCACCACTTAAAGAACAACAGGCCATCGTCCGCCAATTAGACGCCCGGCGCACGGAAACTCAAAAGTTGGAGGGGGTGTATCAAAAGAAAATAGAAGATTTAGAAGAGCTGAAAAAGAGTATCTTGCAGAAGGCTTTTGCGGGGGAGTTGCGAAGCCCCGAAGGGGCGATATATACCAACGATGGGTTTAGCCCATCGGATAAGAAGAACATCAAAACCAGCCCTGAAAGGGTGTAATACAAGTACTATGGGACAGTCACTCGTTAAAAACTATATCCATATCATATTCAGCACCAAACATCGTGAGCCGCTGATACATCCACCCGTGGAAGCAGAACTGCATAGCTACCTCGGTGGCATTTGCAACAAACTCGACTGTCAGGTAATTAAAGTAGGCGGTTACAACGACCATATTCATATACTTTGTATGCTATCCAAAAAAATAGCCCTGATGAAGCTGATGGAAGAACTGAAATCACATTCATCCAAATGGATTAAAACAAAGGGAACCGGATATGAAAACTTTTATTGGCAGGATGGATACGGAGCATTTTCAGTAAATCCTTCTGAAATAGACACAGTAATTGCCTACATCGCGAATCAACACGAACACCATAGCAAGAAAACATTTCAAGATGAATACCGTGCTTTTCTTAAAAAATATAATGTAGAATATGAGGAGAAGTATGTTTGGGATTAGATATTTCGCCCTTTCAGGGCTTATGATTTTGTGGCTTTGCCACTTGATAGGGCTTCACCCTATCTTAATGTATTATACCCCTTCGGGGCAGCTAAAACAAGCAATATGAACGAAGCTGAAACAAGAGCGGAACTTATCGACCCCAAACTGAGAGCTTGCGGTTGGGGCATGGTAGAAGGCTCTAAAGTGCTTCGTGAATACCGCATTACCGAAGGCAAGATCCAATCGGGCGGTAGACGCGGCAGCAAAATCATTGCCGATTATATCTTGGTACATAAGGGCATCAAGCTTGCCGTCATAGAAGCCAAAGCGCATTACAGGAAGTCGGTGAAGGGGTCATGCAAGCCAAGCAGTATGCCGAAAAACTGCAATTGGAAACCACCTACAGCACCAACGGCAAAGCCATTTATCAAATCTGCCTGAAAACGGGCGAGGAAGGTCTGGTAGAAGACTTTCTAAGCCCCGAAGGGGCGATATATACCAACGATGGGTTTAGCCCATCGGATAAGAAGAACATCAAAACCAGCCCTGAAAGGGTGTAATACAAGTACTATGGGACAGTCACTCGTTAAAAACTATATCCATATCATATTCAGCACCAAACATCGTGAGCCGCTGATACATCCACCCGTGGAAGCAGAACTGCATAGCTACCTCGGTGGCATTTGCAACAAACTCGACTGTCAGGTAATTAAAGTAGGCGGTTACAACGACCATATTCATATACTTTGTATGCTATCCAAAAAAATAGCCCTGATGAAGCTGATGGAAGAACTGAAATCACATTCATCCAAATGGATTAAAACAAAGGGAACCGGATATGAAAACTTTTATTGGCAGGATGGATACGGAGCATTTTCAGTAAATCCTTCTGAAATAGACACAGTAATTGCCTACATCGCGAATCAACACGAACACCATAGCAAGAAAACATTTCAAGATGAATACCGTGCTTTTCTTAAAAAATATAATGTAGAATATGAGGAGAAGTATGTTTGGGATTAGATATTTCGCCCTTTCAGGGCTTATGATTTTGTGGCTTTGCCACTTGATAGGGCTTCACCCTATCTTAATGTATTATACCCCTTCGGGGCAGCTAAAACAAGCAATATGAACGAAGCCGAAACAAGAGCGGAACTTATCGACCCCAAACTGAGAGCGTGTGGTTGGGGTGTGGTAAAAGGATCTATATTCCTATAAATTCGGTTGCCGACATTCCAAAAGACGTAATGCCATTACGAGAAGAAGAACGAGAATAAAGGGAAGTTATAAAGCTCTACAAGATCGTTTATAAGATATCAACCCCCCTCCCCCAAAACCCCCATCTTTGCCCCCATGAAATCCACGCAAGGTCGGGACCTGCCCGCGCACGCCGCACTGCTGGGGGCAAACGTCATTTTCGGGTTGAACTACGCCGTCGCCAAGGGAATGATGCCCAAGTACATCGACCCGTTTTCGTTCATTCTGTGCCGGGTGGGCGGTGCCATGATCCTGTTCTGGCTCTTCCGCCGGTGGGGCGGCAATGAGAAGATCAAACCCAAAGACCTCGCACTCCTCTTCGTGTGCGCCGCCTTCGGCGTGGCGGCTAATCAGCTGATGTTCTTCTACGGACTCAACCTCACCACGCCCATCAACGCCGCCATCATCATGACCGGCAACCCCGTCCTCGTGCTCCTCGCCGCCGCGTGGATCATCAAAGAACGCGTCACCACCCGCAAAGTCGCCGGTATCGCACTCGGACTCGTCGGCGCCATCGGACTCATCGTGTACCGGGGCGACGTCGATATTTCATCCGACACCTTCCGGGGCGACGCATTCATCTTCCTCAACGCCTGCGCCTACGCCATCTTCCTCGTGCTGGTCAAACCCCTCATGGCCCGGTATTCGCCCGTGACGGTCATGAAATGGGTCTTCTTCTTCGGATTTTTCATGGTGCTGCCCTTCGGCGCCAAGCCCATCGCCCGGGTGGAGTGGAGCGCTTTCACCCCCGCCGTGTGGGCCGGATTCGTCTTCGTCGTCGTAGGGACCACGTTCTTGGCCTACCTCATGAATACCTACGCCCTCAAACGCGTGTCGGCGTCCGTGGTGAGCATCTACATCTACGTGCAGCCCGTGGTGGCCACGGCCGTGGCCCTGGCCTTGGCGCAAGACACCCTCACGTGGGACAAAATCGCCGCCGCGGCCTTGATTTTCGTCGGCGTGTGGTTGGTATCGGCGCGGGGACGCTGACCTCAGGATTCGATCTTGTCCAACACGATGCAGGCGTGGTTCAGCCGCTCGGCCGGTTCGAGGAATTCCAGCATGAGGTTCCAATCCTCCCGGGGCACGAAACTCGTTTTGTACGTTTTGGTCAAGGTGATCAGGGCTCTGCCGTCCTCCACCACCGCGTCCATGGTCAGCGACCCGTACCGGTTGTCCACCCGGTGGCCGAAGTCGTCCGGCACCCGCGCGCGGTAGCCCTCGGGGATTTCCATGCGGTAGGTCGTTCGGTAGGTACGGGGGTAGTTCATGAACACGTCGTTGCGCCGCGATTCCTTTTCCGCCTCCGTGAGGGAGATTTGGTCCGCGGCGATCTTGCTGAGGTTGATGATGTATCGGGATCCCACTTTTTCCACCAAATTGGCCACGGTAAAGGTCTCGCCGAATTTCAGCGAATCCTTGGCGCCGCCCACGCCCGAGTTCAACAAGTCGTAGGATGAGTATTCCACGAGGTCGAGGTTTTGGGATCGGAACCACTTCATGTGGGTGAGCTTTTCCTCGATGTCGTAGGCCAGCTCATCCGGGGTTTTTTCCTCGCGGTGGTCCTGATACAGCTTCAGCGCCACGTCCTCCTTCCCTTCCGGCAGCATGGACTTCAGGGCGTCGTGGTGAAAATCCGTGCTCCGCAGCGCCAGCGTCGAGTAGTCGTACTTCACCATGCCCGTCATGGACGATACCGACTCCAACTCCGCCGAGTGGGTCGAAAAGTTCGGACGGATGTCGACCGTTTGCACGTAGGCGTTGTCCTCCGCGCGGTTTTCCGGAATGGTGATGCGTGTGAACTTGCCCCGGCGGTTCATGGCCAGAGCGTCCTGACCCCGAAATTCGTCGCCCACGTAATCCATGGTTTGGAAAGAAGTGGGCGTTTCGAGGTACACCCATTCCCCCGCTTCGTTTTGGAAACGGAAGAGGATGGAGAATTCGGGGGCGAGCATCGCGTCGTCGAAGTCGCAGAGGTACTTGCTCGTGGTGAAAACCACCTCGTAGGGAATTTTCTTCATGTTGGCGGCGTGGGCCATGATGCGCACGAAATTGTCGGGCGTGATGTACCGGTATAGGTGCTGTGAGCGGTACGTCTCGGTGACCGGGTCGAAGATCAACACGTAGTACCGGTAGTGGTAGTACGAGTACATGAGGTGTTCCTCCGCCGTCAGCTCCTGCCGCCAAAAGTTCTGCCTCATCCACCGGTTGAAGTGGATGGTGTAGGCGTTCTTCACGTTTTTCACCAAGTCCAGGTAATGCGCTTTCAGCAGTCTCTGCTTTTCCTCGTCCGTAGTGGAGGTGTTGATTTCGTTGGGGGTGCCCAAGATCATGGGCGCCAACTTGTCCTTGCGCGCCTGGTAGTGGCAAATCTGCATTTTCTCCGCCGCCTCGGTGCGGTAGGTCGGCGCCCACCTCTCGCCCGATTCCCCTTTCAGGTGGTGGATTTCCGTGTCGAACACCTGCCATTGCTTGTTCGACAGCGCTTCGTTCTTCACCGGCGAGGGGGCGTCGTTCATGCCCAGGAAGTTGATGTAATACCCCCTGCCCACGCGGAAGCGGTGGAGGACGTACACCACCGGAAACTCGTGGCTGAGCGTCGCCAAGCGCGGCGAAAAGCAATAACCGTCATACGTGGTTTCCACCTCCCGGAAGCCGTAGTCCAGGATGTCCCCCACCTCCAGATAGGGCAGGGCAACCAGGCTGTCGGCGTTCAGTTGCAAGCTGTCCAGGTCGAGGTGCAGCACTTCGCCCGAGGGTTTGACAATGCTCACGGAGTACAATTTCTCGTCGTCCCGCCACGCCTTTTTCTGCGCTTGGTCTTTGAGGCTGATGGTGCTGTACCGGTCCCGTCCCGCGCGGTCGCCGATCTTCACCAGCAAGCGGAAATGCGTGGTGCGCTTCCTCCGCATGCGGTCGCTTTCGTAATCTTCCGTGGTCACGGCCGCCAGGCCCACGGCCGAGTATTCCGCGTATTCTTCCGGCACTTCCATGGAGATGCCTTCCAGCAAGGGGTCGGTCGCGGCGCGGATTTGCTCATCTGCCGACGCTTGGGCCCAAACGTTTTGCGCGGGCAGGGCGCACATGCACAGCAGGCACAGCGCCGCCCACCGCGTTTTACTCTTGATTTTTTCCATTCTGAATGATCACTCGGTCTTGGTAGTAGGCGTTGAGCTTGGCCGCGCAAGCCTCCCAGGACGCGCGGTTTTCCGGGCTCACCTCACCGTCGTACACTTGTATGGTTTTGTCGATGTTCACTTCATTTCCCCCGCGGGTCACTTCCACGGCCACGCGAAAATCCGGCGAAGCGCATTGGAAAGACTCGGGTACGTGCTGCACGCGGTAGCCCTCCGGCACCGCGAAGGTCACGCGCGTATGGCGGTTCAGCCTTTCGTCGAAGTACCAGGGCGCCATTCGATCGGTGTGCAGCGCGATGTTTTCTAAATCCGTGGACGGATCTATATCGACAAAGTACTCACCCCCAAGACTTATCACCCCTTCCCTCGTCGTAAATTCGTACGCTATTTCGATGTCCTCGCCCAGCGTGTCGAGGCTCCGCGTTTCGGTGATGGCGAAAGTCCCCGTCGCGTTCGGTCGCAGGTAGTGCGCCAGCGCTTTGTCCCGGTCCTGCGACAAGATGCTGTTCAGCCCGGCGTGGATCTGCTTCTTGGGCTCACCGCGGTACAGCGTAGTGGCGGCGTAGGTGGCGGTGGATTTTTGTGGGTTGAAACTCACGCGGTACGTGCGGCTTACCTTGTCCGAATTCCGGTCGCTTTTCGGTACTCGGCTCAGAATGTGGGTGTCGCCGTTTTCTATCATCACCGGCCTTCCCTGGATGCGGTATGCGTACTCGTCGTGTCGGCCGTAGGTTTCCGTGGGGTCGAGGTAGAGGGTGTCGGGACCGTCGATCACCACCGCGATCATGTGGTTGTCCACCACCAGCGACGGGGTGCCGTAGTCGTAGGGCACTTCACCACGGGTTCCGATCCACGCCAGGCGGGCGTCGTAGCCCAGTTCCACCAGCAGGTTTTTGCACAGATTGGCCATGCCTTTGCAGTCGCCGTAGCGGTTGGAATACACCCCTTGGCAGCTCTCCGGCTGAAATCCGGCCAGCCCGGCTTCGAAGGCGATGTAGCGAATGTTGTCCCTCACCCAATTGTACACGGCTTCGATGTGCTCCTCGGCCGGGAGGGTGCGGAAGTGGGCCAGGGGCTCGGCGAGGTCGGCGGGATTCTCCTCCACCGCGTTCACCAGAGAAGAGTACCACCCGTAGAGGCCGGAAGCGTCGGGCATGAGCGTGGTTTTTTCACCCCCGTCGTCCAAGTGTCGGTACACCAAGATGAGGTGGGGCAGGTAGTGTCGCGAAGAGGGCGCGTACTCGGCCTTTTTCAGGGCCGGCATGTCCGTCCACGTGTACGTGTATCGCGTGCCGCCGTCGTTGGTCTTCGCCACGGCTTTTTCTATGCCGAATCCCTCGAAGTTGCGCTCGGATATTTCCATGTCCAGCCACGCCGGGATGTCGATGTGGATCACCTGGCTGAGGGTGGGGAGGTGGCCGGTGACGTCCACGGCGGCCAGAAACTTGTAATCGTCGTAGGTTTTTGTGTACGCCAAGCGGTAGATCCCCGCGTCGGTGGCTTCTGTGGCGAGGTCGTTCACGTAAAAATCGTGGTGGAAGATTCCCCCCGACTCGTAGTGAAACGTGCGGGGCTTGGCGCGGAGGTAGGCGAACTCCGACTCGTCGTTGTACCTCCACGCTTTCACCTCTTCGATTTCCGAGAAGGAGTTGGTGCTCTCGTAGATGCGCACGGTGTTTCGGTTGAGGATGTTGATCAGGTGCAACTCCGCTTTCAGCCTCGCTTTGAGGGGAGAGACGTCTCCGCCTTCCGTGCTTTTTTCGAACTCGTAGGTTTGAACCGCGTCGAATACCAGCAGGTTTTCGTCGGGGTACACCGCGCGGGCCCGGTCTTTCAGCGCCATGAAGTCGAATTCCTGCGCCTGCACTCCGGTGGCCAGCAATACCGCGGCGAGGGCGACGGCCATCCGTCGGGATCTTCTTTTCATCAGTAATTCCAGTATAAGATAAAGCTCAATTGCACGGTCGTAACGTTGTGTTCGTACGTCTTGGGCTCTTCGATGATTTCGAATTCCTCATATTCCACCTTGGTGGGAAAGCCGAATTTCACCGCGATCTCCCTTGCCGCATAGGCGTTGTTGTAGTACCGGAACCCGCCCCTGACGGAGAAGGTGCTCGTTTGAATGCTCTCCGTGTCGGTGAATACGCCCAAGAGGTTGTACTCGTACCCCGCGCCGATGCCGAAACCGAATTTGCTCACGGCGCCGTAGGTCGACAGCGTCCCGAAGTCGTATTGCACGTACACGGGCACTTTGAGATTGCCGAAAGACGTCATGTCGGAGCCTCCCATGTTCATGGCTCCGAAGCTGGGGCCGGTCGAGATGCTGAGCGCGGATTCGGGACTGAATTCCACCAAGTTGTATTTCATTTCCAGCCCCAGGGTGAGCATGCTGTAGGACACGTTGGTGTAGTTGGTTTCCACGTTTTTCGAGATCACGAGGTCGGTGTACAGGCCCAACCCGTACCCGATAAAGAATTTCTGTGAATACCCGGCGTGAGAGAGGAGCAGGAACAGCAAAGGCAAAACAAGGCGCTTTCCCCAAAATTTGTTATTGGCAGTCGTCATGTATGTAAAGAGATGTATGGTGGAGCTTTGAGTCTCACGCGCCGACGAATGTAAAGGGAAATTTGAATTTTGACAAATTTTGGGCAAAGCGGCGATCGTGGCACGCGATCCGCGCCGGAATTTTCCTTCCGATTCCCCTTCGTGATTCCGGGATTTAATCGGCCGAGGCTTCCTTGGGAGTCTCCGTGGTATCGGGCGAGGGCGCAGGGTCGGATGCGATTTTGCTGAGGACGATGCGCTCTATTCCCACGTTCTCCCAAGGCTCGAGAATGTCGACGAGGAGGTGCCAGTCTTCCTTGGGCACGGAGCTCGTGTGGTACGTCAATTCCACGCGGACCACCGCCTCGTTTCCTTCCACGGTCGATTCCATGGACATGGATCCGTAGCCGTTGTAGACGCGGTGGTTGAAGTTTTCGAGTCCCCTCGCCACGTACCCTTCGGGGATGCTTACTCTGTATTCGATTCGGTGGACTTTCGGGTAGGGGAGGTACGCATCGGAGCGCCGATCGGCCTGTTCCTCATCGGTGAAGACCGGAATGTCGGTTTTGAGCACCGCGCCCAAGTTCACCAGAAGGTGGGATTCCACCCTTTCCATTACGCCGTTCAGGGTGAAGCGCTCCCGATATCGGAGCGTGTCGTGGGTGCTGACCATGCCGGATTTGAGCAATTCGAATGAGGTGTACTCCGCCACGTCGTATTCTGCTTTACGGTATTCGTTCATTTGGTACATTTTCTCCAAGGGGTCCACCACTATTTCCTGTCCGCGTTTCCGCGCGTTGTGCTCGTGTTGGGCGAAGAGTTTCTCCCCTTCTTTCCGATCGGCGCGCGTGAAGGCCATGGCGGCGTCTTTCCGTGTGTCGACCCGATCGAGGGCCATGTGGAGGAGCTCCTTTTTGGGCGAGCCAATGGCGGAAGTCGTGGTCACCAATTCCGCGCGGAGGTCGTCTGTGGGCGTGATCTCGACCACGTGCCCCAGGAAGTTCTCGTAGGGTGCGCTTTGGGGAATGACGATGCGGCGGGCGACCTTCTTTTTGTTGATGGCCACTCCGGCCTGGCCTCGGATGTCGGGACTCAGATAACCGAAGGTTTCATTCGTCTCGGGATACTGGATGTAGGTCCACCCACCGTCTTCGTTTTGGAATCGGAAGAGGGGGGTGACTTCCCCGGTGATCAAGACCTCGTCGAATTCGCCCAGGGTTCGGCTCACGGTAAACGCGACCTCGTAGGGAATCTTCCCGGCCTTCGCCACGGTGATCATGGCGTTGAGGAAGGTATTGAATCCGCTTGGTTCTTGGGGTTCGAATTTCCTCGAGTAGGGGTTGTACACGGAAGTGTAGTACCGGTAATTGTTGAAAGCCGCTTGCATGTATGCTTCGGCCGTTGGCTTGTGCCGTCTGGAATACGTTTTCGCCCAATCGCGGGTGTAGGTGGTGGTGAACCTGTCGTAAGGGTGTCTCAGCATCCTTTTGGCGAGAAGCTTGAGGTCCCGCGTTCGTTCCACTTCGGTAACGTAGGGATTGATTTCGTTGGGAGAGCGCAGCATCAGCGCCATTGTGCGCGGGGGGAAATCGAGGGTATGGCACAGTTGGTATTTGTAGGAGGGCCGGTCGCGGAGGGGGAGTTCGAAAATCTCGGGGGTCAATCCCGGTTGGTTTTCGTATTCCATTTCATACACCCACCAAGACCCGTACGACAGGGAGTCGTTCAAATGGAGCGTGGGTGCGCCGTTGAGGGCCATGAAATTGAAGTAAAACCCGTGTTCGATGTGAAAGGCTCGGTAGCCGTACACGATGGGAAGGTCGACTTGGGACAAAATTGACGGCGGAAAGCAGTAGTTCGTCGTGGTTTCCACCACTCTTCCGGCGAAATCCAGCACATCGCCGACTTCCAGATTGGGAATGGCGACGTGTCCGTCGGCGTTTTGTTGCAGGTTTTCCGGGTCCACGTGCACGACTTCTCCCGAGGGTTTGATGAGTCGGAAGGCGTAGATTTCTTCGTCTTCCTTCCACTTTTCCCTCGGCGAGTACGCGCTGAGGTCGAAGGTGCTGAACTCGTCGCGTGCGGCGCGGTCGAGGATTTTGACCAGGGTGCGGTAGAAGGCTGTTCTTTTGCGTCTGGAGTAATTGTTCACGAAGTATTCCTTGCTCACCATCGCGAGTGCGACGGCGGAGTGGTGTTCGAATTCTTTCGGCACTTCGAGAGACGCCTTTTCCACGAGGTGATCGGTCATCATGTGGATGCGTTTGGCGTCGATGGTCATGTCGTCCGGTTCCTGCGCGGCGCCCGTCACGGCCAGCCCAAGGCAGAAAATGGTCAGTGCGATGTAGGTGATTGTTTCTTTCATGGCGTAGAATCACTCAATTGGGTTGGTAAGCGTCAAATTTAAGATTCCGGTGGGATTGAGAAGGTGGAGGAGGTAGAGGAGGTGGAGGAGGTGGAGGAGGTAGAGTAGGTGGAGTAGGTGGGGGAGGTGGAGGAGGTAGAGGAGGTAGAGGAAGTTGAGGAAGTGGATTTAATGGGCGAACGTGACTCGGGCGAAGCGACGGTGTGGTTGGATCGGGTCCTGGAGTGTTTTGGATTGAGGAGGTGGGGGCGGGGGATGTGTGAGATGCCGGCAGTGTCGAAAGAATATTTTGAACCACTGTGATTGACTTGATTACAAAGTTTTCGTATTATTGGTTCGGATTTTCGGGTGAAAGGGCGGCGAAATCTTTCATGTTTGAGAGACGGTGGCCAATGGGGACGGGGGATACCGATCCGGCGATTAGAATTGAAGTTTCACGTAAAATTTGAGCGCATGGTCATAAATGAACATTTGCGTAGTCACTTTCTCAATCTTTTTTTGATCGCGATGAGTGACAACGCCATGGATACTTCCGAACTGGAGGTGTTATTCAAGATCGGAAAGGAACACGGGGTTCCGAAGGAGGATATCGAGAAACTCCTGTTGAACATCGAAGGTGCGGAAATTTCGGTTCCGGAAGATACGTTGACGAAAGTGCGGTATTTGTATGATTTTGCCCAAATAATCCTCGCGGATGGCGTAGTTGATGATCGAGAAAAACAAAGCATGAAGAAATTCTGTGAACACTTCGGGTTTCAGGAACAGTTCATTCCCGATATCATAGAGTTCTTATTGGAAGAAGGAAAAAAAGGAACTTCCCGTGAGGAGGTTCTCGAGCAAGTCAAACAAACCTTTTGAAGTCATGGTGAAACTTATAAAGGGCATGTTCAGCAGTAGCCCGAAACCACCGAAGGAAGAAACGCCCAAAAGGAATTATGTGGAATTCGTCAGTGTCAACTGGAATCAAGAAGGGCGGTTAAAGGCGCAATCCCACAATGGCAACAACGAAGGTCTTCTCTGCTGTGTGGGTTGGATTTATCAAAACCACAGGGAATTACTCAGAACCAACGCCGATGAACAGCGCAGGGCGAAGCAACCCTATGTCGAACGAAGACAAGAACTCTATTCGCGTGTTGAAGTAAACAAAAGTAAAGTGGATGTCATTAAAAACCATGACATTCCGAGCATTAATGGACACATCGAAAAGATCCAACGTGAAATTTCGGATATCCGAAAGAATCCTGAAACTTATATTGGTGACAAAGCCGGGAAAGCGGGTTTCTTCATCGGCGGTTTCATTCTGGCATTTCTGACGGTTTATTTGTTCATCTTTTACAGCTCCGCATCTTTTTCGGCATTTTTCAAAACATTTACTGCGGGAGAGGTCGCTGCCGACGACGTGCTAATCAAATCTATTTTTGATGGACAAGCCTTGGTGAAAGCGTGGAATGACGGGGCTCAAGAATTCGCGTTCGTCTTGACCATTCCTTTTGTTTTCTTGGGGTTGGGATACTTGGTACACAAATTCCAAGAATCCGATTCCTGGATTCGGTATTTTAAAATCGCCGCAATTCTTGTGGTGACCTTCATTTTCGATGTCCTGATCGCGTACAGCATCGACAAAGGAATTTACGAGGCGGTCCGCGAAGGCTCCTTCGCCAGTCCGGGAGACCCGGATTGGATGCCGCCCTACGGACTGGATTTGGCCTTTGCCAGCGAAAAGTTCTGGTTGATCATTTTCGCGGGGTTCGTTGCTTATGTCATCTGGGGGTTGGTGTTTGATTTCGTCATGGAAGCCTATTCCAAATTGGATCAAATCAGCACTGAGATAAAAACCAGAAAAGCCGAGATCGTTCGACTCGTTGAAAGGAGGCAAAAGAAAGAAAACGAAATGGCAGAATTGAGGCACAACATAGGGGAAGATGAAGTCGAAATTGAAAGACTTCGTGTCCGCATTGAGCATTCTGATTTTATTAACCCCGTGGATCTGCGATTGTCGCTAATGAGGTTTTTGGATGGTTGGTTGGAGGGATTGACGTTTCTCAACGCGGGCGAATTGGATAAAATTCAAGCCAGGCAGAGCGTGGAGGAATTCATAAACAGAACAATAGGACAATCTTTATTGGCGTCGGCATGAATACAAATATGATTTGGGCATTGGTATTATTCTTGGCTGGATGCGGAGGAAATCCGACATCTTCGGATGAACCGAATCAAAGCCAAGCGGAAATAGAGGCCGAGGCGAAGGAGAGCAAACCATTGGATTACAACATTTCTATTTTGTTGGATCTCTCGGATCGGATTGCCGAGCAACCGGAGAAGCCGAGCCAGAAGGAACGCGATTTGGCCATCGTAAGTAGCGTGGTCGAGGTGTTTAAGCAACGCATGAAACAACGTGGTGCTTATCTGGCGAAAGACAAACTGCGTGTCGTTTTCAGCCCGGCTCCGAACGATCCGAATGTAAACAACATCGCTCGTGCGTTGTCGGTTGATTTGGACGGCATGGACAACGCGTCGAAAAAGAAGGTTTTCGACAACATTGAAAGCGATTTCCACGGCAGTCTATCGGAGATCTATGACTTGACGCTGAAAAATTCGGAATGGTTGGGATCCGATATTTGGAGGTTTTTCAAGTACGATGTGGATTTGTGCCTTGAAACGGATCCGTCGTACAAGAACATTCTTGTCATCGTGACCGATGGATACCTCTACCACCAACAATCTGCAGGAGTCAGAGATCCGGATCACCCGAAGCAAACGGCGTACATTACACCGAATTTTTTGAAAAGGGAAGGGTTCTGGAACAATCCGAATTGGAGGCAAAAGTTTGAGCAGGAGGCGTATGGACTTATTGCTCACGACAGGCAGTTTGAGGATTTGTCGGTACTGGTTCTCGAAGTCAACCCCTCACCCAACCACAAAGACGATCAAGACATCATTCGTAAATATCTTGTCAAGTGGTTCGGTGAGATGGGAATCACTTCACCTTCCCTCGCCATTTACGATACGGACTTGCCGGTCAATACAAAGCGAAGAGTCGAAATGTTTTTTAAATGATTCGCCTTGTGGGTTTCCTGTACGAAAGAGCGACTTCGTCGGTTTGATTATTGCAGTCGGTCGCCATGGAAGCTTGTACTCATAAATGGTGGTGAACTATGAGTCGATAGGGACGGAGGGTTGGAACGTCGACTTCCGTTCCGAAAACCATGGGCAGAAACCGTCGATACAGAAAGCAACTACGAAAGATTGTGCGAAGTGATTGATCTAATGAAAAGCCGGTGTAAATTAGCGGCATACGGACTCACTTCGCTTCTGATAAACTTGGTTGAAGCATGTGATATATGGTCTATTCACCGATATCGGAAGATGCGGGATTGTTGGGTAAGCACTATTAAAACAAATGACTAAAGTAGTAGATAACATAGAACTTGATAAGGATAATGTCGAATTCGACAAAGCGGCAGATTTTGTACATCATACCGACAAGTTTATTTACTTGACTGGTAGAGCAGGAACCGGTAAGACTACTTTCTTGAAATACATAAAGGACACTACTGATAAGAATGTGGTAGTTCTTGCTCCAACAGGTGTTGCTGCAATTAATGCAGGTGGTGTCACGATTCATTCCTTTTTTCAAATCCCGTTGGGGCCTTTTGTTCCTGACGACGCGAGATTAAGAACGAGTACGGCAGGAGGTGAAAATCAAGAAACAATTTATACAACCTTTAAATACAAAGAGGAAAAGCGCAAAATAATTGAGAATCTCGAGCTTTTAATTATTGACGAAGTTTCAATGGTAAGGGCGGATACGTTAGATGTAATTGATAAGATTCTTCGGGTATTCCGTCGAAAGCAATATTTGGCGTTTGGTGGTGTACAAGTTATTTTAATCGGAGATACATTCCAGTTACCACCCGTCACTGTCGCTGAACAAAGGACGATATTATCTCGGTTCTATAACACACCCTACTTCTTTAGTTCAAAAGTGGTTGAGCAGAACACACCGATTTATATAGAACTGAAAAAGATATACCGCCAAAGCGAAATGGAATTTATAGACCTCCTGAATCGTGTAAGGGTAAATAAGGTTACCTATTCTGATTTGCAAATGCTCAACTCGAAGTATAAACCAACGTTTTCAGGCGATGGTCGCGACTACATCATTTTGGCAACACATAATCAATCCGTCAATGAAACTAATCTTAGAAAGCTCAATGAACTTAAAACGGAGCTTTTTACTTATAAGGCAAACGTAACAGGGGTTTTTCCGGATAAACTTAAACCAACAGACCATTATTTGAAACTGAAAGTCGGTGCTCAGATAATGTTCATTAAAAATGATGCAGGAAGCTTGAAACGTTACTACAACGGAAAAATTGGAAAAATCACAGAACTGGACGAAAGCTCGATAACAGTGGTTTTTGATGATGATTCGGAAGTTGAAGTCGAACGCGCACAGTGGAGAAACGTGAAATACACATACAATAAAGAAAAAGGAAAAATAGAAGAGGAATTATTAGGCACTTTCGAGCAGTTTCCGATTCGGTTAGCATGGGCAATTACAGTTCATAAAAGTCAAGGTATGACTTTTGAAAAAGTTATTGCCGACTTAGGGCATGCATTTGCACCAGGGCAGGTTTATGTCGCTTTAAGTCGTTGTACTTCCTTTAGTGGTTTAGTGCTTAAAACACGACTTACCAGTAGTGCCATAAAAACCGATCCAAGAGTAATCAAATTTGCTCAAAAAGAAACACCTGGGATGTTAATAACTGAACAACTTAAAACAGGAAGGGCCGATTACTATTACAGAAAAGCGAGAGAAGATTTTAGAAATGGTAATATTAAATCCGCATTTGACTTTTTTAAAAGAGCCTTAATGTTTCGTAATGATATAGATACAGATGAATTCAAGAAGTTCATTGAAGTTCAGGGAAAAAGTCTTTTTCACTCTAAGCAAATGAACTCTGCGCTTATTGCAAAGCTCGAACAAGTACGTAATGAACGTTTAAAAGCAAAGAAAAATTCGGAATTGTTAACTGAAGAATTGGAGAAATTAAAAAGACATTTCAATAAACTTAATGCAAGGCTACAAGAAAAGGAGTCCGATCTAAGGGCTAAGAATATAGAAATCCGAGCAAATAAGGCGGAGATACAAGCGAGTAAGAAAGAAATTAGGCGACTTAAGAATTTGAAATGGTATGATAAATTATTCGGAAAAAAATAATAAGCTAATGCATTACATTGAGTATAAGGAATGGCGGACTAAGTACGAAATGAAAACCGTGGTTTCAAAAAGGAGGCTGTATCAAGATGGGGAGTGCTCAATCAATTGTGCCACCCATTACAATGCGCCATTTAATATATCGGTGAAGTAACCTTCTGACGGATTTCCACCCAAATATGGTTCCATTTCACTTGGTTTTGGCATTGAGGTAACAGTAATGTTGCGACGTAAGGTTTGCTCTCGAAAAAAACGCCCCATGGGGCTTTCGGACACTATATCCCAAAACCCTGCCCTTTCCCCAAAGGGATTGTAAATTAGCTGCGTGTGAACCTATGGCGATGAACTTGTTGGACTCTAATAAGCGTTCAACCCATTCGTCAATTCACCCATATCGGCATGCGGTCCTGCCTTGTTGTGCGAATGATTGTTTATACGCGTATGTGCCGGAGGGCCCAATAGCCGACAGTGACATATGAGCCATGAGAAATAGAGGTATATGAAGTCTACCCATGCGAGTTAAAGTTTTTCATATCCGACTGAGTACGGAAAATTTGCAAACCGACATCGACAATTTGAACGCATTCATGAGCAGCGTGACATTGAAGAAGACAGCAGCACAACTTGTAGGTGGACCAACAAACTTTTGGTCGGTTTTAATTTTCTACGACAACTTGGATGCTGACAAAACCGGGCGGAGTTCAGGCAAAATTGCCGTGAAATCGGTCAGTGAATTGACGGAAGACGAAAATAGAGTTTACGGATTTTTGAAACAGTGGCGCGCTGACAAAGCCGATGAACTCAACGTTCCACTGTAACAACCCCCTAAATGATCGGACAAAGTTATAGAACCCAAACTGTACTAAC
>CAZNOG010000026.1:0-23899 GCA_964574635.1 uncultured Cryomorphaceae bacterium | reverse complement strand
ACGGACGGCTGGATTGCTTTGGGCGAAGCCCGCGCAATGACGGGCAGCCGGGGAGACGTACGTGTCGTAAGATCGTCATTGCGAGCCGCTAGGCGCGGCAATCCAGGCTAATAGAAAGGAACGGCAGTTATCAGCCCGATTCAATTCGTCGGATTGCTTTGGGCGTGAATACTTGACATCATTCATCGCATGTTCATCGGAACGGACGGCTGGATTGCTTTGGGCGAAGCCCGCGCAATGACGGGCAGCCGGGGAGACGTACGTGTCGTAAGATCGTCATTGCGAGCCGCCAGGCGCGGCAATCCAGACTAATAGAAAGGAATGGAAGATAATAGCCGGATTGAATCCTGTGGATTGCTTTGGGCGTGAATACTTGACATCATACATCGCATGTTCATAGAAACGGACGGCTGGATTGCTTTGGGCGAAGCCCGCGCAATGACGGGCAGGCGGGGAGGTGATGAATGGAATGAACATCAGAAGGCAAGACTGGATTGCTTCAGGCAAAGCCTTCGCAATGACGGGCAGGCGATCCGGGCATACCGGGGAGTGATGAATGGAATGATCGTCAAGAGGCACGACTGGATTGCTTTGGGCGAAGCCCGCGCAATGACGGGCAGCCGGGGAGACGTACGTGTCGTAAGATCGTCATTGCGAGCCGCTAGGCGCGGCAATCCAGGCTAATAGAAAGGAATGGAAGATAATAGCCGGATTGAATCCTGTGGATTGCTTCAGGCAAAGCCTTCGCAATGACGGGCAGCCGGGGAGACGTACGTGTCGTAAGATCGTCATTGCGAGCCGCTAGGCGCGGCAATCCAGGCTAATAGAAAGGAATGGAAGATAATAGCCGGATTGAATCCTGTGGATTGCTTCAGGCAAAGCCTTCGCAATGACGGGCAGCCGGGGAGACGTACGTGTCGTAAGATCGTCATTGCGAGCCGCTAGGCGCGGCAATCCAGGCTAATAGAAAGGAATGAAAGATAATAGCCGGATTGAATCCTGTGGATTGCTTTGGGCGTGAATACTTGACATCATACATCGCATGTTCATCGGAACGGACGACTGGATTGCTTTGGGCGGAGCCCGCGCAATGACGGGCAGGCAGGGAGGTGATGAATGGAATGAACATCAGAAGGCAAGACTGGATTGCTTCAGGCAAAGCCTTCGCAATGACGGGCAGGCGGGGAGACGTACGTGTCGTAAAATCGTCATTGCGAGCCGCTAGGCGCGGCAATCCAGACTAATAGAATGGAATGGAAGATATCAGCCCGATTCAATTCGTTGGATTGCTTTGGGCGTGAATACTTGACATCATACATCGCATGTTCATAGAAACGGACGGCTGGATTGCTTTGGGCGGAGCCCGCGCAATGACGGGCAGCCGGGGAGACGCACATGATGTAAAATCGTCATTGCGAACCGCTAGGCGCGGCAATCCAGGCTAATAGAAAGGAACGGCAGTTATCAGCCCGATTCAATTCGTCGGATTGCTTTGGGCGTGAATACTTGACATCATACATCGCATGTTCATAGAAACGGACGGCTGGATTGCTTTGGGCGAAGCCCGCGCAATGACGGGCAGGCAGGGAGGTGATGAATGGAATGAACATCAGAAGGCAAGACTGGATTGCTTCAGGCAAAGCCTTCGCAATGACGGGCAGGCGGGGAGACGTACGTGTCGTAAAATCGTCATTGCGAGCCGCTAGGCGCGGCAATCCAGACTAATAGAAAGGAATGGAAGATATCAGCCCGATTCAATTCGTCGGATTGCTTTGGGCGGGAATACTTGACATCATACATCGCATGTTCATCGGAACGGACGGCTGGATTGCTTCAGGCAAAGCCTTCGCAATGACGGGCAGCCGGGGAGACGCACGTGTCGTAAGATCGTCATTGCGAGCCGCTAGGCGCGGCAATCCAGGCTAATAGAAAGGAACGGCAGTTATCAGCCCGATTCAATTCGTCGGATTGCTTTGGGCGGGAATACTTGACATCATACATCGCATGTTCATCGGAACGGACGGCTGGATTGCTTCAGGCAAAGCCTTCGCAATGACGGGCATGCGGGGAGGGATGAGCTGTTGGTTGTCAATTGTCAATTCACTAATCGATCGTTATTTAACGACGATTCTTCTCACAATAACCTCTTCGCCGATTTCAAGACGCAGCAAATACATCCCCGGCTGTAGGTTGCTCACATCCATGGTGAAGGGAGAATACCCCTCGGGGAGGGGTTGGCGGCTGCTGCGGATGGTGCGGCCGGAGGGGTCGATGAGGTCGAGGGTGGCGGTGGCGGCGCGGGGCAGCACGACAGACAAGTGGACTTCGTGGGTGGCGGGATTGGGCCGGGGGTCGGAGATGATGGGCTCCGAGACGGGCAGGGCCGCGCAGCGGTAGTTGTTCGTGATGTCGGCTTCGGCGGGGGCGTCGGGGTTTTGGTCAATGCCGTCGGGGTTTCCCACCCACAGGCAAACGTAGGGCAGGTCGGCGGCGCGCCACTCGAAGGCGGTGGTGAATTCGTGCAGGACGGTATTTCCCGGTGGGATGGAGGCGTTTTGGGTGAAGGCCACCTCGGGGTTGTGTCCCACTTGGGCGCGGGCGTCGAAGGTGTGGACGGGCGTGTTGCCGGCGTTGTAGAGGGCGGCTTGGATGCGGAGGCGTCCGTTTTGCACTTGGGGGTAGAGTTCGCCGAGGACGATGTCGTAGCGGGGGATGATGACGCGGAAGTGCTTGGATACCGTGTCGGCGCAGAGGAGTTCGTTTGCCGCGACGAGGGTGAGGGTGTATTGGCCGGTATCGGGGAAGGTGATTTCGGGGTCGGGTGCGGTGGCGACGGGTTCACCGTTGAGGAACCACTGATGGTGGGTGGCGCCGAGGGAGGTGTTTTGGGGTTGTACGGTGATGGGCGGGGCCTGCACGGGGAGTTCGAGTGCGAAGTCGGCGTGGGGGGCGGGCAGGATGCTGAGGTTTGTGACTTTGTGGGCGTGGCATCCCGCGGCGGTAACTACGTCGAGGCGGACAGCGTGCGCTCCGGGCAGGTCGGGGATCCAGTTGAGGAGGCTGTCTTCACCGAGTACACCTCCCCCACCCGAGGGGCTTTCGGTGAGTGTCCAGAGACGGTCGACGACCGGGTCGGGGGTATCGGCGATGACTTTTGGCGGTGTGAGGTCGGCGAGGGTGAGCGGCGTGCCGAAGCAGGTGTCGTTGGCGGCAGCCTGAGCGGTGGGCGGCGGGAATACGATAACGGTTTTGGTGATGGTGTCTTTGCACCCGTTGGCCCCGAGGTTGTTTCCGGTGGCGGTGAGGGTGACGTCGTATGCGCCGGGCGCGGCGTATTGGTGTCCGGTGTTGGGGAAGTTGGAGAAGAAGCCGTCTCCGAAGGACCATCGGTAGAAGACGGGTCCGGATTCTTGGGTATCGACGAGTTCGTTGAAGGCCATTGTTTGTCCGATGCAGACGTTTTGGAATTCGAAGTCGGCGACGGGGCTACCGAGGACTTCTACGGTGCGTGAGAGGGAGTCGACACAGCCGGCGGTGGAAGTGGCGGTGAGAGTAACGGTATTGTCGCCGAGGTTTTGGAAGACGGTGGAACCGATGACGCCTTGGTCGGTGGTGTTGTTGCCGAAGTTCCAGAGGAGGTCGAAGATTTCTCCGTCGGGCACGGTGGCGAAGCTTTCGAAGAAGGCCTCGTTGCCGGCGCAGACGATGGGCGCGGAGAAGTTGACTTCCGGCAGTGGGTTGACGAGTATGGTATCGCGTGCGGTGCCGGTGCATCCGTTGTCGAGGGTGAGGGTAAGTGCGACGGGCACCGGTCCGGTTTGGTGGTAGGTGGCCTGTGCGGATTCGGAGTGGAGGGTGTCGTTGCCGAGGTACCAGGCCCACGCCACGGGGGTGGTGCCGGCTTCGGGTTCAGTGGCGTCTTGGAAGGTGACGGGGTTGTCGATGCATACCGGTCCGGTGGTGAAGGCCACTTCGGGGGCTTCGCCCACGATGTCGACTTCGACGGTGTCGCGTCCGATGCAGTTGTTCAGGTTGGAGACTTCCACCCAGTAGGTGCCGGATTCCTGTGGGGTGATGAAGGGGGCGGTGGAGCCGGTGGACCAGAAGTAGAGCTGTGCCCCGTCGAAACCGCCCGAGAGGTGGAGGTCGTTTCCGAGGCAGAAGGGGGATGGTTCGGCGATGTCGACGGTGTGGGGGAAGTCGTCCAGGGTGACTTCCACTTGGTGGGTGTAGGAGCACCCCGCGTTGTCTTCCACGGTCACCTGGTAGGTGCCGGCTTGGGTAATGAGGTATTCCCCGTCGGTGGTACCGTCTTGCCACGTGAAGGCAAAGTCCTCGCCGAGTTCCAAATCCCATAGGCGCTCTTCGTTGGAACAGAGGGAGAAGTCGGTGATGAAGTGGCCGGGGTATTGGACGTATACGGAGTCGCTAAATATCCTACTAAACATATCCTCCACGGTCACTTTATACCAACCGGTTTTTACGGCCGATATTTCCGGACTGACTTCGCCGGTAGACCATTGATAACTCACAAAATAAGATCCCGGGGTAATGGTAGTTGGGCAAAAGTCAGAAATGAATAATGTGTCAGATTGCGCCAATTCCGGGGGCGGGCTATAATAATTAAATCTTGATGTCTCATATGCAATGAGCTCTTCATTTGTCAAAAGATCATTGAAAATTGAAACTTCCAAAACTTGCCCATTGAAACTCAATCCATTTCTTCCTAATTGATAGTTGCCTTCCAACCATGTTTTATCCATTCCAAGAAACGTGGTTGTCAAGCCAATTCTACCGAAGGCTTCCGTCGTTGCGCCTGAAGTTATGATGCTTATTGCGGTATAGGATGTATCCGCCGAGCCAAATATGGTTCTTTTAGAAACCACGTCATCGAATCTCCCCTCAATACCCCCAGGACGGATATGAATACCACAATCATTTGCCGCACCCCGGTCAATTATGCGGGCGTAATTTGGAAATCCGTCCAATTTGCCAATTACCATAATCGCCTTGGGCGAAATCTCATGATTAAGGGTCAAAAAATTGTTGGAATTCCGAAAATCGATGATAACAAGGCCATTGTCCAAGGTATCGTGAGCAGCGCGCCTGTTTGCCGTCAGTTGTTCAAATTTCGATCCTTCTGAAAGTAAGTTGCGCCATTCCACGACGTCGCTGCCGGCCAAGGTGACCAAAGTATCGCTCCTGAATAAAAGATCGGGAGACTGGGCAGTTGCGCTGTATTTAAGAAACAACAACGGCAAAAGGAGAAGAAGCGAGATTCCAAGGCCGATTGGTCTCTTGGCCGCTATCGAAATTGGATATCTTTGCCACATGGCGAACACGATTAAAGAAGTTGCCCCGATCGTTTTATTTGGGTACAACAGGCCGAAGCATATTTCGCTCACTTTGGAGGCATTGCAAAAGAACATTCTGGCCGACGAAAGTGAGCTTTTCATATTTATCGATGGAAACAAAGATAGCAGGGATAAGATATTGCGTGATGAAGTAGTGGATGTTTGTAGAAACTTTGATTGGAAAGGTAAAAAGAAGGAGATTATTCTGCGGGAAAAGAATTTTGGATTGGCGGACAATATCGTCAACGGGGTTGAAGTGGTCATTCAATCATACAAAAAGGTTATTGTATTGGAGGATGATATAGTCACGGCACCCGGTTTTTTGAAATACATGAACGATGCATTGAACTTCTACCAACATGAATCGAAGGTAATGCACGTATCGGGGTACATGTTTCCCGTTAAAAATAATAAGAAACGGCCAACCCTATTCTACCAATCCACTTCATGTTGGGGCTGGGCAACTTGGGATGACAGGTGGCGACATCTGGAAAGAAACCCAACATATTTAATGAAGCAATTGACTGAGCAAAACAAAAAATCTTGGTTTGATCTAGATGACAGTGGAGTATTTTTGAATCAACTTGAACGGAACGTATCCGGGCAATTGAAGTCCTGGGCAATTTTGTGGCAAGCAAGTGTTAATTTACGGAACGGATTATCATTGCATCCATACAAGAGTCTCGTGAGAAACATTGGCCTTGACGGGACGGGCGTGAATTGCGGCACAAATGAATTATACTTGAAACAAACAATTGTAGACAGTATTGCTGTAGAAAAAATTCCGCTGGAATTTGATATGGAATTTCGACAGAGGATGATCGAATATTACCGACCCAAAAAATCAACCGTGCTAAATAGGGCCAAAGAAAAAATAAAGCTCATTTTACGAGATATGTCATAAATCCGAATTAGTGAAAATCCTTCATATCAATTTCTCAGATTTTGGTGGCGGTGCGGAGGAGTTTGCCTCGAGTTTGGTTACGCATCAAAAGAGCGCCAGACTTCTAGTGGGCAAGAAACATACGCAGAATGAAAAGGTAGTAGAACTGCCTCAATCCACACGATCCCGTGTGATTTCCAACTTGGACAAAATCCTTTGGAAATTTGGGATTAAAATAGGTTTCCGCAATTTTTTTGGAATACCCGATTCGTATCACTGCACCTTTAAGATGCTTCGAAAGTTGACTGCATACCAAGAAGCGGATATCGTACACCTCCACAATATCCACGGTTGTTATTTCGATTTATCCGCCTTATTTAAAATCGAACAGGACAAACCGATCGTGTGGACTTCACACGACGAATGGATTATTACAGGTGGAGAAGGTTATAAATTGGAAAACAGAAGTCAGAGCCTTAGAGACAAATATCCCTATTTTAAAGGGTTGATCGATTCCAGAGAGAGATACTTGCGTTTAAAAAAGGATATACTCAGTAACGCATCTAATATACATGTTGTGGCCCCCTCGGAGACTCATAGGAAGAATATCCTGAAAGTACATCCTTCGATTTCTATAAAAGTGATTCGCTATGGCATAGATACCAACAAATTTTTCATCAGAAATAATGACAAAAAAAGAAATGAGATTTCGAAAATAATCATATTCAACACCAAATCCTACTACAAAAATTCGGAAATGGCCATTGAAGCGGTACGGGAAATTAATGTGCCCGTTGAATTGCATGTAATTGGGCTACCCCTATCAAAATTTGATATTAAAACAATTAAAAATCATGGTTACATTCAGGATCGCAAAAATTTAGCTGACCTTTTTAGAAACATGGACATAGGCGTAATTTCATCATACGCCGAAACATTTGGTTTGCTTCCCGCAGAAATGGCCGCGTGCGGTGTGAAGGTGTTTTTGAATGAATCCTTGCCTGTTTTCCACGAACATTTCGAATTGTATTCCGCAACCCTGTATCGCGATAAGGCGCATTTAGTTGAAATGATTCATGAAGCGGTCAAGAACCCGGACAAAACAAGGGCCGAAGGCCGATTGGCGGCTGAAATGGTAGTTAAAAATTTAAACCGCCAACAAACGTTGGAAAACTATGACTTGCTTTACCGAGAAATATTGAATTGATGGAACAGCGCATCACTCCCCCATCCAAGTTTTCCCTCGGTTTCGCCGAGTTGTGGCGGTATCGGGAACTGTTTTATTTTTTTACTTGGCGGGACGTGAAGGTGAAGTACAAGCAGACCTTTTTGGGTTTCGCGTGGGCGGTGTTGCAGCCCTTTCTGCTGATGGTGGTGTTTTCGGTGTTTTTCGGTGGCGCACTCGAAGTGCCCTCGGACGGCATCCCCTACCCCTTGTTCGCGTTTTCGGGGTTGATGTTGTGGAACGTGTTCAGCACGGGGTTGAGCGGAGCGGGAAATTCCATGGTCTCCAACGCCAACATCATCAAGAAGATTTACTTTCCCCGATTGGTCATTCCCATGAGCGCCATTTTGGTGGCGGTGTTCGATTTCCTCATGGCCTTTTTGGTGTACGTGGGGTTGGTGATCTACTTCGGGTATAGTCTTGGGGCGGAATTGCTGTATTTGCTGCCCTTGGCGCTGGTGCTGACGGTTATCGCCACCTTCGGGCCGGGTGCGTTGATCGCTGCGATGAACGTGAAGTACCGGGATTTCCGGTACCTCCTGCCCTTCGTCGTTCAGGTCGGACTTTTCGTCACGCCGGTGATCTACCCGGTTTCCATGTTCGGGGACAAACCTTGGCTGATCCAGTTGTTGGCGGTGAACCCCATGTACGCTCCCATCACGTTGATACGTCACGCCTTGGTGGACGTCCCAATTGATTTGACGCTGATCGGGGTGAGCGTGACTTCATCGTTGGTGTTGCTGGTCTTGGGGGTTTATTACTTTCGGAAGACGGAAGGGTATTTTGCGGATTTGGCGTAAGGAGGTATATGAACGGGCATATATTGTTACAACTGTTTATTTATCTTGGCATTGTGCATAAAACATTATCCAGTCAATTAGGATACAACATCCATGAATAAGGCGAAGCAATTATTTCAGTATCTATTTTGCCTAAGTATATTTTTACGCAAACCATGGTGGAAATCAAAAAAGGGTCCAAGCATATATCTTTCGCTTCATGTACTTGGGAATACATCTTATTATAGTGCGATTGCCATTCGTTTAGCTCAATCAGGATATACAGTTTATTTGCTACATAATCCTCGGCTACTTATCGCCTGTTACGATCGTATTCGAGGGCGCGTAATGCTGAAATATCCAGGGATATACTTAAAACCACACACACCTTCAAAGAGATCGAGACATGTTTTAATTCATGATTTTCACCCACTTAAAACCGGATGGAAAGCAGTCATAAAACTCAGTACCGATTCCCTCCCATTTATTTTAGGGGAACGACAAACAAAAGATGATGAATATGTCTATCCCTTTGATATACACTTGAGGCAATTCAATGCGGAAGAATCGTTCCCTGACCTAACGGATAGAAGAATAACTGTGGCTTTTGTCGGAAATATTAGAGAAGAAATGTACTCAGGAACAGCGATTGCATCTTTCTTCAATTTAGTGGAACGGACTGAAGCAATAGCCAATATTTTCAAACATTTTGATGAGCTGGTAACCATCCCCGAAAGTAAAGAAGATTACGGGAACAAAGAGAAAATTAAATTATTGGTTGGCGGCTTCGGTCATAGTATTGTTCCTTCTACTACTCCCCAAGATTTCATCACTTTTTTGAGAGAATGCGATTTTTTCATCGCGCTTCCAGGGGTTAATATCCCTTTTTGTCATAATTTAATCGAATCGATGATGTGCGGTTGCATACCCATCATACAATACGGTAATTTATTACCTACGCCCCTAAAAGATGGCGTAAACTGCTTAGCTTACGATTCTATTCCGTCACTACTTTCTGCAATTGAACGTGCCATGACGATGCAAACGATGGAAAAGCTGACATTGAAAAAAAACGTGCGGGAATATTACGAGAAACATCTATCCAAGGCAGCGAGAATCAATTTTTTCAAGAATGAAATGACCAAGATTTCAACAATGTATTTTACGGCTACAGAGACGAGTTTACGCGATTATCACAATAAATGAGGTCATCTTCATTAAATGCTTTAAGGAGTCTGTCCTGCCCATATCCACGAACCTCCGCCACTTCCCGCACCTTCCGACCCTTCGATTTTCTATCTTCGCCGGCATGAAACCCATCATCGAGGTCAACGCCTTGTGGAAGGAGTACCGGCGGGGTGCGCAGCAGGAAAAGTACCTGAGCCTTCGGGACCGCATTGCGGGCTCTCTACGTCCCGTTGGAAAGAAGGAGCGCTTTTGGGCGTTGGAGGACGTGAACTTTGAGGTTTTCCCCGGCGACAGCTTGGCCATCATCGGCAAGAACGGTGCGGGCAAGTCGACCTTGTTGAAGATCCTTTCCCGGATTACGCCGCCGACCAAGGGGGAGATCGTCATCCGGGGGCGTTTGGCGAGTTTGCTGGAGGTGGGAACCGGTTTTCATTCGGAACTCACGGGGCGAGAAAACGTGTACCTGAACGGCTCCATTCTGGGTTTGACGAGGAAGGAAATCACCGCCCAATTCGACGCCATCGTTGATTTTTCCGGGGTGGAAGCGTTTTTGGACACTCCATTGAAGCACTACTCCAGCGGCATGCAATTGCGTCTGGCTTTTGCGGTGGCAGCGCACTTGGAACCGGAAATCCTGGTGATCGACGAGGTGCTGGCCGTGGGTGACTCCGCATTTCAACAGAAGTGCATAGAGAAAATGACGGAAGTCAGCCGGAGTGGTAGGACTATTTTGTTCGTCAGTCACAACATGCAAGCGGTGAGGAATCTTTGTCGGCGGGGCATATTGTTGGACAAGGGGGGCATCCGCGTATCGGGAAACATTGACGAAGCCATCGACGCCTACCTCGATCATTTCCAAGGAAGGGAAGTGGAAGAAACCGTGGTGTGTGCCGGTTTGGAGAGAAAACAGGGGAAAGGTCATTTGGTGTTCGACACCATTTCTTCCCCGCATTGGAAACACACCCCCGACTCTCCGATTGAATTTCGGATAAAACTTGAAGCCCACACGAATGGAATGTTCAGGGATTTGCTGTTCGGTTTGAACATTTTCGATCGGGACGGTCAGTGCGTGTATCACTTGAGCAATATCTTCGTCGACCATTCCATTGCGGTGCACGAGGATGGGAACGAGTACATATTTAGGGTAGACAAAAGCAGGTTGAAACCGGGGTTTTACACGATAGGATTCTTTCTGAGGGCCAACGAAGAAATTCAAGATTGGATTTCGAATGAGATCAAGTTGGAAGTCATGGAGGGGAATGCGTATGGGTTCAACCACACCAAAATGATTTCCGGAAGAGTTCAACCCCAATTTTCCGTGCATGTTGAAAAAGATTAAGGCACTTGTTCGTGAGGCCACGCCGAAAAATATCCGGGAGTTTTTTGCTTACCGGGAAGGAGACGAATATTCCATCAAGGCGTATTCCCAAGAGGGGGAGGACATCTTGTTGAGAAGGATATTCGGGGAGAAGAGTCAGGGCTTTTATGTAGATGTTGGGGCACACCACCCATTTCGGTTCTCAAACACCAAACTGCTTTATGATAAAGGGTGGAGAGGTATAAACATAGAACCCAATCCCGATATGTTTTCGTTGTTTGAACGCTATCGCCAACGGGATATCAATTTGCCAATGGGTGTGGGAAGAGAATCAGGTGCACTTACCTACTACCGATTTCGTCATCCCGCTTTGAACACGTTTGTACAGGACGTAGCCGAGAAGAGGAACACCCTCCCCGAAGCAAAGGAAGAAATAATAGTGCGCCCGTTAGGGAATATCTTGGATGAACACCTACTGCATGGTATCTCCATCGACCTTCTGACCATTGACGCCGAAGGTATGGACTTGGAAATTTTGGAGTCCAATGATTGGGAAAAGTATAAGCCGGAATGGATTTTAGCGGAGATCGATGTGAAATCCCTAAAAGAGGCGCTTCAGGATCCCATTACTATCTATTTAAAGTCTCTGGGTTATGAACTGCTTTCCAAGCTATGGAAAACCGTGATATTCAATAAAACCAATTGAATTAGATGCTGATATCTCATTCCAAAAAGTTCATATTCATCCACGTATACAAAGTCGCGGGAACGAGCGTAAACCAAGCTTTGGGACGGTATTGTATTTATTCTTCCTCCGTTCGAAACCCCATTACAAAACTCAAAATTGCATCGGGCGTTTATCCTAAGATTTTCGTCAAAGACCTTCCCGGGCACATTACGGCTGCCGAATTGAAAAAACGGATTGACCCCACGATTTTCAACGGTTATTTCAAATTCGCATTTGTGCGCAATCCTTGGGATTGGCAGGTTTCGCTGTATCATTATGCCTTGCAGGACACGACCCATCACCAGCACGAAAAAACCAAGTCCTTGGGTTCCTTTGAAAGATACCTCGAATGGAGGGTGCAGGAGGATTTGCGATTGCAAAAGGATTTTGTCATGGACGATCAAAACAATTTGCTGGTTGATTACATCGGTAAGATGGAAAACCTCCAAAACGATTTTGACGTAATCTGCGATCGCATCGGAGTGCCCAAACGAACACTACCCCATGCCAACAGGAGTTCACGAGGTAATTATGAAAAGTACTACATTCCTCGGACCCGTGACATGATTAAAGAGTACTTTCGAGAAGATATAGAGGCCTTCGGGTACTCCTTTTGAAAGTATTAAGCACCGATACAATTTAAAATCGAAGTTCTTGTATGTATGTCTGAGATCGCGAAAATATCGATCGTCACCCCTTCCTTCAATCAGGGGCAGTTTTTAGAAGAGACCATAGATTCGGTGTTGAGCCAGAATTACTCCAATTTGGAATACATCGTAATCGACGGGGGCAGTTCGGATGGTTCGGTGGATATTATCCGGAAGTACGAAAAGCACCTGAAATACTGGGTGAGCGAAGGAGACCGGGGGCAGAGTCACGCCATCAACAAGGGGTTGGCGCATTGCACCGGGGAGGTGTTCAATTGGCTGAACAGCGACGATTACCTGGAGCCCGGGGCGTTGCGCACCATCGCACAAGCCTTCGAAGACCCGGAATGCAACGTTTTCATCGGGAGATCGAATGTGGTGAAGGACGGCAAGGTGTTGAGGAAGTCCCGGGGTACGGACGTATATGCGGGCAATTTGGCCAAAACTCTGGGATTGGCGCGGATCGACCAACCGGAACATTGGTGGAGACGGTCGGCGATCGATAAAATCGGTCCTCTGAATGAAGGACTCCATTTCATCATGGACCGGGACTGGTGGGTGAAGTACTTGTTGGGGTACGGTCTGAGGGGCGTGGTCAAGTCCGATGCAGTGTTGGCCAGCTTCCGGCTACAACCGGATTCCAAAACGGTGTCCATGCAACCGGCTTTCAACGCGGAGAGGAACAGGTACTTCGCCTCTTTGGCGAAAAACTACGATTTGGGGGATGCGGCCCGCGCGTTGGCGAGCACCTTGGGCCCCTTGGAACCCTTGGGGTTGGAAAACTTGCCGGAAGAAATTGATCGGGCGGTTTTGGAAGATGCCATGCAGTACTTTTTCGTTTTGCTGTACGACGAGCTTTACCAAGCGGGGGCTCACGGGGTGATGAAAACTCTGAGACCCCGCATGGATTTGTCGGTGCTTGGCGCCGAAGAGCGGGCGTTGGTGGGCAAATTGGATTTCCGTTCCAAATTCCCGGCGTCATTGGTGCGCGCCGCGAGAAAGCTAAAAGGGTAAATTCGCACCGTGCACCCACCCATCGTATCCGTCGTCGTACCCTCCTACAACGGGGAAGAACGCCTGCCCACGCTGCTGAGCGCTTTGGCCGAGCAGACCCACCCTTCTTTCGAAGTGGTGGTGGTATTGGACGGGAGCATGGACGGCAGCGAATCGACAATCGAGAACTTCAAGGCTCCCTTTCCATTGCGCGCGGTAAAACGGGGAAACGGGGGAAGGGCGGCCGCGCGGAACACGGGAGTCGAGGTGGCGCGTGGCAGATTTTTGGTCTTCTACGACGACGACATGGAACCGGAACCGGATTCCATCGTCCGGCACGCGGATGTATTGAACCGATTTAAAAGCGCCATTTCGGTAGGACAGCAATTGGAAAAAGCCGAGGACCCAACGGAATTCACCACCTTCAAAACCTACCTCACGCGGAGGTGGGTGGCGCATTTAGGTGCCGAACCGGCCCCGCTGTCGGATAAAGAACTGCTGCTTACGGCGGCGAACATGGCCATTCGGAAGGAGGATTTTCACCGACTCGGGGGCTTCGACGAAGGGTTGAAAGACGCGGAGGACTTCGACTTGGCGGTGAGAGCCAAAACGACAGGCATGGAAGTGGTTTTCGACCCGAAAAATGGCGGACACCACCGATCCTTCAGGACTTTTTCGGATTACATCCTGCGGCAACGACAGTACCGGGAGGCTCACCGCATATTGCGATCCAAGAGGAAATCCCACCCACGTTTTGACCTTTACACGAAGTATGAGGTAAGAACAAGTCCATTCAAAAAAACGATTTATTTCGTTGTTCCCGGTTTTGTGGTGCGTTTCGTCGACAATGGTGGACTCTCTTGGATGAAGCCGGCGTGGAAATACCCGATTTACATGAGGATAATATCCGCGTTAAGTGTGTATTACCCAAAGAGAAAGCTTTGAGTTCCCGTAGATTGCATGACCATAATCAATGAGCACATTATTACGATGAAATCGACGATGCTCCATATCATTCCAACCCTTACACGGGGAGGCGCGGAAATTCTGGTGTGTCAAACCGTGGAAAATCTCACGGAGTACGAACACGTCATCGTGGTGTTGGAAGATGCGGAAGACGAGTTGCAAACGTCTGCGAGGATAATTCGGTTGGGAGTCCGCATGCCCCATGATTTCATAAGGGCGGTTCGGGGTATAAATAAGGTGATATGGGAAAATCGTCCTTTGATCGTCAATGCGCACTTGTATTGGCCAAGCATTTTGATCCGATTCAGTAATCGCAGGAATGCGAAAGTCTTCGAGTGGTATCACAGTGACCTTTTCAACCCCCATAATCGGGAGCAATACAGTGCATTCCGACTTAATCTTTCCAGATTCACCGTCAGAAATAACCACCATCTTATTTTCGTCAGCCGGCATTTGAAAGAAAGCATCCTGAAATCCATGCCTTTCAGTGGAGAGACCTCCGTATTGCACAACTTTGTGTCATCCCGATTTTTCGAAGTAATTCCGACGATCAAAGATCGGGATGCACTTCACATTTTATTGGTCGGAAATCTCCGCCTACAAAAAAATCATTCGACAGTACTGCAAGCACTTAAGGTCATGGAGGATCATCGGACGGAAACGACCATAGTTGGTGACGGACCGTTAAAAAAGGACTTGCTGGCACAAGTCAAAAGTTTGAATTTAAGGGATGTTCGCTTCGTGGGCCGCCGTGGCGACGTCATCCCCTATTTACAAGATGCGGACGTATTCATCATGCCGAGCAAATTCGAAGGTTTTGGTATAGCGTTGGCAGAAGCGATGGCTGCTGGTGTGCCTTGCATTGTCAGCGACATTCCCCCGTTTCGGGAGATCGGGGGTAAAACCCTCATTTATTTCGATCCCGATGACCCAAAGGAATTGGCGGACAAAATTCTTGAGTGCATGGATCTTTCAAGGAGAACGGAGCTTTCAACAGCCGTCAAGAACAACGCGAAGAAATTCTGTCCTGAATACTACATGCAGAGATTGAGAGCTATTTATGATAATGAATCTAACTTAGTTTGACTCGAAGCTCCTTGACATCTAAAAAATATGAGCTTGGTTTGTCGAATTTTAGGTTGTTCACGTGTAGAGGTGAAATTCCCTGGTAGAAAGAAAATTCAACTTTAAAGGAAATGGATTTCACCCTTCGGCAGTATGGACGTCTTCTTCAGTTACTAAAGGATTTACGGTATCCGGTTTATCCCATCTGTGAGTGGGTACGACAAAATCCGGAACAAGGTGTTTTTCTGCGGCACGACGTAGATCGGCTGCCTTCTAACGCATTGCGCATGGCTCGACTGGAAATGGAAATGGGCATCCGGTCGACGTATTACTTCCGAATCGGTCGACAAAGTTTCCGTCCCGCCATCATTTCTGATATTCACGGCATGGGTCATGAAATCGGTTACCACTACGAGGATCTATCGCTCGCCCGGGGAAATCCGGAAAAGGCGATTTCCTTATTCAAAGATCATTTGGAAAAATTGAGGAAACACGCACCGATCGAAACCATCGCTATGCACGGCAGACCGTTTTCAAGGTACGACAACCGGGATTTGTGGAAAAAGTATGATTTCGGCGATTTCGGTATAAAAGCGGAGGCGTTTTTGACGATCGATTATTCAAACGTTCACTACTTCACAGATACGGGCAGGGATTGGTCCGGGTCTTCACCAAATTTTCGCGACAAAGTCAATTCCCGACACATTGCGAGAACCCGAACCACTGATGATTTGATGCAGTTTATGGAGAACCATCCCAATCAAAAAATCGGACTCGTAATTCACCCGGAACGATGGAACGACGCGTGGCATCGTTGGCTAGGCTACGCCGTGTTCGATTTGGGTGTAAATTTGGCAAAGAAAACCCTGCGGCTTGTACATCCCTGACGACAAAATTCTATTGATTTTCGTATCCACCGGACGATGCGGGACCAAGCGGTTACAGGAGATTTTGAACCGGCACCTTGGTGCGCGGAAGGTCTGCGTCAAGCATCAGGTTGGCGTATCCCGTTTTGCGAATGTCATGGGGCATTTGATGTTCTTCGTCGGCAGTGTGGAAAAATTGAAAGAACGGCTTTTCGCCCAAGCAATGAAAACGTGCACCGAATCCGATCACTACATTTCGAGCGATCCCCTCGTGTCGACGGTGATTCCAAAGACGATTCTCGAACGTCCCAACACACACATCGTACACCTTCACCGTGACCACGAAGCTTTCGCTAAGTCCATGTATGCACTTACCCGAAACCGTCGGAAGAGCTTTGTTGCACACAACCTTATACCTCTGTGGCAACCCGGTTTGTGGCCGTTTGAGAACATGATACGCCGGAATAGAGCGGTGAAAAAATACAAGCGGATATCGGAAAAAAAGAACGAGTGGTTCCGAATCAAATACAGCCGATATCAAAACTACCACTCCGTAAATATGATGGAGGTCTTTGAAAGCGGGGTGTTGGAAAACATTGTAATGGACGCTTTCGGCATCCGGATAAAAATCGATGAAATAGAACTCCAAAAGAAATCCAATGAATCCCGAAGTGAGGTCTGAAAGAATAATTAAACCCAAAGTGATCCGGAATCTTGAGCGATTTCGCATTGTTTTTTTCTGGTTGTTTTGGTTTTACCCAAAAGCGCGAAGATTTGAAATCGCGTATTTGCTCTATGCCTTCTTTCCTCAAAAAATTTTGCGCATCAATGGAAATGCTCCTTGGCCCGTTCATTTTACTTCTCGAGTACTCTATACAAAGAACATAAAAGTCGGGAGCCGCTCCGCGCCGGGGTTAAATTCGAATTGTTATGTGCAAGGCCGTGCGGGAATTATCATTGGAAACAATTTTCGAATGGGGCCCGGGTCCGGTTTGATCAGCGCCAATCATGACCCCGGGGATTATGACAAATGGATTGATTCAAACCCTATCCGTATCGGCAACCATGTGTGGCTAGGAATGAACGTCGTCGTCATGCCGGGCGTGTCTATCGGTGACAATGTAATCATCGGTGCGAATTCGGTGGTCACTACCGACATTCCATCGAACAGTGTTGCGGCGGGAATCCCTTGCAAAGTGATTAAAACGAAGGAGCCGTATGCCGGCAAATCGTACAATTCGTCAGAATGAAATACGTCAAAATACTCGTCGCCGTCTCCTTTGTTTTCCTCGTCGTTTATTTGTTCCGACAAGAAGAATTCACGTTTCCGCGCATTGCCCACGTACCTTCCTTTTCATTTTCCCTAGTGCTGCTTTTTGCGAGTTTTATCATACAAGGGGCGAACTGGAAATCCGTGTTGAAGCGGGAGTACCCGATATCTTGGAAACACGCCTTGGCATCCACGGGATTGTCGGTATTTGCAAAGTACATCCCTGGAAAAATTCTGGTGATCATCGGAAGGTCACAGTACATCAGAGCCAAGTATGACTATTCCAATGAAGGTTTGATACTTCGATCGTTGGATACACAGCTTTTGGTGATCTGGACGGGTTTTTTGCTCAGCGTACCCGCCCTAATCCATTTGGAAAAATTTCAGGCGTGGTGGTCTGTGTTGGTACTGCTCTTCGTTATTCTCACCATTTTCATCTTTACGCCCGTATTGCATGCCGCGACCCGAAAGACAGTTCTCCTCATCACAGGCAAGAAGATCGACATACCTACCATTCATTTTAAAAGCGCGATCCGTGTTTTGCCCGTTTTCGTGTTGTATTGGGTTGTACTGGGCGTTTCTTTCTATTTCCTCCTGGTATCATTGTATGGACCGGTTCCCTTAATCACCGGCCTTATATTCCCTTTAGCCGCGACATTGGGTATCGTCGTTTTTATCGCACCCGGCGGCTTGGGGGTTCGTGAGGGCATATTGACCGCATTGCTTCACGCAGGAGGATTGCCTTTGCCGGAAGCAACGGCCGTAGCAATTTTCTCGCGTTTGTGGTTCCTCATAGGTGAAGGTTTCCTGTTCTTGGTTGGTTGGGTGGCGCACAGAAGTTGACAAAATTTACAAGCCCCGGAAACATTTTAAGGACTAAATAAAAATTTCAGCGCCCGGATGAATTGTGTTTTATTGGGCATAGTATTCCAAGCACTCCGGACAGTGCTCTTCCAAATATGCAGTCAATCGTTCAGGGCCGGTCAAATAGTAAATCGCAAGATACTCGTATTCAAATTGTGAAGGAGGGATGTGAAGTTCCATGTTCGGATCATCGATCAGTTGATTGTAGTTTTCCATAACTGCCGGCATTTCTTTATATCTATAATATTTTATATAGTTCCCCCACGTGTCGGAAAATGAAAAGATGTGTAGAAAGCGAATCCCATAGACCAACTGAAAAACCAGGGAGAATATGAAAAGGGATCTCAAAATACGTTTACGAACGAGTTGACTGTCTTTGAATACCAACAGGACCAACAATATTTGTAATGCGAGGAATACCGGTGAGTAGTAACGGGTTACCAGTTGCCAAGTATACATGAAGTTATCTCTGGCAGAAGGATAGTAAATGCTGATGGCACTTATAAAACCAACGGTGACCAATATTGTCGTCCAAATTACCGTCGGCAAAAAGCGTTGTTCGGAAACTATATTGGAAAGCTTAAAGTGAAAGGTGCGGATAGTCGAAAGAAGGAGAATTGTGAGAATGCTTAATGAGAATATAGAAAGGATGTGTTTGGCCCACCACGCAGTCTCCGGTCCCCAACGCTCCAACCCGAATGCACCGAGGACTACGTGATCGTAAAAAAATGCATTGAATCCAACGGGATCCATTTGAACGATGTGTTCGAAAAACCACCTTTCTTCACCGACACGTGCTTCGATATGATCCATATTTCCGAAATAGATTCGGTTGAATAGGTGTGTGCCCAAGAGAAGCAGGACCAATATGATTATAGGTGCAAATGATCTTGCCTTGGGTTTTTCATAACGCAGGATGGCGAATATCGGTGGTATGAACGCCAAAGGATAGTAGGCGTAGCGCATGGAAACGCAGAAATACGCGAGGAGACCGATGGCAATTAAGTGGCGCCAGTTGTATTCGAACTTGGAAATTACCAATCGAAGCGCGGTGATAAACAGCATGAGTGCCCAGACATCCGTAAAGCGCATGGCTCTCCACGGATTCAATTGGATGAGTGTAAACAACAGCATCCACCATACGAAATTCCGGATTCCGTATCGTTTTCCGATCCAATTTCCCAGCTTGAACAACTGGTAAACCAATAAGATGAGCCCGACGATTTCCAAAACCCTGTGGGTTAAGACCGCATCGCCGGATAACGCATAAAAAGGCATCATCAAAATGTAGTACCCCATGGGGAACGCGTTGGTCAAGAACGGCTCCCGGTTCCCGTCGGCAACGAACTGGAAGGTCACCCCGTGGCCTTGCTTAATGTTTTCAAGCGCGACGAGTTGCCTTGCATAGTCATTGCTAATCCGAGGCAGAACCCAATGGTTGTGAAGGACGAACGTCAAAAGAATAGCAACGATGATTTTAAGAATCCATTGCGTGCGAGTACTGCTTTCCATAGTGCTTAAACAATCTTTCCCGTATAGAATTATTTGTTCACCTGAGATTGGGCTGACTACCTGCTTTCATACAACTTTTCGTTGTCCTGAATATCCATCCACATGGCGAATAAGAGGGATTGGAATCCGAAGAGGAAGGTAAACAGGAAGGCGAGGATGGTCAATGGGTTGATGGGTCGGATTTCGGCAATCCACAGGTAGGCGATTTTGATCCCGTAGTAGGCGCCGATGCCCAAACTCACGCATCCGACGATGTACAGCAGAAAAAGGGGGTGAAACTCCCGGATGAAGTACTTGAAGAATATGCGTTTCCAGAAGCTTCTCAGCAGGAGCAAACCGATGCGGGGGATGACCTTGGGGATGTTCATCTTCGACTGCTCGCCCACTCCGTACACGGGCTTGATGATGACTTCGGTGACTTTACGGTTTTGGTAATTCAACTTCACCAGCATGTCGTTGGGCATGCCGTAGCGGGGGTAAATCTTGTCGAGGGGCAGGAGATTGAGGGCGTGGAGGCCAATGGCGGTGTAGCCGGTTTGGGTGTCGGAAATCTTCCAATACCCGGATGCCACCTTGGTCAAGATGGACAGCACCGAGTTTCCGAACATTCGGGTCTTGGGCACGATGCTCAAGGCTGCCGGGTGCTTCAAACGGTTTCCCTTCACGTAGTCGGTGCCGTTGGCCACTATAGGGGAACAGATTTTTTCCAATTCGGCGGGGTCCATTTGCCCGTCGCCGGCCATGACGGCGGTGCAGTACATTTGGTTTTCCCTCGCCCAGAGGTATCCGGAGGAGATGGCGGCACCCACCCCCCCGTTTTTTAAGTGGTTGATGACGACTAGACGCTTGCGACCGTCACCGGTGACTTCACGGGGGATGTGCTTCTTGGATTGCTCGAGTAGAATATCCTGGAGGACGCGGTCCGCGCGGTCGTAGTCCAAGGATGCGTTGGAACCGCTTTGTACGGAGTGAGCCGGAATAACGCGGTCTTCCGCGGTTTGGTAGCGGTCGAGCAGGACTTCCAGTGTGCGGTCGGTGGATCGGTCGTTGACCACCACGATGCGGTCCACGAAATCGGGCATGGTGTCGATCACGTGCAGTATTTGCTGCTCTTCGTTGTAGGCCGGCACGACCACACAAACGGTTTTACCCTCCAACATGTGCCATCGAATTTCGTTTCCCGGTGTTGTTTCGTTTTACCGTCGACGAAAATAGACATATTCCCTTCACCCACGCAATGATGAGGAAGTAGATAAATTCGGTAGAGAAATGTGCGGTGTAGGAGAATCAATTCCATGCCATATGCGCTCCAACCATCATCCCTTTTATCTTTGCCTCATGGCGCGCGTGCTGTATTTGTCTTACGACGGTTTGACGGACCCCCTGGGTCAGAGTCAGATCCTGCCCTACGTGGCGGGGTTGTCGGCCCGTGGCCACGAATTCGTCCTGGTGTCCTGCGAAAAGCCACAGAACTTCGCAAGGCGGAAACAGGCGGTGCAAAAGATTTGCGCCGAGGCGGGCGTGGAGTGGCATCCCCTGCCCTACACCAAGTCGCCCCCGGTGGTGTCCACCCTTGCCGACCTGCGGCGCATGAAGGAAAAAGCCCGGGCATTGCACGGTGTCAAGCCCTTCGACTTCATCCACTGCCGGTCGTATTTGCCTGTGCTGATCGCGCTGGACTTCAAAAAGCGACACGGCGTCCCCTACGTGTTCGACATGAGGGGGTATTGGGCGGACGAGAGGGTGGAAGGGGGCATTTGGAACCTCGACAACCCCGTGCACCACAGGGTGTACCGGTTCTTCAAAACCCGGGAAAGGTCTTTTTTGGAAGAGGCGGCCGCGGTGGTCGCGCTCACCCACGCCTCCAAGCGGGAGTTGAGGGAGAGATTCGTCACCGACCCCCTGTTCGGCGGAGGTGAACTGTTTTACAATTACGACAGCGCCATGGCGGTGGAGGCCAAAACCGCCGTCATCCCCTGCGCGGCGGACACGGCACTGTTCGATCCCTCGCCCCTCAGCCCGGCGCGCATGAGGTGGCTGGGCGCCAAGTACGGTTTGGAATCCGACGCGGAGTACCTTGGGTACGTGGGCAGCCTCGGCACGTGGTACATGGGCGCCGAGATGGTGCATTGCTTCGCCGCCATGCGGCGGGCGCGTCCGGGCCTGCGTTTCCTGATCCTCAGCCACGACGACCCGGAGCCGTGGTACCGGCACGCCAAGGAATGCGGCGTCCCCGCCTCGGCCTTCACCCACGTCAGCGCGGAGCGCCGGGACGTGCCCGGCCTGATGCGCTTCATGTCGGCTTCCCTGTTTTTCATTTTGCCGGTGTTTTCCAAGACGGCGTCCAGCCCCACCAAGCAGGGGGAGCTCATGGCCATGGGGGTGCCGGTGATCTGCAACGCCGGTGTGGGCGACACGGCGGAAATCGTGGAGAGGTACCGGGCGGGCGTGGTCGTACGGGGATTTTCCGAGGAGGATTTTGTGGGTGTGGCGTCGCGTTGGGAGGAACTGTTGACCCTCGACAAGACCCGTATCCGGGAGGGTGCCCGGGAGTACTACGACCTGAATCGGGGCCTGGACGCCTACGAGGAGGTGTACGCGGGAATCACAGAGGGCGTTCACGCGTCCACGCCCACTGAGGCGTACTCCACCCAATAAAAGACTCCAATCAGGCCGGTTGACTTTTTCCTACCGAAAGACTCCCCTGTCTCATGGCGTATTCCTTCATGGCTCGGTGTCGTTTGCGCCTCTTCTTTTGGGTTGCGTATCGGTGATGGATCACCAGCAGCCCCACGAGGAAGAATGGCACGGCGGGGATTTTGTACCGGGAGAGGGCTCCGAAGTTGTAAGAGGAAAATCCCACGGCGAAGCCAAAAAACAGGGCGAATACCACGCACATGAGGAGGAAGGAATCGTGGGTGACCGTGCGGTACACGCGAACGGGTCCCACCTTCAGCAGCACGTAGACGGAGAACGCGAGGAAGAAGAAGCTCTCCAAGGCTTGGGCGAGCATGGCGGCGTTGTCCACCTCCCAGAGGTAGGGGCGGAAGTAAGTAACGTTCAATGCCGCCGGCGCGACCTTCATTACGCCCCGCCATGTGGTGCCGTCGTATTCCCCCAGGGTATAGCTGGAACCCCGCCCGTGTTGTTCCGAGGTGTTGGCGCCTTCCCGGTAGTGCCAATTCTGCATGCTCTGGGCGGTTTCCACGAAAGCGGCCACGCTGTATCTGGGGGAATACCGAGCGAGGACGTCGAGTACGTTGACCATGCCCCAGAGGGCCACCCCGCCCACCACGGGGAGGGCGGCGGATCGGATGAGTCCACGTGGCAATTTATCGCGGAAGTGGAGGGTGCGCCACAACAAAATGGCGGGCACGAGTGAAACCAAAACGTATGCCTTGACCACGTAGGTGAAGTATGCAGCAGCCACGATAATGAGGAGGGATTTCACCTTCCAGAAGCGGCCGGAAAGCACCACGTCCACGTGGTAGAGCATGAGCCCGATGGCGCAGAGGATGAGGGAGTCCTTGCCGATGCCGGATCCCCAGAAGAAGACGGAGGGGATGAGCAAGGTAGCCACGGCCATTTGCTTCACCATGTCCGGGTACTTGCGCACCAGGAGGCGGAAGAGGCACCACACGCCCCAGTAGGTGAACAGGGCCGCCAGCAGTGTGGCTGAGAAGTATGACCCCGCGCCGAGAAGCACGAATACGACGGACGCATTGACCACGTAGTACTCCCGGGGATGGCTGAATTTCATGCGCATCAAATACTCCAGTGCCTCCGAGCTGACGCCTTCCATGTTGCGTTGCAGCACCTCCCAGAACACCATGGGGCCGTCGCCGAGGGATTGCACCACGAGGACGGCGTCGTGGAAGTAGGAGCGGGTGTCTCCACCGTACTCGTAGTAGAAGGTGTAGACGAGCGCGAAGCCGAGTCCGCCGAGGAGTTTGGCGGCTAGGCCTTTCATGAACCACTTTTTATAGAGTGGGTCGCGTCGGTGGGCGGACTTGATGCGCGCTCCGATGAACAAGCACAGAGGCAGGTAAACTGCGATGGCGATGATGTCCCAAATGGTCATTGGGCGAAAATAGGGAATTGGGGGAAGTTGAGAAGGGGGAGAAGGTTTGAGAAGGTTGAGAAAGTTGAGAAGGTTGAGAAAGTTGAGAAGGTTGAGGAGGTTGAGAAGGTTGAGAAGGTTGAGAAGGTTGAGAAGGTTGAGAAGGTTGAGAAGGTTGAGAA
>CAZNOG010000025.1:0-26112 GCA_964574635.1 uncultured Cryomorphaceae bacterium | reverse complement strand
ATCTCAAAACCAAACTCTACATTTACAACTTGTCGAAAAAAGCAGCCACGTTCAACCCTGTTCAAAAAGCCCAATTGGAGCCGGATTTCGTGAAAAGAAAATTCACGAATTTTCTCTTCACGAATTATCTCTCGCCTGCGAAACAAAAATTGAGAGAAAATTCACGCAGAGAAAATTCACGCAGAGAAAATTCATGAATTTTCTCTGCTTTTTGTCAGACCGATTAGGCCCATATTTGGGGCAAGAATTTTCTCTCGCCTGCGAAGTCGGGAACCAATATTTTGCATCATGATCCTAACGTTTATCGTTTACTGTGCCACCTCCACCTTATGCGTTTCCACACTGCCATCGGCGAATTCAATTCTCAGCAGGTAAAGCCCTTGGGACAAACCCGAAACATCGACGCCCGTGGCACTGTGGTTGCCTTGCCTAACCTGTCTGCCGGAAAGATCAAGAATCGCATACGATTTAATCGTTTTGTTCATGGGCGGCTCGATGTTTATTTGCCCCACCGCCGGGTTGGGATACACCACCGACCGTTCTCCCGGGTTTAAGGCATCCCCAACATCCATGGGCACGCACCCCTGCCACTCCACTTCCCCGCAGGCGTCCACCTTGAGTAGCCAAGTGCTGTTGCGCATGTCGATGTCATAATTGGTAAACTTTCCGACCATGATATAGCCCCCGTCCGGAGAGAGCTCGAAGTCGTAAATGGTGTTGATGCAATTGGAACAATCGTCATAATTATACTTGTTAAACCATTCCATGTTCAGGTCTGCATCGACCTTCATCATCCAGGCGTTTACAAGGTACGAAACATTGGAATACTCCACGCCCATCACCACTGCACCGCCATCCGGGGTGGCCAACATCTTAAGGGCACTTCCATGATAAATTTCATGATTGTCGAGATATTCCGTGGTGTCGTAAAATGTTTCCGTTTCGACATCAAATTTATGAAATCGAATTTTGGTCCAGCAAGCATAGGGGTTATTGCTTCCATCATGATCGTATCCCATGGCTTGAACTGTGAGAAATTCACCATTCAGCAACTTGACGACTGAAGCAAAAGTACCTGAGGAATACTCCTCTTCATCGTGATAATCAATGACCGACAAAATATTCCCCAGTGAATCCAATAGGGTGATGCGAGCATAGTTAACAAGCGTACTAAAAGTCCCTTCCGAAGTCCGCCCTCCGCCCGCCACCAAATAACCTCCATTGCCCAAGGGAAGCATTTCCCGGTTGCGGTTACCGCCCGGGGAGGTAATGGTTTGCATGACCTCGTTCCAGATCACATTGCCTTCGAAGTCCATTTTCATGAGGAAGGTTCCGTGGCTAGTGCCTACATCACTATGAGCGTAAACGATTTCGGCGTAAACGATATATGCGTCCTGCTCCACAAGAATTCCAAAAAAATATGGCCCTTTCGGGATGAAATAAGGATCCAACGTAAAATCGGAATACATGTCGTAATACCGGGAGTCGATCAATTCGAGATTGGCATCAAAACGCAGAAATCGTCCTCTAACATCTCCATCCATTCCAGAGCCTTGCAGCATGACGAATTCCCCGTTGTGCGGGTTGTGTTTGAAGGAATTGGTTACGCCCATATACAAATACTCTTCCGGGAAAATTAGGGTGTTCTCTACCGTGATAATACCCAAAAAATCGTATTTGCGAACAAAGTAGAATATCATCCCATCGTCTATTCCTCCGCCCCAAACCACATATCCGTCCTCCACCACTTCCACATTTGTGGAAGAGTTGGACTCCAGGTCGTATAAATCTCCGGTGATTTGATTGAAATAGGTGAATTGGCCGGAAACCCATTGGACGGAGCACGCCCAAACCAAAGCAAGAAAGAAAAACCTCATTTTGAACGGGATATACGGTGGGTCTCTTTAAGTTGGCCGGAAGTGTCGGTGAGGTGCAGCGTGTATACCCCGGCCGGGAGGTGTCTCAAATTCACGGTTGCCAATCCCGTTTTTCCCCGCCCGAGGGTATGAGTTTCTCGGCCTTTCATAGGGTGGGTAGCTAACTTTCTCATCTCCGGTTGATTTGATTGGTTAATATCGCTGATAATGCAGTGTTTTTTATCGAAAAAAACGGCGAAAATCCAAAAAATTTCTTAAGGGCTCGAAACACCGATTGGGCAAATGGTTGCACCACTTGTTGGAACAAGCATTTGCACCATGATCGTAAGTTGGGCACCCCGAAAATGGAAAATAGCACTTTAACCTTCCCTTTGTGGTCTATTCGCAACGGGGTAGGCTATATTTGGGGCACGTGAAAGGAAATTTGAACATCTCGCTGAGGGGCGTCAAAGGGATCGGCGACGCGCGTGCAGAGCTGCTGCAATCGGAGTTGGGACTGCGCACGGTGGGAGACCTGCTGTGGCACTTCCCGTTTCGGTACGTCGACCGTTCCCGGTACCACACCGTCGCCGAGGCCGTCAGCTCGGTAGACTACGCCCAAATACGCGGAGTACTTGGCACCCTCCGCGAAGGGGGACACGGGCGGAGAAAGTGGCTCAAATCGACTTTCAAAGACAATACCGGACAACTCGAGTTGGTATGGTTCAAAGGCTTGGCGTGGATTCGCGATTCCGTCAAGCCCGGCGCGGAGTACATCATCTACGGCAAGGTGACCACCTACAAAGGCACACCCTCAATGGCCCACCCGGAAATGGAACTCGCCTCGTCAGCCGCTACTAAAGGGTATTTCCAACCCATCTACGGATCGACGGAAAAATTGACCAAGCGCGGTCTGGGCACCAAAGGCATTGAAAAAATCATCCGGACCTTGCTGGACAACCCCTCTTTTGTCCTCGTCGAAAACCTGCCCGGGTGGATGAGAGAGGAGTTTAAATTGCCCGACAGAACCACGGCCATGCGCATGATCCACAGCCCGAAAGTGGAACGCGACGCCTTTATGGCCCGCAGAAGGCTGAAGTTCGAAGAGCTGTTATTCTTGCAACTGGAGCTCTTGCTCCGCAAAAACATTCACCGGCAAAAAGCGAAGGGGTACGTGTTGGAGGAGGTGGGTGACCACTTCAACCGGTTTTATTCGGAGCATTTGCCCTTTGACCTGACCGGAGCCCAAAAACGGGTGATGAAGGAGATAAGGAAAGACCTGAAATCAGGTGCCCAGATGAACAGGTTGCTCCAGGGCGATGTGGGCAGCGGCAAGACGATGGTGGCCGCTCTGGCCTCTCTGATCGCCATAGACAATGGGTTTCAGGCTGCCGTGATGGCGCCGACCGAAATCCTCGCCACGCAGCACATGCACACCTTCGGCGAGCTGTTCGCCGAACTTCCCCTGCGAGTGGAGCTGCTCACCGGCTCGACCAAGAAGGCCAAACGCGATGAAATCCACCGAGGACTGCAAAACGGGGAAGTCAACCTGCTCGTGGGCACCCACGCCATCATTCAGAAAAGCGTGAAATTTCACAACCTCGGCTTGGCCATCGTGGATGAACAGCACCGATTCGGCGTGGCGCAGCGCGCCCAACTATGGTCTAAAAACAAGCTGCCACCCCACGTGCTGGTGATGACCGCCACCCCCATACCGCGCACCTTGGCCATGACCCTGTACGGCGACTTGGACGTGAGCGTGATCGACGAGATGCCCCCGGGAAGAAAGCCCGTGAAAACCACGCACGTATACGACGATGCGCGGCTTCGCATCTTCGGTTTTATGGAAGACCAAATCAAAAAGGGAAGGCAAGTATACATGGTGTATCCCCTGATCGAGGAGTCGGAAACCCTTGATCTGAAAGACTTGATGGACGGGTACGAGAGCATCGTGCGCCGCTTTCCCCTTCCCGAATACCAGATCAGCATCGTGCACGGGCGCATGAAAGCCGAAGACAAGGATTGGGAAATGAACCGCTTTGTGAAAGGGGAAACGCAGATCATGGTGGCCACCACCGTCATAGAGGTGGGGGTAAATGTGCCGAATGCCACGGTGATGGTCATCGAGAGCGCCCAGCGATTCGGGCTGTCGCAATTGCACCAACTGCGCGGAAGGGTGGGGCGGGGCGCGGAATTGTCTCACTGCATTTTAGTGAGCGACAAAAAGTTGAGTTCGGAAGCGCGCACCCGGCTCAAAACCATGACCGAAACCAACGACGGTTTTCGCATTGCCGAGGTGGACCTGGAATTGCGGGGGCCGGGGGAGATCATGGGCACCAAGCAAAGCGGTGATTTAAATCTGAAATTGGCCAACCTCGCCACCGACGGACGAATATTGACCTACGCCAGGGAAACGGCGCGCAACATCTTGGAAGAAGACCCCGAATTGTCCATGGAAAAGCACCGGGAAATATTGGAATACGCCAAAAGCACCATTTTCAAAAAACCGAATTGGAGCCGGATTTCCTGACTATTGCGGCGATCCTCAATACACCGTAAACTTGGCCGTGGCATAGCCGTTCTCACCCGAACATCTCAAAATGTACACGCCGGGCGGCATGGGGTCAAGGGGGATTTTGTGGGTGAAGCCGCCCGTATTCAAATCTCCACTTTGCACCGATTTTCCCGCTGAATCGTATATGATATACCGGTCGAAAAGCGCGTCGTGACGCACATCAACCGAAATTTCGGTGGTCGTGGGGTTGGGGTAAATATTCAGTGCTTTTTGCAATTCCACCTCTTCCAATCCGGTGGGGTCATTGCGGAAAAAAGCGATGAAGGTGGTGGCATCGGGGTAGTATACTTCGGGGGAATTGCCGGTGGGATCCAGTGAGGTGGTGACTTCTTGTGCGATATATCCCTGTACCACCAGCGTGTCCGGATTCATGTATCCCATGTAGCGGATTTCTACCCCCAGTAATCATTGCATCGGGTTTTATGGTTTGTTCCGTGAAATAATCATTTTCACCAAAGTGCTCACTCTTGATTTGATTGAGATAAGCCCGCGGCTGCATCGAAGGGCAGCCCTCCACCGCACCGACCTTCCCTAAGCACCAAACCGATGATTTCCGGCAAAAGGATGCCGGATTTCGGGGCGTTTCCACCCGTTTTGACTTTACACCCACAAAAACAAAAAAAACACCTCCGCCCCGCATAAGCCCGCGCCGTGCCCTTGCGCAATTGCTCCGAAAACCGCTAAAATCCTTTAGTTTTGTCGCCTAATGTAGATTCCGGATGAAAATCTCTTACCACTGGCTTAAAAACTACATCGACACGGACCTTTCCCCGGAGGAACTCGCGTACATTCTGACGGATATCGGCCTGGAAGTCGAGGGAATGGAACCATTCGACACCCTGCCCGGCGGGCTCCGTGGAGTGGTGGTGGGCGAGGTGAAATCCGTGGCGCCTCACCCCAATGCCGACAGGCTCCGCCTCACGAAGGTCGACGTGGGAACAGAACGCTTGCTCGACATCGTATGCGGAGCGCCCAATGTAGCCGAAGGGCAAAAAGTGTGGGTGGCCACTGTAGGCGCGGAACTTCACCCCACGGGAGGAGAGCCCTTCCGGATCAAAAAATCAAAAATCCGCGGCCAAGTGTCGGAAGGCATGATTTGCTCGGAATTGGAGCTGGGGCTGGGAACCGACGGCGAGGGGATCGCCGTGCTGCCTCAAGATGCCGCTACGGGCATGGACGCCGCGGTGTACCTCGGTGCCGAAACCGATACCGTCTTCGAAATAGGATTGACCCCGAACCGCACGGATGCGTTTTCTCATTTCGGGGTCGCGCGAGATCTCGCCGCCCGCCTGAATCTCGAAGGCTCGGCAGTGGCGTCGCGTCCCGACGTGTCGGCGTTTTCCACCTCCGGCCGCCGTGCACCCCTCGAGGTGGAAGTGCTCAATGCGGAGGCTTGCCCTCGGTATTGCGGACTTTATCTCGCCGATGTGCAAGTGGGGCCTTCGCCGGATTGGTTGCAACACCGATTGCGATCCATCGGTTTGACGCCCAAAAACAACGTCGTTGACGTCACCAACTTCGTCATGCACGAAACCGGCCAGCCCCTTCACGCATTCGACGCCGACAAAATAAAAGGCCACCGAGTGGTGTTGCGCAACCTTCCTGAAAACACCCCCTTTGTCACGCTCGACGGCGTAGAGAGAAAATTGAGAAGCGACGACTTGTTGATTTGCGACGCCGAAGGGCCCATGTGCCTGGCGGGGGTGTTGGGTGGTTCGGAATCCGGCGTGAGCGACCACACCCGAAACCTGTTTTTGGAGAGTGCCTGCTTCGATGCCGCCACCATCCGCCGCACTTCGAAGCACCACGCCATCCACACCGACGCCTCCTTCCGCTTCGAACGAGGCGTGGATCCACTCGATACCACGTATGCCTTGAAAAGAGCGGCAATGCTCCTGAAAGACCTCGCGGGAGCCGAAATCGCCGAACCCCTGTACGACATCCGCGGCGAGATATCCGATCCGGTGCGGATTCCCTTCCGCCTGAGCCGCTTCGAATTGCTCACGGGCTTGAAATTGGAAGCCGATCGCGTGGAGAAAATCCTCGCATCCCTCGACTTTGGGGTGATCGACAAAACGGAGGATGGGTACGTGTTGGAGGCGCCCACCTATCGTGTGGACGTAACCCGCGAAGAAGACGTGGTGGAAGAAGTCCTGCGCATCCGGGGATTCAATACCGTAGAATTGCCGGAGAGAATGTCCATTTCCGTTCAACCTCTGCCTCCGCCATCGCCTTCGGAGGTGGTGCATACGGTGTCCGAGCATCTTGTCGGCAAGGGGTTCAATGAAGCCATGTCCAACGGCCTCACTTCATCGAAATCGATCTTGGGCGCAATGGGCGAAAAGGCCGAAGACACTTTGGTCTTCATGCAGAATCCACTGAGCCGAGACCTCGACGTGTTGCGGCCTACGCTCGCGGTGAGTGCCTTGGAGAATTTGGCGTACAACCTCAACCGCCAAACCGAACGCCTGATGTATTTCGAGTTCGGTACGGTGTACCGCATGGATGCGGGAAAATACGTGGAAACGCACGCCCTGTCGTTGACTTTGTGCGGATCGCGCCTGCCCGAGAACTGGAACAATCCTCCCGGCGATTTCGACCATTCCGATATCCGCGGGTACATGCAATCCGTATTGGATGGTTTGGGACTTTCGAATCCAGTGTATGCGCCGGTTTCCCATCCATTTTTGCAAGGTGCCCAAGAGATTACCGTACACGGCAAGAGGGTGGGCACCCTGGGCCGGTTGTCCGGGAAGGCCCGTAAGGTTTACGACGTCAAACGGGATGCCCTTTACGGAGAATTGGATTTCACGGCCTGTCTGGCCAAGGTGCGGCACGCCTCGGTAAAGGTCGCCGATCCGCCCCGATACCCTTCCGTAAAGCGCGATTTGTCGCTGCTGATCGACGAGAAGGTGGAATTTTCCGAAATCGAGAAAATCGCCGCACAACGCGCCGGCGGCTTGCTCAAGCGCGTGTCCCTCTTCGATGTGTACGAAGGCAAGAACCTGCCGAACGGCAAGAAGAGCTACGCCGTGCGCTTCTTGCTCCGAGATGAAAACAAAACCCTTACCGACAGCCGTGTCGATGCCGTGATGGCCAAGATCAAGACGGCGCTCGAAGAGGGTGTAGGGGCCCAATTGAGATGATGCAGCGCGCTTGGTATGCTTTCGTAAAGGTTTGGATGCGATTGGCGATCAAATTGTTTTACCGGCGCATCGAGATCCGCGGGCTCGATCGGTTCCCCAAGTCGGGTCCGGTACTGCTGGCTCCCAACCACCAAAACGGTTTCATGGACGCCCTCCTCCCGGCGGTGTTTGCCCCCAGGGATATCCATTATCTGGTCCGCGCCGACGTGTTCAAATCTTGGATCGCGCGCAAGTTTTTCGGGTCGTTCAACATGATGCCGGTCTACCGGGGTCGGGACGGCATGAGCAACTTGGCCAAAAACGAAGAAATTTTCCGGAAGTGCTTCGATATTCTCCGCCGGGGCGAAGTCCTATTGTTGTTCCCCGAGGCGACCCATTTGGGCGAACGGCGGCTGCGGCCCCTGTCAAAAGGCTTTACACGCATCGTTTTCGGAGCGTTGGAAGGCCACGAAGACATGGAGCTCACCATCATACACTTGGGGTTGAATTACAGCAATTACCAGCAATCGCAGTCCCGCCTGCTGATGAACTTCGGTACACCCATCCGCGCCAATGACTTTTTGGAAGAGTACGCGGAAAATCCCCAGGCCGCCATGCGACACCTCCGCGAAACGGTGAGCCAAAAATTGCTGGAAGAGATCATCCACCTGGAAGACCCCGACGATCAAAAGGTGTTTGAAGTGGAAATCGAAAGAATCCTGCCCTTCTACCTCGACCGCATCTCGGGGTACACCGAAAAGTACGGTCACCACGATTTTTATAAAAAAAGGGAAGAAGCCATACGCCTTCTCGACCGCGATCACCCTCACTTCCGCCGCCTTGACGCTTACGACAAAGCCATGGAAAAACTCAGGTTGCGCGCGCCCTTGTTTTTCCTGACGGGCAAAGACCCCGGCTACTGGGCCGTTCAAACCTTGTTTTTGATCGCCATGTTGCCGCTCTTCATTTTGTCGTGGACCCTCCACGCCCCGTATTACTTCCTCATCAAAGCCTTTCTCAAAAAGTTCGTACGCGACAGGCAGTTTTACAGCTCCATCAAAGTCGTGGGTGCCTTCGCGCTCTTCCCCATTTTCGGTATTCTCATCACATGCGCCGTAGGGTATTGGGTGGGGAGGCCTTTGTGGGTGTTACTCGGCGCGGCGATTTTCTTGCCGTTGAGTGTCTTTCTGATACGCGAGTTGCGCTTGCACTACCGGTACGCCGCGAGCATGTGGCGCAGCTTGTTCCTGAAGTGGCGCAACCGCGATTTGTACGTGTACTTGCGCGGAATCGAAGACCAAACCATCGCCATGTACGAAAGGATGAGCGATTTGAACTCCCGGTGATGCGTGTGATTTTCGCCAGCAACAACGCCTCCAAGCTCCGCGAGATTTCCGGAGCTCTCGAAGGTGCCTTCACTTTGGTTTCCCTGAAGGAGATCGGGTTTGAGGGTGAAATTCCCGAAACGGGGCGCACCTTGGAAGAAAACGCCATGCAAAAGGCGAAGTACATTTTTGACCGGTACGGCGGCGCCGTCTTCGCCGACGATTCCGGATTGGAGGTCGATTGCCTCGGGGGCGCCCCCGGGGTGGATACCGCCCATTATTCCGGCAGCCGCGACGCCGACGCCAACATGGATTACTTGCTGAAAGCCATGGCCGGCTGCCGCGACCGATCGGCGAAATTCAAAACGGTGATCGCATACGTGTCGCCCAAGGAGCAAACTTTGTTCGTCGGTGAGGTGAGCGGGGTCATCGCCATGGAAAAACGCGGCCAAGAGGGATTCGGCTACGACCCCTTGTTTTTGCCTGAAGGCGGCGAACTCACTTACGCCGAGATGGGTGCGGAGGCCAAGGCCCTGACCAGCCACCGGGTGCGCGCGCTGAACAAGCTGGTGGCGTATCTGCGGCAGGGAAAAGCCTGAGCAAGGCCACCGATTCGCGTGCGACTACATGCCTGCCCACGGATGTGGGGGCCGAGGTTACACCCACAAAAACTCAAAACGCCGCTGCTTCGATAATGCGCGTCACCAATTCGCGTTTATTGATTCCCACTTCCTCGGCTTGTTGCGGCACCAGGCTCTTTTCGGTCATGCCCGGGGTGGTGTTGATCTCGATCACGTAAAATTCCCCGTCGATCAATTTGTAATCGGCACGCACGATGCCGCGGCAGTCCAAGGCCTCGGCGATCCGAGCCGAAGTCTCGCGGCACTTCTCGTACAGATCGCTCGGCAGTCGCGCCGGAGTGATCTCGCGTATGCCCTCGTAGTCGTACTTGCCCGCGTAGTCGAAATACGCCTTTTGCATCTCTATTTCCGTCACCGCCAGCGCCCGGTAGCTACCCGGTTTGCACAGCACCCCGCAGGTATATTCCGGCCCGTCGAGGTATTCCTCTATCAGCACCGACGATTTTTCGGCATAGGCCAGCCGCACCGCTTCGGGCAGCTCGTCGAGTCGGTCCACCTTGCTCACCCCCAAGCTCGATCCCCCCTCGTTGGGCTTTACGAACAGCGGAAAACGCAGCTCCCGTTCCACCAGTTCCAAGTCCAAGTGCTCGGGCCGGTGCACCACCACCCCCGCCGCCGTGCGAAAACCCATTTGTCGCAGCAAGATCGAAGTGATCAGTTTGTTGAAGGTCAGCGCAGTGTTCAGCACCCCGCCGGTGGTGTAGGGCATGCGGATCAAATCGAAATAACCCTGGAGCTTCCCGTCTTCGCCGGGGGTGCCGTGCACCGTCACGAAGCACACGTCGGGTTTTCGCCTCACGCCCGATTGGACGAAGGAAAAGTCGTTTTTGTCAATCGGGTTTCGCGCGTCGTTCACTTCCGCGTACCACCCTTGTTTATCGATGACGATGCGCACGGCTTCGTACCGATCGGGATCGATGTGATCCATGATCATCGCGGCGCTCTTCATGGAAATTGCGGCTTCGCCCGAATACCCGCCGCAGACTACTCCAACCAGTTTTTTCATGGATTGTGTATGGAACCCGATTGTGGGGTAGTCAAAGGTAATTCCTTCCGGAACCGGCGCCGTGGACGAAGCGCTATTTTTTGAACACCGGCGTATTGAACACCGGCGTAGGGGTGGAGGGGTGCTTCCGGCGAGTCGCCTCCGCAGCCGTTGAGGTCGGATTTGCGGCCGATGGCGAAAGCCTCATTCGGCGCAGTATCTCGAACTTACCGGCGGCCTCAGTGCTTTTCGATGGCGCGGATGAGTTCTTTTTTGTCCATTTTGCTCCGGCCTTCGATTCCTATTTTCTTGGCCGTTTCGTAGAGTTCGTCTTTGCTCCTTTCTTCGTAGGGTCTGGAATCGTGGTCGGGGTTGCGCGTATTGGCGATGCGCGCGGCCTTTTCCTTGCTCATTCCCTTGTCGCGAAGGGCTTCGTACTGCTCCTTGTCTTTGATGTTCGATTTCTTTCCGGGCATAATGCAGGTGTTTTGGTTTGGTCGATGAAACAGCTTTGCAAAGGCCATTGTTCAGGTGGGGATGGGTGGGTTGAGCTGCCGCTCACGACACGGAAACACGGCGGGAGCCGAACCCGATTTTCTCTTCGGTGAAATAGAAGGGAACAATTCCCGTTTTGGCGGTGTGTGTTTTTGGTCGAGTGCTATCTTTGTCCGTTTCTGAACCGATTGAATGAAAGGATTTTTTCGTTTTTTATTTAGCGGGCGCGTGTGGAAGAACATCCTCCTCATCGGGGTGTTTTTCGCCTTGTTGCTCTGGGGAATGACGATTTGGCTCTCGGCTTACACGCGGCACGGCAAGTCCATCGAAGTGCCGGATCTCACGGGTTTTCCCATCGATAAACTCGAAACGGTATTGGGCAATTACGACCTGGTTTACGAAGTGACCGACAGCATTTACAGCGACGTGGGCACGCGGGGCACCGTGGTGTCGCAGAATCCGCCCGCCGGCAAGCAGGTCAAAAAAGGACGGACGATTTTCCTTACGGTCAACAGTTTGCTCCCCGAGATGGTGCAAATGCCCGACCTCGTGGGGCGATCGAAGAGGATCGCCCTCCCGCTGATCGAAATCGCGGGTTTGCGCGTGGAAGCCTTGGAGTACAAACCCGACGAAGCCTGTACCGATTGCGTGCTCGAGCAGTTGTACCAAGGCCGTCCCATCAAGCCGGGTGATCAAATCCGGAAAGGGGAGGCCATAAAACTCGTGCTGGGTCAAGAGTCCAACGTGCGTACCGTCGTGCCCCGGGTACTCGGCCTGGCATTCAATTCGGCGGCGGAAACGCTGAACGCCTATTCCCTGAATACCGGTGAGATCATGAGTTGCCAAGGTTGCCGCACCGCCTCCGATACGGCCGGGGCATTCGTGGTGAACCAAATTCCCGCCCCGGATGCCGAGGTGCGCATGGGCACGTACGTCGAACTCTATTTAACCACCGACTCGGCCAAAGCCCGGGAATTCCGGCCGGAAAGCCGGACTCCCGAAACCGAAGCCGAGGAAACCATCGAAACGCCATGAAACCGATTCCTTTCCTTCTTCTGATGTGTGTGCCCTTCGCCGGTGTGGCCCAAGAATTCATCGCGCCGGCGACCATCGCCACGGAGAGGGCGGTGCGCACCGAAAAAATTACCCACGCCGTGAACGCACCCAAGGACGACGGCTCCTTGGCTCTGCCCTTCGTGGATGATTTCAGTGCGGATCGGTTTCCCGGAAACGCGGCCGGAAACAAAGCGCTGTGGACCGATCGGTACGCCGTGCGCAATACGGGCATGGGCGTGAACCCCCCGACGGTGGGCGTGGTGAGCTTCGACGGCACCGACGAATACGGAATGCCTTACGATTTTGCCTCCGGTTCCGGACCGGCCGACACGCTGACCTCCGAATCCATTCAACTGGCGTATTCACCGGCCGACAGCGTGGGGTTGAGTTTTTATTTCCAACCCAAGGGACGTGCCTTTTACGGACCCAACCTCATGGGCGATTCACTGGTGCTCGAGTTTTACGCCCCCGACGAGGAGGAGTGGATTTGGGCTTGGTCCACCCTCGACGTTCAGAATCCCGAAGAATTCACCTTCGTGTACGTGCCCATCGTCGATGAGCGCTTCCTCAAAGACGGCTTTCGATTCCGGTTCCGCAATTTCGCTTTTTTGCAAGGCGTGTTCAGCGTGTGGAACCTCGATTACGTGTGGTTGGACATCAACAAGATCAACGCGGAGCCGATCAACAACGACGTGGCTTTCGTGCGTCAAGAATTCACTTTGCTGAAGGACTTCACCTCCATGCCGCTGTCGCATTTCGCCGTGAACCCCGCCACCCACATGAAGCCGAGCCTCACCGTGACCCTCCGCAACTTGAACGACGGGCCTCGAACTTTGGAGGGGAACAAAATCCGTGTGCTGCACGAGGGCACCGTACTGGCCGACCTGCCCAATACGAATAGTCCCGCCATACAAGGGGGACAGGTTTTGGATTACACCCACCAAGTGGCCTCTTCTCCTTCCGATTTCGTGTACGACCCGTCATTGGCCGACGAGGAATTGTACGTCGACGTGGAAATCCTTCACGGCGTAGCCGATTTCCAGCACACGGCCAGCAACGATACGCTGCGCTTCCGGCAGCACTTCTTTACCCACTACGCGTACGACGACGGCAGCGCCGAAGCCGGTTACGGAGTGAGCGGAAACGGAAGTGAAGCCGCGCTGCGCTTCACCAATTACAAGCCGGATTCCATCTGGGCGTTGCAGATTTACACCATGCCCTACGGTTTGGACTTTTCGGGAACTACGTTCACCTTGGTATTGTGGGAAGACGCGGGGGGATTGCCGGGAGCCGTCATCGCCGAAGCGGCCCAAGTGATCGAGTACGGCGAAGAGGGTTACCAGGAAGCCATCATCTACCAATTCGAGGAACCGGTGTTCATTCCCTCGGGGAGTTATTTCGCCGGGTACCGACAATCCAACCAAAGCGAGGGCATCATCATCGGGCTGGATTTCAACACGCAGGGCAACGCGGGCCGCTTGTTTTTCAACGACGGCAGCGGGTGGAACCCCACCATTCTGGCCGAGCAGGCTTCACTGATGATCCGGCCCATGTTCACTACGCCGGGGTACGAAGACCTCGTGACCGGAACGCGGCGGTACCGCGAGGAGACCGTCACCCTTCATCCCAATCCCGCCACCGACCGGTTGAATGTCGGCTTCCGCGGTTCGGACGAGGGCGAAGTGACCGTTTACGACTTACAAGGCAGGCAGGTGGTGCAAAAGCGTGTGACCTCGCCGGCCACGCTGGACGTGTCTTCCTTGCCCGACGGACTTTACGTGCTGGCAGTTCGGATAACCGACGGAATGGTCGGGGTGACCAAATTCGCCATCGCTCGATGACCTTGCACGACGACAAAGAGCCGGACGAGGGAGAGGAAGACCTCTTCGAGCATTACCGTTTTGTGGCCGATCCCGGTCAGGTGCCCTTGCGCATAGACAAGTTCTTGATGGACAGGGTGCCCAATACCTCGCGCAACAAATTGCAGAACGCCGCCTCCGACGGCAACATCCACGTGGGCGGCCAGCCCGTAAAGTCGAATTACAAGGTCAAGCCCGGCGACGAGATCACCATCGTATTGCCTTATCCGCAGCGGGAAATAGAGTTGATCCCCCAAGACATTCCCATCGACGTGTTGTACGAAGACGACAGCATCGTGGTGGTGGACAAACCCGCCGACATGGTGGTTCACCCCGGGTACGGGAATTACAGCGGCACCTTGGTCAACGCATTGCTGCATCACTTCGGGAAGCTGCCCGAAGCCGAGGGCGCCGTACCGGGAAGGCCCGGTCTGGTGCACCGACTGGACAAAAACACCACCGGAGTGATGGTGGTGGCCAAAACCGAATCGGCGCTGACGCGCTTGGCCAAACAATTTTTCGACCGCACCATCGATCGGCGCTACTTGGCGTTGGCTTGGGGCGACATAGAATCGGACAGTGAAATAGAGGGGCACATCGGGCGGTCGCCGAAAAACAGGAAGGTCATGGAAGTTTTTCCCGACGGCGAGTACGGCAAGTACGCGCTCACACATTACCGCGTTCTCAAGCGCCTTCACTACGTCACTTTGGTGGAGTGCAAGCTCGCCACCGGCCGCACCCATCAGATCCGCGTGCACTTCCGCCACATAGGTCACCCGTTGTTCAACGACCCCGAATACGGCGGAGACCGCATTCTCAAAGGAACCACCTTCAGCAAGTACAAGCAGTTCGTGGTCAATAATTTCGAGCTGCTGCCCCGTCAGGCCCTGCACGCCCATACCTTGTCGATCGATCACCCCGAGACGGGGGAGCGCATGTCGTTCAAGTCGCCTTTGCCCGAGAATTTCAAGCAGGTGATAGACCGGTGGGAAAGTTACATCTCGTCCCGCTGAGCCACACCCTCAAAAACCCTCCTCCAACCATTTTTTCACCGTAGCCCGGCGTCGGATTTTGCCCGAATCGGTGTACAGGAATTCGCCGGGTCCGACCACTTTTTTGGGCTTTTCGAAGGCACTCAGCCCCGCCTTCGAGAGGTCGCGGTTTTCATCGCGCCCGTCGCTGACGAAAAGGGTCACTTGCGCGCCCCATATGGGGTGGGGCGTGCCCGCCACGAAGAAGTCGCCCGCCATGAACGGCGCGATTTTCCGTTCGATTTCTTCCGGGAAAATATTGATGCCCCCGGATACGATGGCGTTGTCGGCACGGCCCAAAAATCGAAATCCCTTCGGGGTGAACTCCACGATGTCGTTGGTGCGCAGAGGCGCGTCGAGCACGTCGGGACGGTGTACCACGAGTCGGCCGTTGGCTTCGGTTTCCACACGCACGCCCGGCAAAGGCACGTATTCGGGTTCTGCATCGGGCGAAATCTCCGCCACGGCGAAATGGCTCAGCGTTTCCGCCATACCGAATCCGATGAAGGCACGGCAGCCCGCACAGACGAGTTGCCCGCGCAAAGTCGTATCGGCCATGCCGCCCCCCAGCAAAATCTTACCGATGCGCGCCAGACGGGCGGGAATTTTTTCCACCATGACGGCCGCTTGGTGCGGGGTGAGTGGTGCGAAATCGATTTTCATCTCGGCGGGAACCTCCGCCAAGGGATTGGCCCTGGGGGGGATGGCCAGCAGTTCGTAGCCTCCGGCCATGGCGCGGGCGACCATCATTTTTCCCGCGATGAACCCCATGGGCAGGGAAAGCAGGGCGCGGGTTCCCTCCTGCAAACCGAAGTGCGCATTGGTGGCTTCGGCGCTGAGCCACACGGACGTTTTGGGGTGTTTTAGGATTTTGGGGGTTCCGGTCGAGCCCGAAGTCGTCACCGGTAAATCCCGTTGAGGTAATGCGAGGCATTTGGCGAAATCAAGGACTTCTTCCACAAAATTTCCGTTGTCGCGGCGGTGATCATCGCGCGCGAGCAGCGCTTCCCTCGAGTGGAAAACGCCGTTCAGCCACAGTCCCGGTACGTCAAGGAATGGATGCATCCGAAAAAGGATTTTCCCATTCGGCGTAGGGGTTCCACGCGATGCGTCCCCTCTCGATGTACAGAGGGGATTCGGGATTGTTGGTATAGAGGGATCCCGTGCCCAAGCCTTGGGCAATGAGGGGCATTTTGCGGGCGGTGAATTGAGCGATGGCGTTCAGGCCCACGTTCGATTCCAGCGCCGACGTGATCCACCACTTCACGCCCCGTTCCTCCGCCAATTCGATCCATTGGTCGGTGGCTTCGAAACCGCCGAGCAATCCCGGTTTCAGGATGATGGCCCAGGGGCGTATCGCGTCGAGAAGGGCCCCGCCTTTTTCCCTTGGCGGCAAGCCGATGAGGTCTTCGTCGAGCGCGATGGGCAAACGCGACGTGCGGCACAGTTCAGCCGTGGCGTCCCACCGTCCGGCTTTCAAGGGTTGTTCGATGGAGTGCACGTCGAGTTTGTGCAGAACTTCCAATTTCTCCTTCGCTTCCTCGGGTGAAAACGCGCCGTTTGCATCGACGCGAATTTCGATTTGCCGGGGGTTGTATTCCCTGCGAATGGTTTCGATCACCCGAATTTCCGAGTCGAAGTCGATGGCTCCGATCTTCATTTTGATGCAGCGGAATCCCTGTGCGATTTTTTCACGGGCTTGGGCGAGCATGTCGTCTTCGCCGCCCATCCAAATGAGGCCGTTGATGGGTAGGGACAGAGTACCCTGGGTGAACGCCGACGGGAAAGGGCGGTACGGGTCTTGGGCGGCGAGGGAAGTCAGGGCCGTTTCGACGCCGAATTCGATGGAAGGCCAACGGAATTTTTCCGGAAAATCGCGGTGATCAGCCCACGCGTCGAGTCTGGCGCGCAAAGCGGATTCAAATTCAGGCCGGTCGTCTGTGGACAGCCCCGGCAAGAGTCCGCATTCCCCCAAGCCGTATTTGTCACCTTCGGACACTTCGACGTACCACGCGGGTTTTTGGCGCAGGACACCGCGGGAGGTGCCGGCCGGCTTTTTGAAGAGCAATTGACGTTTATGTATTCGGTACTTGCGCACGTGGATCAATAAACGAGTCCCAAACCGAAAGTCAGGGCGAAGATCATGGTTGCCACCGCGAGTTTTTTCAGTTGCGCGTCGAGGTCTTCGCTGTATCGGGAAGTGAGGACTACGCGCACGTTTTGAAAGAGCAGGGGCAGGGAAATCAGGAAGAGGAATTGGTAGGAAGAGTGGTAGTTCAGAACGGTGTACACCACGGCGGCGATCACGGCGCCGGAGATGAGCGCGAAGTGGTAGATACGAGCTCCCCGATTTCCGAGAATGACGGCGAGGGTAATTTTGCCGGCGTTTTTATCGGCGTTGAGGTCTCTGAGGTTGTTGATATTGAGCACGCCTACGGCGAGCAGGCCGATGGACACGGCCGGGAGAACGAGATCGAAAGTAAAGGTACCTGCGTGGAGGTAAAACGTTCCTGCGACGCCTGCAAGGCCGAAAAACACAAACACGGCGAGGTCTCCGAATCCTCGGTAACCGTAGGGTTTTTTGCCGATGGTGTATTTCACGGCTGCTGCGATGGCGAGGAGACCGAGGGCGAGGAAGAACAGGAGGCCGGCGGTATCGATGTGATTGGCAGCGTGTTTGAGAAGCCACAAGCCCGAGAGAAAGGCCAGGGCGCCGAATAGCGCGATGGCGACCCTCATTTCCTTGGGTGTGATCACCCCGCTTTGGACGCTTCTTTGCGGCCCCACACGGGTATGGTCGTCGACACCGTTCACCGCATCGCCGTAATCGTTGGCCAAATTGCTGAGCACTTGGAGGAATAGCGTGGTCAGCAGCGCAGCCACGAGAATCCACAAGTTGAATTCGCCTTTGTAAAGCGCCAGCAAACTCCCCAAAAACACGCTTGAAAAGGACAGGGGCAAAGTTCTCAACCTCATGGCCCTGATCCAGGCTTCCGTCTTGTTCACGGTACAAAGGTCGGAAGAATCGCGTTGATCATCCAAATGGTGTGGACGATTGCCGTGGGTTCTATGGAAGATGTAATTGACGAAATGTATTCAATTAATGTACCGCTCCTGCAATTGTGCAAAATTTAAGTGTAATGTATAATATATGGATAGGATTATTGATTGACTTGGATTTTGAGTGTTGATATCCAGTATGATAATTTCCTTTGAATATGTGTGGGTAAAATTTTCAGCCCAAAATTTTGCCAATTGAATCAAAAGACATATAATTGCCGAGAGGCATGTGGGGATGAAAGAAAAAAGAGCGAAGGAAGTTTGCCGGTTACTTTACTAATACCTAAAGAGTGTAGAGGTGTTAAGTCGCTCCACGTATTTGATTTTGACTTCGATCACATTCACCTTATTGACAGGGGGTGCGTTGTTTGCTCAGCTCCCATCGAAACTGCCTAGTTTGAATGATGTGCTTTCAGGGCATAAAAACATTCTCAAACCACCGAGTTTGAGTGATTTGAGCAATTTCAACAAAGATTATCAAGCGCACATAGCCCTGCTGAATCGGCGGAGTGAAAAAGCCTATCGGAAGAGTTTCTTAAAGTTTGTTGCCCTGGAGGATGAGCTGTTGTCCAGTTTGTGTGATAGCAATGAATTTCGTGCGGACATGCTGATGCGTTCGGCGATGGCATCTTTCGGCAAGGTTGAATCCGATAGGATGAAAACAACTCCAGACCAACAAACGAGGTATCATCATAAGGCGGAACAAATACACCTTGCGGCCTTGCTCAATTTTGAGGCTCTGGAAAGTGGGGATCATCCAAACCCTGAACTTGTTGCGGAACAGCGGAAAAAGGAAACCGTAAAAACCGGCTCAAAATTTTACGCCGAATACATGACGAAGCGCATACGCATTTATGAAAACACATTTTCGGCGGGCACGAAAAAACAGCGCAAGTTGTTGCGTAAAATGAAAATACGGTCCGCATTGTGGGCTGCTTATAAAGCCGAAGACCGAAAACTCATCTCGCGCTTTGCTGATAAGAATCACGGTTTGATGAAATTTGCCTCCGCCACACCTGAATTTGAATCTGAAATGGCCGGCGTTTTACCGGACTATCATCAAGCATTGGCAATGGCCGCGGAAAACGCAGGCAATTCGGAATTCACGGGGGAAGGTGCGCTTCAAGCATTAAAAGAGAGTTTAAATGCGGGTGGCTTGTTCGACAAAGCCGCGCTGTCGGAAATCAAAAACACATCAGAGCTAATCGCCGAAGCGCGGGAAAGAATGGCTGAATTGCAGGGGTCTGATACAAATGATGAAGATACTAAAACAAAGAAATCTCGTGATCCCGCGGTGGATGCCGTGAAAGCCAAGCGGTTTTGGGACAGACTTTATGGTGGGATGGATTTCAGTTGGGAGAATCCTACGGGATATTATCCGGAGGGATTGAGTATTGTACTCACCGGTGGTTACAAGGTTTCCGGGGATATAGGTTTGAATGTGGAAGCCAATTCGATATTAAATGGTTCCAAAATGGGTTTTGGAGAAGATCTTCGTTTTGATGCAACCTTGGTTTCCAACTACTCCTTTGGAGCAAATGCAGATTATCGCGTTTGGAAGTTTGTTTTCCTCGGAGCGGGCATTGAAACCATCATCAACAACTTGGAAGCCCCTGCCCAGAACCAATTTCATGCCCTCAAGCATTACGATTATTCCTTTGGAATGCCACTAATTCTACGTCTGATTTCACCTATTTCAGCCTTGGGAGGCAGCAGTGTAGAGATCAGATATGACATCAACTCAAAAAACAACATCAAACCGAAATTCGACTTAAGAGTCGGTTTCATTATTGGAAGACGATGAAAATCTCCATTCAAACCTTTATACCTACCGGACTACTGGTGCTTACGTTCTTTACAACAAATGTAAAAGGCCAAACGGAAGATGTTATAGACGCCAGAGGCAATACTCCATTTCAGGAATCGAGCAATGTAAATCATCAAACCGGGAAAATGGTTTATACCATTACCCTGTTCAATTTGGTTTCAGACGGCATTTCTCTCCCTATTACATTGTCTTATTCCGGTGACGGAATCAAAGTGGATTCCAAGGCTTCGAGAGTTGGGCAAGGTTGGATGATTGACGCCGGAGGAGCAGTGACGAGGTACACAAATGGCCTGCCGGATGATTTGAATAGTTTACATATTTTTAGTCCTTGTTATACACCTCCTATTTACTGTCCTGATGAGATGATCATAGGTGGTGTTGGATATTTGAACACAATCACCCCTGAGTTTTACCCTATTGATCAAAGTCAAATGTATAATATTGAGGTTAATCCTGACCTGGAATTTAGTATATTACAATCTCCAACTCTTAGGCTTTTACCAGAAGGAAAACTTGACCTTTCACCGGATTATTTTGGATTTGTGGTTGGTGGTCAATATTCCGGTAAATTTGTTATCCAGCGAGGTTCGTTGGGTGCTAATCAAACTATTGAAACCCAAAGCAGATTCCGGGATCTGCAAAAGTCCACTTCCAGAATTTCCGCAAAAACCGATGCGTACGCCAGACTGGATGAGTTTTCCATCACCGATCAAAGTGGAAATTTGTTCACCTTCGGCCTTCCCGAGAAAACAGTATATGATGAATTGGTTGATATTGAGAATTTTCCCGTGAATTCTTCTTGGTTATTGACGGAAGTAGTGAACAGGTTTGGACGGAATTCTTATGATTTTGAATATTTTGAATCCATGGATTATGAGTACGAAAGTCTGAACTCATCAAGAACCGTTTATAATATTACCGGGTCTCCGATTGTTGGAGAAAGCGACCGAAAGAGCGATGTAATCGTAAAGAAGCGGTATGTAAAAAAAATACATTTTGACGGTGGATATGTGGAATTTATTCACGACACTGAACCAAGGCTGGACGTTCCGGACAGTCGAGCATTGAAGTTCGTACGAAAATACAACACGAATAACGAACTTCTTGAAGAGTATGAATTTGTTCATGAATACATCGGAATGACGAACCGTCTTTTTTTAAAGAGTTTGATTAAAAGAGGTTATCCATCTTTTGGAGAGCTTGAAAAGATGGATTTCGAATATATATCTTATCCCCTTCCCGAGCCGGACAATAAGAACATTGACCATTGGGGTTATGCGAATTTTGTTTACGGATCCGTATTTTCAACCATGAACACCAATTTATTGACGCGTCCGGACATTAAATATGGCGATGAGAATAATTATATTAATAAGTTAGATATCATCAGACAATTTTCTAGCAACAATAATCGTGAGCCCCATATCACAGCCGCTTCCGCCGGTACATTAAAATCAATAAAATTCCGAAGTGGTAGAACAGTGGGGTTTGAATACGAACTGAACGAGTATTCATATGTTGAAAATTTGAATCAGCCGGTGGAAGGACAAAAGCCGATGTCTCTATTAAAATCCGCAACCAGTGGCAATACGGAGTATTGGAACAACTCTGTCTATCTCGGGCAAGTCGTTGACCATCCACAATGGGTGAGAATCAAGTATAATCCACAAGGTTGCCCGAATGAGGAAAATGCGGGGTATTTAGTACCCTATGACGGGGGCGGTAATTTTAATAGATTGAAGATGAATTATGGTGAATGGTATTGGGTGTATTTATCGCCTGATGAATCATACAGTGTTACCCGTTCTCCGAATAACGTGGAATCAACTTGCCCAGTATCCGTCCCACCACCAACTGTCAATGTATCTTTTCGAGGCCATGACCCTGGAGATCCTGTATCTTATCGCAAGAAGGCAGGCGGGTTGAGAATCAAATCTATAACCCTAAACAACGGAAACGGTGAGATTACGGCACGAAATTTTTTGTATGACAACTTTGAAAATCCATTACGGTCCAGTGGGGTGATTCCCGTAGAACCAAATACTTTGTATAGATCCAATCAATTCATGAAATGGGGAAATGTATACCCCATATATACCCAAACCAGTTCGTTTAATACTGCGGGGTATCTCCGCTCCAATTCAGTTTATTATACGAATGTAGAGGAATACATAACCAGAAACAATACGTCCGGTAATCCTACCGCCGACTCCCGGTCAGTAATAGGAAGGCAATTGAAATACTTCGATTTTGAACCTCTGAACGAAAGAAATCTTTGGTATCCTTTCTTGCCGGTCATGGAGGGCGAATCCAAACGAATTACCCTGAGAAAGGAAGAAGTTCGTGATGTCAATGATCAAGTCATTAAAGAGACGATTTATGATTATGAGCAACTTATGTTTGAGGAAGAAGGGCTGTGGGCTAACGTAGCTACTAAAATCCAACGCAATGGACATAATGACGATTTTGGTGATCTGACGCATATACGGAAATACGGATATCAAATCATTCCCGAAATAACCCGGATACGTGAAATAAAAACTATTGAGTACGAAGAAGGCGAAGAGCAAGAAACTAAGATCACATATGATTATATTGATAATGATGAATTTCCGAACGTAAAGGAGCGTGAAACGGTAGAGCTTTCGGACGGTAGTATCCAAGGGGCGGGATGGTTGTATAATTTCCATATGGCCGGTGGCGAGGTGGTTGAACCCGGCCAATTGTGCTACTCCGAATTCTTGGATTTTGGAAGTTCAATTGTACAATGCTCATTCATTGAAGACATTAGCTCCGTGAATAGATTGGAAAAGATTGCACACTACACCTGGAGAAAGCACCAAGAACCCACTGGAGAGCAAGTGATTGTAGATGATTTATCCGTCAACCGGCTCTTTATTGTCAACGGTCATCTTCTTGTTACGAAAACGGTTGAGAAAAAAAATCTGAATGTACCTTTAGAGGATGCCATTCATGATATGTATACAGTCGGTGAAAATGATTTGGTGAAAGAGTTCAAGTATGATGGAAAGGAAAGAATCCACAAAACAACGGATAACCAAGGACGTACTTTATCGGTTATAAAGGGAAATATGGATCGTTCAATCGCTCGCATCTCCAACGGCAAATTTTTTAACTCCCGTTACACTTCCTTCGAAGACGAATACCACGGTGGATGGAATCCGGATGAGCAGTACATTGAAACGGTAAGTGCGAATGATTATAGCCCTTCAGGAAGAAATTACTACAAATTGACCGATCAAAGCAAATTCAATTCCATACTTATCGGAGATTACGATAACGATGAGAAGTATCTTCCAGCCGGCACTTATTTGCTTTCGTTTTGGTCGAGGGAAGGTGAATTGGCCATTCAATTTGGCTCCGGGTCCACGGTCTTGAAAGAAAGTAGCGTGGAGCGAAACGGCTGGGTCTACCATGAGAAGGAATTTAGGTGGACCTCCGACGGAAATTGGATTACCATGGATGTCGCCACCAATGATGCGGACGGTGTCGTGCATATCGACGAGCTCCGCCTCCACGAAATCGATGCGACCATGACCACCAAGGGTTATTACCCCGATGGAAAGCTTCTTTTTGAAGGAGACCCGGGGGGACGAATAGTTAACTTCGAATACGACGCCAAAGGCAGGGTAAGATGGATGTTGGACGCGGAAAATCACGTGATCAATTACTTTGAATACCAAGATAAGAACCCCGAGGATGTGAACAGTTTCCACGTGCGTCATTCCTACACGCCGGTGCGCTTCGACATGACCAAACAAGAGGTGGAAAATGCCGGGTTATCGAATACGGAAGTAAAGAAACGCACTGAGTACACTGACGGTTTTGGAAGGTTTCGCCAAGCTGTGGATTGGCGTATCGCCATGTCGACGAAAAGTCGTGTGAGCTTTGCCGAATATGATCCCTTCGGTCGGGAATTGAAAAAGTATCTCCCCTATTTATCTCCTTTGGTTGGAAATGAGGGATATATCCAAGATGTCAAAACCAACCAAGCGAATTATTATCAAAACAAATGGGATCCGCAAGAAGTGACATCTGCACCATTCGTTGAAACAGTGGTGGAAAACAGCCCGTTGCAAAGGCCTATTGAAAAAGGGGGAGTCGGAGAAGAACTTCAGCCGGGGATGGGTCATTCCACCACGGTCGAATACGGATACAATACCGCGGATGACCAAATTATGAAATGGGATTTTCAGAATGGGATAGCTTCTTCCACAGACAATTACGCGCCCGCACAGTTGAGGAAAACCAAAACGATTGATGGCGACGGCAGAGTAACAATTACGTATACGGATCTGCGGGGTCGACAAATAGCCGTGCAAAGCTTGTTGAATTCGGGCATCAACTCGCATGGAAATATCGCCACGGGCACCATCGACGTGAATAACCCGGCAGTCCGGAAAATCACGTCGTATACCGTATACGATGTTTTTGATCGTCCTGTAATGGAAATCCCCGCCATCGCAGTGGAACGAATGGCAGAAAATTTCACCTTGAACACCAACGCTACAACAGGAGTTTTCGCGGATTTGATTACTTACAGGCAGTACGATGCCAAAGGCCGCGTGGCATATCGAAACGTGCCCGGCCAGGGCAGAGTGGAGTATGTATACGACAATAAGGATAGGGTAATCTTGACGAGAAACGCTCAACAGAAGCATGACGGTGACGGTAAGTGGTCTTTCGTAAAGTACGATACAAGGGGCCGGGTGGTACTCAAGGGAGAAATCATTTCTTCGCAAGACAGAGAGGCTCACCAAACATTGGCCAACATTTATGCGGGAAAAGGTGAAACCTTCGAAGGGACCTCGGGAAGCATCTTCGGCTACACCAACCTTTCACATCCCCCCGTATCCGAAAACGATGTGTTCAATGTGTATTATTTCGACGGTTACGATTTCGAGTATCCCTTGACTTTTGATTTCGTTCCTTTTGATGATATTACACAACCTACGGAAATGACCCGCGGTTTGGCTACCGGCAGCAAAACGAGAATTTTGAATACGGACAATACCCTCGGAGGCATGCTCACCACCGTAAGCTGGTATGACGACGATCAAAGACCCATACAGGCCTTCACCGAAAACCACCTCGGTGGATACGACCGCATCGACACGTACTACAATGAAAGGGAGCAAGTCGAGAAAACAGTTCAGACTCATTTGTACGATGCCAATGCGGATGCCCACACTTTCACCACTCGCTACGTTTACGATGTTTACAGCGGGCGTCAAATCCGTACGTACTGCAAGCTTGATGACGACCCCGAAGTGCTGGTCGGCAAAATGGAATACGACGATGACGGTAAGTTGAGACGCATGGGTCTGCATCGCCCGGAAGGCGTAGACAAATTCATGCAGAACATCGACTACCGATACAATGACCAAGGGCGTTTGACGCACATCAACAATTCGGCCCTGATTGTCGACGCCTTCAACGAAGACGACAACGACGTATTCGGTCAGGAACTGACTTACTTCGACCTGAGTCCCGAATATGACCCCACAGACCCCTCCAACAAATCTGTGGTAAAGCAATATGGAGGTAATGTGTCTTCGATGACGTGGAACGCCAAAACTCCCGAACAGGACGGTTCCGTCCTCGACCGTCACGCCTATTTTTATTTGTATGACGACTTCGGGCAATTGATCCATGCCGATTATGCCTCCGATGCACCTTCTACTCCCGGTGTGTTCAAAGACGATCCCGGCTTTCCCGTGCTTTACGACGAATCCGTGGATTATGACCTCGGAGGCAATATCACCCGTTTGAACCGAAGCCAAAACCCGTTGAATGCCGATCCTCTCGAGTATCAGCGTATGGACGAACTGGTCTATGACTACGGCAACGGCTACCAACTTAAAAGCGTGAATGACGCGGGCGACCAAGGTTCAACCAATTATTACCGTCATTTTACCGATGGTGCCAACCAAACCGAAGAGTACATTTACGACAAGTCCGGTCGCTTGACTCACGACAAAAATCGCCACACCACCTTTGAATACAACCCATTGAACCTACCGCGGCGCACGAGTTTTTCGCATCAAGGACATTCCTACCAAATTCGCTACCTTTACGATGCCGCAGGCAACAAAATGCAGAAGCAAGTGGAAACCTTCGATTGTCCGCCGAACACCCAATGCCCCCCTCCCGGAACCGCCACGACGGACTACCTCGGTAATTTTTATTACGAGAACGGCAATTTGCGTGCGGTGTACCACCCCCACGGGCTTATCCGACCCACGCCGCCGAGCG
>CAZNOG010000024.1:0-26588 GCA_964574635.1 uncultured Cryomorphaceae bacterium | reverse complement strand
CCAAAGCCCCGCAGCGAATCGCTGCGGGGCTTTTTTATTGTCCCCATTGGAAGGGATATCGCCTACGGATGAAATGCCCCGACCACCCGACCCCTCCGGTGCGCTCACCCGCCAATCGCGATGGGAAAGGCGGATGGAATCCCGGCGGGAAACGTTTGATTGAAGACACACCCACAAAAACCCAAAACACCCTGCGCGTTCACGCATGGGCGACCTGCCGGAACGAAAGGCGGCGACAACAATGTATGTGGAAAGTATGTTGAAGAAACGGCCGATTCGGTGGTCGGAGCGCTCGAGGCCCGGCGCGGAATGGGCGAAAAACCAAAAATGGGATTTTGAGCAACATCATTGAAAAAACCGAGAAGTACGTACGCTTTTTCAAGTTCATGATGAAATACTGGAACAGCGACGTGTTTACGTATACCCAAGAAAGAATGTCCGAATCGGAAGGCGGTGCGGAAGATTATGAATTCGACCACTCTCCGGAAGAATTCGCGGAAGATTTGGTGAAAATGGGGCCGACGTACGTGAAGTTCGGCCAGCTGTTGTCCACGCGTCCGGACTTGTTGCCCGAACCCTATTTGGAAGCGTTGGCGACTCTTCAAGACGACGTGGAGGAAGTGCCGTACGAAACGATTGAAGACATCATCAAGGAAGAACTGGGGATGCGCATTTCCAAGGCATTCGCCTCGTTTGAAAAAGAACCTCTCGCGAGCGCGTCCATCGGGCAGGTACACGTAGCCGTATTGCCATCCGGCAAAAAGGTGGCGGTGAAAATTCAGCGGCCTGGGATTCGCAAGCGATTCATCGAAGATCTGGACACTTTGATGTCGATATCCGAAAAGGTGGAGAGCATCAGCGAGGTGGCTCGGGACTACGCGGTGCACAACGTGATCGAAGAATTGCGGTACGTGCTTCTGAAAGAGTTGGATTACTCATTGGAAGCGCAAAATCTGTCGGCGCTGAAATCGAATATGGAAGGTTTTCGGCATTTGTTCGTGCCGGCCCCCATCGCCGATTATTGCACGGCGAGGGTATTGACCATGGAATTCGTGGAAGGGGTGAAAATCACGAAGGTTTCGCCACTGAAGCGACTCGATACGTCGATGGATCCGCTGATCGACGATTTGGTGGAAGGCTATTTGAAACAGATCGTGGTAGACGGGTTTGCCCACGCCGACCCACACCCCGGAAATGTTTTTCTGACGCCCGACAACCGGATCGCGCTGATGGACTTGGGAATGGTGGCCAAATTCAGCCGGGAAATGCGGGACGCCATCCTGAAGCTGCTGATCGCGCTCAGCAATTTCGACGGGTCGCGGGTGACGGACATCCTGCTAAGCATCAGCGAGTACGACGACAAAAAAGATTTGCACGCTTTTCGAAAGAACGTCATTCGCAAAACTCAGGAACAGGAAAACACCTTGGCGAAAGACTTGAAAACGGGCAGAGTGCTGATTAAGATGAATCAATTGGCTGCGAGGGAAGGGATTCACATTCCGGTGGAACTGAACATTTTGGGAAAGATTCTGCTGAACATGGATCAGATCGTGGCTTTTCTAAACCCCGAATACGATCTGCAAAAGACGTTGAAGCGACAGGTGCAAGACCTGATGCAGAAGCAAATGAAAGAGGACTTGCGGCCCGGGAACCTGCTGGAAGTGTTTTTGGAGATGAAAGAACTGACCGAGAATCTTCCCTACAGACTGAACTCGATCACTGAAAATCTCGCCGAAAACCGCATGAAGATCAAGATCGACGCGATCGATGAACAGCGGTTTACGGATGCATTCCAAAAAGTGGCCAACCGCATCACGGCGGGATTGATCATCGCAGCGCTGATCGTAGGTGCGGCCATGCTGGTGCGGGTTCCCAGCCGGTGGAACATCGCGGGATACCCGGCTTTCGCGCTCATCCTGTTCATCATCGCGGCTTTTATCGGGCTGTATTTGTTGTTTCAAATTCTGCGTCGGGACGAGCGAAAGGATTGACCGAACAGGATGTACCACGTAGAGAAACCGCCCGGAGAGGCGCGTTTGAGAAAGAGGAAGTCCACCTTCTCCCCTACGGACTACATACCGAAGATGTATTTTCTATTTTTGGCCTTTTCCCGATTTCGGTCTCCGTCGAAAAGCGGCGTTCCGAGGGAATTTGAGGTAGTCCAAATACCGGTGGGTGCGTTGCGGCATCCACAAAACAGCGCTCGATAGATGAACATTCCATTTGAAAATGACGCGATAAGCTTCGGTATCCTTGCCGTGATTCTGGCGGTGATCTTCAAGACCTCCGGCATGCGGCGGTTCGCCGGGTTTTACAAATTCGTTCCGGCGCTGTTGCTGTGCTACTTCGTTCCCTCCATCGTGAATTCGCTGGGCATCGTTTCCCCCGAATCTTCCGCGCGCTTGTATTTCATGTCCTCGCGGTTTTTGCTCCCGGCCAGTTTGGTGCTGCTCTGCCTCAACATCGACCTGAAGGGAGTATGGCGCTTGGGCCCGAAAGCGCTGATCATGTTTTTCACGGCGACGGTAAGCATCGTGATAGGCGGCCCGATCGCGCTGTGGATCGTCGGGCAATTCGAACCGTCACTGTTGGAAGGCGGCGGACCGGATGCCATTTGGCGAGGACTGACCACCATCGCGGGAAGTTGGATCGGCGGAGGCGCCAACCAGACGGCCATGAAAGAAATCTACGGTGCGAGCGACACGCTGTTTTCGGCGATGATCGTGGTGGACGTGACGGTGGCCAACATCTGGATGGCCGTTTTGCTTTTCGGCGCGGGAATTTCCGACCGCCTCGACCGAAAGATCAAAGCCGATAACTCCGCCATCACCGAATTGAAAGTCAAAATGGAGACCCAGCAGTTGGCGGGAGCGCGCATCGCCACGTTTACCGACATCGCGGTCATCGTCGGCGTAGCTTTCGGAACCGTGGCCATCGCGCATTTGCTGAGCGACTTCATCTCACCGACCATCGAAAGCCGAATCACGGCCGCACTGGCGCAGAACCCCGAATCTTGGATCCGGTTGTTCACTTCCTTCGGCAGTTCCTTTTTCTGGTTGGTGGTTTTCGCGACGATCGGAGGCGTGGTTTTGTCGTTCACCCGCGCCCGCAAGCTGGAAAACGCCGGGGCATCGAAATTCGGAAGCATTTTCCTCTACTTTCTGGTCGCCACCATCGGGCTCCACATGGACATCGGGCAGTTGATCCGTGAGTGGGACGTTTTCAAGAACATCCTTCTGATCGGGTTCATTTGGATTTTCATCCACATCACCATCTTGTTGTTCGTGGGAAGGTCGATCCGTGCGCCCCTCTTTTTCATCGCCGTAGGCAGCCAAGCCAACATCGGAGGTGCGGCGTCGGCGCCCATCGTGGCTTCGGCATTCAGCCCCGTTTTGGCACCGGTTGCCGTGTTGCTCGCGGTTTTGGGATACGCCGTCGGCACATTCGGCGCAATCCTCTCAGCCATCCTCATGCAGGGTATTGTTCATTAAAAAACACCGGCAAGTACCACGAATCGCGGCGGTCGTCAGGCGGATTTCCGCACCGGAGAGTGCATGATGCGGCGGCTTTCGTTTCTCAAGTACGAAAGCGCCACGTCGCCCGGCAGCTTGTCTATCATGGCGGCGGCCTTGAGCAATTGATCGCCGAATTCCAATGCCGAAGCGTCTTTTTTTAACCCCTGCGCGGTGGCGTTGATGAACTTGATCATTTCCATTTGGGCGTTTTTGATCAGTTCCCAAGAGCCTTCGGAAATGTATATCTGCTGAGAGAGGTTGTGGTCAAACTCTTCGCGGATGGTGCGAAGCATTTCGTTCTGAAGCATGACGGCCGTCATTCCACTGCGGTGCAGGCGCATGACCAACCGCCCGGGATTGATCCTCTCCAAATAGAGGGCGAAGCGTTCGGCCGCCTGGAGTCGGAGCTTGGCGAAATACTCCGATTGCACGGGAGGGGAAGGCTCTGATTCCGGGGCAGCGGGCGAAGGCGGTACAACGCGTTTGTCGCGCTTCTCGATGAAGCGAAGAGTTTCGTGAAAAAGATAAAGTGCAGCGCCGATGACGAGCAAAATGGGCAACACATCCGTGAAAATATCGAGTACAGTATCCATTTCTCAGGTTTCGAATTGTTGTTTGTACGTTGCGATCACCGCGACGTTATCGGGTGGCGATTTTCAAGGGTAAATCAAATACTTTGCGCGGATACCGGCAAAATCTTCCAAATCTTTCCGCCACATGGCGCGTATTTCCTCTTCGGATTTGCCCGCGATGATGGCCAGTCGCAAGGAATTCCCTCCTGCGAGCAGGTCGAAAAAATCGGGGCGGTCAAAAAACTTTTCCCGGTCGGCGGTTTCCTCGTACATCTTGACCAACCAAGAAATATCGAGGTGTTTTAGGGTTTTTGTGGGTGTGACTTCCATCCTCAAATCATACCCTCTGCATTCCACTCCTTCGTGCTTTGGGTTCATCGATGCACCCGGTACAGGTACGGGGGTGAAGGTGAAATCGCCTTTTTCATTGGTCGGCTCGCCGATTACGGAAAACGGGTGAGGGGTTCCCCGACCCACGCTCACGGTAGTGCCTTCGAAAAAACAAAGGGAGGGATAGAGATGAACGGAACGCGCATCGGGCAGGTTCGGCGACGGAGCGATTGGCGGATCGTAAGCAGTGTTGCGATCGTACCCGATGCAGGGCACCACGTGTAAATCGGCTTTGACGCCGTTGCTCAACCAGCCTTCGCCGTTGATCATGCGCGCGTACTCCCCTATCGTCATGCCGTACGCCACAGGTACGGGGTGCATCCCGACAAAGGATGCGTAATTCAGGTCCAGAACCGGCCCGTCGACGCATTGGAGGTTCGGATTGGGACGGTCGAGCACCACCACAGGGATGTTCTTTTCGGCCGCCGCCTCCATGACGTAATGTAAGGTGGACAGGTAGGTGTAAAACCGCGCACCTACATCTTGGATGTCGAAAAGCATGATCTCCACGTCTTTCATGTGTGCGGGTGTGGGCTTCTTGGTAGCGCCGTACAAGGAATGGATAGGCAACCCCGTCCGCTCATCGCGAAAAGCCTCGATGCGCTCGCCGTCGGGGCGGTCACCGCGAAATCCGTGCTCCGGCGCAAACACCGAGACGACGTTCACCCCCGAAGCCAAGAGCGTGTCGACCAAGTGCACGTGCCCGATCATTCCGGTGTGATTGGTAGTGATGCCGACCTTCCTGTTTCCCAACAGCCTGACGATCGTCGGCATGGAATAGATGCCGGGAAGAACTTCCGCATCCGGTTGGGTATGTTCGGCGTCCGCTTCCACGGTCCCGGCCGTGGTAGTTAAATCTCCGCCAACACCATTCGCACGGGGGTTTTCGCCCGTACACGATGCACAGATCGGCAACAACAGCGCGAAGAAAACAGGAAGAGACCAAGGGAGAGCGATTTTCATACTTTTGTCGGGGAGAATTTACGCGGTTGAACACCTCACGATTTATAGCCAAACGCCTAATGAGGCGGGAAAGTACAAAAAAAGGCCTTTCCCGCCCCATCGTCAGAATCGCCATGATCGGCATCGCCTTGGGCATGGCGGTCATGATCACCGCCGTGGCGATCGTGATCGGATTTCAAACCGAAATCCGGGAAAAGGTGATCGGCTTCGGGTCGCACATCCAGATCACCAACTTCGGTTCGCCCCAAGGATTGAGTTATCCTAAGCTGCGGATGGATCAGCCCTTCTATCCGGGGTTGGACAGTCTCGACCGGGTGCGCAGTATTCACGTGTATGCCTTGAAAGAGGGCGTGATCGAGACGCCCGAAAACATCCAGGGGGTGATCGCCAAAGGGGTCGCTGCGGATTACGATTGGAGTTTTTTCGACGACAAAATCAAGGAAGGCGCCATCCCCGAATTCGGCACCGACTCTGCCAAGGGCGATGTGATGATCTCTTCGTTTTTGGCGGGGCGACTGCAATTGACGGTGGGCGACCAAGTTCCCATTTACTTCCAAAACGCTCGCGGCGGCATGAGCCGTAGGAATTTTCGGTTGAGTGCGATTTACGACACGGGTTTGCAGGACTTGGACGCTCAATTCGTTTTCATCGATTTGGATCAGGTGCGGGAGATCAACCAGTGGGGGCTGGACGCCGCATTGACGGCGCAAGGTTGCATCAATGGTCGGGTGTATCTGAAGGCGCACGCTTTCGGGGGCGACGGCGACCACCGCATACGATGGAGCACAGACTCCCTCGCGGGAGCGGGTCCGCATGGATTCTGCATTCTGGGCGACACGACGATCTACGCCGTGGTAACCGACCGAAGCGAGACCATTCCCGACACTGCGTTTTTTCACGTCAGCGGCATCAAAGATCGCGGCTTCTGCCATTGTCCGGACGTGGACGCGACGTCGATCACCACTTCGGGCGGTAGCGGACGGTACTACACGGGAGGATTCGAGGTGGTGCTTGAAGATTACAAGGATTTGGAAACCATGGACCTGTTCATTTACGAGCACCTGGACCATAATTTGAGAACGACGAACATCAAGCAGACTTCGCCGGAGATTTTCAACTGGTTGGAAATGCTGGACATGAATTCGTGGATCATCATATCCTTGATGATTTTCATTTCGGTGATCAATATGAGCAGTGCGCTGCTCATCCTGATCATGGAACGCACCACGATGATCGGTATATTGAAGGCCATGGGCGCGACTACCGCATTGGTACAGCGCATATTCCTGCACCAAGCGGCGGTGATCATCCTGGTGGGATTGGTGGTGGGAAACGCCGTCGGGTTGGGATTTTGTTTCTTACAGGATCATTTCGGGTGGTTGACCTTGGACCCGGAAAACTATTACGTTTCGGAGGTGCCTGTCTTGATCCGTTGGGATTATTTGCTGGTGCTGAACGCCGGCACGTTCGCGGTTTGCCTCGTAATGATGATCTTGCCGGCCTTGGCGGTAAACCGCATCCACCCCGCGAAGGCCATTCGATTTAATTGAAGCGAAAAACACCCATGAAAACAGCGCACGAGTTCACCGAACACTCAGCTCTCATGGACTCCCTCAAGCGAAGCTTGCGGGAAATCGATGAACTCGACGTCGCCCAACTGAATAGGATAGGCTTGAGAACGTACGAGGAAGGCAAGTGGACGGTCCGGACGATTTTTCAGCACCTGATCGACTGGGAGAGGATTTGGTGTTTCAGAGCCCTCATTTTCGCTCGACGCGAAGGAACGATCCCCGTGGGGCACGACCAAGAGGTCATGGGTGCGAACTCCAACGCCGATGATTTGACGGTAGAACATTTGGTGAACGAACTTCGCGCGGTACGTCAGTCGACCGTACTGCTGTTCGAATCTTTTAGCCCGAGGATGCTGGACATTCGCTGCGTATTTTCCGATTACGACATGCCGCTTTCGGGTATCGGCAGGGCCATCGTGTCGCATCAAAGGCACCACTTCCGCATCCTGCACGAGAGGTACGTTCCGTTGATCGACCGAGGGGTGGATGGATAAGTTGGCGAGAGAAGTTGGAAGTGGTTGTAGGAATTAAGGGGTGCGGCAGTCCGGGAAGGGTGTGATCCCATGATGTGAGTATTACGCCCCTTCGGGGCTATACGGGCGATACCCGTCTGTAGCAGACGGGCAGGACCCGTCGTTAACGTATTACGCCCCTTCGGGGCTAGGTGGTGGGCAGAGCCCGACAGCCGACGGGCGATACCCATCGGTGACGTATCTCGCCCCTTCGGGGCTATGCGGTGGGCAGAGCCCCAGAGCAGACGGGCGATGCCCGCCCTTAGCGTATCTCGCCCCTTCGGGGCTAGGTCGTGGGCAGAGCCCGATAGCCGACGGGCGATACCCATCGGTGGCGTATTACGCCCCTTCGGGGCTAGCGCATTCCGCAGCGCCCGCCGGTTGTATCTCGCCCCTTCAGGGCTAGCGCATTCCGCAGCGCTCCGTCAAAGCTCGTAGACGCTTTTGTTGAAGATGGTGAAGCCGTAATTGAAAAACAGGCTCCAAGGTCCGTCTTCCCTGTTCTCGTAGTAGTTGAGGTTGAGACTGAGCGGGCCCAGGGGACTGTGGTACACAAGGGCGCCGCTTCCTACGAAGAGGGGGCGCGGGAAGGGCTCGGAATACATGGCCTTGTTGTCGTCGGTGCGCATCAGATCGCGGTAGGCCTGATACCCGTATCCTTCGACGCGGAATTCGAAACGCCGCCGAACGGTGAGGATGGATTTTAAACCTACCGAAGCGTAGCGCGACGACCTGAACTCGTTCAAAAACATGGTTTTGCTCATGGGCAGCGGCGTGTATGCCGGCGACGATATCAGGGTGGCCGTGTAGTTCTCGAAGAAGGGCTTCGTGGAGTACACCGCTTCGACTTCGCCACCCAAGGTGAGGATGCCGAGATGAGCGAAGTAATTCTCGTACCTCAACAAGACCGTGAGCCAATGCCGATCGGCGGAGAAATCGTGCACAGGCGGTCCCACGTTGCCCGACTCGGTGTTCTCCCGGCCAAAGACTCCCCGAACGCTCATGAGCAAGCGCGTGCCTGAATTGGGGTACTGTTTTCTGTTCAACGTGTTGCGATCCACGCCGGCCGCCACCGTGCCCAACGTAAACCGAGTGATGTCGGCCGTATCTTGGGCCGTGAAATCCTGCGTGCGGTAATAGCGGTCGCGCGTTTCGCCGAAGCGCACGTCGCCGCGAAGTACGGTGTTGCTTCCCCAAGACGACGCCCAACCGAGGCCGCCGAAGGTTTCGGTCTTGACGATGTACGAGGGGCGCGACTCTTCGAAAAACGTGGCGAAACTTTTGAAGTAATCCCACCGGTTCAAAATGGCGTGGGGCTCGATGCGGAAGCGCTGTTTGCCGCCGAAATCGATGTTGGCGCGCAACATCACCGAGCCGTAAAACTTACCGAAGTAACTGTTGGCGAAAAGCCCTGTGGCCGTGCGGTTGAAAAAATCGTACTTCACCCCCACGTACCCCATGTTGATGGGCCGCGACGAGAAATTTCCGCCGAAATAGGTGGTCAGATCGGTTTCGCGGGTCACGTACAGGTCGACGATGTACCCGTAAAACGTGGAATCGTAATGCGCCAAAGGACGGATGTACCGAATCTTACCGTCTTGAGCCAATCTCAAATACTCCGACTTGAACGTGTCGAAGGTGTATTTGCCGTCGTGGAGTTGGGGACCGATGGTCGATTGAATGTACGCTTTTTGCTTGGTGCTCAAATCACCCACGATATTTACGCCACGAATCACTTTCTCGGGAACCTTCTCGCGGAATGCGCGCCGCTTTTCTTCCATCTCCACGCTGCTCCTGCGCGTATCACCCAAAAAATCCTTGATGCTGTCCATCTTCGCCATGGTCGCCTCGTACCCCGAGCGAATCTCCGATTGGATGGAGCCGAAATCAAACACCCCCACCGACGATTCGGGCTCGATGACGATGCCGTACTCACAGGCGATGTCGAAATCGGTGCGGTAGGTGATCATGCTGCGGATCTGCGACAGGAAATCGTCTTCCCGGGGCGGATCCAGATTCGAACTTGCGTTGCTGCCGATGATGATGTCGGGCATGAACTCGTGGTACATGATGTCGGCGGGAAAGTTGTTGTACAACCCCCCGTCGAAAAGCAATTTCCCGTCGACCGTCACCGGCTTGAAATAGAACGGATACGTGCTCGATGCGCGCAAGGCCTGGGAAAGGCTGCCGCTGTCGAACACCACCTCGCGCTTTCCGGCCACGTCGGCGGCCACACAGCGAAAGGGCACCATGAGGTTGTCGAAGTCGTACCCGGCCACGGCCGCAGCCCCCGAAAAGTAATCGAGAAGCATGTATTCCAAAAGGTTGGGAGTAACGATATTGGTGGGAATGCTTCCCTCAAGCAACCGCTCCAACGACAGTTTCAGTCGGATGATGGATGCGTCTTTCGGGTCTTGGGAAAAGTAATAGACGAACTCTTCGGGCAATTCGCCCTCCACGGCGTTGATGAACTCGGGCTTGGCGAGCAGCTCCTTCATATCCTTCACCGAATAACCCGATGCGTACAACGCCCCGACGATCGCCCCCATGGAAGTGCCAGTGATGTAGTCTATGGGAATCCCCTCTTCTTCCAGGGCTTCGATCACCCCGACGTGCGCCAGTCCAGCGGCCCCGCCTCCGCTGAGCACCAATCCCACGGTGGGTTGCGCCGACGCGGTGAGCGACGACCACAAAAAACCCAGAAATACCGAAAATTGAATGAGGACCCCGCGGTGCATACGCGCAAAATTAAGATTTTCCGGAGTCCGATGCCCTGAGGCCACCCCAATTCACACCGAATGGTGAATGCGCACCGCCAAGTCTTTCAGCGAGTCCAAGGATTTGATCCACCGCGTGCCGTACCACGAAAATGGTTCCCCGTCCACCAACACCAGCGGCGTACCGGGCAGCTCCTCAGCGAGTTCGCGGCGGTGATTCTCACCGAAAGGGAACGGTTCCGACGAAAGCAACACCACGTCGGGATGCAGGGTCCGAATGTCTTCCACCGAAAGTGCGGGATACCGCGTGTTTTTGGCGCGATCGCGAAGGGCGTTCTCCAAGTTCAGCTCCCCCATCATGGCCGATATGAAGGTGTCTACACCCGCGGCCATGTACGGTCCTTTCCACATAAGGTACAAAGCGCGTCGTCCGGGATATGCCTCCACGGCTTGCCGAAGTCGGGAGCGCGCATCATCCATCCGCGCGCACCACGCATCGGCCGCCAAGTCGCGACCCAAAAGCGCCCCCAAATCGCGGATCATTGCCGCCGAAGAATCCGGATCGCTGACATCGCTCACATAGGTAGGAAGGGATTCCGCCAAGCGTTCCACCGCCGGTCGGGGATTCTCCTCTTTGTTGGCCACCACCAAATCCGGCTTCAAAGCCAATACCACGTCAATCTTGAAATCTTTCGTACCGCCGACCACCGTTTTGGTCCTCTTCAGTTCGGGCGGATGCACACAGAATTTCGTCACTCCGACTATATCGGCTTCGGCCCCGAGGTCTACCAACAATTCGGTTTGCGAGGGCACCAGCGATACGATGCGCTTGGGCCGGGCGGCCAGCCGCACTTCCCTTCCGGTCTGATCCGGAAGGCGAATCATCTGTGCAGCGCGGTGATCAGGTCCTGCCGGGTAATGATGTGGTGGGATCGATCGTCGATCTTCACCAGTACGGCCGTAATGGTCTTATCCATCAGACGCGCCACGTCGTGAATATCCTCGTTGCTGTCCACCACGGGAAAAGGTGCTTTCATGACCTCTCCGACTTTGATGTCGTCCGGATTCTTGTCGTCCATCAGCAGTTCCAACACCCTTCTTTCGTCCAGGCTGCCCACCACTTCACCATTGTCCATCACGGGCACCTGGGAGATGTCGTGTTTTTTGAATTTGCCTATGAGTTCCGACACCGGCTCGTCCACATCCACCGTCACCAAAGGCAGGTGCACGTATTTGTTCACCACGTCGAGGGCCGTTTTGTTGCCCACGTTCAGAAAACCGCGGTCCCGCATCCAGTCGTCGTTGTATACTTTGCCAATGTAGCGCGACCCGTGGTCGTGAAAAAGCACCACCACCACGTCGTCTTCCGTCAATTCGTCCTTCAGTTGTTCGATGGCCGCGTACGCCGAGCCGGCCGAGTAGCCCAGAAAAAGCCCTTCTTTCCGCGCCAGTTCTCTCGCGTACAGTGCGCCGTCCTTGTCGGTCACCTTTTCAAAACGGTCGATCACCGAAAAATCCACGTTTTTCGGCAGAATGTCTTCACCGATGCCTTCCGTCTCGTACGGGTAGATTTCATTCTCGTCAAAATCACCCGTTTCGTGGTATTTCTTAAACACCGACCCATAGGTATCCACACCCCAAACCTTCACGTTCGCATTCTTCTCTTTCAGGTACTTGCCCACGCCGGAGATTGTTCCTCCTGTCCCCACACCCACCACGAAATGCGTAATCTTGCCTTCCGTCTGTTCCCAAATTTCCGGCCCGGTCGATTCGTAATGCGCCTGCGCGTTGCTCGGATTGTCGTATTGGTAAGGATAAATCGAATTCGGGATTTCCCGGTGCAAGCGAGCCGCCACGGAATAGTACGATTCCGGATGCTCGGCGGGCACATTGGTCGGGCAGACGATCACTTCCGCACCCATGGCGCGCAGCACGTCGATCTTCTCCTTGCTCTGCTTGTCGCTCAGCGTACAAATCAGTTTGTAGCCCTTCACCGCACACGCCAGCGCCAGCCCCATTCCGGTATTCCCGGAGGTACATTCTATCACCGTTCCCCCCGGTTTCAAATCACCCCTCTTCTCGGCGTCTTCGATCATTTTCAGCGCCATGCGGTCTTTCACGCTGTGCCCCGGATTAAAATATTCCACCTTCGCATAGATGGTCGCCGGAATGTGCCGACTGATCCTATTCAACCTCACCATCGGTGTATCCCCGATGGTTTCCAAAATGTTCGAATACGCCTTGCGATATGCCATGGTTTGTATGATTTTCTGCGAAGTTACCAACAATTATGCACTCTTCTCCCGTCCGAAATTCATTTAAATCTCGTGAGAAAACCTTGATTTACAGAGAGAATGCAAAGGGTTGTTTCTTTGGGCGTGCCCCCGGGTCGGACTTCCGGACCCGTTCCCGTCCTCCTCGTTCAAACATTCCCATACGGGAATCAAAGCCCTCGGTACGGGGTTGGTCTACAGGCTCTAACTCCCGTCCTTTCCGTCGGGATTGCGCAATCCGTCCCCACGAGCTTCTTCGTCGCTGTCTGCACGGAGCGCATCCACGCCGTATAGGCCGGGAGGATGCCGCCTTCCGCCCTCACGCAAAGCGCATCACGGGCAATCGGCACACCTTGTCCCTACCCCGAAAAATCGGTTGAATATTAGGCTTGAGCCGTCGGCCCGCCGAAGTTCATCGGTACGGTTCCGCCACCGTGGGTGTTCGGTTGACCTTCCGAGATGGTTCCGTGCACGGCCTCGTACTTCTCCAAATTGTCTTGCAATGCGGAGAGGAGTCTTTTGGCGTGTTGAGGGGTCAATACCACTCGCGATTTAACGCGGGCCTTGGGCATGCCCGGCATCACCCGCACAAAGTCGAGAACGAACTCGGCGTTGGAGTGTGTGATGATGGCCAGGTTGGAATAAATACCGTCGGCGACTTCCTCGCTGAGTTCGATATTGAGTTTGTTGGGTTGGTTTTTATCCTTGGGCGATTGATCAGCCATGGTCGTGATTTTTTGCATACCGTCGCAACGGCAGGTTCATAAAAGCGAAAAGACCCTTGCCGGGTCTTTTCGCCGTGTGTTCTTTATTCTTTGACTTCCACTTCCTCGCCGGATTCCGCCTCCACTTTCTCTTTCATCATCTTGTCGTAATCCGATTTGGAACCGACGTTGACTTTGTGGAATTCGCGGATACCCGTTCCCGCAGGAATGAGGTGTCCAACGATAACGTTCTCCTTGAGGCCCAAAAGATCGTCGCGTTTTCCCCTTACCGCCGCCTCGTTCAGAACCTTGGTGGTTTCCTGGAAGGACGCCGCCGAGATGAACGATTTGGTTTGGAGCGATGCACGCGTGATACCTTGGAGCACCGGGCGCGAAGTCGCCGGAACCGCGTCGCGCGCTTCCACCGGTTTGAGGTCTTTTCTTCTCAAGTGAGAGTTCTCGTCGCGCAACTTTCTCGCGCTTACCAATTGGCCCGCCACGAGGTTGGTCGAATCTCCAGCGTCCACCACGACTTTCTTGCCGAAGAGGTTGTCGTTTTCTTCCATGAAGTCGACTTTCTCCACGTTTTGCTTCTCGAGCATGGTGGTATCTCCCGGGTCTTCGATTTCCACTTTGCGCATCATTTGACGCACGATGATCTCGAAGTGCTTGTCGTTGATTTTTACACCTTGGAGTCGGTACACCTCTTGGATTTCGTTCACGAGGTACTCCTGCACCTTGGTGGGACCCTCGATCGCCAGAATGTCGCTCGGGGTAATTGCTCCGTCCGACAGGGGCTGACCCGCTTTCACGAAGTCGTTCTCCTGCACCAGGATGTGCTTGCTGAGCGAAACCAAGTATTTCTTCTTCTCACCGGTTTTGCTCTCCACAACCACTTCGCGGTTTCCTCGCTTGATCTTGCCGTACGACACGATTCCGTCGATTTCCGATACCACCGCCGGGTTGGAGGGGTTACGGGCTTCGAACAGCTCGGTCACTCGGGGCAGACCTCCGGTAATATCACCGGATTTACCGGCAACGCGTGGGATTTTCGCCAGTACTTGACCGGCTTTGATCTCCTTGCCCTCTTGAACGGACACGTGGGCTCCAACAGGCAGGTTGTACGTTTTCAGCACTTCGCCGTTTTTGCCTTTGTCCAAGATCAAGATGGCCGGGTTTTTCTTCTTGTCCCGACGCTCGGTGATTACCTTCTCGCGGTAACCCGTTTGCTCGTCCACTTCTTCGCGGTAAGTCACGCCGTCTTCGAAATTGTCGAAATCGGCCGTACCGGTCACCTCCGAAATGATCACCGCGTTGTAGGGATCCCACTTACAGATCAAGTCGCCCTTCTTCACCGTGTCTCCGGGTTTTACGAAGAGTTCCGAACCGTAAGGAATGTTGTTGGTCGTGATGACAACCCCCGTCTTCTTGTCGATCAAACGGAATTCGCCCGATCGGCCTACAACGATGGTTTTCTTCTCGCCGTGCGCCTCGTTTTCCACGATGCGCAGCTCGTCGATCTCGAGGACACCCTCGGCTTTCGCCCTGATCTCCGACTCGTCGGCGATGTTCGACGCCGTACCACCCACGTGGAACGTACGCAGCGTAAGCTGTGTACCCGGCTCACCGATGGACTGAGCCGCGATGACCCCCACCGATTCACCTTTCTTCACCATGCGTCCTGTGGCGAGGTTGCGGCCGTAGCACTTAGCGCACACACCGCGCTTCTCTTCACAGGTCAACACGGATCGAATCTCCACCTCGTCGATGCCGGCCGCCTCAATGGCCGTCGCGATGTCTTCGGTGATTTCTTCCCCGCTCTCCACCAATACGGTTTCGTTGTCGGGGTGTACCACGTCGTGAACGGAAGTACGTCCCAAAATACGCTCGTACAGAGACTCCACGATTTCCTCGTTCTTTCTAAAAGCGGTCGCGGTCAGTCCCCTCAAGGTTCCGCAGTCTTCGTTCAAGATCACCACGTCTTGGGCCACGTCCACCAGTCGTCTGGTCAAGTAACCCGCGTCGGCCGTTTTCAATGCCGTATCCGCGAGACCTTTTCGGGCACCGTGGGTTGAGATGAAGTACTCCAAAATGGAAAGTCCTTCCTTGAAGTTCGAGAGAATGGGGTTCTCGATGATGTCCTGCCCACCGGTGGCGCTGGATTTCTGCGGTTTCGCCATCAATCCACGCATTCCCGACAGCTGGCGGATCTGCTCTTTCGAGCCCCTCGCACCCGAGTCGAACATCATGTAAATCGAGTTGAATCCCTGGTCGTCGTTTTTCAACTTGTCCATGAGGATGTTGGTCAACTTCGAGTTGGTGTGCGTCCAGATGTCGATGATCTGGTTGTACCGCTCGTTGTTGGTAATCAATCCCATGTCGTAGTTTTCCGTCACGGCGTTCACATCCGAGATGGCCTTGTTCACCAAGGTTTCTTTCTCCTCGGGAATGATGACGTCGTTGAGGTTGAAGGACAATCCGCCTCGGAACGCCATCTCGAAACCGAGCTCCTTGATGTCGTCGAGGAATCGAGCCGCCCTTGCCATGCCCACAACCTTGATCACCTGTCCGATGATGTCTCGGAGGGCTTTCTTCGTCAGCACTTGGTTGACGAAGCCCACTTCGCGGGGGATGAGGTTGTTGAACAGCACCCGGCCGGTAGTCGTTTCGATGATCTCGCGGCTGCCGTCGGGATTTTCAATCCTGAACTTGATGAATGCGTGCAAATCCAATCCACCTTCGTTGAAGGCGATTTCCACCTCTTCCGGTCCGTAGAACGTTTTGCCTTCGCCCTTCACCACGCGGTCTTTTTCCGACCTTCTGCCTTTGGTGATGTAGTACAGACCGAGTACCATGTCTTGAGAAGGTACCGCGATCGGCGCACCGTTGGCGGGGTTGAGGATGTTGTGCGATGCGATCATCAGCAACTGCGCTTCCAAAATGGCCGCGTTGCCCAAAGGCAAGTGCACCGCCATCTGGTCACCGTCGAAGTCGGCGTTAAACGCCGTACACACCAACGGGTGCAGTTGGATGGCCTTGCCCTCGATCAATTTCGGTTGGAAAGCTTGGATACCCAAACGGTGGAGGGTCGGTGCGCGGTTGAGCAGCACCGGGTGGCCCTTCAGTACGTTTTCCAGGATATCCCAAACCACGGGCTCTTTCCGGTCTACGATCTTCTTGGCCGATTTCACCGTTTTCACGATACCCCGCTCGATCATCTTTCGGATGATGAACGGCTTGTAGAGCTCGGCCGCCATGTCTTTGGGCAGACCGCACTCGTGCAATTTCAATTCGGGGCCCACGACGATTACCGAACGTGCGGAATAGTCCACACGCTTACCGAGAAGGTTTTGACGGAAGCGTCCTTGCTTTCCTTTCAAGCTGTCGGAGAGCGATTTCAAAGGCCTGTTCGATTCCGTTTTAACGGCGCTCGATTTACGCGAGTTGTCGAACAGCGAATCCACGGCTTCCTGAAGCATTCGCTTCTCGTTCCGCAGAATCACTTCGGGGGCTTTGATCTCGATCAGTCGCTTCAAGCGGTTGTTTCGGATGATGACCCTTCGGTACAAGTCGTTGAGGTCGGAAGTCGCGAATCGACCACCGTCCAGCGGCACCAAAGGACGCAGATCCGGCGGAATCACCGGCACCACTTTCACGATCATCCACTCCGGTCGGTTCACCAACTCGGGCATGGACGGCGTGGAGAGAGAATCGGCTTGTGCGTCGATCTGATCCAATCCGTTGGCTTCGCGGAACGCCTCAACCACTTGCAGTCTCTTCAGCGCTTCGTTCTTCCTTTGCTGGGAAGTTTCCGTGTTCGCCTTGTGACGCAATTCGTAAGAGAGTTTGTTGAGGTCCGAATCGCGCAAGAGGTCGTACAGGGCTTCCGCACCCATTTTCGCCACAAATTTGTTGGGATCGGTGTCATCGAGTTTTTGGTTCTCCTTGGGCAGGGTCTCCATGATGTCGATGTACTCCTCTTCGGTGAGGAAATCCATTTTTTGCAGCTGCTCCCCTTCCGCGTTCACGGCCGGTCCCGGATTGATCACCACGTATCGCTCGTAGTAAATGATCTGGTCGAGCTTTTTGGTCGGCAATCCCAAGAGGTAACCGATTTTGTTCGGCAGGGATTTGAAGTACCAAATGTGCACCACGGGAACCACCAGGGAGATGTGTCCCATCCTTTCACGGCGGACTTTCTTCTCCGTCACTTCCACACCGCAACGGTCACAAACGATACCCTTGTATCGGATTCGCTTGTACTTACCGCAGTGGCATTCGTAGTCCTTTACCGGCCCGAAAATCCTTTCGCAAAACAGACCGTCACGCTCGGGTTTGTAGGTTCGGTAGTTGATGGTTTCCGGTTTCAACACTTCTCCGTGGCTCTTGGCGAGGATTTGCTCCGGCGAAGCCAATCGGATGGTGATGCTGTTGAAACTTGAGTTTATTTTATTTTCCCTTTTCAAGGCCATGTTTGATTTTCTTTAAATTCCAAAATACCCATTGCATTCGGCGACCGTCAGTCCAGCGAGACGTTGAGACCGAGTCCGCCCAGTTCGTGCAACAACACGTTGAACGATTCGGGAATTCCCGGCTCGGGCATGGCTTCGCCTTTTACGATGGCTTCGTAGGCTTTGGCCCGGCCCAATACGTCGTCCGATTTCACGGTCAGCACTTCGCGCAGGATGTTGGCTGCACCGAAGGCCTCGAGCGCCCACACTTCCATCTCTCCGAATCGCTGACCACCGAATTGCGCTTTACCTCCGAGAGGTTGCTGGGTGATGAGTGAGTACGGTCCGATGGATCGGGCGTGCATTTTGTCGTCGACCATGTGGGCGAGTTTCAACATGTAGATGACCCCTACGGTAGCGGGCTGGTCGAAGTAATCGCCCGTTCCGCCGTCGCGCAGTTTGGTCACACCGTAGCGCGGGATGCCCGCCTCATCGGTGTACTTGTTGATGTCGTCGATCTCCGCACCGTCGAAAATGGGGGTCGCGAAAGTTTGTCCCAACTTCTGACCCGCCCATCCGAGAACGGTTTCGTAAATCTGCCCCAGGTTCATCCGCGAGGGTACCCCCAGCGGGTTGAGGATGATGTCAACGGGTGTACCGTCATCGAGGAAGGGCATGTCTTCCCTTCGGATGATCTTCGACACGATCCCTTTGTTACCGTGTCGTCCCGCCATCTTATCTCCCACCTTCAGCTTGCGCTTCTTGGCGATGTAGACCTTGGCCAATTTCAAGATTCCCGTCGGGAGATCGTCTCCGATGGTCACTTGGAACTTCTGTCGCTTGTGCGCTCCCACCAAGTCGTTGTGCTTGATGTTGAAGTTGTGCACCAGCTTTTTGATTTGGCTGTTGATCTCCTCGTCGGTCGTCCATCCCGAAGGATTCACGATGCTGTAGTCGATGGCGTGAAGCGCCTTCTGGGTAAATTTCACCCCTTTCTTGATGAGGCCTTCCTTGTAATTGTTGAAGACACCTTGTGATGTCTTGCCGCTCACCAGCTTGGCGAGTTTCTCTATCAAAATCCCCTTCAATTCCGCCGCATCCTTGTCGAACTGCGCGTCGAGTCTTTCCACTTCCGTTTTTTCTTCGGCTTTGGACTTGGGGGTTTTAATCGCTTTGGCAAACAATTTCTTGTCGACCACCACTCCTTTCAATGAGGGAGGCGCCTTGAGGGATGCATCTTTCACGTCGCCGGCCTTGTCGCCGAAAATGGCGCGGAGGAGTTTTTCCTCGGGCGAGGGATCGGTCTCCCCTTTCGGGGTGATCTTTCCGATGAGGATATCGCCCTCCTTGATCTCGGCTCCGATGCGGATCATACCGTGCTCATCGAGGTCTTTGGTCGCTTCTTCGCTTACGTTCGGGATATCCGGGGTCAATTCTTCCTGACCGCGCTTGGTGTCCCGAACCTCCAAGATGTACTCGTCGATGTGCAAAGAGGTGAAAACGTCTTCACTCACCACGTCTTCGGAGATGACGATTGCGTCCTCGAAGTTGTATCCTTTCCAAGGCATGAACGCCACCCTGAGGTTGCGTCCGATGGCCAGCTCTCCGTTCACGGTGGCGTAGCCTTCGCTCAACACCTGACCTTTGGTGACCCGTTGGCCCGTCTGTACGATCGGGCGGAGGTTGATGCAGGTACCCTGGTTCGTTTTCTGGAATTTGGTGAGTCGGTATTCCTTGGTATCGTCGTCGAAACTAACGAGCTTCTCTTCTTCGGTCCGCTCGTAGCGGATGATGATTTTCTTGGCGTCGACGTATTCGACCACCCCGTCTCCTTCGGCGCGATCGAGAATTCTCGAATCGCGAGCCACGCGACCTTCCAAGCCCGTTCCCACGATGGGAGCTTCGGGTTGCAAGAGAGGCACCGCTTGACGCATCATGTTCGATCCCATGAGCGCACGGTTGGCGTCGTCGTGCTCCAAGAAGGGAATGAGCGATGCGGCGATGGAGGCAATCTGGTTGGGCGCCACGTCGATGAGGTCGATGCTCGAAGGCTCGACCACCGGGAAGTCTCCTTCCTTTCGGGATTTCACCCTGTCGGACAGGAACTTTCCTTTGTCGTCGACCACTGCGTTCGCTTGTGCGATCATTTTCTCATCCTCCTCTTCGGCGGAAAGGTAAATGGGGTCGGATTTCAGATTCACGACGCCGTCGTTCACCTCGCGGTACGGGGTTTCGATAAACCCGAGGCGGTTGATCTTGGCGAATACGCTCAATGAAGAGATCAAACCGATGTTCGGTCCTTCGGGAGTTTCGATGGTACACAGTCGACCGTAGTGGGTGTAGTGCACGTCACGCACCTCGAATCCGGCTCTTTCTCGGGACAGACCGCCCGGTCCAAGGGCCGACATTCTCCTCTTGTGGGTCACTTCCGACAAGGGGTTGGTCTGGTCCATGAACTGCGACAGCTGGTTGGTGCCGAAGAATGAGTTGATCACCGAAGACAGGGTCTTGGCGTTGATTAGGTCGGTGGGCGTAAACACCTCGTTGTCGCGCACGTTCATGCGCTCACGGATGGTTCGGGCCATACGGGCCAATCCCACGCCGAACTGGTTGTGCAACTGCTCACCCACGGTTCGTACCCGTCGGTTGCTCAGGTGGTCGATGTCATCCACGTCGATGTTGGAATTCACCAAATCGATCAAATACTTGATGATGTGAATGATGTCTTCACGCGTGAGCGTTCTCTCGTCGTATCCGGTATCGAGACCGAGTTTTTTGTTGATTCGGAATCGACCCACTTCTCCCAAATCGTATCGCGTTTCGGAGAAGAACAATTTGTCGATGACACCGCGCGCGGTTTCCAAATCCGGCGGCTCGGCGTTACGCAGTTGGCGGTAGATGTGCTCAACGGCTTCTTTCTCCGAGTTGGAGGTGTCTTTCTGAAGGGTGTTGTAGATGATGGAGAAGTCGGCGGCGTTGACGTTTTCCTTGTGGAGGATGACGGTTTTCGCACCCGACTCGAGGATTTCCTCTATGTGTTGATCTTCGATGACCGTCTCCCGGTCGATGATCACTTCGTTCCGTTCGATGGAAACCACCTCTCCGGTGTCTTCATCCACGAAGTCCTCTACCCATGATTTCAAAACCCTTGCGGCGAGTTTTCGACCCACGACTTTTTTCAAGCCGGTTTTGGTGACCTTCACTTCGTCGGCCAGGTCGAAAATCTCGAGGATGTCTTTATCGCTTTCGTACCCGATGGCGCGCAGGAGGGTCGTCACGGGCAATTTCTTTTTCCGGTCGATGTATGCGTACATGACCGCGTTGATGTCCGTGGCGAATTCTATCCAGCTCCCTTTGAAGGGGATGACCCGTGCGGAGTACAATTTGGTTCCGTTGGCGTGGCGGCTTTGGCCGAAGAACACGCCCGGCGACCGGTGCAATTGCGAAACGATGACCCTCTCGGCTCCGTTGATGACGAAGGATCCTTGGGGGGTCATGTAGGGAATCGTACCGAGGTATACGTCTTGCACGATGGTTTCGAAATCTTCGTGCTCGGGGTCCGTACAGTACAGTTTCAGTTTGGCCTTGAGTGGGACCGCGTAGGTGAGCCCTCGCTCCACGCATTCTTTAATGTCGTATCGCGGGGGGTCGATAAAGTAGTCCAGAAACTCCAGAACGAATTGGTTTCTGGTGTCGGTAATGGGGAAGTTTTCTGTGAAAACTTTATATAATCCTTCGTTTTCGCGGTCTTCCGGGTTGGTATCGAGTTGAAAGAACTCTTGGAAAGACTTCAGTTGTATCTCCAAAAAATCCGGATAATCGAATACGTGTTTATTCGAGGAGAAACTGATGCGTTCGTTGGATGTGCTGTTATTTGTTGCCAAATCTGGAGGAATTGAGGGTTAATGGAGTCTGCCGGACGAACCAAACGGCGGCGCACGGTTCCGTGCAAACCGCTGGGGGTTTGGGATTATGATCAGTCAGACAACGGGAAAGAACGCGTTGGATGCTTTGGGCAGTATATTGGATGCTTGGGGCGATCCGACAGCAACACGTCAAGGCCATGACTTTTTCAAGTCATGACCTCGACTGTTACATTAACAACGTACAAGATCGAATGTTCGTATCCTGCGGGTGTATTTACTTGAGTTCGACTTCGGCACCGGCTTCTTCGAGTTGGGATTTCAGTGACTCGGCTTCCTCTTTGGAAACTCCCTCCTTCACGGGGGCGGGTGCACTGTCCACGACTCCTTTCGCTTCTTTGAGGCCAAGGCCTGTGAGCTCTTTCACGAGTTTCACAACGGCGAGTTTGGAGCCTCCTGCCGATTTGAGGATTACGTCAAACGAGGTTTGCGCTTCGGCTTCTCCGCCTCCGGCATCCCCACCGCCTGCGGCTACTGCAACGGCAGCTGCGGCCGGTTCGATTCCGTGTTCTTCTTTGAGGTAGTCAGCCAATTCGTTGACTTCTTTTACGGTTAGGCCTACGAGTTGGTCGCCTAAAGCTTTGATGTCTGCCATCTTTATTGGGTTTTAATCTTGGTTCGTGAGTAAAATTCAGTTTGATGTTCTTTCGGAAAGGGTTTTGACAAGTCCCGCGATGGTGTTTCCACCCGATTGAAGGGCGCCCACCACGTTTCTGATCGGAGATTGCAGCAATGCGATTACATCGCCGATCAACTCTTCCTTGGACTTGATGTCGATGAGGGTTGTCAGGTTTTCCTCACCTACGAAACACATTTCTTCGACGTATGCCGCTTTCAGCACAGGCTTGTCGTGGGTTTTGCGGAACTCTTTGATGAGTTTGGCGGGCACGTTGCCCGTATCGCTCAACATGAGTGCCGTCGGCCCGGCCAGTACTTCGTAGAGTTCCGAAAAATCCTTCCCTTCGATTCTTTCGAATGCTTTTTTCAGGAGGGTATTTTTCACTACGCTGAGTTTGACCTCTTTTTTGTGGCACACTCTTCGAAGTTCGGAAGTGGCTTCCGCTGAAAGTTCGGATGTGTCCGTCAGGTAAATCACGCTGGCTGCGGAAAGCGTTTCCGACAACTCATCTATAACCTTGTTTTTGTCTTCTCTGGTCATTGGGATGTTTCTTTTTTGTCGTTACGCTGTGATCGATTTGGCTTCCACGCGCACCGAGGGGCTCATGGTTCCGCTGAGGTGAACGCTTCGGATATACACTCCTTTGGCCGCGGCGGGTTTGAGCTTCACCAGGGTTTGCAAGACTTCCCTTGCGTTGGCCCGGATTTTCTCCACGTCGAAAGACGCTTTTCCGATGGCGGTATGGATGATACCGTATTTGTCCACTTTAAAATCGATCTTACCGGCCTTGACATCGCTGACGGCCTTTGCAACGTCCATGGTCACGGTTCCGGTCTTCGGGTTGGGCATCAAGCCCCTGGGCCCGAGAATTCGCCCGAGGGCGCCGACTTTCCCCATGACGTTGGGAGTTGTAATGATGACATCTACATCGGTCCAGCCGCCCTTGATCTTTTCGATGTACTCGTCGAGTCCGACGTAGTCCGCTCCGGCCTCTTGGGCTTCGGCTTCTTTGTCGGGGTTGCAGAGTACGAGAACACGGACGTCCTTTCCGGTACCATGCGGCAGGGAAACACTTCCCCTAACCATCTGGTTGGCTTTTCGAGGGTCTACACCGAGCCTCACCGCCAAGTCAATGGAAGAATCAAATTTGGTATTCGAAATTTCCTTCACGATACCTGCTGCCTCTTCCAGTGAGTATTGTTGAGCGGGGTCGAATTTGCTCAGCGCTTCTTTTCGCTTTTTGGATACACGCATAACAAAAGTTTTGGCCGTTTAAAAGGGTTTTTTTCCTTTGACATTCATCCCCATGCTTCGCGCCGTTCCGGCAACCATGTCCATGGCGGCCTCGACGGTGAAACAGTTCAGATCGGACATTTTGCTTTCGGCGATTTCACGCACCTGGTCCCAGGTGACGTTGCCCACTTTCACCCTGTTGGGTTCGGCGGATCCCGATTTCACTTTGCCCAATTCTTTCAGCTGCACTGCAGCCGGGGGCGTTTTCACCACAAAGTCGAAGGACTTGTCTGTGTAAACGGTAATGACAACCGGCAAAACTTTTCCGGCTTGATCCTGGGTACGGGCATTAAACTGCTTGCAGAACTCCATGATGTTCACCCCCTTGGCACCCAATGCAGGGCCGACGGGAGGGGAAGGGTTGGCAGCTCCACCTCTAATTTGCAGCTTGATAAGCCCGCTTACTTCTCTCGCCATATCAAGTTTTGATTTTGGTTTATTGATTCGGTGTCTTGGAAGCGCTCCATACTCACATTTATGGAAGAGGACACCGTTGAATCCTTGTTTAGTTTATCGGTATTGGAAGGTCAGTTTATTTTCTCGACCTGCATGTAGCCCAGCTCAAGCGGGGTCTTGCGGCCGAAAATCTTCACCATGACCTTCAATTTCTTTTTGTCTTCATTCACCTCTTCGATCACTCCGTCGAAATTGTTGAACGGACCGTCGACTACCTTCACGCTCTCTCCCACCACGTACGGAATGTTCAATTCCTCTTCGCTGTCGGCGAGTTCGTCCACCTTTCCGAGAATTCGCGCCACTTCGGTTTGGCTCAACGGAACCGGCTTACCGCCTTTCTCCGCGCCCAAAAACCCGATGACGTTGTTGACTCCCTTGATGATGTGCGGCATTTCACCAACGAGCTTCGCTTCGATGAGCACGTAGCCCGGGAAGAAGTTTCTCTCCTTGCTGATCTTTTTGCCACCTCGTATCTGAAACACCTTTTCGGTAGGAATCAGCACTTGATTGACAAAGTCCTGCAGGTCGTTCCGTTTGACTTCGAGTTCGATCAATTCCTTGACCTTCTTCTCCTTGCCGCTAATCGCCCGGATGACGTACCATTTCATTTTTTCAGCCGTCTCAGTCATGTCAGCCAATTTAGAGTCCCCGGAGGATTTCGTAGAGGTACCCGAGCAATCCTTTCCAGGCGAACCCGCTTCCCGACGAGACTTGCACGCCGAAAATGTAGTCCATCAAAAATATGATCAGTGCGATGATGGCCGATGCCACCAGCACCAGTATACTGCTGCTTTGCAGTTGTTTCCACGAGGGCCAGGTCACTTTGTGCACCAGCTCGTCGTAAGATTCTTTAAAAGTCGCTATTATTCCTGCCACGTTTTCTCGTTTTGCACGGGTGGTAAGATTCGAACTCACGACCTACGGTTTTGGAGACCGTTGCTCTACCAACTGAGCTACACCCGTCTATGGACAGGCAAAGGTGAACGCCCGCAGACGCTCACCTTTCCCGACCAAGCTTACATCTTTTATTCGATGATTTCGGTTACTTGTCCCGCGCCTACGGTACGACCTCCTTCACGGATGGCGAATCGCAGACCTTTGTCCATTGCAACCGGTACGATCAATTCAACGGTGATGCTCACGTTGTCGCCGGGCATAACCATTTCACGACCTTCTCCGAGATGAATTTCTCCGGTTACGTCGGTTGTGCGGAAGTAAAATTGAGGGCGGTACTTGTTGTGGAAAGGAGTGTGTCGACCACCTTCTTCTTTCTTCAATACATAGATTTCGCCTTTGAACTTCGTGTGGGGGGTGATGGAGTTGGGCTTGGCCACAACCATACCACGACGGATGTCGGTTTTGTCGATACCGCGAAGGAGCAAACCTACGTTGTCGCCCGCTTCACCGCGGCTCAAGATCTTGCGGAACATCTCAACCCCGGTAACGGTGGATTTGAGTTTCTTCTCTTGCATACCGACGATATCCACTTCCTCACCACTGTTGATGATTCCGGTTTCGATACGTCCGGTGGCAACGGTACCACGACCGGTGATGGAGAATACGTCTTCCACCGGCATCAAGAATGGCTTCTCGGTGTCACGGGGAGGAATCTCGATCCAGTTGTCAACCGCTTCCATCAATTCTTCCACGCTCTTCACCCATTTCTCTTCGCCGTTCAAAGCACCCAAAGCGGAGCCCAAAATAACGGGGGTGTTGTCACCGTCGTACTCGTAGAAAGAAAGGAGTTCGCGAACTTCCATTTCAACGAGCTCGATGAGTTCCTCGTCGTCCACCATGTCGGCTTTGTTGAGGAAAACCACGATACGGGGTACACCAACCTGACGTCCGAGAAGGATGTGCTCTCGGGTTTGGGGCATGGGTCCGTCGGTGGCGGCTACAACCAGAATCGCACCGTCCATCTGAGCGGCACCCGTAACCATGTTCTTTACATAGTCGGCGTGATCCGGGCAGTCTACGTGAGCGTAATGACGGTTTTCGGTTTGGTATTCAACGTGTGAAGTGTTGATGGTGATACCGCGCTCTTTTTCTTCCGGGGCGTTGTCGATGGAGTCATAAGACTTCTTCTCGGAGAACCCTTTGGATGACAGCACGTTGGTGATCGCGGCGGTCAACGTGGTTTTACCGTGGTCAACGTGACCGATGGTACCGATGTTGAGGTGTGGTTTGGAACGATCGAAAGTTTCTTTAGCCATTGCTAAGTGATTTAAAAGTGATTATCTGATTCTTGTTTCAACTGCATTACTGTCAAACAGAGCCAATGAGGGGATTTGAACCCCTGACCTCGTCCTTACCAAGGACGCGCTCTACCCCTGAGCTACATCGGCTTAATCGGAAAAGGACCTTTGAGCGGGAGACGAGATTCGAACTCGCGACATTTAGCTTGGAAGGCTAATGCTCTACCAGCTGAGCTACTCCCGCTTTTTATTGCACTCCTTTTTCCGTCTGCGGTGGGGAGAGCAGGATTCGAACCTACGAAGCCGTTGGCAACAGATTTACAGTCTGTCCTCGTTGACCGCTTGAGTATCTCCCCAATTTTTTACTTTGGTGCACCGAAGAGCCGATGGAGGGACTCGAACCCACGACCTGCTGATTACAAATCAGCTGCTCT
>CAZNOG010000023.1:0-28537 GCA_964574635.1 uncultured Cryomorphaceae bacterium | reverse complement strand
TTGCGTTGTTTACATTGGCATCAGAAAAGGGGAATTCTTTTCCTTTATATTCAATGGTGTTGATGACATGAAGTTGATCCTTCAAAATGGTCTCCAACAACACGTTGGAGGTTCTGCCGCCACGGGCTTCCAACGCCTGCTCAGGAGAGAGGTATTTCCAACCCATATTCATAAGCAGCTTCAGTGCGGGAAGCTGTGAGATATGATCTTCTTTGAATGAGGGTATTGCCATTATTGTTAAGCTTTAAAATCGATTGCCAAATATTTTCCGTCACTTCGTAAGCCAAGGGCAATCAAGCCTCCAGTAGAAGTCCCGCAAATCATGTCAAACCAGTCGCCCGATTTAACACCTGCCTTTTCTTCCAGTCGTGCTAAAACTGATGCACTATAAAGGCCTCTAATGCCACCTCCATCGATTGAGAGTATTTTAAAAGGATTAAGTGATTCCATTATAATCGACCTAAGATAAATGCCAATGATTCCGCTTCACCTTCGACCAATGGTATCATGAGGTCCATATCATCTTCATGTAGATAAAGCTTGCTGTTTCTAACATCAAGGACAGCGTGATCGTAGTCCTTACTAGGCAAAGTATGTTTCATTAGAGCCAGGATGCTCGATAAACGGTCTTTTGATGGCTTGTCTGATTTTAAATAAAGTTTAATGAGATATTTACCCCCATTCCATTCCAGTCCGAGTTCTGGATTGATAAGTATGTTAATTCCATTGTGTTTCCAAGACTCTCTTGTTGGCTTAAACCACTTAACATCCTTTTTCCCTAAGAACTTTTTATATCCTGAAACCATTTTCTTGTAGTTTTCCTCCTTGCTTTTAGGCAGGTGGCCAATGTTCTTGAGTAGATCATCTTTATCCAGCTCTTCTTGATGTAGTTTTTTTACAGCTTCACGGAAACGTTTATAATAGTCAAATCTCGGGTCATAATCTTCCCCGAGTAGGTTTTTGATTTTCTTTGCCGAGGTCATCTTCGGGCTTCCGGACTTCAACACGAAGTCAATAAAGGATGTTAAAGGAATTTCCATAGTATTTTGGTTTAAATATTTACCCTTATCTTACCCGTCAACAACTTTTGCATTAAGCCTTTCTTTTGCTCTTTTAGGGTGTCTAATTGTTGTTGATGCAACTTTAGCTCATTGTCGGCTTTTTGAAGAACCTTAGTGATAGCCTTTTGCTCATCAATTGATGGCGGGGTAAGAACTTGGACAATCTTAAAATCTTTGAACTTGCAGTTCAATGTATCACTAACCAGTCCTTGTGATTTTCTGAAAAACTTATGAATGATTTCATCTAGTTTAAAGAGGTACGCAAAAAAATGAGCGTCTGCATTTTTCTTTGGTGTTACAATGGTGTATGCTGGGCTCACAATTCCTTCTAATGAAGATAGAGCACTGCGTCCTTGCCACATTCTCATTGTATTGTAGCCTATATCACCGGGACATATTCTTTTATATTTTGATTTATTCTCGTTTGAAGTATCCTTTTTGTTGGATTCAATTTGGGGATAAACTCCAATCTCACCAACAGAAAGTAATGGTAACTCGGGGTAGTTTGTTTCTTTTCTCTCATTAAAATAATGCTCAAGGTGTTGCTCCTCCCACTCCCCCTCAAACCCCTTCAACCGCTTCTTCCCGGTCAGTAATTGCTGGGCAAGACCTTTATTGCGGAGTTTGAGTTCTTCTATTAAGCTGTTTGTAGTTGAAATGGCTAAATCCCAAGTACTGAGGATTTCTGCTATTTTTTGTTGTTCGGGTAATGGGGGGACCGGGATTAAGGCGTTTTTTATTGAATCAGCCGTTAAGCCAAACCGAGTTACTCCATTTGCAAGTTTTTGGAAGTAATGATTGATGTTATGAGATTGCAATAGGAAAGATAGGAAAATACCATCTAAACGAGATTCATTAGGTCTTAGAATTGCGAGGTGGTAACCACATATCAGATTAGGGATTTCCTCAATGACATAAGCTGGAACAGCAATATCTTTTCTATCCTCAGAGTCTTTTGTGATTATTACATCCCCCTTGTGAAGTTGAAATTTGTGAAACTCTGACGGTTTAACTGAACCTGCTGAAAAAGGAATGGCGGAATTTATATAGTCATGGTAATAAACGTCTTGGTAGTTACATAAAAAAACAGGTATTTCATCCTCATGAATGTGCTTGTCCACGTTGCTAAACAAGACAATGGCATTTTTTCTAAGTTTATCCAAATTCCAATCCTTCGGAATATCCCCAACTTTAGTATGCTTAGTCTTGTATGACCTGTGACTTATTTCGAAAGTACTATACATTAAACCCTAATTCTTTTAAATTATTCTCCATTTGACTGTCCCCCACAGCCAATTCTTTCCCTAATTTTAGGCGTTGAAATTCTTTGATCAGGTAAAACTTGAATTCCGGGCTTAGCCATGGCCCAAACTCAAAGAAAATGTCCTTATGGGCAAAAGTGCCATCGTACCTTCCTGCGCTTGCCACTAACCCAATGGCGCCTGTCTTTTCAATCCACTTCTTGGCGGAAAGATAAAAGCTGTTTCGTCCCGCTTCATTTCTAATTCCCTCGAATTCGGGGGAATTAAAATCGGGGTTGTTTATTTGCTCCCATACTCCCAGGAACAAGACGGTGTCTTTGTTTTTCAACCAGTTTTCTATGAGCGCACTTCCACCTTCAAAGTTTTTCACCGTGTCGGTCAGGGAGATGAAATCATCTTCCCGATGAGAAAGAACTCCTATGGAAGTTCCCTGCACGTTTATCGTGGATTTTTTCTGCTTGCCCATTAGAATCCCAATTCTTTTAAGTAATTCTCCATTTGTCCTTCCACCTCAGCCAACTGCTTTTTTAATTCAATGATATTGCTTAGCGTAGCAGGAATATCAACCTCTTCTTCCTCCTCAAAAGTGTCCACATAGCGAGGTATATTGAGGTTGAACTCATTCTCTTGCACTTCACCAAGATTGGCGCGGTAGGCACATTTTGGAATTATGAGTGATGAATTATGAAAGTTGAATTCTTTTGCTTTCGCTTCCAGTTCTTCTCTTGTAATACTGTGTTTCACCATCAACTCATCACTCATCACTAATAATTCATCATTCATGACAGTGCATTGGAAGTAGCGATACGTCCATATTATCTTCTCAATATCCGTATCACGCAGTCGGTTTTGATTGGTCCCTGATTCATAGCCTTCGCTGGCATCGATGAAGAGGATGTCTTTGTTTTCATTCTTGGCTTTATTGAAAATCAAAATGGTTGCCGGAATCCCCGTGCCATAAAACAAGTTGGCCGGTAAGCCTATTACGGCTTCCAGCAGGTTTTCCTCGATCAGTTGCCGTCTGATTTTCCCTTCGCTACTTCCTCTGAAAAGTACCCCATGAGGGAGAATAACACCCACACGACCCGTGTCGTGATAGGTGGATTCAATCATGTGTGAGACGAAAGCGTAATCCCCTTTGCTCTTCGGCGGGATACCTCGGTGGAAACGGTTAAATTGGTCTGCCACGGCATTGTCCGCCCCCCACTTATCGAGTGAGAAGGGTGGATTGGCCACTACGATGTTGCCTTTCAATAAATTATCATCTTCAATCAGTCTGGGATTATTAAGCGTATCGCCCCATTCAATTTGCGCATTGTCGATTTCATGCAAAAACATGTTCATGCGGGCGAGCGCCCAAGTACTTCCGTTTATTTCCTGTCCATAAAGCGAAAAATTATTGCTCCCTACCTCCTGGGCTGTTTTAATGAGTAATGACCCTGAGCCACAAGCCGGATCGATGATTCGGTCGCCGGGTTGCGGGTTAATCAGTTTTGCCAATAGCTTCGAAACCTGTGAAGGTGTGTAAAACTCTCCGGCTTTCTTTCCGGCATCACTGGCAAATCTTTCTATCAGGTATTCATAAGCATCACCAATCACGTCATTGTTCTCCAGATGGGAGGGCTGCAAATCAAGGGCTGAAAAATCCACCAAAAGGTTTTTAAGCCTTCTGTTTCGGTCTTTGGTTTGACCAAGGTTGGCTTCTGAGTTGAAGGAGATATTTCGAAATACCCCCTCTAGTTTGCTGCGGTTGGCATCTTCCAATCGTTCCAGCGCCACATCAATCAACTCACCTACGTTCGCTTCATTTCGATGTTCATACAGAAAGTCGAAGGTGCTATTTTCAGGCATTTGAAAACGTTCGTTTCTCAGCGCCCGCTGCACCCGTATTTCATCACCCCCGTATTTTTGAACATAGAGGTTCCTTTTGTCCTTCCAAACATCCGAAACGTACTTCACGAAAAGCATGGTCAGGATGTAGTCCTTGTATTGAGAAGGATCGATCACGCTTCTGAAGGTGTCACACGCATTCCAAACGATGTTGTTGATCTCGTTCTGGGTAATTGGTTTTCTGCTCATGTTTTCAGCCTTTTGGCGGGTAGGGGTCGTTTCCGTGAGAGTCCTTTCTTTGAATTTTGCCATCTTTTCCATGGATGTAGAGTTCCGAGCCTTCTCGTCTCGAAAGGTTCCTGCTGTACTTTTCCGCTTCCTTTTTGGTGTCGAAGTGTCCGGATGCTCTCTTCGCTCCTGATTTTTTGGAGTCCCATCCTCCACCGGGATTGGGGACCACGTGCCTGGAATTTTTACTCATGATTGTTGTCAATTAGGTTTTTAATGACTGCCTGATAAGCTTTTCGCTTTTCGGTAATGATCTTGTTGGAGATCTCCATGTCTTTGTAATGTAACTCCTTAATCGCAATAGCCTTTTGCTGAAGATCCAATGAGGGAAGCTTAACCGTAAAGGCTTCCAATTCGGATTTCCGAATGGAAGGGATGGAGCTGCCGGCGCCCAGGGTTTGAAAATATGCCTGGGTTTGGGGCATATTGAATAAGGTGGTGAGGAATTCCGGTATTGCCCTCGTTCGGTTTGGTTTGATGACAAAGAAGATAGAGGAGGCAATGGCCGGACCAAATGTTTTATCATAAGTCCAGGCAAAGTTTCTCATTCCTTTACCTACCAAAATGATGTCACCGTCATCAAGGAGGTGAGATTCATTCTTTTGGTCGATCTGAATAAACGTGTCGATCTGCTCTGTTTGATTTCCCCAATCATCAAAGTGCTTTGCCTGTAAATAGACAGCATTACCCTCATCAGAAGGTTTGGTGTATAAACCAAATTGTAGTTGGGCAATATCGCTGAGCTTTACATTCATGGATTTCTCGTTCCGTATTTCGAGGTAAATATAGCATTATTTTCCTTTGTAGATACTTTCAAAACGAAAAAATGCGAAATATTTCTCTGTTTAATGTCTAATTAACTGTATGTAAGTGTTTTCTGACTGAGATTAGGTATGGGTGGTGCAATCTTGCCCCGAATGAGAAGTAATCAACTTATAAGGAGTTTCTCTGTTGTCCGTCTCGAATGAGCGATACTCCACCTACTACGCACTTTCGTGCATCCCTCTATATATCAGGATTTCATTATCGGCCTCTCGGCACTTCGTCCCCGCCGCCCCGCGGTCAGTTCACTTCCTTCCTTTCCTCCAAGAGCTGTTTGCGGTGCAGACTCGCGTATTCTCCGTCGGCTTCGAGGAGTTCTTCGTGGGTGCCGCTTTCGATGATGCGGCCTTTGTCGAGCACCAGAATGTTGTCGGCCGATTTTACCGTCGATACGCGGTGGCTGATCAACAACGTGGTTCGGCCCTTCATGATGCGTTTCAGATTGTTGAGGATCACCTCCTCGGTTTCCGTATCCACGGCCGAGAGACAGTCGTCGAAAATCAGGATTTGCGGTTTCCTCGCGATGGCCCTGGCGATGCTCACGCGCTGCTTCTGACCACCCGACAAGTTGATTCCCCTCTCGCCCAGCATGGTCTCGAAACCCTTGGGAAAACCCTTGATGTTTTCGAGCACGTCGGCGTCGCGGGCGGCTTGCTCCACGATTTCCGCCGTCACTTCCTCCGGCTCCAGTCCGAAGGCGATGTTGTTCGCAATGGTGTCGCTAAACAGAAACACGTCCTGAGGCACGTAGCCGATGGCGGCGTGAAGACTGTCGAGGTTCAGCTCGCGGATGGGCACCCCGTCGATGCGCACTTCCCCTTCGGTGGCTTCCAAGTTGCGGCAGATCAGGTTGGCGATGGTGCTCTTCCCCGAGCCCGTACGGCCGACGATCGCCAGAGTCTCGCCGACGGGAATACGGAATGAAACGTCCTTCAACGCTTCGATTCCGCTGTCGGAATACGTGTAGCCCACGCGGTCGAACACCACCTCGCCTTGAATGTCGTCGGGTTCTTCTTTGAGGTTTTTGATTTCCGGTTCGGTGTTCAAGAACTCGTTGATGCGCGTTTGGGAAGCCGCCGCGCGCTGAACGAGGGACGTCACCCAACCGATGGAGGCGAAAGGCCAGGTGAGCATATTGACGTAAATCACGAATTCCGCGATGTTGCCGATGGTGATTTCACCGGCGATGGCTTTTACTCCACCTACATATATGGTAAGGATGGTGCTCAATCCGATCAACAAGATGATGGAGGGCATGAAGAGCGCCTCCACTTTCACCAAGTCGAGCGTCATGGCTTTGTACCGGTTCGATTCTTCCGCAAAATTGTCTTTCGTGGCGCGTTGTCGGTTGTAGGCCTTCAACACCCGAATGCCCGAGAACGTCTCCTGCACTAAGGTCGACAATCGGGATTGCTGTTTTTGAACTTTTGCGCTGCGCTGATTGATCATGCGGCTCACGTAGTAAATGGAGACCGAAAGGATGGGGAGGGGGAGCAATACGTAGAGCGTCAGTTCGGCGTTTACGCTGATCATGGCTCCCACCGCGAGCACCGAAAGTACCACCAAGTTGATGGAGTACATGATGGCCGGCCCGAGGTACATGCGCACGAAAGTGACGTCCTCGCTGATGCGGTTCATCAAGTCGCCCGTATTGTTGCGTCGGTAAAACGACAGGCTCAGCTTTTGGTAATGGTCGAAAATCTCGTTTTTCAGGTCGAACTCGATCAGTCGTGAGGTCACGATGATGGTCTGTCGCGTGAAGAACAAGAACACCCCTTTGAAAATCGCCACCACGAAGTAGAGCACCGCCAGCATCAAGGCCAATTTCGTGATGAGCGCCGCGAGTTCAGGCAGGGAATCCGCCGATTGCAGGGTCGTGGGGTCCATGCCCGCCCACCTGTAAATCATTGCGATGGCGTCGGGCAGCGTCACCGAGAAGTCGTCGACGGCACCCGATTGGTACGTTTGCAGTGCACGGGAAATCAGATCGAAGGCCTCGCGCACCAACCGCGGTGCGTAAATGGCGAAGACGTTGGAAGCGATGATGAACAGCACCCCCAAGATCAGCCTCCACTTGTATAGGAACAAGTACTTATTTAAGTGCGCGAGAGCTTTCATAGAATGTCAGGGAAACGGGTCGGAACAGGGGATGTCCGGTCAAAAAAAAGTGTACTTTTGTGCGGCTTGTATCGGAAATACACGTCGCAAATTTACGTTTATTTCGTGTTTGTCCTCAACCTTGCCGCTTCGCTCGGCTCCATTGAATTTCTTCTATCCGGACACCCCCGTCGGGCTGTGGCGCCGCCACAACCGACCACGGGCGTCTCCCCGCGATTTCCGATGAACGAGACCCCCTCAACCGCATTTGAAAAAAACGAGATATGAATCAAGAACAATCTGAATCCACAACGATGAAGGATGTACAGACCGGCCCATTGGCCCAGATGATGGAATTGGAGCACGAGCAAGTGCTTTTTTGCAATGACAAGTCGACCGGATTGCGGGCAATAATCGCCATCCACAACACCGTTTTGGGTCCCTCTTTGGGCGGCACACGCATGTGGCCATACCAATCCGAAGCGGAGGCTTTGAAAGACGTACTTCGACTTTCCCGGGGCATGACCTACAAGTCGGCCGTGGCCGGACTGCATTTGGGAGGAGGAAAAGCCGTCATCATCGGCGATTCGAGAAAGGACAAAAGCGAAGCCCTCATGCGCAGGTTCGGTCAATTCGTCGACAGCCTTAACGGTCGGTACATCACCGCCGAAGACGTTGGGTTTTCAACCGCCGACATCGAAAACGTGGCCGAGGAAACCGAGCACGTTTCGGGACTACCCGAGACCAAGGGCGGCAGCGGCGACCCCTCGCCGGTTACCGCGTACGGCGTGTACATGGGTATGAAAGCCGCGGCCAAAAAAGCCTTCGGTTCCGACAGCTTGGCCGGAAAACGCATCTTGGTTCAGGGCGTCGGCCACGTAGGGTACAACCTCGTGGAGAATTTGGCCAAGGAAGGAGCCCACATCGCCATTTCGGACATTCACGAAGACAGCATCGCCGCCGTATCGAAAAAGCACAAAGTGGAAGTGGTGCCCGCCGACGAAGTGTATGCTTACGACATGGACATCTTCGCGCCTTGCGCCTTGGGTGCGGTGCTCAACGACGAAACCCTCAAAGTGCTGAAATGCGGTGTGATCGCCGGTGCGGCCAACAACCAACTCGACGACGAGGAAAGGCATTCGCGCATGCTGGCGGAAAACGGCATGGTGTACGCTCCCGACTTCGTGATCAACGCCGGAGGAATCATCAATTGCTACTCCGAGGTCATCGGGTACAACCGCGAAGACGCACTGCGGAAAACCGAGAACATTTACCACACCACACTCGATATTTTGAACAGGTCCGCCGCAACGGGTGTTTCACCAAACAAAGTGGCCATGCAAATGGCGGAAGACCGGATCCAATCCATCGCCGCCATTCGCAGCAGATTCTGATCGGACCATACAAACCAGGCGAGAACGAAATCCATGCTCAACCGACGACATCTGAGAATTAAAATCCTCCAAGCGCTGTACTCCTTGTACCAAACCGAGGATTCCGAATTCGGCAAAGTCGAAAAATCCCTCATGCTGAGCATCGAGAAGATGTACGAAATGTACCTCTTCCTCCTGTTGCTCATTATCGAAATTCGCGACGCCGCCGAACGGAAAATCGAAGACAACAAGAACAAACGGCTTCCTACGCACGAAGACCTCAATCCCAATTTGCGGTTTGTGGAAAACGCTTTCGTGCGTCAACTGGATTCCAACATCGCCCTGAAAACCGCGGCGCAGCACGCCAAAGTTTCTTGGATGGGAGAGGGGGAGTTGATTCGCAAACTGTACCGACTGTTTGTGGATACGGATGAGTACAAGGCGTACATGTCGGCCGAGATCGACGACAAAAACGCCTACGAGATGGACCGCGAAGTGGTGATCCGCATCTTCAAGCGCCACTTGATCAATTCCGAATCCCTTTGGATGTTTTTCGACGACAAGAGCATCCTTTGGTCGGACGACCTCGATCTGGTGGCGTCGATGGTCATCAAAACCTTCAAGTCCTTCGAGGCGGATTCGGATGCGTCCCATCCCATCCTCCCGCTGTGGAAGGACCCGGAAGACGAGAAACCCTTCGTGAAAATTCTGTTTCGAAAAACGTGGGCCCAGGGTCCCGAACACCGAAAGATCATCGAGAAAAGCACGGAGAATTGGGAAGTGGACAGGATCGCGCTGATGGACATGATCCTCATGCAAATGGCTCTGACGGAGGCGCGGGAATTCAACCAAATTCCCCTGAAAGTGACGCTGAACGAGTACATTGAAATCGCCAAATACTACAGCACGCCAAAGAGCAGTACCTTTATCAATGGAATTCTCGACAAGATTTTCATTCAGATGCAGGAAGAAGGAACCATCAAAAAAGTAGGCAGAGGACTGATTACATGAGAAAATTCGGAATCATCGCCCTCGGGGCAATCGTTGTGATGTGGATCGGCGCATGTACGTCGGGCAATGAAGACAGGAGTGTGGGTACCGAGGCCCTTCGCTTCGAAACATCCCAAGAGGGCGGTCCCAGGATCACGTTCAAAGACACCGTGTTCGATACCGGCCGCATCGCCCAGGGGGAGGTCGTGGAAATGCAATTCGAATTCACCAATACCGGCGACGAGCCCTTGATTATCGCATCGGTGACCGGAAGCTGCGGGTGCACCATCCCCAGAAGTTATCCCCGCGACAAGATTTTTCCGGGTGAAGGCGGAAAGATCGACGTGATTTTCGACAGCGACAACAAGTGGGGAAAGCAAGACATCGTCATTGCCATCGCCGCGAATACCGTACCTTCGCGCACCGAATTGCTGATCAAAACCGACATCGCAGCTCCCGACCACATGAAAAACTGACGTTTATGAATTTAATGACCATTTTGCTTCAAGCCGCGGACGGCGGCCAAGGGTATATGGGGATCTTGTTTTGGGTCGCCATCATCGTGATCTTTTACTTCTTTATGATTCGCCCCCAAGCGAAAAGAGCCAAAGAAGCGAAGAAATTCAGGGAAAGCTTGCAGGAAGGCACCAAAGTGGTGACCATCGGCGGAATCCACGGCAAAGTCGTTTCCGTGCAAGAGAAAACCGTGATCATCGACACCGGAAGCGGCAAACTGCGCATGGAAAAATCGGCCATTTCGCCGGATGGTGGTTCCAACGAGCAGGAGCTTGTCAAAAAGTAAACCCAAACTTATCGGCCTTACCGGCGGCATCGGCGCGGGAAAATCCGTGGCGGCCAAAATTTTCGCCACCCTCGGCATACCTATTTTCGATTCGGACCGCGCGGGCAAGGAACTCCTCGAAAAAGACCCCGGGGTGCGCCGCGACGTCGTGAACGTATTCGGTGAAAAGGCCTACGTAAACGGCGCGCCCGACAGGAAATACCTGGCCGGAGTGATCTTTTCCGATCCCTCCATGAGGGAAAAACTCAACGCCATCATCCATCCCGCCGTGCGCCGGGCTTTTCGGGATTTCGCCGACGAACACGCAAGCGCGCCCTACGTCATCAACGAAGCTGCGATCCTTATCGAAACGGGAGCGTATGAACAACTCGACGCGCTGATTCTCGTAACCGCTCCCGAAGACGTGAGGATAGAACGCGTGACCAAACGAGATGGAGTCACCGCCGAGGAGGTGCGCAAACGCATGGCGGCGCAATGGCCCGAAGAAAAAAAACGCGGGTTTGCCCAATACGTCATCGAAAACGACGGAGAGCAACCCTTGATTCCGGCGGTATTGGAAATTCACCGGGCACTTCTCGAAAGCGAGGGCCCTCAAAAATCTTGATCGGCTGTGGTTTTGCTCTTCGGCCGAGTATTCACCCCCCAAAGACACACCCCCAAAAACCATGAAAAAAATCGCTTTTGCACTTTCCATGACGCTGGGTCTGCACTGCACGGCCCAAAACATTGAAGTAACCCCGTCGCAAATTGATTTCGGAACCGTGGTCTACGGCCAAAAAGACAGCGTGTACGTGGAGGTGACAAACCTGTCGGATGACGAAATTTTCATCGAAGATTTGAGGTATTTCGACGTGCTGAACACTTCGCCTTTCCGCACGAACCAAATCCCCGCGAGCATCGCCGCTCAAGACACGGAGGGTTTTTACGTGGTGTACGAGCCCCGGCACAACATCGATCACAACAGCGAGCTCGTGATCCTGACTTCCGGAAACCGCGGCGCCGTAGCCGTCGATCTGTTGGGGTCGTGCACCTATCCCATGGATTACTACGACGAGACGTTCAACCTCATGGACGAGGCGCTGGAGCAAAAGCTGAAGCAAATCACCTCACAAGGCTACGTGCAATTCGGGTACAATGAGGCCCGGGACAAGATGTTCATGATCGTCGACAACCAGAAAGTCAACGGGCAAGGCTCATCGCAAAACCGATTGACCCGCGTGTACCTCGGCACAGACGCCGTGGGGTACAGCAGCCGCACGGACCTGTTCAACAATTACAACGTCAATACGGAACACACCTTCCCCCAAGGGTTTTTCAACCAAAACCTCCCCATGCGCACGGACGTGCACCATCTTTTTCCCACCGATGTAAACGCGAATTCGGTGCGGGGCAATCTGCGCTTCGGCAACGTAACCGGAGCCGCTGATTGGCAGCAGGGCGGTAGCAAGCGCGGAATCGACCAGACGGGAGCCACCGTATTCGAACCCCGGGACGCGCACAAAGGCACGGTGGCGCGGTCCATTTTTTACTTCATCACGCGGTACCAAAACTACGGCGGCCACGTGTCCGAACTCATGGAAACCACCCTCCGCGAGTGGAGCGCCACCTATCCGCCCACGCAGGTAGAGAAAAACCGCAATCAGGATATCTCGGAGTTTCAAAATAATAGAAACCCCTTCGTGGATTACCCCGAATTCATCGATCGCATCTACAATTTTCGCCTCGAAGAAAACAGGCCCCCGCAGGCCGTCGTGCACTTGAGCCACGAATCCGTCGATTTCGGCGAAGTGAGCGGTTCCACGGCCCTCACCTTCAACCTCGTCATTTCCAACGTGGGCAACCGATTTCTGAACGTTTCCGACTTTCAACTTACCGGCCACCCCGCCTTTTCCCTGCAAGGCTCCACACCCACGGTCATCCTCGCCGGCGAAAGCGTCTCACTGTCCGTGAGCGTAAATCCCGAAATATTGGATGGACTCGGCGAGGGCATCCTCGCCTTTCAATCGGTGGCCGGCCCGTTCAATATTCCCGTTACCGCAATGGGAATCACCGGTATACATGAATTGTCACGCAGCGGAGTTTCCATCGTGCCTAACCCGGCCTCCCAACGTTTTGGAATCGAAGCGGAAACCGGTACCGTGCGTGACATTCGCCTGTACGACATGGGCGGACGCCTTCAAAAATCGTTCGAATCCACCGCCGGCAGTACGTATCCGATCGCGGACCTCAAGCCCGGCGTGTACACTGTCGAAATCAACTTCACCGACAGATCCCGCGCCAAAACCAAGCTCGTAATCGCTCGATAATTTCGGGTGAAAATTTGTGGGGTGCGCCCCTGATTGACTTCCGTTTAGACGATTTACTCGACGTCGGGTTTTGCCTCACTGGCGCATGAGTCTTTACAACCGCCGGGTCGGTCTACTGCCTGTATCTTCGTCGCCCGAAACCGGGGGCGCCGAAGGATGCCGGCATCCGCCCTCGCACATCTCGTCTCCAGCCCGATCAAGGCAATTGAACGATGCGGTCGTACCGCTTTTTCGCGATGTATTTGGCGAGGATCATCTGCAGTTCGGGATAGGCACCGAAAGGATATTTGGGAAAATCCATGGAGAACGACGAAGGATCGCCGTTTATTACGTCGCCGTGATCCAAGCCCGTGGGCACTCCGTCCTTCACGAACAACATGGAAGCTTCCGTGCTTCGTCTGCCTTCGTCCAGCACCAGGTAATTTCCGTCGGGTAGAAACCGCTCCCATTCCTCAATCGACATGGACAACTTTACGGGTTGGTTCCTGCCTCCTTCGCGAATTTGTCCGGTACCCAATTCGGCGATGCGCTTGACGAAAAATTCATGCCCTTCCTTGTAGGAGGGAAACACCATGATGGGCGGGTGCACCTCTCGTGAAGTCCTTTTTTTGAAAAGCAGGGTTCCCTCGGGTTCCTCGTCGGAGGGGAACAAACCGTACCGAGCGTTCATTCCCAACCGTCCGCGGTTGAACTCGGGATTGTCTTTCAGCACCGAATTTGCTTCCATAAGCTTGGCGCCCACCACGCTGCCCGTTTCCATCCAATCCACGCGGTACGCGAGTTTCTGCAGTTTCCGGTCGCTTTCGGTATCCCTTCTCAGCAATCTTTCCATCAGGTCGGTGAGAATGTGAGCCGAACCTTTGGTGTAGATAAGGCGGTCTTCGCGGTCGTAGATGTTGTAGATCCCGGCGTCGTCGGGGGTGGATTTAAAAAACTCCCGATCGAGGTAAGGGCTGTCGATGTCGCGGATTTCGGACACTCCGAAATTGACGTCGAACAGTCCCGTTTGGCTGTGCTTCTCCAATATCTTTTCAAACAGCCTCACGGTGGCCATGGCGTCGGCTTCGGCGCGGTGATGCCCGTTGAAGTGCAGGGACAATTCACCGGTGATTTTGTCGAGGCTGTACGAGGGCAAGTCAGGAAAGGTCCGACGGGAAAGTCTTACGGTGCACAATCTTCGCCGGGAAAAGTCTTTGCCGATTCGTCGGTATTCTTCCCTGATGAAGGGGTAATCGAAATTGACGTTGTGTGCCACGAAAATGGCATTGGCCGTAAATCGGTCGAACTCATCGGCGATCTCTTCGAACAACGGTGCGTCGGCCACCATGGCATCGGTGATTCCCGTAAGTCGACTCACGAATTTGTCTATGGGTCTTTCGGGGTTCACCAGGGTGACGAACCGGTCCACCACCTTCGTGCCGTCGTACAATATGGCGGCGATTTCGGTGATTTTACCGCTGTGTTTATTCCCACCCGTTGTTTCAATGTCTACTACTACATACATAATACGGTACAAAAGTAATCAATCCCCCACGGAGGAGATTTTCAGGCGAATCGGAGGAAGGCTTTTTTGGCTATTTTGCGCCCATGATCGTCAAGCTCTTTACTTGGCTTTGTGTCGTATGGTTTCGCGGGGCCGGTTGGAAAATTTCAGGAGGATTTCCGGAAGAGATCAGGCAATACGTACTCGTGGTGGCGCCGCACACCAGCAACATCGATTTTTTCGTGGGTGTGGCGGCGCGCAAGATTCTCGGTCTGCGCGTAGGTTACTTGGCGAAAAAAGAATTGTTCACCTTTCCGATCAAAAAACTGCTCTTGAATTTGGGCGGTGTTCCGGTAGATCGCTCCAAGAGTTCGTCTCTGGTCGATCAGGTGGCCCGCCGCTTTGAAGAAGATCCGGATTTCGCGCTCACCGTCACCCCCGAAGGCACCCGCGGTAAAGTAACCGACTGGAAAACGGGTTTTTACCACATGGCTCTCGCCGCCAACGTGCCCGTAATCCAAGTGGGTTTCGATTACAAAACCAAAACCGTAGTCATCTCCCCACCGAGGTATCTTCAAAAGGACAAGCAGGAAGAAATCAAGGCCATGCAAGCCTTCGCCTCAACCATCCACCCACGACACCCGAAAAGGGGCTAAAGAGGGTGTGGTTCTCGACGATGTCGTTATATCCGGTTGTATGTGAATTAATTGAGGGTTGTCCACAATTCGGGAATTATCAACATCACCCTTTTGTTAACTTAATGTTGTTAACTTTAAACCCGATGACCGGCTCCGGTGCATCCAGAGACGATGCGTGCGCCGTTTCATGACAGATCAAATGTTTTACCTTTTTAATTCCCGCAAAGAAATGGACAGATATGACAGCTTGATTTTGGAGATCATTCACAACCACCGTCTTGAATCCAAAGGAAAAGACGGCATGCGCCTGAGGCAAGTGGAGGAGCAGTATCATAAGGAAATACAGGCCGACGGTTCGTTGAATATGAGCCAAAGCAAGGTGGGTGAACGAATCACCAGTCTGTTCATGGAAGGTTACATCGAAATTAAAAACGGCTATTCGTTGACAGGCAAAGGTCGACGCGTGCTCGAACTCGTCTGAATGCACTGAGCGCATTTCTCAATCCATCCGGCTCGAATTTCCGGCAAGAACAAAACCCGACGTACGATTGGTGGATTCACCGAAAGATGTTTCCGCAACTTTCGCATTTGACGTGCAACCCGACGGAGACGGAATGCGTCATTCCGGTTGCCGATTCTCGCCCGGGAGGCGCAGTGCTTTCCGCGCGAAAAAACGCGGCCCGTAAATCGTCGATCGCCAAAATTTTTATCTTTCGAGCATGAAGAAACTAACCATAACCGTCGCGGTAATCGCCGCCTTCGCTTCGGTACAATACTCCTCCGCGCAATGCGCGGCCCAATTCGGACTGGTTATCAACGAAGTCATGGCCTCCAATAATGCCGCAGCCGCTGATGAATTCGGGGAATACGACGACTGGGTCGAGATTTACAACGGCACGGGCGAAGCCATCAACATCGGTGGGTATTTCCTGTCCGACAGCCGGGGCAACAGAACGAAATACACCTTCCCCGACCACGTTATGCAGCCCGAAGACTACGTGATCGTGTGGTGCGACAACCAGCCGGAACAAGGTCCTTGGCATGCGCCTTTCGGATTATCCGCCGACGGTGAACACATCGCTTTGTACGATCCCGATACGGTGTCGGTGGATTACATGCGGTTTGGACCCATTCCAACCAACATCAGCAGAGGGCGGTTCCCGAACGGCACCGGCCCCTTCCATATCTTGATCCCCACGTTCAACGGACCCAATACCAACAGCGTGGACGTGGGCGTGGTAATCAACGAATACCAGTCCATCAACGAAAGCACCGCCCAAGATCAATGGGGGGCCTTCGACGACTGGATCGAGATTTACAACAACAGTTCCCAACCGATCGATCTCACGGGTTACTTTCTCAGTGACAAAATCGGAACACCCGAGCAGTTTCAGTTCCCCGATACCGTCATACCGCCTCACGGGTACATGATCGTATGGTGCGACCAAGGTTTTTTAGAACCGGGACTGCACGCTCCATTCAAGTTGGGCGGTGACGGCGACGATATCCTGTTTTCCGATCCCGACACCCTGACCATCGATTACGTTCGGTTCGGAATCATAACCCCGGATGAAACCGAAGGCAGATTTCCAAATGGAACCGGGCCCTTCACTTGCTTGCAGCCCACGTTTTCCGAGAGCAACGGCGAGCCCGTCGGGGTTTTCGACGCCGTCGCCTTCCGTCCCCTGAGATTCTATCCGAACCCGGCCCGTACGGAGGTTTGGGTGGTGAACGACCGGGATGACGAAGTGGACTTTCAAGTGATCGATCCCGCGGGTCGTGTGGTCTTGTCGCAAGCGCTCAGTGGGATCGAATCCCGGGTCGACATTTCCCATTTGCACAGCGGAGTGTATATCGTGGTGTCGGGCGACAGAAGAGGAAAACTCGTGGTGAACTAAAGTGGATTTTTGGATGCCTCGGACAACTTTGTGCTTGCCCGTGACGTCATTGAACCACCTGTATTGAAACCATTTTAACCAATCCGGAATGCGAATACTGAGATATCTGCTGCCCGCCATAGGTCTGACGGTCTTATCCCTCGTCGCCCAAGGCCAGGTGGTCATCAACGAGTACAGCGCCGCCAATTTCAACTTCGTTTACGACAATTACAACGACCGCGAAGATTGGATAGAAATTTACAACGCCGGCACGGCACCCGTCGATATATCGGGGTACTGGCTGAGTGACAAGGACGACGACCCCATGCGCTGGGCCTTTCCCGTCGGTACGACCATCGACGCGGGTGAACATATTCTCATATGGGCCTCGGGAAGAGATGAAGCGGGGGGAGGTAATTTCCACACGAGCTTCAAGCTCTCACAAACCAAACAAGAGTACGTCGTGCTCTCGGATCCTTCGGGAAATATTCTGGATTCACATTGGATTGAAACGCCCAACCAACAGAATCACAGTTTTGGACGGCTTACCGACGGCGGTGAGGATTGGGGCGTGTTTACCACTCCCACACCGGGTACTGCGAACGCGGGAGGATATTCCGGTTACACCGTGGTTTCCATCGATACGGAACCGGGATATTATTCCGGAAGCGTCAGCGTGGTGATGTCCACCGACGATTTTCACAACACCATCCACTACACCACCGATGGTTCCACACCGACAGCCGCGTCTCCGGTGTATTCAGCGCCCGTCAACCTAACCACTTCCACGGTAATTCGCGCCAGAGCGTTTAGTTCCCTGCCCGATGTGACGCCGGGTTTCGTTCAGACTTCCACCTTTTTCGTCAACACCACGCATACGGTGGACATTCTTTCCATATCGGGCGACGAACTCGAAACGTTGCTCAACGGAACGCAGATCGAACCCATCGGGCACATCGAGCTTTTCACCGCCGAAGGAGTTCGTGTGGCGCAATGCCTCGGGGAGTACAACAAGCACGGCAACGATTCCTGGGCGTATCCCCAGCGCGGATTGGACTACATAAGCCGAGACCAACTCGGATTCGGCAACGCCCTGGAACACCAGATATTCAAGAACAAGGATAGGGACGAATTCAAACGCATTATCATCAAAGGGGGCGCAAACGACAATTACCCATTTGAAGACGGCGGCGCCCACATTCGGGACGCATACGTGCAGTCCCTCTCTCAAATCGCCGACCTGCGAATGGACGAGAGAACGTACCACCCCTGTGTGATGTACGTAAACGGCAAGTACTGGGGAGTGTATGAAATTCGCGAAAAGGTCGACGACATCGATTTCACCGATCACTATTACGATCAGGGCGACGGCGAGGTGAACTTCCTGAAAACTTGGGGAGGCACTTGGGTGGAATACGGTACCAACACCGGTTGGATCGCATTGCGCGACTTCATCCTGTCGAACGACATGACCGACCCGGGGAATTACGAATACGTGAAGGAAAGGTACAACGTCGGCAGTTTGATCGACTACTTTCTCATGAATTCCTACGTGGTCTGTTCCGACTGGTTGAACTGGAACACCGCGTGGTGGCACGGAACCAACCCCGCGGGGGACAAAAAGAAGTGGCGATACGTATTGTGGGACATGGATGCGGTGTTTGGTCATTACACCAACTACACGGGCATACCCGACCAGTCTTTCAACGCCGACCCCTGTTTTGCCGAAATGCTCAACAATCCGGGCGGGCAAGGACACGTGCCGATTTGGAATACGCTGTTGCAGAATGAGGAATTCTTTTCGGATTACATCAATCGGTACGCGGATTTGGCGTCGACGTACTTTTCTTGCGAGTTCATGCAGGCGCATCTCGACAGCCTCATCCAAATCATCGAACCGGAAATGCCGGCGCAGATCGAGAGATGGGGCGGCACCATGGCCGAATGGCAAAGCAACGTTCAGGACATCCGTGATTTCATCGACGACCGATGCGCGATCATGAATGCCGGCATCCTTGATTGCTACCCCGAGTTGGACGGTCCGCACAACATCGTTTTGTACGCCAACCCTCCCGAGGGTGGCCGTATCGATTTGCCGAGTTTGGAAGTGGACACGTATCCGCACACGGTTGAATATTTCGGTGGGGTGAACGTAGAATTCGACGCGGATGAAAACGAGGGATACGTGTTCAGCCATTGGACTTCCTCAAACCACACCATCGCCCCCGATGCGACGAGCGAAGAAATCGTGATGAACTTTTCGTCCAACGATACCCTGATCGCTCACTTTATCGCGGACGTCAGCTACGTGGTTACTCTCAACGCCGTGCCCGAAAACGGCGGGACGATTACCGTTGGCGGGGTCGTGTACGACGACTTTCCCGCCACCATCGAACTCGCAGAATCGGCGTTGCACAACGCTGTGGTTGCGGCCAATCCCGGGTTTGAATTCCAGTACTGGTTTTCCGATTTCGAATTGAACGAAGGCAGCACCGCGACGAGCGTCAACTTTACGGTGGGCGCGGACGGATCGCTGACGGCCCACTTCAGCGAAATCGTTCACGACGTCACCTTCAACGTCATGCCCGAAGGGGTGGGGGTGATTCGCCTCGACGGCGAAACGCTCACGGACTTGCCCGTGGAAAGGGCCATTCCCCAAGTGCCGACCGTGAGTTTGGAAACGGAAGCCGTGATGCCGTTTTATGAGTTTTCACACTGGACGTTTTTGAACAACAACCCGGACCCGGACGAAAATTCACCCTCGGTGGAGGTCGATTTTACCGGCTCCGACATGGTGATCGCCAATTACAGGTATCTGCCCAATTTTACCCTGAAATTGAATGTAGTACCCGAAGGTGCCGGGTGGATCCGCATGACCGATACGCTTGTCAAAACTTTTCCATTCGAGAAAAACTTGTTGGGCGGCGAATCCTATATGCTGGTGGCCGAAGAGCGGAATCCCTATGAATTCTCACACTGGGAAGTCGTGTACGGAATGCCCATCACATACAAGGACCGACCCCGCCAGAACTATCCACTGCACTCGGCCACTTCCTTGGTCGCTCATTTCAAAGAGAGACTCAATGCCGTTTGGGTACCGAATGCGTTCACACCCAACATGGACGGACACAACGACATTCTCAAGGTGTACGGAATCGAGGTGGAAGACGAAAACTTCCGCTTTGAGATCATGGACAGATGGGGTGGAACTCTCTTTGGAACCTCCGACATCAATCAAGGATGGAACGGAACGAAACAGGGCAGCAACTACTTGGTTCCCCCCGGTTCGTACGCCTATTTCCTGCGCTACCGCAATGCCATTACGGGCAGAGTCGTGGAGGAAGTGGGTTCGGTGGTCGTTATCCGCTGATTTATTCGCCGTATACTTCGCTTGCTTCAAAATTGCGATATTTGGCTTTTCAATTTCTTAACGTTTCGTTTACATGAGACCACATTTCCGTTTGCCGATCTTGATTCTTCCCCTGTTGTTCCTTTTGTCTTGTGAGAACGGCCCCGGCGAAGGTGGACAGGCGTCCATCAAAGGCCGCTTGCTGGTGGAAGATTACAACGGAAATTGTACGGTATTGCTGGATACATTTTACGGTATCGACATCCCAGTGTACATCATCGCGGGAGACGATCCCTCGTATTTCGAAAGGGTGAGAACCGGTCCCGACGGTGTTTTTTGGTTTCCGTATTTGCGTCCGGGAAAGTACACGGTGTACGCGATCTCCGAGCCCTGCCCTCCCCCCCGCGACGAGACGGCCGTAGAGGTGGAAGTGACCATCGACGGAAGAAAAGAACAGGTGGAAATCGGTGATATCGTTATCCAGCTATGAGAAGTGTTTTGACCATTTTCATGTGCGTTGCATTCGTTGCGACTACTAGCGGTCAATCCAAGAGGGCATTGAGGACTTTCGGCATTGGCTACAAAAAAGAAACGGTCATCGAATTCAACAAGGAAGGCGAAGAAAAGGCCCGGTATCTCGACGAGGAAGAATATTACAATTCCGACGGGGAATGGATTCGAAAGCTCGTGTATTCGAAGAGCGGCGAATTGAAGAACGAGGAGATTAGAAAGTTCCACAAAGGGGAAATCGTCGATTACACGGAAATAGATTACAACGGATCAAAAGCCAAGGACCCGTACTTCGAGAGGTTTACCTATGAATTCCACAAAGGGAAACTCATGGTGAAGACAGAGTACGACAAGGACGGCAACGTGGTGGAGTGGGACGAGTACACGTACAATAAGCTCGGTGACGTGATCAAGAGGGTCAGGTACAAAGCCGACGGTACGATCGACGAGACGACTGAATACACTTACGACCGCCGCGGGTTGGAGATCGAGAAATCGACCTTCGACGACAAGGGGAGGCTAAGGGAAAAATCCATTTCGGTATATGAGTAAGTCATTGAATGACCCTACGCTCGACGTGCTTGACGGATTTCAACGCATCGCTTTGGAAGACGTGCCGCCCGACGTGTTGATGAAACGCATCGACCGAAAGTTCCCCTTCCACGTGTCGGATATCGGGAAGGTGTTGGATGGATTGCAGGAGAATTTTTTGGTTTTGGAAGCGGTGGGCGACATCGTATCGCCATATCAAACCCTGTACTTCGATACGGACGATTTCAAGTTTTACTACGACCACCATCGGGGACTTCGAAACCGAATGAAGATTCGGTACCGTAGCTACCCGCGCACGCAAACCCACTTCCTCGAAATCAAAAGCAAAAACAACAAATCGCAAACCTCCAAGGAGCGCATAGACGTGTGGAGTTCAGAGCCGGGATTTTCAGACGAGGCCAGGAAGTTTTTGGAGCGGAACGTCGATCCGGAACTGGTGGGTTCCCTGAAACCGACCATCCATATCTACTACAACCGGTTGGCCTTCATCGGCAGGGATTTCAACGAGAGATTTTCCATCGATTTCGACGTGCATTTCGAAGATCAATACTCCTGTGGAAAATTCGAGGGTCTGGCCATCGCCGAAATTAAACAGGCGGAATATCGAACCACGGAAGTGGTGCAGCATTTCCGTACAAGTGGATTGCGGGAGTCTTCAATGAGTAAGTACTGTTTGGGAATGGCGAATCTCCGTCCGGAATTGAAGTCCGGCGAGTTCAAAGCCGCATTGCGAAACATCGAAAAAATTACACGTGCAGCATAAATCATCGAACCTTTTCAGATTCCCCGTATTGGGAACCATCCTTATGATTTTGATGTGGGCAAGCGCCGGAATGCTTTCCGCACAAGTTCCGTTTTTTTCCGATGGGCAAGAAGTGCCGATTAAAAACCCTGAGAGATTTTTCAGTCTGGAAACCACCAATTTCGATTGGATGTTCGTGACGCGGTTGGTGATCAACTTGATTACCATGGTGCTGCTGATTCGCTTCGTCTATTATCGCGTGGCTCGAAGGCACGAGTTTTTCTTCACATTCTTTATGTTCAATCTGGTGATTTTCATCATCACCACGCTGTTGAACAGCAACTCGGGGTTCAGCATCGGCGCCGCTTTCGGCCTGTTCGCGATTTTCGCGCTGCTGCGATACCGCACGGAGGACATTTCCCCTCGGGACATGACCTACCTCTTCCTTTCCATCACCATCGGGCTCATATCGTCCATCAACCAAGGTTCGGTGTTGGAAATACTGATCATCAACGGGATCATTTTGCTCGCGGCTTTCTTGATCGAAGGAAATGTGCTGATCCAGCCGGAATTCGCCAAAACCGTCGAATTTGAGAACGTGGAGCTGATCAAGCCGGAGAACAGGGAAGCCCTTTTGAAAGAACTCCGCAACCGAACCGGCTTGCCCATCCACAAAATAGACGTCCGTAGAATCGATTACCTGCGCGACATCGCGGTACTGAAGGTGTACTACCATGGTGAGGGCGATTGATTTCCATCGAACCGCGACGTTTCGCGTCGCTTTGGTCGCCGCGCTGTTGTGCGCAGCCCTCGCCACCACGGCCCAGAAGCCTTTTGAGGATTTCGGTGTGTGGATTGCGGGTGAGTACGAAACGGAACTCTTCCCCGATTTGGATCTGGCCGTGGAGCAGGAGTTTCGACTCGAGGACAACGCGCGTACTTTGGGAAGGATGCACACTAACATCGGTTTGGGGTACAAGTTGTACGGCCCCCTGCGCCTTGGAGCCAATTACCGTTTTATTTCCAACAGGCGTGGGAATGGGTTCTTCGCGTACAGACATCGCGCCACAGCGGATCTCATTCTACGAGAGAGCTACCGGCGATGGCGATTTACCTACAGAGGCAGAATTCAATGGGATTTCAAAGGGTATGGGTACGGAGATGAAATGGACATGGGCCCTGCGCGGAAATTCCGAAACAAATTTCAATTGCAATTCCAAGTGGATCGACGCACGGCCGTTTACGGCGATTTCAATGTGCGTGCCGTGATATTCGATCCTGGGGAGCCGAGCGACGAATGGTATATCAACCGATTCCGATACCGCGCTGGGTTGAAATACATGACATCCGAATACGGTTCGGTGAACTTGTTCTTCCAGCACGACCGAGACGTGAACATCGCGGAGCCCGAGCACCTGTACATCGTCGGCGTGGGTTTCGGGTTCGAAAATTGGAAACCCCTTTTCCGATAGCCGACGGGAAATTCTTGAACTTTTACGGCATAGGGCTGGACGCCCGAGTAAGCCGATCGTTGATGGCTTTACCCAATCCTTCGTCGGGAACCTTCTCGGCGAGGATGGCGTCGTAGCCACCGGCATCCAATCGGCGAATCGCGGCGAAGAGGTTTTTCGCGACTTCGTGCATGTCTCCTTCCGGGCTCAAGACTTCGCCTTTCAGACCATACGTGGATTTGAAGCCCAATGCGGCGTGGTTATCGCCGGGAACGGTCTTGGCCATGGCGGGAATGTCGCCCAGGTACACCGGAATGGTGGGCTTGTAATGCTCGCTGAGCATGCCCGGCGCCGAGGGCATGAAGTCGGAACCGTCGACGACGTCGACGTCGCCCACGATGTTGCGGATGTCTTCTATGGTGAGTCCTCCCGCGCGGAGGATGCGCGGTTTCTCTTCGGCGAACGAAACGATGGTGGACTCCACGCCGACGTCGCAGGGGCCACCGTCGAGGATGTACTCGATGCGATCACCGAGTTGGTCCGCGACGTGCTCTGCCGTGGTGGGGCTCACGTATCCGAAGGGATTTGCGCTGGGCGCCGCAACTGGAAAACCGATTTTCCTCAGCAAGCGCAAGGTAAGCGGATGCCGGGGCATACGGACTCCCACGGTTTGGAGGCCCGAGGTGACGATGTCGGGGATGGTGTCGCGTTTTTTCAGAACGATGGTCAACGGACCCGGCCAGTATTGTTCGGTAAGTTTTTGTGCGGCCACGGGATATTCGGAGGCCACCTCGGCCACTTGTTCCAAATCGCCGATGTGGACGATCAGCGGGTCGAAAGCGGGGCGATTCTTGGCCTCGAAAATGGAAATCACCGCCCGTGGATTCAGCGCATTCGCCGCCAAACCGTAAACGGTTTCGGTGGGCATGGCCACCAGACCACCTCGCCTAAGGATGTCTGCGGCAAAATTTATATCGATTCCGATCTCTGCTTTCACACCCACAAAACTAATCCTAAAAATACTTCCTCTACAACGTGTGCGCGGTGAAAATACCGCCCTCGTCTAACCGAATCAATAGCCGCCCGGTTTGAATTTGTATTCGTAGATGTCGGCGAGTTTCGTACCCGCCTGGATGTTGAACACTTCTTTGATTTTGCCGGTTTGCATGTCGAAAACCCAGCCGTGCAAGTGGGGTATGTTTTCGAGTTTCCACGAATTCTGGACGATGCTCGTTTTTGCCAAATTTCGAACCTGCTCGCGGACGTTGAGCTCCACGAGTCGACGCGAGGCTTGGTCGGGATTCAATTCGCGCAATTCGCCCTCGCTTTGGTGGTACACGTCTTTGATGTGGCGCAGCCAACCGTTGAGCAAGCCCATGTGATCGTGTGAGATGGCGGCGTTGATTCCACCGCAGCCGTAATGGCCGCAAACCACGATGTGTGGTACTTTCAGGATGTCGACGGCGTATTGGAGCACGGCGAGGAGGTTGAAATCGGTGTGCACCACGATGTTTCCGACGTTGCGGTGTACGAAGACTTCCCCGGGCGAGGATTTGGTGATCACGTTGGCGGGAACGCGGCTGTCGCTGCATCCGATCCACAAATACGTGGGCTTCTGATCCACGGATAGTTTTTGGAAGTACTCGGGATCTTCCGCGAGCTTTTCCTTCACCCATTCCTCGTTTCCTTGGACGATGCTCTTGTACAATTCCATGTGTAGGGCTTTGATTGGTTTTAGGGCCGCAAGATAAAGTATCGAAGGGTTAGACCCCGAATGTATCGTCGAATTCGGCGCAATCCTTCCTCATTCGGTTGTTCCACCACTCGTGACTGTCGTGTCGAGGATTTCCGATATCCTCGGGAGAGCCTCTTTGAACCAATGAGTAAATTCCGTGGGATTGAGGGCGACGTCCCGCAGGATGCCATCGAAGTCTTGCCATTTGAAATCGTGCACTTCCTCGGGGTTGGGTAGGGGACTGGCGTCGCTTCGGCCCAAGAACACGTGATCCAATTCGTGCTCGGTCAACCCGTTTTCCACTTCCGCTTTGTAGATGAAAGAAAACGCGAAGTCCAATTTACCGGTGATGCCCATTTCGTACCGTAGGCGGTTTTCAGCGCTCAGCTTGACGTCTTCTCCCCACCGGGGATGAGAACAACACGCGTTCGTCCACAGACCACCGCCGTGGTATTTGTGCCGGGCGCGTTGTTGCAAAAGCATTTCGCCCTCGGAATTGAAAATGAACACCGAAAAAGCGCGGTGCAACCAGCCATTGACGTGCGCTTCCATTTTGTCGATTTCCCTCAGGGCGCAGTCTTGGGTGTCGACGAGCACGACTTTGTTTCTATCCATGGTCATTGTGGCCTACGACTGTCGTGAAGACACTCTCCGGTTTGATGATTTCTTTCGGGGTGCAAGATTGCATTTATTTAGGGGATTCAGTCGGGGCGTGGGGCGATTCGCAGGTGATTATTCCACTCGCGATTATTGAAGTTCGAAATCTTCCACGCTTCTGCCGAACCCCCTGAAATGGATCGCGCCGTGAATTACCGCACTCAGAAAAATTACCGCTGCCACCACGAGCGCGGTGAGATAGACCGTTTCCGATTGAGATTCGTTGGACACCGCCACGGCGATCAAGGCCCAGGTTCCGACCATGGCGAATTCGCGCATGTTTCTCTTCCACGTCATGAACACGTGGAGAATTCCGGCAACGATCAGCAACGTGACCGTGAAGGTGAACTCGGATATTCCTATACTTTCCCATCCGATTTTGGTGAGGTAGGCGGAGATATTGGCGATCAAGGCCACGGAAATCCATCCCGAATAAATAGCGAACGGCCACCACACGAAGGCCACGACGCGAAGGGGAGGATTGGTCAGCTCCATTTTGGTGCGGGAAACGATGCGCAGCAATGCGATGAAAAGTACGATCATGATCAGCACGGAAACGCCCGTGTAGTCGTACAACCACGTAATGACCCAAAGGGAATTGGCAACGCAGGTTACGATGAACGTCGTGCCGATCCGATCGATGATGCCTCGTTCTTTTTCCTTCTTCAGGATCGTGAAGGAATAGATGACGAAACCAATCAACAGGAGGTAAATCACGCCCCAAATCGCGAAGGCATAACCGGCCGGTGTGAAGAGGTTGTGGTAGGCGTCGGAGACGGTTTCCATGGTGTTTCCGTTGAACACACCGGTATTGGACATGTAGTTTACGATCAGTGTGACCGCGAGTGCGATGGTGTTGAAAATGGCCAATGTTTTGGAACTTTTCATGTGTCTTTGTGTAGTGGTGTGCTTCCATGAACAATTTCGAGGCGAAAAGTTTTTAAATTTTTATCGTTTGGGCGGAATGCACCGGTCCGCAAGGCGTGGTTTTGCACATCTCAACCACTTGGAGCAGCGACCGTGAACAAATGATCTCGTTTTGGACTTTTAGCTCTCGGATGATCGCGAAAAAGGTGATTTTAATAGATTGGTGGGGTGGGCGGCAGATACGTTCCTGCGACTCTACGAGGCCGCGATCTTCACAATCCATGAATGATGACATCAAAAAGTAATTCCCAAAACGGCGTTCTCGCCACCACGCCCCGAAAGATCATTGTGGGCATTCTGGTTCTCGCCTTGCTGTACTTGGCCTACGTCCTGTTCATCAAAGACGGCGTGGTGAAGGTTTCGGGATCCGCGATTTCCCGCCTCATCGACATGGATGTGCGCTTTGAGAGTTATGAGTTTCTCAACGGAGGTTCTCTGGAGATCACCGGCCTGGTGATCACATCGCCCTACCCCCGAGAAAAATACCGGGATGAGAATGAGTATCAACGGGATTGGATTTCCGCCGAGATCGGCAGCATCCGGTTGGAGAATTTCGACTACGAACGATTGATCGAATACAGGGAGTGGTTTGCCTCGAAAATCACCATCGATTCGGCTCGAATTACCATTTACAAAGACAAAACACTTCCCGAACCTCCGTTCGAATACAAGGGCTTGCCCGCCACCTTGCTGCAAAAAATCGAGGGATCGGTAAAGGTGGATACCATTGACATAAACCACATGCTCATCCAATACGACGAGCGCAACAAACATTCCGACGCATACGGGGTGATTACGTTCAACGATTTGACCGCAGAGTGTTATAATTTGACCAATGATTCCGCAGCGTTGACACGGAATCCGACCTTTCGGATCGTGGCGAATACCCGCGCTTTCGATCGGGCGGAAATCGAAGCCGACATTCGGTTCGACATGACCCATCCCAACGATGCTTTTACCATGAAAGCCACCGTGGGACCCGTCGCGGCCACCACCTTGAATTCCATGGTCGCAGAGGTGTTGCCGGCAGTGATTACGGATGGGGAAATCCACGGCATGAACCTTGACATGGCCGCCGACGACGATCGTTCATCGGGGACTTTGGAATTCGAATATTCCGACTTGAAATTCAAGGTGGATAATGGCGACGAGGGCAGTTTGGGGTCCGTTCTGGCCACGGCTGCGGGTCGCGTCATCGTTCGGAAAAACAACCTGCCGGGAGGGAATTACCGCGTGGGCGAGATCGGATTCGATCGTCGCAAAGACCGATTCATTTTCAACTATTGGTGGAACAGTTTGAAAAGCGGGCTCGTGGATGTGATGATGAGCGACGCGGGGCGGGTGATAAAATTGGACGAAAAGGCGATGGAGGTGCAGTAATGCCTTTCACGGCGTCGGCCTTCCGGCCGCTGTCGATGTTATTCTCTCAGGATTACTTTGTGATCCTTGCTTCTCCGTGCAGTGGATCAATCCCGCATCGGCCTACCGGCCGCTGTTGATGATGTTCTCTCAGGATTACTTTGTGATCCTTGCTTCTCCGTGCAGTGGATCAATCCCGCATCGGCCTACCGGCCGCTGTCGATGATGTTCTCTCAGGATTACTTTGTGATCCTTGCTTCTCCGTGCAGTGGATCAATCCCGCATCGGCCTACCGGCCGCTGTCGATGATGTTCTCTCAGGATTACTTTGTGATCCTTGCTTCTCCGTGCAGTGGATCAATCCCGCATCGGCCTTCCGGCCGCTGTTGATGATGTTCTCTCAGGATTACTTTGTGATCCTTGCTTC
>CAZNOG010000022.1:0-29045 GCA_964574635.1 uncultured Cryomorphaceae bacterium | reverse complement strand
AATGATCCTGTACACGGTGGAAGTGCAAGGTGAAATCATTCAAACCGGAAAGGTGATGAAGACTGAATAAGAGAAAGCTTCCGTTTTACTGAATCATTCTTAAACGGCTTCCGGAAAACTGGAAGCCGTTTTTTTTTTTTTTAACCTCGTGCTTGCGAGAGCACCAATATATTCGCAAATTTCCCGTCTCTGTATTCATTCGGGCAATGACCTCTCAATAACCTACAGCCGGCGTGTTTTCGTCATTGCCACCAAGGCGCATCATTCCGCATCCATCCCACCACTGTTCCTCATCCCCCCTCGGCCAGAGTCACACTCCCCCCATCAACCCACCTCCTCAACTTCCTCTACCTCCTCTACCTCCTCTACCTCCTCCACCTCTTGTAGATTATTTCAGGTACCTGAAATCTTCGCCTGGAGCGATATCCAGGATGGTTTCGTACATCAATTTGATCACGCTTTCCACGTCTTCCTTCCGTGCCATTTCAACCGTGGTGTGCATGTATCGTAGCGGAAGTGAGATCAATGCGGAGGCCACGCCTTTGCCCGAGTAGGCGAACGCGTCGGTGTCCGTGCCGGTGGATCTGCTCGCGGCCGCGCGCTGGTACTCGATTTTGTTCTTCTCGGCCACGGAAATAATGCGGCGCAACAAATTGTTCTGCACGGCCGGACCGAAAGTCAGTACCGGACCTTTACCGGAATGGATGTCCCCCTGCTCGATCTTGTTGATCATGGGGGTTTGGGTGTCGTGACACACGTCGGTGACAATGGCGACGTCGGGCTCCAGTGTGCGGCTGATCATTTCGGCACCCCTCAACCCGATTTCTTCCTGCACCGAATTGACGATGTACAGCGTAAAGGGCAATTTGTTCTTGTTTTTCCTGATGAGGCGCGCCACTTCCGCGATCATGAATCCACCCATGCGGTTGTCTAACGCCCTTCCTACATAGTATCTGTCGTTCAGCGTCATGAACTCGTCTTCGAACGTCACTACGTGGCCAACGTGTACGCCCAGCTCTTCCACTTCTTTTCGGGAAGTGCACCCACAATCGAGAAAGATGTTTTTCATGCTCGGCGCCTCGTCTTTGTCGGGCGATGCCGTGCGCGTATGGATGGCCGGCCAACCGAATACCGCGCGAACGGGTCCGTTGTCGGTGTGGATGATCACCCGCTTGCTGGGAGCGATCATGTGATCGGATCCCCCGTTTCGCCGCACATAGATAAAACCCTGATCGGTGATGTAGTGCACGAACCAAGAGATTTCGTCGGCGTGGGCCTCGATCACCACTTTGTAGTCTTTGCCGGGATTGATGATTCCGGCCACGCTCCCGTACGTATCGACCATGTGGTCGTCGATGTGGGGCTTGAGGTAATCGAGCCACAACTTTTGTCCGCTTACCTCGAAGCCCGTCGGGGCGGCATTGTTGATGTATCGTTCGAGAAACTCCAATGAATTTTTCGTCAAAATCGATTTGCTTGCCATGGGTCAATTTTTTTTACAAAAGTATTGTTTTCAATTCGGAAGCCGGAATGAAGCCGGGAGAGCCACACCCACAAAACCCCAAATCAATACCTTACCCCCCGCGTGCGCCGCCGTGAAGCCGTACGGAGGCCAACACCCCTGAAGGAGCGCCGTCAGGGTGTGGTCACCACCAACTTTTTCACGCTACGACCGGCCTCTCCGGTAAGCTGCACAAAATATATCCCGGGCGACAAGTGGTTTACGTCCAGTTGTTCCCGGTGTTCACCCGAAGTGAAGTGCCGCTTTTCCTCGCTGAGCACCGTGCGGCCATTGGCGTCCAGCACGCGGAGGTTGAGCGTCGACGCGGTCTGCAGATCGAAGACCAATTCCGCTTGGTTTCCGGCGGTAGGGTTGGGCATTAGCTCCATGCGGTAATTGGGATCCGCCGAAGTTTGGACGCTGACCGGCATCTCTTCGGTGATGTTGATGTCGTCGATGAAAAGGTTGTTTCCACCGGCGGATATGAGCTCGAGCTTCATCCGGAATCCGGAAGTGCGCTCTTCGGGTTGGATGTTATTGATCACCAAAAGATTCCAATCGGCGTCGGGCTGGGGGAAATAGGGCAGGGCGGTCGCGGGCCACGTCACCAGGTGCAAGGTCGAAATGAAGAGCTTCTTGGACGTCCACGTCTCCCCGCAATCGGTGCTGATCAAAAATCTCAGTTGTTCGTGGCCTTGGGCATTGGGCTTGGTCGCAAAGGCTACGCGCATGGTGACGATGGCGGAATCCATGGAGGACAAGTCGATGGTATGGCTCTCGAAAACCTCGCTTTTTCCGGGGGGATTCAAAAAGTTTTCCACCCATATGGATCCCTCGCTGAGGTAACCTACATCGGCTTGTTCCCAACGCACGGGATCGGCGGGCTGGTCGAGGTTCCACGGCCTTGTTTCGATCGGTTCTTCAAAGTTTTCAGTAAAGGGGGCGGGTACGCCCGTCTGGTCCATGATGTGTACGTATTCCGACAGGGTAAGCGTGTCTTTCAACTCGCCGTTCGCGGCGATCAGCCGCACGTCGTATTTCCCCGGTTCGGGATAAACGACCGTCGGGTCGAACTCAGTGGTGGTGGAGGGAATGCCCCCTTCGAAGAACCATTCTACACCGGTGACGGCGTTGATGGAAAAATTGCTGAACTGGATGGAATCCCCTTGGCACATCAGCAAGTCGGGCGAACTGAACATGGCCGTGGGTTGCAGGTCGGAAGCGTCGAGGAACTCGTTTTTCCAAACCCCGCGGCCGTAGGTGGCGACGATGACTTCCTGTGATCCGTAGTGGAAGATGATTTGGTTGACGATGACGTTGGGCAACCCTGTGTTGTAGGAACTCCAGTTGGGTGCCACGTTGCTTCTGTAAAATACGCCGTTGTCGGTACCGATGTACAGCCCGTCGTCGCTTCCCGCCAAATACGAGATGCAATTTACCGGCAGATTGGGCAGGTTTTCCGTGATGTTCGTCCATGTTTGTCCGCCGTCCTCGGAGTGATACACCTTGTGGTCGGGGTCGTATCCCGAGTATGTAATCCACACCCTGTCGGGGTTGAGTGGATCGGTTTCGATATCGGTGATCGTCAAGTTGGGCAGGGATTGGTGCAAAGCCGTCCATTCTTCCCCTTCGTCGACGGTGCGGAATAAGCTGGAAAAAGTGGACGTGTAGATGACCGCGGGGTCGACGGGGGAAACTTCCATGGCGCGCAGCGTGGTGGTGGTTGGAATTTCGCCGAGCTTGGTCCACGTCTCGTCTTCGAATTTCCATACGTTTTCGTACGCCGCGAAGGCGATTTGCGGATCGGTGGGATGAAGTTCGAAGGGGGTGACCCACGCACCGGTTTCCTCGATGGAATTGGAGAAGTTGTGGAAGCTGAGTCCGCCGTTGAACGAACGAACGAAGTTTCCACCCGGAAACGCCCCGTATAAAATGTCGTCGTTGGTGTAGTCAATGGCGGCTGCATTGCCGTCACCGCCCAAGAGGTGGATGTACGTGTCGTTAGGTAAAAACAGGTTGGTGCCGTTGTCTTGGGAGCCGACGAGCAATTTTTCGGGGTTGGTGGCTGAGGCCGCAATGCGGTAATACTGCGATATCTGAAGTCCGAAGCTCAGGTCTTCCCATTCGTTTCCAAGACCTTCGTTGCGGAAGATTCCGCCGTCGCTGCCGCAGTAGAGTTTGCCGTTGTAAAAATCGAGGGAGTGAATGTCGGCGTGGGTGTATCCCAGTGCGGAGGGGTACACCCAGTGGGATTTGATTTCCCATGTGGCTCCTCCGTCCATGGAGCCCCATACGTTGATGCCCCCGACGAAAACGTGGTTTTCATGGGTGGGTGAAGCCGCGAGCGCCATGTCGTACCATGCTTGGCCCCCTTCTCCCTCACCGATTTCGGAATACGTCATGATGTTGGGTGAGTTGCTCATCAGCGTAAAACTCTGACCCGAGTTGAAGCTGCGGTACAAGCCGAGGAATCCGTTGTCGGATGCGCGTCCGGCCAAGAGGTATACGATTTCGGGGTTGGCCGGCGTCACCGCGATGGCGTACCGCGCCACCTCGGACGAGGGCGGCAATCCCGTGGGAGTGGAAAAAGTGGCGCCTCCGTCGGTGGAATATCGGAAGGTGGTGCCTGTAGCGGCGTAGATCACTTCCGGATCACCGGGCTTGAGACGCACGTCGCGGAATCCGCCGGTCAACAGCTGAATCCACGTTTCGCCCGCGTCGTACGTCGTGTACAGCCCGTTGGACCCCGCGACGAAGATGTTTTCCGGGTCGAATTCGTTCATGACGATGCGCCCGATGCGGTGTCCCGCGGCGATTTCTTCCGACAGACCCGTCGTTTGCCACGACTCGCCTCCGTCGGTGCTCTTCATGACGCCGATGGTGTACGTATCGCTCCCGTCGCCGTCGCCGGTGGCGAGGTACATCACGTCGGTGTCGGTCGGATCGATCACCAATCCCGTGGCGCCGATGGATGGCAGGTGGTCGGTCAAGCACCTCCACGTGCCTTCTTCCCGCACCCACAATCCACCGGACGGGGTGGAGGCGTATATTTTTTCTTCGTCGTTCGGGTCTACCGTGATGGCGTTCACGCGGCCCAGCCCGGGGTTGTAACTCTGGCTTTCCCACGCGACGGGACCGACCGGCTGCCAGGGGGAGGTGTTTTTGGCTTCGGGTCCGGGAATGCTTTGGGCTTCCAGCGCTCCCCGCCAAAATTCATCGCCGATGAATCGGTTGCCGGAAGGGTAGACGCGGGGCTCGGTAAAGTACGCCCAACGTTTGAACTGCTTGTATCCCTTGCCTCTCTCGTATCCTTTGTCGCCCCATTCTTCTTCAAAGGCTTCCTGAACTTCGAAAAAGTTCACTTCGGGATCTTCCATCATGCGCACCCACTCTTGGGCGTGTAGGGTGGTGGCCAGTATCAAAAATACGGCGGTAAAAATCTTCTTCATGTGTTGTGAAATCTGAGCCGAAATTACGGCTGCCGTTGGGTTAACGCACCTTTTCCCGGCAAGTTTCGGCGCAGTACATTGGATTGTTAATTGCAAAGTCCAAACGCCCCCGCTCTCGGATAATTGTATCCTTTTTATTGCCGAATATTGGGTTGGTTGATTGAAAACCCATACTTTCGACTCGATAATTTTCGACTTACAACCCAAATTCAACGGATATGACAGATCAAATCTGGTTGGAATCCTTAAAGACCGACACCCCGCAGGAAGGGTTCGAATTGGCGATAACCTTGGCGAGGCGAGGGGTGAAATACACTCAACCCGACGCGGAGGTGCTGCACAGGTTGCGACCCGAATACGCCAACAACGCCGACAGCCTCACCATGGCGTCCCAAGTCGTGGCCATCCATTTTCAAACCGTGGCCAAAGCAAACGATTACTGGAGATAAGCTCTTTCGTTCGTATCGGCGTTCACGCCGATTCCTTATCCGAAATATGCGTTCCGAACGGGGCGTTTTCCCCGAGGATTGTTCAGTTTTTTCCTACATTGCGAGCCCAAATAAAAGACCATTATGTCCCGAAAAGAGGTGTATTACAAAGACTACCTGCAATTGGATAAAATCCTGGGAGCGCAGGAGTTGGAGAGCGAGAAGGCCGGTGTGGAAGGTCACGACGAAATGCTTTTCATCGTCACTCACCAAGCCTACGAGTTGTGGTTTAAACAAGTGCTGTACGAACTCAACAGCATCCTCGACCTGTTGGCCCGTCCGGCCATCAACGACAACGAGCCCACCATGCAAACCGTTGTGCGCCGAGGCGGACGCATCATCCGCATACTTCGGCTTTTGGTGGATCAAATCACCATCCTCGAGACCATGACGTCTCTGGATTTCCTCGATTTTCGCGACTTGCTCCGCCCCGCCAGCGGATTCCAGAGCATACAGTGGAAGGAATTGGAAGCCAAATTGGGTCTTCATTTCGACGATCGCCACGGTCGGGAATATTACGTGTCGCAGTTGCGGCCCGAAGACGTGGAGCGCGTAAAAGCCCGGGAGCGAGACCCCAACTTGCTCGATTTGGTGAACCTGTGGCTGGAGCGCATGCCGTATTTCGAACCGACATTTTGGCCCGGAGCGCGCCCCGACGCGCCGATCCAAGAGCACCCCTTCTGGAAAGCCTACCGCGAAGCGTACAAGTCCACCTTGCTCGACATCGAAGCGGGCAACATGGACCTCTTCGACCGCACTTTGTTCGGAATCGACGACGACCCGAAAAGGCGCCTGTCGCCCAAAGCGTCGCGCGCGGCCCTGTTCATCATGCTCTACAGCGGCTACCCCATCCTGCACATGCCGGCCGAGTTGTTGGTGGCCCTGCAAGACATCGACGAGATGATGGCCACGTGGCGCACCCGACACATCAACATGGTGTCCAGAATGATCGGTACCCGTGCGGGCACGGGAAAATCCACCGGGCGGTCCTACCTCAAAGGCGCCCTCGACAAGCACTACATTTTCACCGAAATCACCCTCCTCAACGGCTTGCAATTGCCACGACGCGATTTGCCCGTTCTGGACGACGCGCTGAAGGCAAAACTCGGATTCGGACGCTGAACCCTTCCCTCCTCCGTCGGTCGGTAGGGCGTGCGGCAGGTGTTTTGGGAATTTGTGGGTGTGGCGTCTCCCACCCGAATTTCCGGGCACGATCAAGGTTTTGCTCTTCTCGGACGTTAACCGGGAAGCCCTCCCTGCCATCACTTCCAAAGAATGGTTAAAACTGCCTGTTTACCGCGTTTCGAGGCGGTGATCAGTCCTTCGTCACGACAAAATTTCGTATCTTGATGCACCGGTCACGGCGCGTACAATCGCCGATGATTGAAGGTCGTGCACCGGACAAAACTTAAAATTTTGTCGATATGAACACATCCCTGAAAAAACTGAAAAACATCGTCGCCGACCACTGCGTGACGATCATCCTGAACACTCATCGCACCGGTCCCGACAACAAGAAGGACCCCATTCAACTCAAAAACCTGATTCGGGAAGCCGAGTCCAGACTCCGAGAGGAACTCGACAAGCAAAGCGCCGACCGCCTGGTCGAAAAACTCGAGAAGATGGCCGCGGAAATCGACCATACGTACAACCTCGACAGCCTCATCCTTTTCGCGAATGAAGACATCGCGGAATTTTACCGTCTCGCCATCCCCGTGGTCGACCGCGTGGTGATCGACCGCACCTTCGCCACGCGCGACTTGATCCGCGCCATTCACCAGGAAAGCAATTACCACGTTCTGATATTGACCCGAAAACGGGCCCACCTGGTCGAGGCGTTGAACGACGGGGTGCTGGCAGAAGCGGGACCGCCTTTCCCCATGGAAAATCCTTACATGGAAGAGGCGAACCGGATGAACCAACCCGACGCGATCAAGCAGACCACGCTGTTGAAAGAGTTCTTCAACAACGTCGACAAGGAAGTGAACAAGGTCCGAAGCGACCGGAGAATTCCCATCCTCGTCTGCGCCACGGATGAAAACTTCCACGCCTACATGGAGGTGGCCGATGACAAACGGGGGTTCTACGACACCAACCTCAACCGCGACGGATCCGACGACGACGTCCGCAAAATCGTCGCCGACGCGTGGGAGCTCGTGCGGGAATTCCGTAAGAAAACCATGCGCAGCCGCGCCGATGAATTGAAGCGCGCGGTGGGTGCGAACCGATTCCTGAGCGATACCAACGACATTTGGCGATCCATAAAAGAGGGCAGGGTGGAAACCCTCTTCGTCGAAAGAGGGCGCTTTCAACCGGCGGTCATCGAAAACGGTTTGATTCGCTACGTCTCGGAAGATCGGCGAGAAGACCCCGGAGTGGTCGACGACATCTACGACGAAATGATCGAAGAGAACTTGAGGTTCGGTGGCGACGTGGTGTTTCTGCCCAAAGGCGAACTCGACAAGTTCAACGGTTTGGGCGCCACCACCCGGTACTGATTCCCGAAACCCTTTGTATTGCCGAGAGTTTTAACCGCGAAAATCCCGGTGGGATTATTTCGCGGTTCCGGCTTTGGTTTATCTTCGTGGGAAAGCAATCGTTACCCGTGGGTAGGGATTTCCATCCCGAGGGCCCGGCGAAAATCCGACCAACAACCATGTCATGAGCAAGGAATTCGTACCGAAGTTCTTTTCATTGTTGAAAGAGGGCATCCCGAGGAAGGTGCTGGTGAAAGACATCTTTGCCGGTATCATCGTCGGGATCGTCGCGTTGCCGTTGGCCATCGCCTTCGCCATCGCTTCGGGCGTTTCCCCGGAAATCGGTCTGGTTACCGCGGTCGTGGCGGGGTTGACCATCTCCATCTTCGGCGGGAGCAGGGTGCAGATCGGCGGCCCGACGGGCGCCTTTATCGTGCTGGTGTTCAGTACGGTGACGGAGCATGGCATGGACGGTCTCATCATCGCCACCGTCATGGCGGGGATTTTCATGATCGGATTCGGGTTGGCGCGCTTGGGCAATTACCTCAAGTTCGTCCCGTATCCCCTCATCGTCGGTTTTACCGCAGGTATTGCGGTCATCATCTTCTCTTCCCAGATCAACGATTTCCTCGGACTTGAAATTCGCGACGTGCCGGCGGATTTCATCGGAAAGTGGCAGGTGTACTTCCGTGAGTTCGACCAAATCAATCCGTACGCCTTGGGCATCGGATTGACTACGGTGTTGATGACGGTTTATTCCCACCGGTTCATCAAGTTGATACCCGGTTCCCTCATCGCCATTTTGTTTTTCGGCTTGCTGACCTGGCTGTTCGAATTTCCCGTGGCCACCATCGGCAGCGTGTACGGCGATTTGCCCAACACCATCTCCATCCCGGCATTTCCCGAATTCGATCTCGCCAAGATCCAGTCACTTATTCAACCCGCCGTAGCCATTGCCCTGCTCGGTGCCATCGAATCACTGCTTTCGGCTGTGGTCGCCGACGGGATGATCGGGGGAAGACACAGGTCCAACATGGAACTGGTGGCCCAAGGGGGCGCCAACGTTCTGTCGGGAATTTTCGGCGGTATCCCCGCCACCGGCGCCATCGCGCGCACCGCCACCAACGTGAAGAACGGCGGAAGGACGCCCGTAGCGGGAATTACCCACGCCATCGTGTTGCTGATCATCCTCGTGGTTTTCGGACCGTACGCCAAATTGATCCCTCTGAGTTGCCTCGCCGGTGTGCTCGTGGTCGTGGCCTACAACATGAGCGAATGGAGGCAATTCAAATCCATTCTCAAAAGCCGCAACGCCGATATCCTCATTCTGCTGACCACGTTTTTCCTGACGGTGATTTTCGACTTGGTCATCGCCATCGAGGTGGGGTTGGTGCTCTCCGGATTCTTGCTGATGAAGCGAATGAGCGAATCGCTGAGCGTCAAACAAAAAAACCTCTTCGACGAGGTGGACCGCCCCGAGGAGATCATTAACGGCGGCTACGACTATCCATCCGACAAGGTGGTGCTCTTCGAAGTCAACGGCCCCTTGTTCTTCGGCGCGGCACAGCAATTTCAGGACACCATTTTCGATACGAACGTCCGGCCGGAGTACATCATCATCCGCATGAGGTACGTGCCCTTCATCGACACCACCGGGTACCTGAGGTTGAAAGAAATCATCAAAGTATTCAACGACAAGGGAATCATTGTCGTTTTGTCGGGTGTTTCCGAAGACTTGCGCAGGGACATGCAAGCGAATTTCGTGTTTGACCTCATCGACGAGGGAATGGTATTCGGCCATTTCGACGATGCGCTCCAATGGGTGAAATCCGAAGTGGAAAACGAAGGCGGAGCAGGAGGAAAGCGCCCCGGCCACATAAAGAAGAATTAGAGTTTTTAAGGAGGATGTCCTCGGGACGTCACACCCACAAAAACCCACACACCCTATTCGATCACCTCCGTGTCGATGCGGATTTCCGAATTGGTCAAGGTGCGGTGCACGGGGCATCGATCGGCGATATGGACGAGGCGTTTTATTTGATCTTCGTCCAGGTTCCCTTCGATATCCAGCTTTCGGGTGAACACGTCGATGCGGCTGCGCTTCTGCTCGGGGTGGGAGCTGTCGACCGCGTGTTGCTTCTCGTGGCTCACGTGCACGGTCACCCTGTCCATGGGCCATTCCTTGCGGTCGGCGTACATGCGCATGGTCATGGCGGTGCAGGTGCCCAAGGCCGCGCTGAGAAGTTCGTAGGGAGAGGGTCCCAAGCCGTTGCCGCCCATGCTCTCGGGTTCGTCGGCCAGAAAACCGTGATCGCCGGCCACGACTTCGGCGGTGTACCGATCGGTGCCCAATTGTACCGCGATGTCGGAATCGGTTTGGATTTTGGGACGGCCGGCGGGAATGTATCGCGCGGCCCAAGCGGATATGACCTGCGCGGCGTACACCGTATCCTCCTTATTCGTGAGCAGGTGGTCGGCGCCGTCGAGGGATATGAAACTCTTGGAATGGCGGGCCGATTTGTACAGCGTGGCCGCGTTTTCTATGGGAACCATGAGGTCTTGGGGGCTGTGCAACAGCAGGAGAGCCTTGTTGAGGCGTTCGATCGATTTTCCGGGGTCCCGCCCCTGCAGATCGCCGATGAATTCCTCCCCGATCCAAAAGCTTTTCCCGCCGATGTGGATTTCCCTTCTTCCTTCCACGGCTTCAGAGGCGCGCTTCTTCACCAGCGCAAGGACGTCGGAGACGTCGGCAGGGGCTCCGATCAGCGCGATGGCTTTGACGTAGTCCAATTCATGGGCGAGGTGAAGAATGGCCGTTCCGCCGATGGAATGCCCGACCATCAGGGACGGGGCGGTGTACTGCGCTTCCAAAAAACGGGCGGCACCGCGGATATCCGACAGGGTGGAGGTGAATGTGCCCTTTCGCTCCGGCCTTTCGCTTTCTTCCAACCCGGTGAAATCCATGTGCAAGACCCCGAAGCCTTCCAACGTCAGTTGCCGTGATATGTGCGTCGCGGCCCGCGTGTTTTCGGCGCACACGAAACAGTGAGAGAAGATTGCGAACTTCAGCGGGGGAGCGCCGGGTGGAAGTTCCAATCGGCCGTGCACCGTGGCACCTTCCCCGTTTCCAAAAGACACCGTTTTTGTTCCCATTTTATTTGCGGTTGATTGTCTTTCAAAGGTAATTCAAAGGAACGGGAAGTGGTGATTGCCCCTTGGGGAATAAAATTAACTTTGAAGCTACCTAACCGCAAAGTTTCCGCGAATGAAGCGATTTCTGTTGGTCTTGCTGCTGATCCTTGTGACGGTCGTGGTGGCAGGGGCGATTTTTCTGTGGCTGAAGCGCCCACAACTCGAAGGGGAAGAATCCATTCCCGGACTGCGCGCAGAAGTGGAGGTCTACTACGATGCCTACGGCATACCCCACATCTACGCCGAAAACCAAGAAGACGCGTACCGGGCGTTCGGATACGTGTACGCCAAAGACCGCATTTTTCAAATGGAGCTCATGCGACGTGTGGGCGCAGGTCGTTTGGCGGAAATTTTCGGTCGGGACTTCATCGAAACCGACATGTTTTTTCGAACCTTGGGTACGAATCGCAAAGCCCGAGACGAAGCGGAAAACTTCGATTCCCTGCCGCCGGAATTGAAATCCGTGGTGCTTGCCTACCTCGATGGCGTGAATCACTTTATCGCCCAAGGCGATCTGCCCATCGAGTACGCCGTTTTGGGTCTGGAGCCCGAGCCCTTTTCACCGGCCGATATTTACGCCATCGCGGGGTACATGTCCTACAGTTTTTCACAGGCTTTGCGCGTCGATCCCTTGGTGGAATACGTAGATCGGAGGTTCGGCCCGGAGTACCTCGTAGGATTCCACATGGCCGACGTGATTTCCGACGCATTGGACAAGGCGGGTCCCGACGCCGATTTGCACCGAGACACCGTAGCCGTCGGCTCGGCGGCCTCGGCCCACGCGGGGGAGCCCCTCGCTCGGGCCGAATTGAAGGACCTCTTCGTGGATCCGCTTCCGGACGACTTCCCCGTGCCTCGCCTGCAAGGGAGCAACGCCTGGGTGCTCGCACCCGGCCGCACCCGGTCCGGAAAGGTGCTCTTCGCAAACGATACCCACATCAAGTACGGTGCACCCGCCGTGTGGTACGAAGCGCATCTGGAATATCCGGACCATTCCCTGTACGGCAATTTCTTGGCGGGCATTCCTTTCGCATTGGTGGGCCACTCGAGGGGGCACGCCTATGGTTTGACCATGTTTGAGGACGACGACGCCGATTTTTTCACTGAAAAATTCGCCGCCGACGATTCTTCGGCCACTTTCGTCTCCGACACGTTGACCGCGGCGGTTGAAAAATTCCGGGAAACCGTGCGTTTCGACGGGGGCGACACCACCTTCACCGTGTACAAGACCTCCAACGGAGTGATCATCAATCGATTTTTGCCGTTTGATTTCGGCGAGCCCGTTTCCATGCACTGGAATTACACCGAGGTGGAAACCGATTTGATCCCCGCGTTTTTCACCATGCAAAACACCGCCGATTTGGAGGAGTTCCAAGCCGCGGTTTCGCGCATCGGATCACCGGGATTGAACGTGCATTACGGAGATACCGCAGGAAACATCGCCCTGTGGGCCGCGGGAAAAATCATCAAGCGCCCGGCGGGCGTCGACGGCAAACGGTTCACCCCGGGGTACGTTGATACCTTGGCGATCATCGAGCATTTTCCCTTCGCCGATAATCCCCAAATCGTCAATCCCGATTCCGGATTGGTGTACTCCGCCAATCAAATGCACAAGGAGGAAGAAGGCGGATTGTACCCCGGGTATTACGCCGCCGACACGCGTTTCGAACGCATCTCGGAACTTCTCGGCCCGCTTTCCTCGGCCACGACGGCCGATATGCAAAACACCGTCCTCGACGTGGTTTCCACCACCGAAGCCAGAATCGCCCACGAATTCGCACGCCTCGTGGAGAGTCCTTCGGCGGAAGGAGAAGAGAGCGCGCGCAAAGCGTTGGAAATCCTCGCGAACTGGGACGGAAGCCACCACCTCGACGACGTGGCTCCCACCATACACTACAAAATGTTGTACCACGTGCTTCGGTACACCTTCGTCGACGAATTGGGAACCGCGGTATTCGATCACCTGCTTGGCTCCGGCCACTTCCTCACGCGCAGTTATGCCGTGTTTTTGATGCGCGATGATTTCAAATGGTGGGACGACGTCAAGACAGGCGGGGAAAAAGAAACGCGGTCGGCCGTGTTCAAGCGCGCTTTTCGGCAGGCCATAAAGGAATTGGAAGACGATCTCGGCGGGAAGGTGGAGAAATGGACGTGGAACCGGGTTCATACCATCGAGCACCCACACCCGTTCGGCACGCAGCCCTTCGTGGGCCGATTTTTCAACGTGGGACCCTTTTCCGCCCCGGGCGGGATCGGCACGCTCAACAATTCCGGTTTCACCCTCAACGGCGAGGGGCGGTACGTTTCACACTACGGCCCGGCCATGCGGATCATCATCGATTTCTCCGACGTCGAGAACGCCATCTCGGTATTGCCCACCGGCAATTCGGGAAATGTTTTGAGTCCGCATTACGACGATCAGGCGCAAACCTTCGTCGAGGGAGGCTTCCGTAAAATGATGATGAACGAAGAAGAGATCAAATCCACTGGCAAGAGGCTCCATCTTCGCGCTTCCGCACTCTGAGAGAGGGATGTAGAGGCGCCGAGGCGGGGTGGGGTGATTTGGGTTTTTGTGGGTTGGAGAGCCCATTATAAATTGAGTCAAAACGCGGATAAAGCGTGTGAGTGCAGGTGGTGCGTATGTAACAAACCAGCTTTGAAGGGCGGAAAGACCATGAATTCAAAGATTCACCCCCCGAGTGCAACATCCACAACCTTAAAGAGGTATACTATCGAAAATATTCCTCTTGAACCGAATTGCATTTTTGCTCACGGCGGTAGGAACTCTCTTAGGGTCCGCTGTTTCCGCTCAGTTTATGATCCACGGGGGACAAAGCCCCCAATCGCTTGTGAGCAATGTGTTGCTCGGTGAAGGCGTGGATGTTTCCGACGTGAGGTTCAACGGAGCGGAAAACGCCCCGGCCAGTATTCAAATGGCGTCTTTCAGCGGGGGTTCAGCCGTTTTTGGCTTGGAATCCGGAATCATTCTCGCCACCGGCGGTGCGTCCGTCGCCCTCGGTCCCAACGATTTTCCATCGGCACACGTTCCCTTGGCCGCCGGCACTTCACTCGGCGAAGAACCCGATCTGGAATTCATCGCTTCACCCGCCTCGGTGCACGACGTGGCAGTCCTTTCTTTCCAATTCGTGGCAAAGGGCGACGTGCTGCGTTTTCGGTACGTATTCGCCAGTGAAGAATACAACGAGTACACCTGCTCGGCGTACAACGACGTTTTCGGGTTTTTCATTTCCGGGCCGGGAATACCCCAAGGCGGTCCCTTTGAAAACGGCGCGAAAAACCTCGCCCTCATTCCCGGTACCAACGTCCCCGTTGCGATCAACAGCATCAATCGGGGCACGGCCGGAGAGTTCGGTTCGCCCTTGGTGTGCCAACAAATCAACCCTCAGTGGGAGCAGCACAGCCAGTACTTCGTCAACAACGAAAATCTCTCTAACCCTTTCAATACGCAATTCGACGGTTTTACCGTGCCCTTCGAAGTGGAGGTTCCGGTGGTGTGCGGGGAAACGTATCAAATCAAGTTGGCCATCGCCGACGTGGTCGACGACAAGAACGATTCGGCGGTGCTGATCGAAGCCAACAGCTTTTCTTCCCTTCCCCCCTTGGAGGCCGAGGCCGAAGTGCTTCGCCCCGACGACGAAGGCCGACTGATGGAAGGGTGCAGCTCCCTGAAGTTGAAAATCTCTCGGTCGGAGGCTTTGGCGGCGGAAACCATCAAGCTGAGAACGAAGTATCTCGACAATGCGGAAGAGATCCTTCCCGACCTGCCTTCCAGCCTCACGTTTCTGCCAAACCAAGAAGAAATCGAATTGGAAGTCGATGTGCACCACGACGAAATCACGCAGGGAAACAGGAACTTTCAATTGGAAATCCTCCAGATGGGGGTGTGCTCGGTCGATACTTCCGTTACCTCCATCGACTTGGGTATCGTCGACGCCCCGAACATGCAGGTGGACTATCCGCCCTCCGTCGTCGTCGATTGCAACGACCCCTCTTCCATCGAACTGACCGTCACGGGCGGCTACCCTCCCTACACGGTCGAATGGAACGATGAAGCGGCCACAGGCTTCTCCTTCGAAATTCACACCGAAGAGGAAATGACCCTGAGCGCGGAAATCACCGACAGGTGCGGCGTGTACCGCGAAAACGTCAATATCCATCTCATTCCTGAATCCTACCCCCCATTCCAGGTTGCAGTGCTGGACTCCATCCAATTGGGTTGTGTGAACCCGATCCAAATCGAGGCTTTCGTTTCCGGTGGGGGCGGGGATCATTCTTTTGTTTGGAAACAGGAAGGGGAAGTCGTGTCGGTGTCAAATCCCTACACCGGCATTCCCGCAGGTTCCGAACCTCTTCACCTCACTGTCACAGATCGGTGCGAGCCATCCTTCGACAAATTCATCGATCTCCAACCCATAGACAACCCGCTTTCGGTAAATATCGGCGAGGACACCACGGGGTATTGCAACCAATTGTTGAACGTCCTTCCCGACGTGAGCGGTGGGGAAGGCACCCTGAGTTTCCTTTGGATTTCAGGGGGCCAAATCCTTTCCCACACCTCCGTGTTGTCGTTCTATCCCAAGTACCCGCAAACCGTCGTGTTGAACGTGTCGGACGCATGCGGTAGGACGCAATCGGATTCGATGCGGGTTTGGGTGGACACTTCGCCTTTGTCCGCCGCAATTTCAGGACCTCGAAACTTTTGTCCCGGAGATGAAGTGTCGCCGGTGGTCGAGATCGGCGGAGGCACTCCGCCCGTGTCGGTGGTTTGGAAGAAGGACGGTCAGCCGGTGAACCCGCCTTTCACCATCCGTGAAGACGCGAATCTGCAAGTAATCGTCACCGACCAGTGCGATTTTTCCGCCCACGCCGACGCGAATTTGAACGTGCATCCGGTGCACGCGGAATTCGAAATCGATTACGAGCGGAGGAATTACCCGCTGCTGAACTTGTCGACGGCCACGCCCAATATGTTGTGGACCTTTGCCGACGGGAGCACCTCACCGGATTTTCAGCCACGCATCGACAACAGGGCGGCCATTGTCGGACCGATTCTTCTGGAGGTGAGCAACGATTTCGGTTGTTTCGACGCCACTTCCCTGATTTTCGACCCGCCCATGACCCTGTATTTCCCCAACGCCTTCACCCCCGACGGCGACGGTTTGAACGACGTATTCAAAGTCGTGGGTGAGGACATCGCGACTTTTCACTTGATGATTTTCGACCGGTGGGGGAACATGGTGTTCGAAACGCGGGATCCCGATGAAGGGTGGAGGGGAAATGTGCCCACCCAAGAAGACCGCTACGCACACGGTCAGGAATACACGTACAAGTACAGAGCCCAATCCCACTCGGGTGAGTGGAAAGAGGGGATGGGCAGCGTCACGATGATCCGCTGATCAAAAAAAGTCGGCCACGCCCCGACCCAATCTCGCCCCAAGTGCGATGCCCATGCCTCCGAGGCGAACCGCACACAACACGTTGGGTTGGGTTTCTTCGAGGATGACCGTTTTCGTCGGGCCGAGACCCATGATTCCGCTCCACCTTTTTTCGATGGTGAATTCACGGTTGGGAAGGATCACCTCCCTCAACAGAGTTTCCAAGTAATCCTGAACACTTTTCGTCAAACCGAATTCGTCGGTTTGTTCTTCTTCCCGATGGTGCTGTCTACCGCCGCCCAGCAGGACGCGACCGTCGATGTCGCGGAAATAATCGTAGCCCCGGTCGTGGTGAAAACTACCCGACCACGGTAAATTTTCGATGGGTGAAGTCAGCAGGACTTGAGCGCGATTGGGGTCTACTTCCAGTTTGGGGAGGAGGCGGCGCGCGAAACCGTTCGTCGCCACCACAACCGAATCGGTTTTGAAGTCGCCTTGAGGCAAGAACACCCTGCAGGCATCCGGTTCGCTTTGAATTTCCAAGACTTCGGCGCCGTTGAATAGATGCACGCCTTCTTCTTTGGCCAACGCGATGAGGTTCTTCATCATCAGACCGGTATCTATGACGCCTTCCAAATCGTTCACCAACATGTAGTCCGTGTTTTTGAACCCGAAATCCCCAATTTTCGAGGTGGCGTCCCGGAAAGCCTGTTTCCCGATGGATTGCACCAATTCGGCGTTTACGTACGACAAACTACCGAGGGAGTACTTGTACAATTCCCGGGCATCGGGTTGAAACAACTCGTAGCCTCCCGTAGGTTGGTATCCGATGCCCTCGTCGCCCAGGAGGTTCCTTAAAGTTTCAAGCCCTTCGTACCGAGCGGCGACCAATTCGAACACCTCCTTCTCGGTCATTCGCGTGAGATCGTCCAAAATTTCCGACACGCTGCCGAAGCAGGCGAAACCCGCGTTTTTGGTGGATGCACCGGTCGGAAGCATCCCTCTCTCCAAGACGCATATATTTGCGTCTTTGAATTTTCGCTTCAGAAAGATGGCCGACATCAATCCTGTGATCCCGGAACCGACGATGGTGAAATTCCAAGAATGCCAGAAATACTTTTGCTCCCAGTAACTAAAACCCTTCATTTCGCGTTTGAACGTCATAAATAATCATAGGCTAAAGGAAAGCTTTTTTCGCGGATATTTGCAGGTGATGAAACATCGGCTCGGGCTATGTTCTACAATGGAATTGCCACAACTGCGGTTCTTGACGGGACTCGTATTGTTGTGGCTTGCCCCGTTTATGCTTGCCGCTCAAGACGATTTGAACGTGCACGGAGTGGTTTCCGATGCGATCTCCTCATCGAAAGTGGATGGAGTGGAAGTGGTGGTGTTAAAAGACGGCAACCGGCACAACTCCTTCACCACCCGCGCCAACGGTAAATACGAGTTTTACCTCGACGTAGGCAGCCGGTACGAATTCAAATTCAGCAAGGAAGGCTACGTCACGCGGTCCATCGTCATCGACTCCCGCAATATTCCGCCGGAAGTGCTGGGCGCGGGCATCATCATGCCCACCGACATGAGCATGTACGAAATCACCCCGGCCATGGAAAACGCCGATCTCAGCGTGTTCGACAAACCCATCGGCATGGCGTTTTACGACCCCGCCCAAGCCGACTTGGTGTGGGATTTCGCCTATACCTCTACGGTGCGAAACGAAATCAATTCGGTGATGCGCGCCCTCGAGAAGAAACAAAAAGAACTGGAAAAGCTCGCCGAGAACGAGGCCAAGGAAGCGGCGAAGAAACAAGCGCAATTCGACGATTTCGTCAGTAAGGGGAACTCCGCGATGTCGAAATCCAATTTCGAGGACGCCGTATTGAACTACCAAGCGGCCCTCAAGATTTTCCCCGATGAATCGGACGTGGCGGCCAAACTCCAAGACGCCCAGGAAAAGTGGAATGCCGTGAAGGAAGCCCAGAAGCTCGAAGCGGATTACAACGCGGCCCTGGATGCGGGAGACGGGTTTATGCGGAGCGGAGAATTGGCCAAAGCCGTGACCAGCTACCAAACCGCCCTGGAATTGAAACCGGGAGAGAAATACCCCCAAGAGCAGATCGACGAAGCAAATCGACTACTGGAAGAGCAAGCCGCCAACAGAGCGAAGCAGGAGGAATTCAACGACTTGATGGCACTAGCCGATAAGTTGGCGTCCGATAAAGAGTACGAAGGGGCGATCGGAAAATACGACGAAGCCTTGGCGGTACTGCCCGGAAACCAAGAAGCGGAAAGCAAACGCGGCAACGCACAAAAGGCTTTGGACGCACAGAGGCAGGCCGAAAAAATGCGGGCCGATTTCGACGCCCTCGTAGCCGAGGCGGACCAACTTTTCAATCAGGAGAACTTTGAACAGGCTCGAACGAAATACCTCGAAGCCTCTAAAATGATTCCCGACGAGGAATATCCCATCACGAGGGCGGAACTCGCGCAAGCCAAGATCGACGAACTCGCCGAGGCGCAAAAGAAACAAGCCGACTTCGACGCGTTGATGGCCTCGGGAATCCAAGCATTGGAAGCCTCGGATTACCAAGAAGCCATCGAAGATTTTGAAGGGGCGACCGAACTGTTTCCCAACGATGCGACCGCGAAATCCCGGCTGGAAGAAGCCCGTGGACTGTACGCCGAGATGGTCGCCACCAAAGAGAAACAGGAAAATTACGACGCGGCCATCGCCGCCGGCGACGAATCCTTCGACTCCGAGCGGTACGAGGAAGCAAAATCCAAATTCGAAGAGGCCAAATCGATTTTTCCGACCGAGGAATACCCCACTTCCAAAATCGCCGATATAGACCGGATTCTCGCGGAGATGGCTGAGGCCAAAGCGGTGCAACAAGCCTACGACAACGCCATGCAATCGGCTGTGGCGGCGATGCAAGCGGAGAAATACTCCGAAGCCGTCGGGCATTACGATACCGCACTGGCTGCCGTTCCCGGAGACGAAGCGGCTACCCGCGGCAAACAAGAGGCGCAAGCGGAGTACGAGGCCCAAATGGCCGCCATGGAAAGCCGGGAAGCGTACGATGCGCTGATTTCATCGGCCGACGCCAAGTTTGGATCGGAAAACTGGCAAGCGGCCATCGCCGATTACGAAGCGGCCGGGAAAATCTTCCCCGATGAGCGATATCCCACCGATCAAATCGCGTTGATTCACGCCAAAATCGAAGAGGAAAAGGCCCGGGTAGCCTTGGAAGAAGAGTTTAACCAATGGGTTGAAAAAGGCGACGGCCACCTGGGAGAGTCGGCTTTTAACGAGGCCATCGACGCATACACGCGCGCCCTCGACCTCATGGAATCCACCGAGGTGCAGAACAAATTGGCCAAGGCACAGGCGGATTTGGCCGCGTGGGAGGCCAAGCAGGATACCGAAGAGCGGTACTTGGCCGCCATCCAATCGGCAGACAGGCTCTTCGACGAAGGTGCGTACGAACGCGCGAAAGCGGATTACCAAAAAGCCGGAGACCTCAAACCCGAAGAGCGGTATCCAAAGGATCGCATCGCTTTGGCGGACCAAAAGCTGGCGGAAATCGCCGCCGAGGAATCCGAAAAATTGGAAAGGGAGAAAACCGAACGAGTGAACTCTTTGGTGGCTCAAGGCGACGAAGCCGCGGGGCGGAAAGATTTCGACTCGGCCATAGACCGATATACGGAAGCGTTGGGAATTTTGCCCGATCGCCGCGATGTGGCCGATAAACTGGCGCAAGCGGAAAAGGACCTTCTGGCGACGCAGGAAAAATTGGCGGTGGATGAAGCATACGCCGATGCCCTCGCCGAAGCCGACGGATATTTCGACGAAGGTGACTGGGAAAGAGCGATTTCCGCCTACGAAGGTGCCTTGGAAATCAAAGCCGGCGAAAAATATCCCCTCGATCGGATCGCGTTGGCGCAGACGGAACTCCAAAAGCTCGCCGAGCAAGAGAACCTGGAATCGCAACGCAAACTGCAACGCGATTTCGAAAAGCTGATGACCTCGGGCGATCGAAGCATGGCGAGGGGAAAATTCGAAGAGGCGGCGGAAGACTACGGCGAAGCCCTGGCCCTCATGCCCGATGACGCCACGGCCCGGCAAAAACTCGACGAGGCCAACGCGGCTTTGGCGAATCTCATGGAGGGACAAGCCGACTTGGAAAGATACGAAGCCAAGATCCGGGAAGCGGACGAACTGTACGACGAAGAGAGCTATGAAATGGCCAAGCTCGGCTACCTCGATGCGTCGGAAATCATGCCCGATCGGCAATACCCGAAAGACCGCGTGATCGCCATCGATTTGCTGCTGGAAAAACAGCGCCTGGAAGCCGAAAAGCAGAGCGCCTTGGCCGAGCGTGCGTCATACGACGACGCCATCCGACGCGGAGACCGAAGTATGACCGCCCAAAAGTACGAGGAAGCGCGGGAGGCCTACTTGGAGGCGATCGGCATTTTGCCGGACGAGGTTTATCCAAAAAGCCAACTGGAGCGCATCGACTTGTTGATCAAAGAAAGCGCCGTAGCAGCGGCCGACTCGAAGAGCGGTGCCAAACAGGGCAACCCACAAAATTCCGACCGCCAGCGCGAGAGGGATAGGGTGGAGTACAACCGGGTAAACGCCGACTCGGAAGACCAGGCGGAGCAATTCATGCGCGAAGCCCGGGAAGCCCAAAGAAAGGAGCGGCACGAGCGAATCAAAAAATTGAAAAACGCCCGGGAAGAAGAAGCGCGGCGGTACGCCGAGTCCTCTCGGGAAATGAGGCAAAACAATTTGGATTCTTTCGAATCCGTGCGTGAGCAAACCGCCTTGATGAGAGCGGAAGCCCAAGCCAATCAAAACGCCAAAATCGATAATTCGGAAAAATACAAGGCGGCCATCGAAATAAACGCCACCAAGCGGTCGGAAATGGAGCGCGTGCAAATCCAAGACGGTTACGACGCGGTGGTGGCCATGGAAGCCGAAAGGAAAAACAGCGCGGAAGAACGCACCTCGGCGAGGCAAAACCAAATGAAGGAAGTGCGTGCGGCCAATGTGGCGCATCTGACGCGTATCACGTCGTGGCAGCGCGAAAACTACGAGGAGCGGAAATCGGTGAACGAGGCCATCCGCGAAGAAGCGGAGCGGAGAAGGGAAGCCCGGGAAAGCGCCAAAGACAGAAGGATGATGGAGGCGACCGAAATACGACGCCGTGGAGAAGACCATCGAGATTTTATTTCCGAACTGAACAAAAACAACCGCGTCGAGATCAAAAAGTACAGCGAGGAAATGCAAGAAAATCGCGAGAAATGGCAATCACGGGGCTTGAAGCTGAACCTCGATAAAGTGGAGGCGGCATCTGCGCAAGCCATAGAAAACAGGCAGCGGTTCAACAACACTTTGGAGGAAAACAAGGCCTTGGCGGAGGAGAGACGCAAAGAAAACCTCGAGGAGCTGAGGAACCTGAAAACGGGTCACCCCAAATCGGCCGATGAATACCACCGTTCACAATTGGCAAGGGATTACCCTCAAGGCGTGACGGAAGAAAGCTCGACGATGGGCAACAAGGTCATCATCACCCGAGTGGTGGTGAAAGGAAACCGGGGCGACGAGTACAAAAAAGTCGTGGACCAAGCCGGCAACTACTACTTTAAGAACGGGCAGTCGATCAGCCGATTTACCTGGGATCAGGAAACGCTGTTCGCATTCGACAAATCCAAGGATTGAGCGACATGGATCGGAAGGAGGAACGCATCGGGGAGGTGAAGTTTTACATCGACGAAAAGCTCTTCGGATTTCTGATCGACGAGGAAACCGGAGAAGAGATTTACGTGCCGGTGGCGGGATTGATCGATTTCATCCGAAAGGGCGACCGCGTGAGCTACCGCCTCGCCAAAGGCAAGCGCGGCCAAGAAGCCGCGGAGGTGCGCCTGTTGAAAAAGAAGTGACAAGTATCCCGATCCTTCGGCGATTCGCGATCCGTTGATCCGTACTTTGGGCAAAATTCAACGCGATTCCGCACCAACCTCAAGCCATGGATAAATGGATTAAACTGGAAGAGCTGGGTCAGTTCACGCTCTCCATTCTTCTGTTCACTTTTTTGGATTTCAAGTGGTGGGTTTTCCCCGCCCTCATCCTCTTGCCCGATCTTTCCATGCTCGGATACATCCACTCGCCGAAAACGGGTGCGCTCATCTACAATATTTTTCATCATAAGCTTACCGGGGTCGCTGCGTACGCCATGGGGGTGGCTCTGAATGAACCGGTCCTTTCATTGGCCGGCGCAATCTTGTTCGGCCACAGCGCCATGGACCGTATTTTCGGATACGGACTCAAATACCCCGATTCCTTCCACCACACGCATTTGGGCACTATCGGCAAATCAAAAGCGGATGGAACCCTTTGAGCCACGTTGGGCGAGGGCGTAGCGCGGTACCGCGCCGGCGGGGGGGACGACTTGCCGCATGAACGCGAAAGCGACCTTGGAAGCTCTTCGGGTTCGCTGCGGAAAGCGGCCCCCCCGCCGGGGAGTAAAGCGCGAAGACCGACCCGAGGCTTCGATCTACGTCGGCAGTCGGTGATTGAATTCAAAAGCCGGCACACGAGGGGAAAACACGGCCTCGGGGCGCCCCCTGAAAATCCGAAACTATTCGTCGAATGCCTTGTCCCACAGTACGATGCCCTGCTGTATGGCGTCGCTGGTAAGCGGCATTGCGAGGGTGTATCGATCGGGTACGTCGTCGCGGAAAATCAGGCCGAAATCGCTGCACGGGCGGTAACCGAGGGGTGCGTAAAATTCGGGCATGCCGATGAGGACGACGGCGGGAAATCCGTGTCGCAGCGCCTCGGCGTGAGCCTCGTGCATCAAACGGCGCCCGATGCCCAGACCACGGAAGTCCGGCAATACGGCCAAGGGTGCGAGGAGCGCGATTTTCGAGGTGTTTTCGCGGCCCATGACCTCCGCGGCGGTCATCATGACGTACCCGATGGGCGTGTGATCGAAATCGGCCACCAGGGCCAAGTCGGGGATGTACGCAGTCGTGCGTCGCAACCTGTGGACCAATTCGTGCTCGGTATGATCGCTGAAAGGCGCGTCCAGAAAGGCTTCTCGAAGCAAGTGGTCGATGGCGTCAAAATCGCCGGGCCGCTCCCGTCGCACCGAAATCCGATCGGTGAACGAAAAGCCGGACGGGGCGGTATGGGCGTGCTCGTCCACCTTTTTGGGTTTAATCGGAAAGGATTTTTTCCACCTCGCCGCCGGGACCTTCGGGCACGGGCATCCAATGCGTCACTTCTTCGAAATACTGGTTGCTCTGCCCTTCGCCCAGCCAAAAATGCGGGCCGAACTTGTCGCGTTTCGGATTGCCGGCCGCGAAGAAATCTCGCGCGAAACGCAGAAAAATCACAGGTGTAAAACGCCTTTCTCCGCTCTTGCCCGGAAGGTATACGACGTTTTTTGGGAGGAAGGCCAACACGCGTTGTCCGTCTTCGGGGAGCCGATCTTTTACCGAAATCCAATCCATTCGTTTCTATTGCCTTTGCCGACAAAATTAAGTCATAAACGCACAGGGTGGGTTTTGGGGATTTGTGGGTGTGGCTCGGAGGGCGAAATCGACTCGATGGGAAAACCCTATTTTTGCCGCAAATCACCGGTATGCTTGGATTGAAATTGCCCACGGATCCGCGGTGGGTGCGCATTGCAGAGAAAAATTTGGATGAAATACTGACCGACCACGCGTGGTGCGAGCAGAAGGCGGCCAGCACGGCCATCAGTTTGATCGTCCGCTTTCCCGAATTTCCCGACATGGTGGAGGAGTTCACCGCCTTGGCGAGGGAGGAGATGGAGCACTTCGCATTGGTGCACGCCAAGTTGCGCGAACGGGGACTTTCTTTGGGCTTCGAACGCAAGGATCCCTACGTGCACGACCTTTCGAAATTCATCAAAAAAGGGGGAAACCGAAGGATGCAATTGGTCGAGGCTTTGCTCATGGCGGGCATGATCGAGGCGCGCAGTTGCGAGCGCTTCCGCATCCTGTCGGAAGAATTGGAAGACCCCGACTTGCGGACGTTCTACCGGGGGTTGATGGCCAGCGAGGCGCGGCACTACACCTTGTTTCTGAATTACGCTCGCAAATACGGCGAGGGAATCGACGTGGATAAGCGGTGGAAGGAATTTTTGGAATACGAAGGCGGGCTGATGAAGAAGTACGGAAAATCGGAAACCATACACGGCTGATGGCCCACCGCGCGGGCGCTAAACCAACGCCAATACGCGGCGTTTCAACTCGGGAAGAACCTCTTCGGCAAACCACGGGTTCTTTTTCATCCAAATATTGTTTCGCGGCGAGGGGTGGGGCAGGGCGAAGTATCGAGGCAGGTATTCCCGAAAGTTGCGCACCGTTTCGGTGAGCGTTTTGTGCCGGGTTTCGGGCAGGTAGTATTTCCTCGCGTAATTTCCGATGGCCAGAACGAGTTCGGGAGGGCGGTCGAACGATTGCAGCAAGGGCGGGTGCCACGTGGGCGCGCACTCGGGTCGCGGAGGCAAATCTCCGCTTTTTCCCCGTCCCGGATAGCAAAAACCCATGGGGATGATGGCGAAAATCCGCGTGTCGTAAAACAACTCGTCCGACACGCCCATCCAATTTCTCAAATTCCTTCCGCTGGCGTCGTTCCACGGTATTCCCGTTTCGTGAACTTTCAGCCCGGGCGCCTGTCCCACCACCAGAATCCGGCTTTTGGCCGATGCCATGAGCACGGGTCGGGGACCCAGGGGCAGGTACTTCTCACACAGACGGCAATCGCGCACACGCTTCAACAAATCCTCCATTCGGACACAAAGTTCGGCATTGGAAAGTGCGCCACAAAATCCGGTGTGCAACGGCCCCCGGCGGCGTTCACTCGTCTTTCAAACCCGAGAGGATGTCGCGCACTTCGTTTTCGGTTTTCTTCAGCACGGCGCGGCAGTTTCTGATGAGCACCGAAGCGCGTTTGACTTTCTCGCCCAACTCGTCGATCGAAAGGTTTCCCTCTTCGATCTCTGCGATGATCTCCTCCAGTTCGGCGATTTGCCCTTCGTAGGTGGCCGGTTTTTTCCGGACCGGCTTTTTCGGGGATGGTTTATTCACTTGGATTTCAGTTTTTTGATTTCGGCTTCCGCGCTGCCCGACGCGAAAATAATGTGGACTTCCTCACCGGGAGAAAGTTCCTCGGCGCGCGAAACGCTTTTTCCATCGCGCATCACCATGCTGAACCCCCTTTCCAACATGCGTCGGGGATCGAGCATGTGAATTTTTTCCTCCAAGTGCCCGCCCTTCTCGGCCGCGCGTTTCAATCGTCTCGCCGTTTCGCGTTCCAATTTTTGGGTCAGGGTTTCCAGGCGCTGGGCCTCTTGGTTCCAGCGTTCCACCGTTCGCTCCAGCACGGCGGGTATTTCTCGGTGCAAACGCACCCGCGCATCGGAGGTCAATAGATCGCTCGCGGTTTTCAATCTGTGCGCGTACGCGAAAGTTTGCACCTCGTGCAGGTGCGTAGCTTTATCGGCGTGCCTCATCAGCGCGTGGCTCATCATGTCGAGTCGATCCCTCGCGTTGTTGAGCGAATTCTTCCACATGAATTGCAAGGCCCTCGCCGCTTTTTCGGTTCTGTCGTCGAAATCCCGAAAACCCCCGAGGATGAAATGCGCCAGCTCGGAAGGGGTGATGAAATGGTTGTGCGCCACCTGCTCCGACACGGTAAGATTCGTGGCGTGGCCGATGCCGGTGAGCACGGGCAGGGGAAAGGTGGCCACTTTTTTTGCCAGTGCGTAATTGTCGAAGCAGTCCAATCCCGTTTCTCCACCGCCGCCGCGAATGATGGTCACGGCGTCGAATTCGTCTTTTCGGCTCTCGATGGCGTCCAGAGCGGACATCAAGCGCGCCACCGCGGCGTCGCCCTGCAACAAAGACGGAAATAAGGTGGTCCGAATGGCGCGGTTGTACTCACTTCTCGACAAGATGCTCTTAAAATCCTGCCAACCTTTGCTGGTCTCTACGGAAATGGCGGCCACCCTTCGAAGCAATTTGGGCAGGTGCAGGCTTTTGTTTAGGTCGAAGACGCCTTCTTCGCGGAGTTTTTGCACCGCTTTTTCGCGGAGGCGGAACATTGCGCCCATGGTGTGCGATGCGTCCACATCCGTTACCAACAGAGACAATCCCCGAGTGGAATGGAATTGTACGCGACAGGTAAACAGGATCTCCATACCGTCCGAAATCGGTCGCCCCACCTTTTCCATGAATTGTGCCGATACGCGGCGGAATACCGTTTGGGGAATAAATCCCGTCATCTCCGCCACGATGCGGTCGTCATTTTTTTCGACGAATACCGGGTAGCAATGACCCGAAGAAGAATAGTGATTCAATTTGCTCAGTTCCGCCACGATGCGGTACCGTCCCGTATAAGATCGCTCGACCACGCTTTGGATGCTGCGGGTCAGTTCGCTGAGCGCAAAAGTTTTGGGCGGTAAGGTTCGGTTTTCGTCGTGGCGTGGGGCCATGATTACTCCCGTATATTGGCCAAAAGCCTTTGCAGCAGCTCTTGATTCAGCGGTTTCACCAGCGTTTCCATCACCAGGTCGTGCTCTCCCGCTTTTTGGAGGTCTTCCTCGTCAAAGGCCGCGGAAAGCACGATCACGTGCGGGGTGCGCTCGGGCAGGGATTCCATGACGGAATACTCCTTCAAAAATCCCCAGCCGTCCATCACCGGCATGCGCACATCCAGAAATATAAGGTCGGGCAGGCCTTCACCGCCGCGGTAGCGCTCATCCAAAAACTTCAACGCTTCTTCGGCGTTGTCGATGCTTTTGACCGTGGAACAAAACGACGTTTTTCGAAACATCGTCTCGCCCACCAAAATGGAAATGGGATCGTCGTCGATCAATATGACGGTATCAAACACGATTTCGGCAAGCCTTTAACGATTCATTGCAATACGCTCCGCGAAATTAAGATTTTTAGCTTACGTCTTGACTATTCGACGATCATTGTGTAAGAAGGGCGGGGTGGGGTGTTGGGATTTTGTGGGTGTGGCTCGGCGGTGTGGTCAAGCGTTGAAACGTGCGGTAAGCGTGGGGTGGGAGAGGTTACTCGGTAATGTTCGGCCGTGGTGTTGCGCATCCACCTGCGCGGGTGGAACGAAAGCGCGCATATCCCTTCCCCTTTTTTTTTCCTTTTCGGAACTGCGATATGTTAAATTTATCGGGGAGCCTCGACATTTGTAAAATTTTGGCGAGTGTGATATTGTTTAATTTTTATTTTCGTCGCAATCCGGGGTGGAATTCGCCGCAGGATGAAAGGATAAGACATGAAAACAAAACTTCGAATTGCCCTCGTGATGACACTTCTCGCGGTGGTGGTGTCTTGCAAGAAAGACAAGGAAGACAGTCCTGTTAAACAGCCGGAAAACCAACCGGATACGCTCTACGAAAACCCCTATTTCAATCCGAATTTGGAGTATGGCAGCGTGACTGATTTGGACGGCAACGTTTACGCTACCATTCAGATCGGCGAACAGGTTTGGATGGCGGAAAATTTGCGCACCACGAAGTACAATGATGGAGTGAGCATCCCGTACGTATCGGATAACGATGCGTGGGAAGCCCTGAATAGCGGGGCGTATAGCATCAACCAAGGACTTTCGGCCTATGAAATGATTTATGGCAAACTCTATAATTGGTATGCAGTGAATACCGGCAAGCTTTGTCCAATTGGTTGGCATATTCCTTCGCAGGAAGAGTGTGAGGAACTCCGCACTTATTTGGCCGATAATTGGCTGGGCAATCATGCGGGAGGGAAAATGAAATCGACGGGAAACACCTCGGATCAAACCGGTTTATGGTTTGCGCCGAATGAGGGTGCCACGAACGAGAGCGGGTTTACGGGCTTGCCGGGGGGGCGTAGTGGCAACCGCGACATAGGCCGCTTTGGGCACTGGTGGACTTCTACGGAGACTTCTGCCGGACCATGGAGTATCAGCTTGTATTTCGAAAACGACGATTTGGACGGTTATTACGAAACCTCCCGAACACCGGGGTTTTCTTGCCGTTGTGTGCAAGATTGACTCTGCACAGGCGCGGCGATCGGGAATTGAATTACGAATCACGATTTACGAATCACGATTTACGAATCACGATTTACGATTTACGAATTACGAATTACGAATTACGAATTACGAATTACGACGGATCAGTTTTCTTCGGGCAAAGCCCTCGTAATGGCATGATTGCGGCGTGTATCCGTCATCGCAAGCCGTTGGCGCGGCGATCCAGCTTACTCCAATAGCCGATCCGAGAAATCTCCGCTTGGCCGGAGTCACACTCCCCCCATCAACCCACCTCCTCAACTTCCTCTACCGCCTCTACCTCCTCTACCTCCTCTACCTCCTCTACCTCCTCCACCTCTACCTCCTCAACCCTTCACCACCACCTGCACCACAAAGTCCCGCACTTCACCGCTGTCGCCCCGTGCGGTGACGACCACGGTGTAGGTCCCGGCCGGGTGGGCTT
>CAZNOG010000021.1:0-31789 GCA_964574635.1 uncultured Cryomorphaceae bacterium | reverse complement strand
CATGTCGAAATACCGGGGCCACGAAAAGCTGTACAAGCGTTTTCGGAAAGATCAAACACCAACCACACGCCGCAGGCGAAATTCCCTCATGCCGCACCGAAACACCGCGCTGGCGGCGAGGTACCACTATCACACCCACCTCCGCAGGTTGGCTTACGAAGACGCCTTGGCCGCTCTGGAAGACGAGTTCTTCATCACCGGCACCCGGATTATCGACATCCTCACAGGCGCGGCGTTCGACGAAGTGGAACGGCTGGCCAAGCAGCAGCCCACCGCGAAGGAGCTCGCGGCCCGGTACCCCCAGTGGAGTTGGTAGATCAGATGTCCGCTTCCAACGGCGGCTTCGGCGTCAGTACCGTGTCTCGCTCTGCACTCCAATCCTCGATTCGAACCGTGTACTGCATGTTACGAACCTTAGCCCGTCTCGGCACGTTTCGGGTCGATTCGGCGGTTCGGATCATGGCCGAGCAGAAGGCCGTCGGTTCCCACCCGTGCAGCGCACGATTCACCTCCCACGTCAGATCAAGGAACTCAAGGGCGTCGTCACGAACCGTGTCGGGCGCAAGGCTCGACACACTGCCCAACCTCGGAACCACCAGCCGTACGATGATCGACCCCTCGGCCGCTTGGCCCAGCTGCCCTAGATTCGTGAATTGAAAGTTCCCGAACTCGATCAGCGCGGCGGGGAAGACCAGATCAGGCCGGCCTTCATCGTCCAGCTGTCCGAAGTCCATGTTGATATGCTTGAGTCCGTCTACGAGCTTCAGTCGTTTCACCAGAGCGGAGTAGATCAGTGCGAAGGGGGAGTCCATTGTATTTAACTTTTAAGTGAATTCAAACCTGCTTGAAATTCCGTTCATACACGCGACGAAACCACGCTTCTTGCGCCTCCTGCACCTGCCTGTTCAGGGTCGGCGATTCCGACCCGTGATACGGGGCGAATTGCCGTCTCGGCATCACCATGCGGTACCCGCCGCCCTTCACGTTTCGTCGCTTCGCAATCGCCTTCTTGCCCTTCCCCACCTTTACGAGGCGCACCCTCTTGTGCGGCCTTCTGTACACCACCCCGCGAAACCCCTCGTTGTGAAGCTTCGCGTACGGGATTCGGTTCAGGATTCTCACCTGCCCCGGCTCCAGCACACTTGTGAATCCGCTTCTTAGGTCCCCGTCCTTGACCAGGAGCGCGCGGTCCGGGTCGACATTCCCCGCACGTGCCGGCCACGGGTCACCTTCCCACGATTGGTTCTGGAAGTTGTCGTCCACGAATCGCAGTCCCACGCTTTCCACCTCCGTCGCCAGCTCGGGCGCGTTCTCTCTAATGTCGTTCGCCATCGCCTTCAGCGAGGCTTGAAATTCGTCGAAATTCATTGCTGCAGTTTGTCGTTTTCAAGTTTCGAAGTGTCGCCCTTCACCATGCCCGAAAGAGCCGAATTGATGGCCGCACTCGTACCCGGGGCAATACCGTCCAAGATCGAGCCGATCAATTGAAATAGGCCCCTCACAACCTCCGTGTTGGCGTCTATCTTATGCAGCTCGCTTCGCAGCGGGTCCACCAGTACCGCACCCCCCTGCTTCCCTTCGTGGAAGATCACGCGGGCGGAGTTCACGTCCATGGTCGAGTTCCCGACTCTCACCCTCACCGCGCGCAATTGCGTCGCCTGAAGCAGTTGATACCTGTTGCCACCGTCCACGCTCACGATCACCACCGGGCTGCCGACTTCGGGCGTCAGTATCACACCGCTGTCGGCACCCACCACCACGTTCGACATCACCTCACTGATCACCACGCCCTCGTCCACCTCCACACTGAAGGTGTCCTTCCCGGTCTCCCGCACGATGCCCTGAATCACCTGCGCCTTTCCCGCGTCGGTGATCTCGCGAAGCAGCCGTCTTATTTCTTCAAGTTCCTTCATTCCTCATCCAGTTGAATGCCCACGCCCACCGCGCGCCGCGTGCCGAACACACCGAACGCCGTGTCGACAGATTCCACGAAAAACACACCACCCCGTTCCCCATACCTCGGGTCTTCCACCTCCGCGCGGTAACCGTGCTGCACGTACGGCACCAGCAGCGTCTCGATCAAGCCCTCGTACCCGTCGTAGCTCTCCTGTCGAAGCTTCGCCTCGGCCACCTTCTCCATCGTCGTCACGTCCGTCACCGCGCTCACCTGATCCGTTCGCGTCACGCCCCCCGGCACCCCCGCACTCGTCGTGATCAGCTTCCCCTCCTCGTTCCGGTACTTGATCTCCACGTTCACCTCCACCTCGTCCGCGCGGCGGAATTTCAGCTTGTCCGCCGGCATCGTGTTCCACCCGAGACGGTACCGCACGGTTTCCCTCACCGCGTCCGTGTACGTCAAGCCGGCATACAGCACGTTATCCACGAAGTAGACGGTGAGCACCCCATTGAACAGCCCCTTCAGGTAGTCGATGATCTGCGTACCGCTGGCGTTGTTCGCGTATAGGTTTTTCAGGGGTATTGTGGGTATGCTCTCATGCAGCTCTATCCCCTCGCCTTCCGTGCCCTCCACGATCTCCGAAAGCACCTCGCGAAGCGTGGTCGTCGCCCAGAACTTCTTGATGTTTTTACGATTTCGAAGCAACCACGAGAAGCCTTCGCACTCGATGTGGCAGGGCTCCGACCAGTTCACGCGGCTCACGAAGCCCCGAAACTCATTCCGAAGGTTCCCGTTCCACCCGAGGTCGATCTCCACCGGTTGGCCCACGGCGAACTGATCAGCCGTCACTACGCGAGTCTCACCCAGCACCGCCCGTGCCGGCAGGGTGATCACCGCCGTGTCACGGTAGGAGTGAATGCTCTTCGAGATCTGCACGTCGGTCACCCCCTTCCACCGGAAGTCGCCGATTCGAAACCTCGATGTCAATCTAGGTGCGCTCATTGCTCGGGGATTTCGAGTTCCAATTCAGCATCCGACACCATCGCCAGTTCGAAGGCCTTCACGTTTTCCACCCCCCGGTTCGGGAGGAACTTCCAGTCGGTGATCAGCACGCGGTCCCGCAGGTCGTTTTCGCCCTGGAGAAGGAAGATGTCCGTGAGCGGGCAATTGATCTCCACCGCCTCGTTCAAGGCCAACACGTCACGCAGCGCCTGCACCTGCTCTTCGGGAAACGCCCCGTCCGTGCCCACGAAGAAGCCCTGCACTTCGATCAGCAGCTCCCTCTCGTTCACAATCTCTTTCACCGACCCCCGCCGCTCGGTGAAGTAGGTTTCCACGATGTGCTTGCCTCCCGTAATGGTGAGCCACACGTACGGCAGGAATAGACCGCCGAGCCACACCGGCATGAACACCCTTTTGCCCGAGAGGTCTTCGACCTCGTAATACTTCTCGTTGTTGGCGGCGTTCCAACGCTGCTGCACAATGCGGCTGTCCGTGCCGTCTATCTCGATAGGTTCCTGCGGCACGTCGCCCCAGTGCTTCTGAAACAGTAGTGAAAGATTGATTTCAAGCATGGTATTTCGTATATTTGTGCCAAGTAAGCCCCGGTAAATCCCTTATATTTCTGATATCGGATCTAATGGGTGCGGGGCTCACTTTCTTTTATACTTTTTCAACACCCCCTTTCTTCGTCTTCCATCTATTTCCTCCAAGCCCCCCCTATCGAGGTCGAAGAAGCTCTCAAAATTGAGACGGCCGTTTTTCAATTTGGTAATGAACACCAGCGGGTTGTTTCGGTACCACTTAAAATAAAGCGTTTGAATTTCTTTATTGTGTTTTTGGCTCCATATTTCATCAGGCGCTTGTAGAACTTCATCCACCAGATCGGCGAAACGGAAGCGATCGAGATAAGCATCCACTTCCTTGCCCCGTCTGTTCAACCCTTCTATGATCTTCCGTCTGAAATCCTCGCCGATGTGAATGGTCACCCCGTCGGCCGCCACCACGTCGCGCTCTCGAAACGCCGCCTTCACCGCCTCTCTATCGTCCGCCACCTTCATTTCGGGAAGGGTATGGCTGCGACGGTACACCTCTTCGGCACTAGGCAGTCCGTAATTCCTTACGGCGCTCAAGTCGGTTCCTGCGCCCCACTCGCCGCTTTTCTTCACGCGATACACCACCGGGTGATCCTCGCGAAACACCGTCAGCTCTTTCCCGGCATTCTTACGGAAATAGGGTGCAATAGTATCCTTAGCCGACTGACGGTAGGCCGACCCCTTTTCGGCTTCCTTCCCCTGGGCAGGTATCACCGTGCACCGGCAGTTCCAACCGTTGGGCGGGTAGATCGTGTCCCATATCCTGTCCGTGGTTTTGAACACCTTCCCGTGCAATGCGCGGTGGCTGTCCCTCACCCGCTCGTCTCCCGCCGTGCGGTACTCCAGCGCATCGAACTTCTGCAAGTAGAACCATTTGTCGGCCGCTTGCGCCGTCCGTTTCGCGTTGTTGTATTCCGCCCGCAAGTGGGCGTCGTTGAATACCTCTCCGTCTACCACCACGCGGCGGCGAAACTCCGCGTACGACACCTGTCCGCCGCCTTCTCCCGTCATCATGCGGGACAGCTCGAGTTGCCTGTCGTAGGTGCGGTGTCCGGCGAAGCTGAATAGATTGTGCTGGAGTGCCACCTGCACGGCCGCTCGGTCGTGGCGGTCGCTCACCGAACTCGCAAGCCCCTCATTGAGGGCGTCGTTCAGCGTTTCGGCGATGGCCAAGTAGTGGTCCACGTCCACCATGCCCTTCGGAATTCGGCCTTCGAACACCTTGCGCACGAGATCTTCGTCGATGCCCGTGGCGGCGAGCTTGATCGTCACGTCACCCGCCGCCTCTCCGTACAGCTCGGTGAGGCTCATATTTCTCGTCGCCCCTGAGCCGGGGGCCTCAAAAAAAGACCGTAGCCGCTTCAGAAAGCTTTTCCGTTCCGGCTCACTGAAGGTCTGGAAGCCAACTGCAGCATGTTGCGCGGCCCGCTCTTCGATTTCGGCCTTCAGTGCCTCGTAGTCTTCCGGCTTGTCCACGCCGACCAACTCGTAGAAATGATCGTCGGATACCGGCACCATGCCCTCATTCTTCATTCTCAGCGACATTTCGAAGAGATCCTTTTTCGTCAGGCGGTCGTCCTGCTCGTCCTTGATTCGGAACTCCCCGCCACCGAGATCGATGCCGTGAGCTTCGAAGATCTTCTTCACCCTCTTGTTGAGGATGCGCCGCACGAACCGCCTGTCCGCCCGGTTGATATCGTCCTCCGTCTTCCCATGCTGCTTCGCCTGAGCATACCCGCTGCTCTCGGAGCTCGTAGTCGTTTCCGTCTGCCCGAGAATGCGTATTGAAATCTGACGGTCGCACAGATTCGTGAACCGCTCGTAGAGCTCACCCGTCGGGTTGGCGGTCGAACCGAACTGCATCTCCACCTCCGTGCCTTCGGGAACGATCAGCGACCCGTTGCCGCCCATCTCGTCGAAGGCCTGCCTCAACTTTTCGTACCTCTCGGTGTCGAAGCCGTCCCACTTTCCGATCTTCACGGGCATGCCGAAGACCTCGTTGAACTGCGCCCAGTCGGCCACGTTGCCGCGCTTGTAGATCACGAATTGCGCCACGCTGACCAGGAGGCCGAGATCGTCCGCATCACCCGCCTCCAGCACCGTATCTGCGTAGCGGCCTTCCCGCACGTTGAACGTGGATTCCTGCGAATCGCCGTGGTCGTGCTGGCGGATGGCCACCTCGCCCGTATGGGGCCGAATGTGCTTGCGAGGGATGCAAAAAGTACCCGGACCATCCTCCGCAGAGAAGTCCAGCTCCACCATGGTGTAGCCCCATATCTTGGCATTCACGAGCTCGCGAAGCAAGGTCTCGAAGTGCGGGGTGTCGATCCACGCGTTGATCTCTTTCACCTCTTCCTCGTTCTCGTCGACGAACACCCATTCTGTGTTCAGAATCTGGAGCACCCGCTTTTCCACCACGCTCGAAAGGTGTGTGTCCAAGAGGATATCGTGGTACAGATCGTAGAGCTTCGTGCGCCTAGGCGTAATGCCCTCGGCCGCCCTGATGGCCGCCCGCCACTTCTCAATGTCCTGTGATATGCGGGCGATAGGCCGCACATCGAGCTTCTGAATGATCACCGGTTGTCGATCGCCGTCCGGGGTCACCTTCGCCGTGCGGCGCAGACCCGCGCGTTCAATGTTCTTCGCCATCTTAGTAATGGTTTTTTCGTTTTGGGTTGCTGGTCATGAATACCGATTTCGATGCGTGCTTGGGCTGCACGGCAAGTGGCCACCCCTCGGGAACCAACTTTCCGCTCTGCACCTGCCCGAGTTGGGTCAGGGCCTTTTCGTAGCGAAGAAGTGCATCGTCGTAGTCGATCTCAGGATTGGCGAGAGCGATGAAATGCCACTTCGCAATGTCCTTCACCCAGCGCAGAAGCATCAAGTCCCGGGAGTTGCCCGACACCCCGAAGAGGGAGTTCAAGTCGTAGCGGCTGCAGTAGCTCTTCGCCTCGGCTATGGCCGCCGAAATGGCGGTGTCTAGGTGGCCCTCGTCGTTCGGATCGAGAGCGGCGGTGAGGTAGGGGAAGACGTGCGTCTTCATTTCATCGGTGGTGAGAAATGCCATGTCAGTAGCGTTTTGGATTGCGGTGTTTCGTGGGGAATGTGGCTATGCCTTCCCGCGATGAGTGTCGGCGGTTCAGGGCGAAAACCGCCCCTTCCACGGCGTCGGGTCCGTCGTCATGCGCACGGCTTCCCGGCTCGAGCATCAGGAACTGTTCTTCGAGCGTCTTCATACCCGGGTGATTCTTTTCGGCGATGTTCAGGTAGAACTTCCCGTTCCGGTTCAGCGGCTCGAGAAGAGCCTCGATGCGGCTGAACTTGTCGTCTTTTTTCCGATCGTCGCCCGTGATCGGGATCACCTTCCCCCGCTTCACGCCCTCGGAGTAGAATTCCTTGATCAGCGAGTCTTGCATGAAGTTCGCTTCCATCATGTGGTAGACCGGAACCCGGTCTTTCACATAGTCGTCGATCTCGTAGTGCCACCCGATCATGGTGGCCGTGGTGGTCTGATCCACGAAGGCCTTCAGCACGTGGAATTCGTCCTTCCACCTGCCCACGAGCACGGTGGCCTTGTAGTCGTTTTTCTTGGTGTCCTTCCACGAAGGGTCGGTATACGCGACCAACAACTTGTAATCTCGCAATGGCCGGGCAGGCTTGTAAGTGAGGGCGGGAAACACCGACCCCTCCGTGATAGGATTATTGAAGAATTCCTTCTGAATGGCCGAGTAGGTGAGGTGCTGGAAGAACCGGTCGATGTCCGCCTCGCTGTTCTTCGCCCACACCGAGCGGCCATGCTTGTCTCGGATGTTGATCACGTCCACGTGGCTGGCCAGTGGCTTGCACAGCTCGACGGTGCACACCTTGGCGATGATGTTTCCGTTGGTGATGATTCGATACTTCCCTGAGATCGACACCGTCGGGAGCACCGCTTCTTGTATCCAGCGGAACTTCTCCTTGATGCGCATCTCGTTTCGGCACTCTTCGTCAGTGTCGATGTCGTCGAAGATGAGGCAGTCCACCCGTGCTTCTTCGGCGCGGGTACCCCGAGGCGATTGACCTGCCCCGATGGCCCGGAAGGACACCCCGTGGCGGGTCACGAACTCTTCGGACTTCCAGATGTTCGCGCCCCGCTGCTTCCCATAATCGTGCAGTATGCGTCGGTTCTGCTCCAGGTTGACCCGGAAGGGCGTGAGTAGGCGGATTGCGTCCTTCTCGTTGTTCGCGATCATCAACGTGTTCCGCACCTCCTTCTTCGCTAGGGCGAGATACGTCACTTCCATCATGGTGCGCACGCTCTTCGCGAGCTCTCTCGACCATGCGCGCAAGTCCCACCATCGGTCGTTTTCGAGAATGCGCTTGGTCGCACGAAGGTGAAAGGGTGCCGGGTCGGAGCTGTAATACTTCGGGAAATAGTATTTGAACCACGCTTCGGGACTGGCCTCTAGCCGCGTGCGACGGGCGAACTTCTCCGTCTCCGTCTCCGTCATGTTCACGGACAGATCGCGGAGCAAGTTCGCGTGGTGCGCCTCCCATTCCCGTAATGCCCTTCTATCCTCAGCCGTCATCCCAGCTTCTCTTTGATGAATGCGTCGAGGTAGGTGCTCACCTCCTGCGCCTTCTTCACGTCAATCCTCGAGAGCCACCGCGTGAAGCTCATCGACACTGAGATGGTGTCGGCCACGCTGGCGTCGTCCTTCAACGCCTCGATGTCGGCGACCAGCTTACGGCGGATATCGGCTTCCTTCGTGTCGGCGAATCTCTGCCCTTCCGGCTTGTTGGCGATGTGCTCGTTCAGCTGCTCCAGCTCGCGCATGAGCTTCTGGAGCTGCTCTTGCTGCACCACGGGAATGTTGAGACGGTATTGCTCCCAGTTCTCCTGCTTGATCCAGCGGCCCATGGTCTTTTCTGTCACGCCCACCTTGGCGGCCAGCACCTTCGCCACCGTCTCGCCGGCGAGGTAGAGTGTTCGCGCATACTCGCGCTTCGCGCTGTTCGAAATTTTTGCCATTAATAGGTCACTTTCCCGCGAAGTTGTGACCTTTTTAAGCGCGGGCGAAACCGCACCAATACATTGCCCCTACTGCCCATGTACATTGCCTTGGCATCTGTTGTATTATTATATGTGGATTTTTTTTTCGAAGATAAAGTGATGAACGTTGCATTCACTTTCCTGACCTATGTCGACGAAAAAGTCCTCAAAACGCTTCGTACTTTCCACGGATGCCCTCAATTCTCAGGGCTTCCGAATGCTTACGTCAGGTGCCGACCTCTCTGAGTTCAACGAGAATCCCATCCTCCTATACAACCACATCCGCTCGGATTCCGACAAGAAGGATCAAATCCTCGCCATCGGCTATTGGGACGACATCCAAGTCGAAGAGGGCCGCATTACCGGCGTGCCCGTGTTCGACGCCACCGACGACTTCGCGATGTCTATCTACCACAAGGTGGAGAACGGCACCCTCCGCATGTGCAGTGCGGGTGCGGAACCAATCGAAACCAGTGAAGACCCCGCCCACCTGCTCCCCGGCCAGACCCACGCCACCGTGACTCGCTGGAAACTCAAGGAAGGCAGCATCTGCGACATAGGAAGCAACCCCCAGGCACTCGCCGTGCAGCTCTATCAGGGCAGCGCGCAAATTCAACTCAACGAAACTTCAATCTCAAAAATCAACCTCATGGCGGATTCCAAAAAAGACGAGAAAACGGCCAAGGCCGCCGACTCCGAGAAAAAAGACGAGAAAACGGCGAAGGCCGCTGACTCCGAGAAAAAAGACGAGCAGCTCAACGACGACGAGAAGAACGAAGAGCTCAACGACGACGATCGTGAGAAGCTCTTGAAGCGACTCCAGGACCTCGAGAAAGAGAACGAGAAGCTCCGCAAGCAGCTGAACGACTCGGAAGAGGAGAAGAAGCTTAGCCGCGCAGAGAGTCTCATCACTCTCTCCCTCAAGGAAGGGAAGATCAGCGCGAAGCAAAAGGAACACTTTCTGAAGCTCGCTCAGACAGACTTCGACGCCACCAAGTCGGTGCTCGACGCCATGTCGCCTCACGTGAAGCTCTCGGACCGCTTCAACGCGGCCGCCGCTACGGCTGATCAGGACGACTCCCGTGAGGCCAAGATTCGCGAGATGAGCTGGAAAGACCTCATGCGCTCCGAGAGCGACATGAAGTACTTGAAGGCCAACATGCCCGAAACCTACCAGCTGAAGTACCGCGAGCGTTTCGGCCGAGACCCACAAAACTGAGTTCCAACCCACAAAAACCCAACACATCGCCGGCAGCACTTAAAAGACAAGAACCCCCACAACTCTAAGCGATGAAAACGAAACTCAAACACCTTTTTTCCGCACTTCTCTTCCTCGTTGCGATGACCGCCTTCGCGGAGCCGATCGCCGTGGAAGCTGATGTGCCCGCGCCCGCGATTGCGATCGTGGCCCTCGGTGCAATTGCTGTCGTGCACCTTCTCGACCGAATGACCAACGTCCGACACGCCACCCTCATGGGTATCGACGTCGCGATCTGGGTCGATTATATCATCGAGAAATTTTGGGCGAACAACACCTTCCTTCAGTTCGCGGCAAGCGACGATGAATATGTCTACAAGGGAAAGTATGTGATTAAGCCACAAGCCGGATCACCGCCTAAGGTCGAGAAGAACAGGGAGCTCCTGCCCGCGAAGGTGAAACGTCGAGACGATACCACCAACCAATATCCCCTGGACTGGTATACGACCGACCCTGTGGTAGTGACCAACGCCGACGAGTATGAGATATCTTACAACAAGATGGACAGCTTACTCGGTCAACACGTCGCCAAGCTCAACGACGAGGTGGCACGCGATATGATCGGAAAGTGGATGAAAGACCTGCCCGCCGACCAAATAATCAAAACGACCGGTGGGGCCGCCGAATACAAGCTTCCCGGCATCACGGCCGCCCGGAAGAAGCTGCGATGGCAAGAGCTGATGAACGCCGCCCTGAAGATGAACGCCTACGACGTTCCGGCAACCGACCGATACGCGCTTCTCTCGGCATTTCACTACAAAGAACTGCTGGAGAGCATGTCGGCTTCCGAGTATAAGGACTTCTCGGCCTACGCCGACTTCAAGAAGGGCGTCGTGGGTCAGCTGTTCGGAATCAACATCATTTCCCGCTCTTCCGTGGCCCGGTACGCCAAGCCGTCATCGGACTACGTGCTTAAGCCTTACGGCGCAGCCACCGAAACTACCGACTTCGACGCCGCGATCGTGTGGCAGAAGGATGCCGTTTCGCGTGCCTTGGGCACCGTGAATGTCTTCGAAAAAGATAAAGAGCCGACCTACTACGGCGACCTGTTGTCGGCGGAAATCTTCGCGGGCGGACACCGCCAGAGAAATGACAACCTCGGTGTGGTGGCTATTGTCCAAGACACACACTCGGACTAATGGCCTTCGGACCAATTCACTAACGCTAAAAATCTTGACCCATGTCAATTCAATCCACTAACAGCCATGCGAGCCGGCTCGTTCAATTCCCCTTCGGCGAGGCCGACGTGAAATCCGTCACCGCCGCCGCCGCGATGGAAGTCGAAGTGAACAACACGGAGACCATCGTTGAGATCTCGGAAATGGGTGCCGCAGGCACCATCAACCTGAAGGTCCACGGCCAGATGCCCGTGGGAGCTCGCCTCACCGTCCGCGCCTCGGCCGACGGCACCAACCGCCTGCTCACGTTCGGCACCGGCATGACCGGCGTGGCCTTCTCGGTCACTGCCAACAAGTCCGCCACTCTGAGCTTCGTCTTCGACGGCTCGAGCTACGTGAACACGGGCGCAATACTCAATTCCTAAGCACCGCGAGATGGACGTAACATGGCTCATCACTACAGTCGCTCTGCCCGTAGTTACGGGCGTGAGCGGCTGGGTAGTGGGTCGGCGTCGCAATGAAGCCGAAGCGCGCCGCGTGGAGGCCACAGCTCGTGAAATTGAAATCAGGAACGAGAACCTCGTGATCGATCAGTACAAGGCCGCCCTCGAAGACTACCGAGGACATCTCGAAGAGCTCAGGCGCATCAACGCCGACCTCATGTCGTCGATACAGCCAATGCGCGATCGCATACAAGACCTCGAGAAAGCGGTACATAGACTCGAACGCGAAAACGAAAAACTACGAGCCGACTCGTGAAAACCTTGGCCACCATATCTGTAATTGCGGTTCTGCTGGTGATGACGGCGGGTTGCCGATCTTGGCGCCCGCTGTCTCAGCAGCACACTGTCACCGACACCACGTACGTGCACACCACCGTGGTGGAGCGCGACACCGTGCTTGTCACCGAGCGCGACACCGTGGCCATCACCTTCGATTGTGACTCGATTCTAACCGTCTTCAAACGCAATTCGAACGCGGTTATAACGCGCTCAAAACAGGCGCATGTAATCGTCACACCCGACACCGCAGGTCGACTCACCGTCACCGCCGTGTGCGACACCGTGGCCATCGCCGCCCGCATTCGTGACACCCTATCCCGCGAAACGCGCATTCGAACAGAGGTGACCGTCACCGAGGTGCCGGTGCCCTTCGTGCCGTGGTGGGTGAGGGGGTTGGCTTTTGTGGGTGGAGCAGCCCTGATCATAGGAATAATCATCACCGGAATCAAACTCTTTTAGCACCATGGACGAATTTTTCAACGCACACCCCGAGCTCGACCTCGTGTTCGTCACAAGCGACTCAATGAAATTTCCGCGCCGAGCCGATGCCTTGGCGCACGCCCGCAGCCTCGCGGACTCTAAGATTAATACGGCCCGCCGACACGCCCCCGAAGAGGTGGTGAAAGACCTCGGCGAGTTGAAAGACCAAGGTGAGAACCCCGAGGGTGACGACCCCGAGGGCGACAAAAAAGACGGGAACGCCGACCCCAACGGCGATCCACAAACGCAAACCCCCCAGAAAGGTGGTGGCGGCGAAACCGACGTGACAGCCGGGGCAACCGCCACCACAGAGATTCAATCCTCCCAAGAGGAAGAGAGCGCCGGCGCAGAAGACGACCGCGCAGAGAACCTGCCCGAAGGTGAAGGCGGCCAAGCCGCCGACACCTCGGGTCGGCCCTCGAAACCCAACAACAAAAAACGCTGATCCATGCCACTGCCTAACATATCAGTTACCCTCGACAACGGTGCCCTCGGCGCCTTGGCCGACTTCGCCGAAGGCGTTGTGGGCCTTATTTGCACGGGTGTCACCGTATCCGAAGGAATCACCGCAGGCGAGCCGGTCTTGATCACGTCGATGGCCGAAGCCGAAGCCTTGGGCATCACGGTAAACGACAACCCCTTCGCGCATCGGCAGGTTTCGGGATTTTTCCGTGCCGCCGGCCCGAAACGCGAACTCTACCTAATGCTCGTCGAAAACACCATGTTCCAGTCGGACATGGTCGACCCCGAAGAGGACTCCGGCGCACTGAAGCTTCTGAACTTCGCGCCCGGACGCATTCGCATGCTCGCCACCGCTTTCGATCCGGGCAACGGATACGATGAAGGCGTGACGTCCGGCATGGACGACGACGTGGAAGTGGCCATCTTGAACGCACAGATTCTCGCATTAGCGTGTTTCTCCGTGCATCAACCCATTCGCGTGATACTGTCGGGCCGCGACTACCAAGGCACCGCGTCCACGCTTCCCGACCTGAAGCAAGCCGCCCAGAACCGGGTGGCCGTGGTCCTCGCATCCGACGACGACGACGGCGTGCCTGCAGTCGGCTATTACGTCGGCCGCCTGGCATCGATCCCGGTGCAGCGGAAACCCAGCCGCGTGAAAGACGGGCCTGTCCCGATCACCTCGGCATACGTGGGCATCACCCGCGTGGAAGACGCCAACCTCGATCTCTTGCACGACAAGGGGTATATCGTCTTGCGAACGATAGTCGGGCGATCTGGCTACTACTGGAACGGCGACTCAACCGCCGCCCCCGCCACCGACGACTACAACACGATCTCGCGCGGCCGCGTGATCGACAAAGCTCACATAATCGCCTACGGCGTGTACGTGAACGAGCTCGACGACGAGGTGCCCGTCACCGACGACGGCAAGCTGGAAGGTGGCTTCGTCAGCTACATGGAGGCCATCATGACCAGTGCCCTCAACCTGCAGATGACCGCCAACGGCAACGTCTCGTCCGCCCGCGTGGTCGTCGACCCTGATCAGGACGTCATCGCCACCAACAAGGTGGCCGTGGGCATCCGATTGATTCCCGTCGGTTACATGAGCGAGATCGCCATCACCCTCGGATTCGAAAACCCAAATCTCGCAGCGCAATGAAAGAAGTAGAATGGGCTGATCACACGCTCTGGCTCAACGGAGTGAAAGTCGCCAAGATCGTTGAATTCAACTACGTCCCCGCACAGGAGAAGGAAGAGCTCTACGCTGCGGGGAATGACCCTCACGGCATACAGCGTGGTAACCGCTCTTACCGGGGCTACATGGTGCTGCTCAAGACGGCCGTTGATGCCATCAACCGCGCCGTGCAGCTTGCAGGCGGAAAAGACCTGCTCGACGCCAACTTCGTGCTCGTGCACGAGTACAAGCAGAGTTTCGACCGGCCCATCCAGACGGAGACCTTCCTCGGGGTGGAATTCACCGAGGCCGCCCGAAGTTTGATCCAGAACGCGAAGAGCATGCCTGTGCGCCTGCCTTGGATCGCCACGGACATGAAGTCAACTTAACACCTCAATCACCAATGGCAGAAGAAGTAAATAAGGCCTTCGAAGCGACGAAGTCACAGATTGAAAAATGGAAAAAGCAGCACGGCGACGTGTTTCGGCTGGAGGTCGGCGACAAGGCCTGCTACGTTAGGCGGCCCACCCGCACCCAAATCGCGATGATCACCGAGATGGGCACCAACCAGATCGCGGAGAAGGAACTACTTCTCACCGAGGTCTGGCTGGACGGCGATGAAGAGATCAAGACGGATGACGCCTACTTCCTCGGGGCCATCGTCGAGCTGAACGGCCTCATCCAGATTAAGGCTGCCAGCCTAAAAAAGCTGTAGAGCGCGCCGACGTCACCGAGGCTCAGTGGGTGCGGAAAATGAACGCGATGCTTCGATTTCACATGCACGTGCCCGATCCGGACGCGCTCTCGGACGATCAATGGGCCTCGACGGTTGGCGAGATGCTCTGGATGCTCGAGAAAACTAAAATGAACGTGAGATGACCACCACCGGTATCGTTGAATTTATCATGAAATTGACCGATCAGGCCTCGGGACCCCTCGACCGCCTCGTAGGTCGTGCCGATCGTGCAGGTCGTTCCATTCGCGATGCCGGAACCACCACCGAGAAGTTCTCGCAGAACACGGGCGTGGCCTCTGATCGAATCAACACGCTCATTTCACGTCTTCAGCGGCTCCAGAGCATGCGCAGCATTCTGCCTCCCACGGCCGAGCAAGACATCGGCCGAATCAATCGCCTGATATCCCACACCAATGCCGAGCTCGACCGCATGGTCGCAGGCGCAGGCGGCGGCGGCCGTGGAACCATGGTTCCGGGTCGAGGTCTTGGATCTCTGTTCGGAAGCCTTAGGGGTTCTTCGGCACTCGCCGGCATCGCCCGCTTTGGGCCGATCGGCTTGGCCATCGGCGGGGCTATTCAATCGATACGGATGGCCATGCCGGTTCAACACGAGCGCATTTCATGGGAGAACCGCTTCGGCGCCGACGGAGGCACCCTATTCGACCAACTCAGACGCCGAAGGGTGTCGCTCGGTTCCGGTGCAGTGGAAGCCGGGCACCAACTGGCCGAGTCCGGCATGAGCAACCACGCCGTGCTTTCCACTTTGCGACGCTTGGGTGACGTGGCGAACGGTAGTGAAACTCGACTGTCTAGCTTGGCCTCCGCCTTCTCCAAGATCAATCGTGACAGTAGGCTGACAGAGGAGGCGTTGAGCGAACTTGAAGCCAACGGATTCAACCCCCTCATCGAGATTCATAAGGCCACGGGTGAGAGTTTCGAAAGCCTACTCAAGCGATTGCGCGAAAACAAGATTACTGTCGACGAAGTCAGTGCTTCATTACACCGCGCCACCTCTGAGGGAGGTGAGTTTGCCGGTAATCTCGACCGACTGAATGCCAGCGCGAAAACGGGTTTAGCCGCTCTCACGGACGATTTCCGGACCGCGATGGTCAATTTTGGGGAGTCGCTTATGGAAGCGCTGAACCTGCGAAACTACAATGTGGGTGGTGATCCCGACGAACCGAACTTTGCCGATTGGGCGGCCTTTCAGTCATCGAAGATGTTCCAAGACACAAGCTTGTGGGGGCAGATTCAAGCTTGGGGCCCGGTCAATGCCATCCGGTCGTTGGTAGGCATGTTCGGAGATCGCGACCGCGCCGCGCGATGGGTGGGCGAGGGCGAGACGGAACCGGTCACCTCGAATATCGCTGAAGGAAGGAGGTGGGACCCGATCGCGAAACGATTCGTGACCACCGAAGAGGAATACCGACGGCGAAAAGAGAGTGAACAGGCGCAAACAAAAATGAACGACCGCCTAAACGCCGTATCGGGCGGCGGCATTCGAAACATCACGATCAACATCGCAAAGGGCATCGAGACGGTGAATCAATACTTCAAGGAAGGAGAGAGCGGCCGGGCGGCCAACGAGCTCGCACGCCGCTTCAGGGAGGAACTTGTACGAACACTTCAATCGGTCAGCGCGAGATGAGAGACATGAGATTGACACCGGACGGAGACCTTCACATCGCCAACGGCGACGTGGTGATCGGAGACGCCACTTTCGACAACCAACAGCTGCTGCTCGCGGCCGAGAAGAGCTCTCTTCGCCATGCACCATTGCGCGGCGTGGGTGTGCTTTCCTACCTCGACGACGAAGGCCCCAGAAGCCTCGTGAGGGAGGTTCGAAGGCAATTCGCTCTCGATGGAATGAAAGTGAGAACGGTGACCTACCTCGAGGGAAACATGAGAATTGACGCGAGTTATGTCTGAAGGACGACCCATACCGCTCGACCCGGTCGAATCGACCGCCTCGAGGGTGGCCTTGCCCCCAAGCTCTACGCAGGGCTCAAGCTTCGCGCCCGCAAAGGCGTCTACCTCAATCGTGAGGTGGTGATGAATTACGTGAGGGCGGGCATCGTTCCCGCCAACGGAGAAGACGCGGTCGACACGCCGGTGGTCGGCCCCGATTACAACGACGACTATAACGACGATTACAACACCTGACATGGCCACCGTAACTGAAACTATCAACCTCTTAATCGCGCAGGTTCAAGACACCATCACCACCAACGGGGCGAAGGAGATCAAGGCCGTGGATCACCGCGCACTTCTCATCGAAATACTTGAGAAGCTCGGCGAGCTGCTCGATGAGCCGGGCGCCTACCTGCTCACGCAGTTTCCGCCCTACGTGTCGGATCAACTTTACATTGGAGGCACAGAACTGGTGGTCACCCACGGCGGCAAGCTCTGGGCCTTCGTCAGCGAAGATGACGTCACGGGTGTCGAACCGGGAACCGCCGTGAACACGTGGTACCCGATCTCATCACTTTCGTTGGCCCACCGCCGCAATCGTGACACCCTACTGGCGCAGTTCACCGCCTACGAGGTCTCCGCGCAAGAGATCCGCGAGATGCTCGACACCTACGAAGATGGAGAGGGAGCTCCGGGGAAGAGCGCGTACGAAGTGGCCGTGGAAAACGGCTTCGAGGGAAGCGAAGAAGAGTGGCTGGAGTCCCTGAAGGTGGGCAAGCTCTTCACATACTCACCCACCGTCGACACCGACGGACAGGTGGCATTCACGGTGCCCGACCGCCGCATCGTTGAGTTCCGGGTCAACGGCGTGTGCTACCCGCCCGCGTGGTACTCCCTCGCCGAGGGCGACGGCACCGAAACCACCCTCACGTGGACCGCGACGGACCAATTTCAACTCACAACTGACGACAGAATTACCGTGCTTTATGAAGGCCCGGAAACCACCTAAAACAAACCCCTAAAACCCTTTTGAAATGTCACTAATCAAAATCAAACAAATTGAAGGCCTACAAGCGGAATTGGATAAAGAAATTAATGAATTTACAATTGTTGAATATACCGGAACAGGTTTAACAAGTACTGGTTCAGATGAAACATGGACGACTGAATTAAACAACACTTATGTCACAGCAAATGACACTATTACTTATTCAGATTGGGCAAATTCAAATTCCGCTTCAATTTTTATAAATGGTGTTTTATTGCCAAAAGCAGATTGGGAAGTTTCAAGTGATGGCTCAGGCGGGAATAAAATTACCTTGACCACTAAACACGAAATTTCGGAAACGAGTAAAATTACAATCAGAATAGAAGTAGGAACTGCGGCCAATGTGCCGGAGGAACCTGTGAAAACCGGGCTTATAGTAGGTTGGGCAAAAGGAACTTTGAATTATGATGGAAGTTCTGTGGATTCTATGGTTGATTTTTGTTCAGAAAATCCCTTTCCGTGGTTTGATTTACTTGACCCATGGGTCTCACAGGGAGGTGGTACAGTAAGCTTGGAAGTCTCTGATAGAGATGCTTATGATACAATATTCACGATACATCCGGGGTCGGCAACAACATCTATTGAAAGTGTTAATGAATTTGGTGGAGGAATCGCTCTAACTATGAGTGAAGGAACAATTAATTGGTCCTGCCTAATTGTAGAAGCAGGTTTTACAGCCGCATGATAAAAATTAAACAAATCGAAGGCCTGCCCGAAGCTCTTCTCAAGAGCTTCGACGGCCTTACCGATACCCCGGAGAAACCCACCCCCGAGGCGGGCAAGAAGGCGGTGTTCGTCTATAGCGGCGATACCGACGCCTACGAGTGGCTTTTGCTGGAGGAGTCGGACATACCTCCGTACCCGAACGACGGGAAGAAGTACGTGTTGACGGAGCTTAACGGAACGCTGGCTTGGGAAGAGATCGCGTTCGCACCCGGCGTGAGCCAAGGCGTGACCTTTCCCGCCGAGCCAAGCGACTGGCAGCGCTACTATCGTACCGACGTGGGGCGAATGTTCGAATTCGACGCGAACCGAAGGAAATGGCTCAGCGTACAAGAGTTCGTCTCGATCTTCTACGCCAACGGCCCGTCCGGCGACACCGGCACGATGTCTTTCCTTGTGATCCCATTCCAGACGATCTTGTCCAACATCGTTATCACCGACGTCCAGTGGACGAACGACGACGTCAACGCGGCGGGTACGGTCTTCATTCGCCGATTCGCCGCCTTGGTTCACGAAATGAACGTCAGCGGAAACTCGCATCATGAGAAAAACTTAGACATCCAGTTCGCCGGCAACGGCAAGCTGCGTGTAGAGTTCGACCTGACCGGCGCCAATGCCGTGCACCAGATAATGGAAATCCGCTATCGAGAAGAGCTCACATGATATCGATTCCCGACATAGCACCCCTACCTGCTCAGGTTTCGACGGCCAAGGCCGAGTTCTACCCGAATGGCACCTACGGCGATGCCGCTCCTGACAAGACGTTCGACTTCTACCGGACGACGGTCTTCGCCGAGCCGGCTCCCGTCATCGTCTACGTTCACGGCGGCGGGTTCATTTCAGGCGACAAGGACTTCGTGCTTGGCGGCGACGAATCGGGAGAGGTCGTGAAGCTTCTCAACGCTGGCTTCTCGGTGATCTCGATCAATTACCCCCTGCTGGAGGAGAACGAGACGATCGGCGTAATCAAGTGCCTCGACGCCATCGAAGAGGCCATCGCCGACATTCGGGCGGCCGCCTCCACCCTGAACATCGACCCCAACCGCGTAGGCTATCGGGGCAAGTCGGCGGGATCAGCCGCCGGCATGTACCTCGCCGGGCGACCCAACCCGCCCAACGCCATCGCGGTGAGCCGCCCCATGCCGCTCAACGTGTCGGCGTGGCACGAGCACTTCGCCACCATCGACCTCGACTGGATGCTGGCGAACTTCCCCGCTCGCGTCTATCAGCTATTTGGTCTGCCCTACACGCCACCCGCCGCCGCTTCGGATTTCGACGCCGTCGCCGATTACATGTCCGATGTGGACAGCCTCGCGAACCTCGCGTCTACGCTGGAACTGCGGGGCGTGTGGATTCACAATTCCGACTCGACGGCCGAGCCGACCGACTTCGGCACCTTGGTCCATCACCCTAACTTCTCGGCTGCCTTCGATCAGAAGCTTCGTTACATCGGGTATCAGTGCGAGTACCATCGTAGCCCCACGCCGGGAAGATCCATTTCGGAATTCTTCAGGAACACCCTTTTTCCCGTCGCAGAGAGCGAGATCACCGCGTCGATGTACACGAGATCGTTCACGCTCAGCGCCGCCCCTGAAGCCTTCGCGGAATGGTTCCCGGGCATACGCCGCGTGCGCTTTTTCCGTGCCGACTTTTCGCAGCCAAAAGGCCCCGACAACGTGCCCACCACCGTGGATGACAGCGAGGTCTCCGACTTCGTGGACATGTGTCAGGCCTACGATCTGGAGGTGATCTACACCCTCATGGTGTCGTCGGTGACTCTGGCCAGCGAGTTGGCCTACGTCAACCGCCTGATCACGGAGTTCGGAATGCCTATCGTGGCGTTCGAATACGGCGGCGAGTTCTACCTGCAGAAGTACAGGTTGGGCGATCTCGACAACCCCAAGGTCATCGAGAAGATCGACATGACCGGGGCGAACGAGGACTACCTCACCCTCCTGGACACTTGGGTGCCCGCCTTCACGTCCGCCTACCCGTCGCTCGAGCACATCGTGATCGGCGCATCGCACGGCAACAGCGGATCAGCGACCGACGTCTACCGTCGAGACCACTGGAACGATAAAGTATTCGGGTGGCTCACTTCCAACGCCGCCACCTACGGCCACCTCCCGATCAGCTTCCACCTGTACGCGGGGAATACCATTCAGGCCCCTGATCCGGACGAGGAAGACATCATCCAACCCGAAGATCTCGACTTCACTTTCCTTCACCAAGTGCCCGAGGGCCACGCATGGGTTTTCACTGAAGGTAACTTCTATGTTACTGACAACTCGCCGTACGAAATGAGCCGCGCCCGTGCCTTCTGGCAGCGGGTTTGGAACGAAATGCGCGTGCGGGATCGTTTCGGCGTGTTCGCGCTGTACAGCGAGACGGGGCCGCTGGGTCTTTTCGATTCCAACGGCGTCAAGCCGCTCGGCTCGGAGCTCCGCTCGTGGCTCAACGCCAGCATTCCGAACAACCCCCGCGTGAAGAGGTGGCGAAACTACTCGGCGGGTGGAATTAATATCCGCATCAAGGCATGAAAACGATCGAAAATATCTACGATGAAATCGCTTCAGAAGCGGCCATCGACTCTGCGCTGAACGACCTCGACTTGAGCGGCGATTCCGCGACGAAGTTCAAGGAAGACGTGGTAACCACGTCAGTCGTTGGACGTCTGCGGGTGTTGGCATGGCTCGTTGCCACGGCCATGTTCGGCCACATCGCGCTCTGGGAAGTTTTCCGCCGAGAGACCAAAGACCTCGCCCTCGACGGCCACTTCGGCACAAAGCGGTGGTGGGTGGCCAAGGCATTGGCCTTCCAGTACGGCTCCGACCTTGTGCACACGACGAAAGACAGCTACTACGCCGTGAACCTTCCCGCGCAGCGGATTGTGAAGCAAGCGGCGGTGGTCGAAAGCGCCTATAAAGTCATTATAAAGGCGGTAAAAAGCGGCACAGGTGGGTGGGTCAAGCTCTCGACAGTCGAGAGAACCGCACTCCAGGACTACTGCGATGAAATCAAGCCTGCCGGCATGAAGGTCGAGGTTAGATCAGTCAATCCAGACAAGTTGCGCATCGTTGGGAAGGTCGTGTGCGACGCGAAGCAGGGAATTCTCAACATCGAAGCCAACGTGGGCGTGGCCGTGTTCGACTACATCCAGACGCTTGATTTCAATGGTGTCTTTTCCATCACCAAGCTGCGCGCTGCCGTCTTGGCCGTTCCGGGCGTGGTTGACATCCAACTCGACGAGGTGGCCGCCCGCGTGGACGGCTCAGACGACTGGGTGAACGTCGTTCGAATCCGCACCGCCTTCGCCGGCTACATGGCCATCGACTCCTCTTACCCGCTCACGGAAACCCTTGAATTCGTCAGCAGCAATGTATAATACCAACTGGCTCAAATTCGTCCGAAACAACCTGACCGCGCGTCTCCGCCGCGACGTGATGGTGGCGTACGCCAATGCCCTGCTCGCTCCCCTTCGGGTGATCGACGGTTGGTTCGACACCTTCAGAGATGAAATAGCCGAGCAGTATCGCTGGAACGGAACCAAGGCATCTATGGAGAAGCTGCTCAATGACCGCTTCGACCCGGTAGAGCGTCGCATCTACATCGAAGAGGTGGAGAAGCTGCCCGCTCTCTATATGAAGTCGGGGAATGAGCTTGCCGACGCCTATTTCACGCAGACCAATGCCGAGGTGGAGCACCACTTTCACCTCCCTGCAGAGCTCAACGCCTCGGCGACTACTCACTACGAGATGAAGGTCATGATCCCGACCATAATCGGATTTATACCTGAAGAGGTGATGGAGTTGCTGGAGATCTATCGTTACGGGGGAATGCGCCCCGCTATTTTCATTTTCGAAGACGGCTATGAAGCCGAAATACCCACTGATTATTTGAGCGAATAAGCCATGAACAAGATCAACATCCAACCCGGTGCCCCAATCCTTCAGGCAGTGAGCGCGAAGATTTTTGAGCAGGAAGCAATCCGAGAGGCTTTCCAAGCTGTGACGGGCATGTACAGCGCGATCGCGACGAACTACTTTATCGCCGGATGCCAAGTGAGCACGAACACCGTGGGAAGCACCACCACGGTCACCCTCACGGAAGGGTGGGCCGTATTTCAAGGCGAACCGATCCGCGTCCCTGGAGACACGATCGACCACGATGTGAGCGAAGTGGTGTGGCTCGCTCCGCACGAAGAGGCGGTGGACGCAGAGCAGTACCTGAACAACGAAGGCGTGCCGATCAACCTGCTCCTTCAGCGCACGCTGAAGCTGTTCAAGGGTGAGAACTACCCGGCCTCGTCGGATCACCTCCGCCTCGACGGAAAGCGACAAGTCGGCATCATGGCAGAGCTGCTCAATGCCCGCCTCAAGAGAGTGGGCGAGATCACTATGATCAACACCGCAGAGATTCCGCTTTCGAACTTCGACAGCACTGGCCTTGGGAAGCCCGCCACCAACGCCGAGGGATTGGCCATTTGCAATGGAAATAACGGCACAATCGATCTTCGTGGCCTTGCACCCGTCGGAGCGACCGAAGTGCCCAGTTCGGGCGCAGGATCGCTTCCCAGCGGCGTGGAATCTACCTACAACCCGGGAGACGTCTTCGGGAAGGAGACACACCAATTGACGACGAACGAGCTGCCGAAGTTCAGTCTCAAGTACATTGACACGAAGCCGCATTTCGCATCCGGCACACCGCCCATCCAGAACGGCGACGGGCACGTGAACACGGAGACGGAAAAGGACACGTCAGAAATCGGAAACGACGAAGCTCACGAGAACCGACAGCCGTCGAGAGCCGTGGTGTTTGTCCAAGTCGTAAGCTAATTTCAAACAACATATAATCCATGAAAAGTGTGACAACTTTGAGGCCACCCGTGAGCTATTACGGCGGAAAACAACTAATGGTGCGCGACATTTTGCCCCTGATTCCAGCGCACAAACTCTATCTCGAACCCTACTTTGGCGGCGGTGCCGTCTTCTGGCGCAAACCGCCGAGTGAGTCGGAGTGCATCAACGACGTAAACGGAAACATCGTTAACTTCTACGAGGTGCTGAAGCACGAATACTTCAAGCTCCGCGAGCGCGTGGAATCGACGCTTCACAGTCGGGACGTGTATAAGAAGGCGCTGGTGATCTACGAGTGCCCTTGGCTATTCCCTGAATACCCCGTGATCCGGGCATGGGCGTTCTACGTCTGCTGCAATCAGGGCTTCGCTTCGAAGGTCGGCACTTGGGGATATGACCGTGGACGCTTTTCGCGCACTGTACAGAAGAAGATCGACGACTTCACCGAAGACCTATCCGAGCGATTGCGCTACGTGACGATCGAGAACAACCGCGCAGACATCGTAATTGCAAGCCGCGACACGCCCGACACCTTCGTCTATGCCGACCCGCCGTACATAGGCACCGACCAAGGCCATTACGGCGGCTACACGGAAGAGCACTTCGAGCGTGATCTGGATGCCTTGGCCAAGATCAAGGGGAAGTTCCTTCTATCCAACTTCCCAAGCGACACACTTGATCGCTACATTGAAAAGCACGGATGGCACGTCAAGTCGCTGCGCAAGCTCGGAAACGCAGGCAACCAATCGAAGATGAGGGCGAAGAATGTGAAGACGGAGTTGCTTGTGTCGAACTACCCGATTGAGTAGGTAGAGCCCCCGAGCCGGGTTGTCACACCTTCACACAACGACGGAGCCGTATAGTGATGGCCCGGGGGCTCTACCTATACGGCTCCATGCATGAAAGTGTGACGGCTCGAAGATTATGAAAAATCCATCTGAAAACGTACTTTTGGATTTTCACGACTTGTACCAATCGATTTGCCGATTATAAACGCTGTCGACGTATTCATTGATTTTCGATTCGAAGCGGAGTACCGTTCCGCCGCCGATGGGACTGTCGTCACCCAAAAAACTCAGACCCACACCCAATACGAGAGCCGCATCACCCACATTGTCCTCATTCCAACCGATTTGGTCGAGGGTGGCCGCGAAACCCGCCACCACCAGCTCCTCGGTGGACAGTCCCGTACCGATGTCGCCAATGGATACATATCCGCCCTGCGGGGTCTTGCGGTTGCGCACCACGAGGTCCGTGAATTCGATATCGGTGAGGTTGTTCTTGTCGACCTCCCCCAGGGTTTCCTCAAAGCTGATGGTGCCGTGAAAACTGGCCTCCACGGTAGCGACGTTGTTGCTCACCATCACCTGCACGCCGCTGTTGGGGGCGAAAGTGGCTTCGGCAAACCAGATGGGCACCTCGTACTCGCCGGTGGTTTCGAGCATGAAGGTGTGTGTGGTTCCACTTATGGGTGTGAACTCCACATCGGCGAGGTAATTCAATGGATCTTCGAGGATGGGCACTTTGAGTTGGCCTTCCATTTTGGCATTCCGCAAATCATTTTGGTCTATTTCCACCTCGAGCTCTTCGATGGTGAAATGCCATTTCCCAAGGTTTCCTTCCCCTTTGGAGAGAACGTTTTGGGCTTGTATCCGCCCGGTAAAACCCCCGTGGTCGATGAGGATGTCAGAGCCCAGGATGTTGGAGCGATTGTTTTCCCCTTCGTAATCCTTGATAAACCCCGGGAGAAGGAGGGCGAATTCCTTCACGTAGACCCCCTGCCATTCATCGGATTTCACGCCGGTGTACAGATCGGGAAAGGCCATTTCGGGCGCATTGCGGGAGATGCTGTGGTCCACCACCGCCTGTGTGATTTTGAAATCGTATCCCTCCAGTTCGGCGTATCGGTAATAATCGGCGCCGTTGATCTCATTGGCGAGGTTCACCACGGCTATCCAATCCGACCAATCGGTGAATACCGCCGAGAAAGGAGCCACGACGGTATCGGCCAGAGCATTGCCCTGTTGGTCGACGGGTGTGATGGTCGAGGGGTCGAGGCGGGCCAATCCCGTGGCGCTTATGCCCACGAAGCCGTTGCAGTCGAAGAAAACTTGGGTGCCGTTTCGTCCGTCTTTCGCGGCCTTGAAGGTGAGGGAAGTTTTTCCGTCGAGGTTGAAGCGGACGTCTTCCATGAGTTCGAGCACAGCCTCGTTGGGTCCGAGGGCGGGGCCGCCGGGGGTCATGCACAGGTCTTTGCCCATAAAAGCGAGGTAGCGTTCGCCGTGGATGTCGTCGGCGAGTTTTTCAAAATACCCCAAGGCGTACGAGGCGCGTTCGGCTTCGAAGATCATCCCCGCCACTTGCAGACGTTGGTTTTCCTCGCCAATGCTGAAGGGCAGTGAGGTGCCGATTTGTTGGTGCATGTCCTGCACCGTTTCGAGGTAGAAATTGGGGTCGGAGGCCAATGCCCATGCCTGTTCCATGGTATTGGCCGAAGGGTTGAAATCCTGGGTGTAGTCCCTCACATCCGCCCACGCTGACTGAGCCCAAGTGCCGTCCCGTATCTCGGCGATGGCCGATCCCTCCACCACTTGTTTGGCTTGGTTCACCCGGATTTCGGCAAAGTCGACTTTGATGCCCACGGGGAAGTAATCGGTGGGTTGAATCACGCCCTTGCCGGTGTAGGGACCGGAGCCCGACAAGCCCGTGACCAACATTTTGAAATGGCCTATGTCGACCATATCGCCGACGGCCATGGTGCCGTTGCCCGAACCCGATACATTGACGTTGCAATTCGCCCCGCAATCGAGAATTTGGTCGCCCAATCCCTCCAAGGGAAAAGTGTGGGTGAGCACGATGGGGTCTCCGCCATCGTCGGTTCCGTCGGGATCGAAGGGCCCTCCGGGGTCGTCGGAATCGCCGTCGCCTCCCCCCACCACGGGGTCGCCGTAGGTGAAAAGCACGATGTCGCTATACCCTTGGTTGTTGATATTCAGCAATCCATCTTCGCGGTAGGCCCTCACCCGCACGGCGTATTGGGTGCCCGGGGTCATTTCGGGGTGCTCGGGACCATAAAGAAAGAGGTTTGATATGAGGTTGTCCTCCTGAAAAAAAAGGAAATCGGGATAATCGAAGGCGTCGTAGGGGTTTTGCATGGCCTCGTTGATCTCCATGATTTCGATGCGGTAGCGGAGGTCGGGAAGCATGGCCGACACGGGTATCCAGCTGAAATTGACAAACTGGGGATCGATGGCCACCATGTTTTGGTTCTGCGTGGGCAGGGTAATGATGGGCGGGTCGACGGCGATGACAGTGAAGGGGGCGGCACACCCGGAAGGGGCGGGCGAACTCAGGGGTTGGTTGGTGTAGTACCCGTATGCGCGGACGCACATTTGGTACAGGCCGTCGGGCAGCGCCTGGTCGTTGATGATTTGCTCGATGGTGATGCCCGAATAATCGATGTCGTTGGCACCATAGTTATTGTACAGGGTGGTGAGATCGGCGCCGGTGAACATAACCGTTTCTCCCGGACCCACCTGAATGGGCTGAAGTGGCAGGGCATCGGCGCGGGTACTGAGGGTTACCCCGTTGTTTCCATCCACGGTGAGGCCGAGTTTTACGTCGTACCCCGTTTGGAAATCCATGTTTTGAATGGTGATGATGGCCTCATTGCCGAGGGAGACCAGTTCATCGACGTAGCTTGGGTAGGGCGGCATGAGTATCACACTCACGTGCAGGGGCTCTTGTGCGCGGGCCCATTGCGTCAGGGCAAAACAAATGGCCAAAAGGAAGAATCGATATTTCATGGCATTGAATTTCCGCCGTAAAGATGTTGTGCATTATGCTGATTGTCAAATTATAACACCGCAGCATTGAGCCATTGGCGCAGTCCGTTGAGCATTTGGGCGATTCCGATTAGCAGTTTGTTAGAGAATGGGGTATCCGGCTCTGGTTTCCAAGGATTTAAGGGAAATGCTTTAATATATTTGGTACTTCCAAAAGCCATTTTAACCGTGAAATGCCCCACAGAACCCCGCACAACCACACCCCAACGCGGGATGCCGGCATCCGATTCGCGGTGCGGGGTCAAGGGCCGAATTCATTCCAAGCGAAGAACGTTTAACCCCGAAAACCAGCCGATATGAGAACAATTTTACCCTCCATTGCCCTTGCTGTTTTGCTCGCATTTCCCGCAACCGGGCAGGTCATTTCCAACATCATTCCCGAAGGGGGCGACGTGGTACAAGTGGCCACCCAATACCCCATTTCAGACCCCGGGGCCTCGGGGTCCGATGTGGTTTGGGACTTCAGCGGAACGGCCTTTACCTCCCCGGTGAACTACTTCATCGATCCCGCCACCGATGCCCCCGAATACCTCACCTTCCCCAATGCCACCCACGTTATAAATATCGATGCGGATGGGATCGACATCCACAACTTCTACGATTTTTCGGGGGGACAATGGGCTGAATTGGGGATTCGAACCGTGATACCCACGGAGGATATGGTCACCACCATCCAATTCACGGGGCCCCGAATCGCCTTCATCTTGCCACTCACCACCACCTCATCGGGGGCGTCGGGCTACATTGCCACCGTGGTCATGGAAGACTTTGAGCTCCCCACCTTGATGAATTACTCTTGGGAAGTGGATGGCTCCGGCACGCTCATTCTCCCCAACGCCACTTACGGGGACGTCCTCCGCGTGAAGGGCATCGAAATTTCGGATGGCTTTTTTCCCCAAACCACCACCACTTACACTTGGCTGAAGGACGGGATTCCCTTCCCGCTGCTTTCGCTATCCATTTCCGAAGTGGACTTCGGCACCGGCCCCGAGACAGCCACCGACGCCGGCGCGATGATATCCTATACCCACACCGGATTGGAAGCGCAAAGGAGTACTATTCAAACGGCGGTATACCCGAACCCGGTTGTGGATGTGCTTCACTTCCGCACCGGCGAAGGCTTTGGCCCTACAACCACCGTATCCGTGATCGATGCTTTGGGACGATCGGTTTTGCAGCGCACAGGCACGGACATCGCGCCCTCGGAAACGGGTGCCCTCGACGTGCAAAGCCTTCGCCCCGGCCTCTACCTCCTCCGCGTTCAGGGATCAGGCGTCGCATCGGAAGTGCGCTTTATAAAAAGGTAAGATCCGGATATTCAAGGACACACCCACAAAAACCCACCACCAACACACCCACACCTACAACACCCCACCCCATGAGAACCATCGCCTTCATGCTTTTCGTTCCCCTATTCACTTTGGGATTCGCTCAAGCCCAAGTGATCAACAACGCCGTTCCCGATCCCACAACGGTATTCGAAATCGATGGCGACGTATCTTTTGAGGAGGTCGGGACGGGGGGACCGGGCTCCACTTGGGATTTTTCCGACTTGGGCGGTGAATACGGAACCACCTTCATCAGTTTTCAGCCGGCCTCGGAAGGGGCGGGCTTTGAGCACTTCCCCTCAGCCACCCACGTGGAAATCCATGATGCAGGCATAGGCGGAAATTGGAAATACTTCGATTTCAGCGGGGGCACTTGGCGCATTTTGGGCAACTACGCCAATTTCGGCAGCACGGAAAGCATTGTGCAATACGGCGACCCCCACGAATATTTTACCGTGCCCCTCACCCCCGGTGCTTCGGGAACGGATTCCTACTCCAACCACACGGTTTTTATCACGCTGGATTGGACGAAAGAGGCGGATTGCGGCTGGGAAGTGGACGGGAGCGGAACGCTGATCCTCCCGGGCGGCACCCATACCGACGTACTGAGGGTAAAAATGGAATGCGAGGAAATGGAATTCATGGGGGCGAGCAACACCCACATCCGCACCAATAACATTACCCATCACCTTTGGGTAAAAGAGGACATCGGCCACCCCCTCCTCATGCACACGCACACCTATTCCGTGAATCACGAAAACGGCGACGTGGACGAAACGTACACGGCCACTCTTTTGGTATCGGTGGAGTTCAATGTGCCGGCCGGGAAAAACGCTCCCCCGGAATTCGGCCTCCATCCCAACCCCGCCACGGACTTCATCCACCTGAAAAATGAAGGGACGGGCACTTTCGCCAACCTGCGGATCACCGATTTGCGGGGCCGTACGGTTCGCTCCTTCGGGTTGGATAAACAATTGTATGTGGGCGATTTGGCCCCCGGGATGTACTTTGTCGTGGGCATGGGTTCTCGGGGCACTGCACAAGCCAAATTCATCAAACGCTAAAGGGTGAAAATGAAACTGCGCCTTCCCACCATTGGCCTAACCCTAATCACGTGGATCGCCTTGGGCCTCATCACCACCGAGGCCGGGGCGCAGGACTTGGGGAATTTGGGGAAACCCGTAACGATTTCGGGCGGCTTGGGGGGCAATCTGAGCCGATACGACATGAGTGGGATTCCCGCCAGGCGCAGTCCGTACGGATACAGCCTGTACGGAAACGTAAACCTCAACATTTACGGGGTGTCGCTCCCTTTTTCGGTGGCCATCAGCGAGCAGGGCAGCAGTTTTTCCCAGCCCTTTCGGGAGTATGGGGTGAGTCCGCATTACAAGTGGGCCAAGCTCCACTTGGGCCATCGGTCGATGCGGTTTTCGGAGTTTACCCTGAACGGGGTGCGTTTTTTCGGTGCGGGCATGGAGCTCACGCCGGGGAAGTTTCGTTTTTCGGCCATGACCGGGCGGTTTCGGGAGGCGCGGGAGGAACCCGAGCGGCTCTACCGCATTCCACAATACGAGCGTACGGGATATGCCTTTATGGTGGGTGTGGGCGAAGAAACCTACGTCGACATCAGTTTTTTCAAGGCGCAGGACAAGGTGGGATCCATTTCCCAACCCGATTCCATTCCCTTTTTGGCGAAGCCCGAGGCCAATACCGCCTTGGGGCTGAAGGGAAATATCGCCATTGTAAAGTCCAAGCTCAACCTGAGCTACGACTTGGGCGCGAGCCTTCACACCCGGGATTTGAACGCCATGCCCTTTGAGGAAGAGTCTGGTTTTTTGGGTAGGCTGCAAAGGGAGAGCCACGCCAATCTGTCGTCGAACGTAGCCGGGGCAGCCGATGCCGGCCTGCAGTATACCGAAGGCAATTTCAACCTGGGCCTGAATTACCGCCATATCCAAGCCGGATTCAACACGCTGGGTTCCAACTACCTTCTCTCGGACGTGGAGATGGTAACCGTTTCGGGAGGGGGCAGGTTTTTTCAGGGGAAGGTGGGGGTTCAGGCTACTTACGGCGTACAAAACAACAATCTCAAGGAACGGAACTTCGCCACGACGGGTCGGAACATCGGTTCGGCCAACGTGAGTTGGCAGGCCACGGAGCGCATGAACGTGAACGTGGGGTACAGCAATTTCAGCATTTACCAAACCCTGATCATGGACTCGCTGTTTACGGACAGCCTCGTGATCGACCAGACCAACCACCAAGTGAATGCGGCGGCGATTTACGTCCTGGCCAAGCAAAACCACACGCACACCTTCGGGATAAACGGGCTATATCAGGATTTGTCGGACCGAAATGTCGATTCTCCCTTCAACGCCTCCACCCAACTGCTGAATTGGAACCTGAGCTACGGTTTGGGTTTTTTGAGGCATGGGTTGAACGCGCAATTTTCGGCCGGGTACCAGGAGTTCGTGTCCGAGATGCTGAACCGCACGCGGTTCACCTTTTCACTGGGCGGGAGCAAGCAGTTGTTCGACAAGAAATTGACGTTGCGGGCACGACAAAACTTCATTTTCAGCGAGACGGGCAGTTACGGCAAAGACCAAATCTTCGTCACCTCTTATGGCTTGGATTATAAATTGGCGAAGAAGCACAGTTTGGGATTGAACGGATCGCTTACTTCGCGGCACGGCGCGGCGGAGTTCAGGGAATCACGGGTGGGGGTGACTTATAGGATGAGGTTTTAAGGAGGGGTTCTCAATTGTAAATTGTCAATTGTTAATTTCACTTTTTCAGGGAGTTGTCAGTAATTAGGGGTTTGGGGTGTGGGATGTGGGGTTTGACCCTGAAATTGCTTCAGGCAAAGCCTTCGCAATGACGGGCAGGCGGGGAGACGTACGTGTCGTAAGATCGTCATTGCGAGCCGCTAGGCGCGGCAATCCAGGCTAATAGAAAGGAACGGCAGTTATCAGCCCGATTCAATTCGTCGGATTGCTTTGGGCGGGAATACTTGACATCATACATCGCATGTTCATAGAAACGGACGGCTGGATTGCTTTGGGCGAAGCCCGCGCAATGACGGGCAGCCGGGGAGGTGATGAATGGAATGAACATCAGAAGGCAAGACTGGATTGCTTCAGGCAAAGCCTTCGCAATGACGGGCAGGCGGGGAGACGTACGTGTCGTAAGATCGTCATTGCGAGCCGCCAGGCGCGGCAATCCAGACTAATAGAAAGGAATGGAAGATATCAGCCCGATTCAATTCGTCGGATTGCTTTGGGCGGGAATACTTGACATCATACATCGCATGTTCATCGGAACGGACGGCTGGATTGCTTTGGGCGAAGCCCGCGCAATGACGGGCAGCCGGGGAGGTGATGAATGGAATGAACATCAGAAGGCAAGACTGGATTGCTTCAGGCAAAGCCTTCGCAATGACGGGCAGCCGGGGAGGTGATGAATGGAATGAACATCAGAAGGCAAGACTGGATTGCTTCAGGCAAAGCCTTCGCAATGACGGGCAGCCGGGGAGACGTACGTG
>CAZNOG010000020.1:3267-38557 GCA_964574635.1 uncultured Cryomorphaceae bacterium | reverse complement strand
TCGAAGCGCCCACGCTGGGCGAAAGGGTGATCAAGTTCTTCGCCGCCACCAGACCCCAGGATATCAGGAATTTATGATGCGTTGATGTCCGGGAGTCACTCGATAAAGCGTGTGATGCGACCACGGCGAGAAACCAAGCAAGTCGTGAATCGACGCGAAGTGGAAAAAAGATTCCGAATCTTTGCTTTGGTTTTGAATTAAAATTACATTTGTACTACGGGAAAACCCCAGCACTGGGGTTTTCCCTTTTGCAATATATACTGATATCATCATGTCACAAGTAAGTTACTATACCGATGAAGGCTTGCAGAAGCTGAAGGCGGAGTTGCATAAACTGCGCACCATAGACCGCCCCGCTATTTCAAAACAAATCGCCGAGGCCCGCGACAAGGGCGACCTATCCGAAAACGCCGAATACGATGCGGCCAAAGAAGCTCAGGGATTGCTCGAAGCGAAAATCGCACGTTTGGAGAACACGCTGGCCAACGCCAGAACCCTCGACGAGTCGCAGATGGACAACACCAAAGCCTACATTTTGAGCAGGGTGAAAGTCAAGAACCTTTCCAAAGGCATGGTGGCGGAATACCAACTCGTAGCCGAAAATGAAGCGGATTTGGCGAAAAAGAAAATATCAGTCGAATCCCCCATCGGCAAAGGCCTTTTGGGCAAATCCGTCGGCGACATCGCCGAAATCGAAGTGCCCTCGGGAATCGTAAAATTCGAAGTACTCGAAATTTCCAGATAATGCCTTCCATATTTACAAAAATCGTATCGGGTGAAATCCCCGCCCACAAAGTCCACGAAGACGATCGATTTTTGGCCTTTCTGGATATCAATCCCTTGCGGGAGGGACACACCTTGGTCATCCCCAAGGTAGAAATCGATTATTTTTTCGATCTCCCCGATGATCTGCTCCGCGATATCATGGTCTTCGCTCGGGAAGTGGCCCGGAAAATCGAAGCGGTCATTCCCTGTGAACGCATCGGAATAACGGTCATCGGCCTCGAAGTACCGCACACCCACGTTCATCTCATACCGATCGACTCGGTGACGGATATGAATTTCGCAAAACCCAAATTGAGCTTATCCCAATCGGAAATGGCCGATCTGGCGGAAAAAATCAGAAAAGCCTGAGGGATTAACGCAGTCGCCTTCCGGGGTTCGCCGCCAAAAACGCTTTCCAACTTCCTTTTCCACTCGAGGGCGCGGTGCCATCCTGAAAGGAATGGCACACCGCCGCGGCCAGCCCGTCCGTGGCGTCGAAATTATCGGGAAGTTCAACCAAACCCAAAATGGACTGCAGCATGCGGGCCACCTGTTCTTTCGAAGCCGCACCACTGCCCGTGATCGACTGTTTTATTCGTCGAGGCGCGTATTCACAATAGGGAATGTCCCTGTTGAGCGCCGCCGAAATGGCCACGCCCTGCGCCCGGCCCAACTTCAACATCGATTGCACGTTCTTGCCGTAGAAGGGCGCCTCGATCGCCAGTTCGTCCGGATGGAACCCATCGATCAAGGCGGTGACCTTTTCAAAAATCTTCTTCAGCTTCATGCCGTGGTCGGCGTACTTCGACAACTGCAATGCGCCGTGCGTCAAGCATATCGTTCGTTTCCCACTCACTTTGATGATGCCGTATCCCATAATGGTCGTCCCGGGATCAATGCCTAAAATGATACGTTCTTTCTTCACGACGATAGCCTTACCTTTGGCTGTAAATGTATAAAACAGTTTCCGTAACGCTGCGAAGGCCTTGGGTCCGGGGGGGACTCAGGGTTTGTCTGCTCACCGGTTTGTCGGTCGTATTCTTCCTGCGTTGGCGAGACCTCGGGCCAATCGACTTTCTGCCCCGAATGAACGTCGGTTTGCTCGTCGTCGCGGCCCTGCTCATGCCTTTCAACCTTTCCGCCGAAGCCCTCAAATGGCGGGCGCTTTCGGGCGGACGGGCGTTGGGATTCGGACGCTCACTCGCAGGGGTGCTCAACGGCATGTGCACGGGGTTTCTCACGCCCAATCGCGTCGGCGAGGTGGTGGGACGGTGGCGCATCGCACCCCGGCGTTTCAAGCACCGCGCCATGGCCGGATCGGTGGTCGGTTCGGTGCTTCAGGGGGGCGTTACCGTCGGTTTCGGCGTGTTCGGAATCCTCGCCTATCCTTACTCGGAAGTCATCGCCTTTGATCGAATCGTCGAATTCCTGCGGAATCCGGGCGCGAAGGTTGCCCTGACGTGTATGGTGGTTTTGGTTTTTGTGGGTGTGGCTGTCATCGCCATTCGACGCATGCCCATCATCTCGGCTTGGTGGGGAAAATTCACAACGGCCCTCACGCGAATAAGCGCACAAGGCGCCGTGGCCGGATTGTGCTGGGCCATCCTCCGTTACGCGGTGTTTTCCCTTCAATTCGCCCTGGCCTTGTACGCCTTCGGAATGGTGGGAGACCCCGTTGAAGTCTTTGCAGGCATCGCGGCGGTCTACCTCGTCCAATCTTATTTCCCCGGCGCCATCCTCGGTGAAGCCGGCGTGAGGGAAATCGTATCGATCGTGGTGCTCGCGCCTTTCTTCGCCAATCCATTGCACGCACTCCCGGCGGTGCTCTTCATATGGATCGTCAACGTGGTACTGCCCATAGCGTACACGGCGGGCCGCAGACCCAAATGGATAAGGGACTTTGGAAGCGATTGATCTCCTCCTCGGGGCAGGGGCGGTGATTCTGCTCGCCTTCGCGATTCAATTGTTTGGAATCGCCGCACGACTCTACGGGCCAATTCCCGTGCCGGACGAAGGCAGAAGCGACGATTTCAAATCGGTGGAAGGAGTGACCGTCGTTGTTCCATACCGCAATGAAGCGGACAATCTCCCCGAGTTGATCGAATCGTTGCAATCCGTGGTGCGCGGGGCAACCATCCCCGTGGAAGTTATTTTGGTGGACGACCATTCCTCGGATGGATACCGACCGACTCTCCCTGAGGGGGGAGCATTCCTCGCCCTTGATAGCAGACCTGGAGAACAGGGAAAGAAAGCGGCCATCGACAGGGGGGTGAGTGCCGCGAAATACCCGTGGATTTTGGGCATGGACGCCGATTCCCGTCCCGATCCGGCGTGGTTTCGCGCCGTGGAATCGCAGGTTCCGAAACACGCCGAACTCTTCGTCTTTTTAATCCGTCCTCTGCCCCGCCGAACTGCGGTGACCAAATTTTTCGACCTCGAATTTTTGGCGCTGCAGGGAGTGGGAATGGCGACCGCCCTCGGGGGAAACGCCATCTTGGCCAACGGCGCGGCGATGATGTACCGAATAGAAGCCTACCAAGCGGCCAAAGCGGAGCGCCGTGACCAATCGTACGCTTCGGGTGACGACGTGTTCTTACTCACCGCCGTCAAGAAAATATACGGCCGCGAATCCGTTGCCTTTCTCGCCCACCCGGGCCGGCCGTATATGAATGCGCGCTTTCCAAGCCGTTTCGGAGAACTGTTCGCCCAGCGTCTGCGGTGGATTTCAAAAAATCCGGCCGTGCCCGATGCGCGGTACAAGTGGACGATGGTTTTGACGTTCCTCGGCAATTTTCTTTGGTTTCCCTTGGCTCTTACACTGTATATCCGCGGTTACGAAGTGCTTTTTTTGTGCGCACTTTTCGTCAAACTCCTTCCCGAAATCTTGATCTTGACGCGGATGGCGGTGCTTACCAAGAGAGGGGATTGTTTGCCTTGGTTGATTCCATCGGCGATCATATATCCTATTTACCTCTGTATTTTGGTAGCTTTCGGATTTTTTACCCGAGGAAAGTTTGTCCATGAGTGAACAGGAGAAAAGCGGAAATTCCTTGTCGCCCGCGAAGCGGAGCATGCAGCGATTTCTGAAGAACCGCGCGGCGGTTTTTGGTGCTGGCATTATCGCGGCGGCGTTGTTGGTGTCCATTCTCGGGGGCACCATTCGGCCCGATTCCGCTCGTGACGCCAATACGCAGAACGTCGCGCTTGCGATGAAGAGCCCGAATTTTTCCGTTCCCGTGATCGAGGTTCGCATAAACGCCCAATCCTTCGACGAGCCTTGGTGGAAGCAATTGTTTTTCGGGGGGAAGCGCTCGGATTACCGCACGGTGCCCTATCACGAAATCGCTTTTGAAGAGGGTTACCTCGTGGGGTATGAATATGGCGGCAGTGAGAGTGTGCGGGGAATGCCCCTCAAACTTTCTTTGCCCGACGTGGTTTACCCCATCGTCGAGGGCAGTGAATCTCGCACCGATGAAGGCTTTCGATTTCAAACGGTGGACGGGGCGTGGCAGGAGGAAAGCATGGAAGTATTGGAGGCGAAGGTGCGAAGCAGGCACATGAGTCAAAAGACCTTTCTCCTCGGTACGGACAAATTCGGTCGGGACATGCTTAGCCGTTTGATGGCGGGAACCATCGTTTCCTTGTCGGTCGGGGCGATCTCGGTACTGATCTCCCTTTTGCTCGGCGTGGCACTGGGAGCAGTGGCCGGCTATTACGGTGGGCGCATCGACGCATTCATCACGTGGGTCATCAACGTGGTATGGTCCATTCCCACGTTATTGCTCGTCATTGCCATCACCTTTGCCTTGGGCAAGGGATTCGTGCAAGTATTCGTCGCCGTGGGATTGACCATGTGGGTGGAGGTGGCGCGCGTGGTGCGGGGTCAAACCATGGGTCTGAAGAACCTCGAATTCGTGGAAGCCGCCAGAGTTTTGGGATTTCCGGATCGACGGATCATTTTCAGGCACATCGTCCCGAACGCCATGGGGCCGGTGATCGTGATTTCCGCGGCCAACTTCGCTTCCGCCATTTTGTTGGAAGCCGGTTTGAGTTTTTTGGGCGTGGGAGCACAGATTCCGATGGCGTCATGGGGCAGGATGATCAAAGACCACTACCCGTACATCACCACCGACATGGCCTATCTGGCCATTTTGCCGGGGCTGTGCATCGTGCTGTTGGTCCTCGCTTTCATGCTCTTGGGCAACGGCATTCAAGACAGTATGGACTCTCGAATCGCGGAGTGATTTTGCCTCCGCACCGGAGAAAGTGACGCAGACTTTCTCTGCGGCTGGTGAGTTCAATTGATTCCCGTATTTCTCGCGGCGATTGTACCGCTCGATCTTCGGCGAGCTCCCGACGCTTGGTCACGGTGATTTTCACGAGGGCCGTTTGCCTGATCCTCGCCGGGCGGTGTGATGGGGGATGACCCACCCACAAAAACCCAAAACACCCTGCCTTCAGGAGGCGTGCGCCGTCCTGTCGCGGTGGATCAGAAGGGGAGGTCGTCGCTGTCGTCGTCGAAGGTGCTGTCCGCGCCGGTGGGCATGGGAGGCAGTTCATTGCTCAGCTTCGTGGGCGCCATTTCGTCTTTTTCGATGCGCCACACATCCAGGGAGTTGAAAAACTTGGTTTCTCCCGAGGGGCTTTCCCAGCGGCGGCCGCGAATGTTGAAGTTGACCTTCAGCACGTCGCCCACTTGGTAAGGTTCGAGGAGATCGCAGCGGTCTTGGGTGAGTTGCAACAGAATTTCTTCCGGGTATTGCCCCGCCTCGTCGGTCAGAACGAATTCCCGTTTCTTAAAACGGTCGGTGATTTGGGTGGTGTCGTTTTTTACCGTGAGTTTTCCGGTCAATGAATACATTTTGATTCGGTTTATCGATTAGACTTATGGGTTTTCTTTCCGCGGTGAGGGAAAGACGTGTTTTTTTCAATTATTGAAACTCAGCAAGGTAAGCCAAGCTTCTTCGACGAGCCCTTTTTCGAGATAGTCGTGCGCTTTTTCGTGTAATGCGGTTTCCAGATCCTTCGGCCGGTCTTCGAATTCGACGAACAGATCGCTCAATGTAGTCAATTTGAAATCATTGACGGACGTCTCATCGGGCAGTTCCTCCACATTTCCCAACTTCCCCAAGTCATTGCCTGTCAATATACGACTATTTCTGATTTCCTGCGGCAAGCGATCCACGCCGATGCCCAACGTGCGAAGAGGCTTTGGCACCTCGAACAATGCGGCTCCGTGAGCGCGAACGTAGTAATTGCCACCCATGCGTCCCACCGTGTCGATGCGTTCCTGGTCGATGGAAAGCTTGTCGTCCAATAGGTCTTCCCGTACGTGAATGCGCACGATTTCGCAAAAGACCAACCCCGCCGCACCTCCTTCGGTGCCGAGGTTCATGACTTTTTTCACCACGCACTCGTACTGCACCGGGCTTTCCTTGACCCGAAACGGACGCACGATGTCGGACGCCACTTGGGTGAATCCGGCTTTTTCGAATTCATTCACACCTTCGGGGTATTCTGTGCTGGCCAGCGAAACCTGGTGAACCATGTCGTAATTCACGATGTTGATCACCACTTCGGGGTGGAGCTTGATGTTCTCGTAGGTGTGTTTGGTGGTGTTGTTGCGCACTCTTCGCGCCGGTGAAAACAGGATCATGGGCGGATTGGACCCGAAGGCATTGAAGAAGCTGAACGGAGCCAAGTTGGGCCTGCCCTGCGCGTCCAACGTACTTGCGAAGGCGATCGGACGGGGGCCGATGGCGCCGAGCATCAATCCATGTGTTTGAGGAACAGTAAGTTCTGACGGCGAAAAGCTGCGCATGTCATTTTTTTTGCAAAGGTAGGAACTTTGTCCGCAAGGGAAATTGTCTTTGCACCTTGACCGAATGAATTATCTTTGCGCGCCTTTGAGCGGATGTGGTGGAACTGGTAGACACGCCGGATTTAGGATCCGGTGCCGCGAGGCGTGTGGGTTCGACTCCCTCCATCCGCACCAAAGCCCGATGCCGACACGAGGTATCGGGCTTTTTTCGGTTTGTTCGCCGCCTCAATCGGGCTCTACTTCCGGCTCTTGCCGCCACGAAAGTAGGTCGATTCACAAACCCGACCGGCCCCGCTATGCCGTTCCGGGAATTGACGTATCTTTGCATGCCCGATAAAACAGGGATTCAAGTCAATAACCAGCTGTCTTAATGAATATTACACAGGAGAAATTGGACGACCAAAACGCCGTGCTCAAGGTGGTGGTCGAACCCGCCGACTACGCTTCGAAACTCGACTCGAGGTACAAGAGTTTGAGCAAGACCATGAACATTCCCGGATTCCGACCCGGAAAGGTGCCCGTAGGGTTGATCAAATCCAAGTACGGAAAAGGTCTCCTGGTGGAAGAGGTCGAAAACTTGGTGTCGTCCGAACTGAACGCATACATCTCGGAACAGAAACTCCCCCTCGTAGGAGGAGTGATTCCAAAGCGGGAAGGACCCGTGGCCGGCGACTGGGATAAACCCGACGTCTTTGAATTTCATTTCGAAGTGGGGTTGAAGCCCGAATTGGACGTTGAACTGACGAAATCCGACAAGCTGAAATACCACACCATCGAAATAGACGACGAGCAAGTGAACCTGGAAGTGGACGCCATAAGGCGGCGTTACGGCAAGGTGCAATCGGCCGACACCGTGGGGGGAGACGACATGGTGAGCGGTGATTTCGTCGAGCTCGACGAAAAAGACGAAATCCTCCCCGGAGGCATCATGAGCACCGGAAGCGTGTTTTTGCGTTCGGTGAAGCCCGATGCCCAAAAAGCCCTGGAGGGTAAAAAAGCGGGTGAGGAAGTGATCGTAAACCCCAAAGACCTCGTGGAAAACCCCGAGGACTTGGCCAAGATGTTGAATATCGACGAGGAGGCCGCCGAGGGATTGAACACCAACTTCAAGTTTACCGTGGGCGGTATCAGCCGTTTGGAGCCGGCCGAGATGGACGAAGAATTGTTCGACACGGTGTTCGGCGACGACGTGGTGAAATCCGAAGAAGAATTCAAGGCAAAGGTGAAGGAGTCATTGCAATCGCGATACTCCCGTGACAGCGATGCGTTGTTCCGCCGCGACCTCTCGCACTACCTAATTGAGAAGTACAATCCCACTTTGCCGGACGACTTTCTTAAAAGGTGGATGGTCAACGACGGTGGCTTCGAAGGTGACATCGAAAGCGAATACCCCGGCTACCGACGCGCGACGCAGTGGCAACTGATCGTGGATCATCTCATCGAGACGAAAAAGATTGAGGTCAACGCCGAAGCGATCAAAGAAAAGACCAAGGAGATACTGAAGGAGCGTTATGCGCAGTACGGTATGCCCGAGCCCGGTGAAGACCAACTGGAAGAGACGGCGCGCCGGGTTCTCGAAAAAAGGGAAGAAGTCGAGGAAGTGACCAACCTTGTGGTGAACGACCAACTCGTGACATACGCCCGTGAGAACGCCAAAGTGGAGGAGAAACAAGTGAAATTCGATAAATTTGTGGAATTGGCCTCCACCGACCCGGCCGAACAGGCGGTAAAGGCCTAAAAGCAGAACCTTACAAATGAGCAACCAAAGCGAATTCGAAAAGTACGCCATGCGCCACCGCGGGATTTCAAGCCTGCGGTTGGACGAGTACACCAAGGCATTGACGCCTTACATCATTGAAGAACGACAACTGAACGTCGCACAAATGGACGTTTTCTCGCGATTGATGATGGACAGGATCATATTCTTGGGTACGGCCATCAACGATCAAGTGGCCAACATCATTCAGGCGCAGCTGCTTTTCCTGGAAAGCGTCGATCCCAAAAAAGACATTCAAATTTACCTGAACTCCCCCGGCGGATCGGTTTACGCGGGCTTAGGCGTGTACGACACAATGCAGTACATCTCTCCCGACGTGGCCACCATTTGCACCGGCATGGCAGCCTCCATGGGTGCGGTTCTTTTGTGCGCAGGTGCGCACGGCAAAAGAACGGCGCTGAAGCACTCCCGCATCATGATCCACCAACCTCTGGGTGGCGCCCAAGGCCAAGCCTCCGACATCGAGATCACCGCCAGGGAGATCATCAAAGTGAAGAAAGAACTGTACGACATCATCGCGGAGCATTCCGGACAGACGTACGAAAAGGTGAGCGAAGACAGCGACCGGGATTTTTGGATGACCGCCGGCGAGGCCAAGGAATACGGCATGATTGACGAGGTGTTGCTCAAGAATCCCAAACAGTCGGATTTTTCGAACCTCTGATAAGTAAACACAATGGCTGATACGGATAGGAGAGTGGTGAAGTGTTCTTTCTGCGGAAGGAGCAAAAGGGAAGTGGAGGTGCTCATTGCGGGTATCTCCGGCCATATTTGCGACAATTGCATACAGCAGGCGCAAAGCATCATCAAGGAAGAAATGAGTCAGAAGGCGGACGAGCAGCTCAAGTCGAGCTTGGTGCTCAAGAAACCCGCCGAGATCAAAGCGTACATCGATCAGTACGTCATCGGGCAGGATACCGCGAAAAAAATCCTGTCGGTGGCGGTGTACAACCACTACAAACGCTTGTTGCAAAGCGACGACGGCGAGGAAGACGTGCAGATCGAAAAATCCAACATCGTCATGGTGGGCGAGACGGGCACGGGAAAAACCCTGCTGGCCAAGACCATCGCCCGCATGCTCAACGTGCCGTTTTGTATCGCCGACGCAACCATCCTGACCGAAGCCGGCTACGTGGGTGAAGACGTGGAAAGCATCCTTTCTCGACTGCTGCAAGCCGCCGACTACGACGTGGCGCGGGCGGAAAGGGGCATCGTGTTTATCGACGAGATCGATAAGATCACCCGCAAAAGCGACAACGCCAGCATCACTCGCGACGTGAGCGGCGAAGGCGTACAACAGGCGCTGCTCAAGCTCTTGGAAGGGTCTGAAGTGAACGTTCCCCCACAAGGCGGGCGCAAGCACCCCGAGCAAAAGCTGATTCGCATCGACACCAAAAACATCCTGTTCATCTGCGGCGGTGCCTTCGACGGCATCGAAAAATTGATCGAACGCCGGATCAAAACCACCACCATCGGCTACAGCGCGAGCAAGGAAAACGCCCTGATCGACACGGAGTCCCTTCTGGCGTACGTCACCCCGGCCGACCTTCACAAATTCGGATTGATCCCGGAGTTGATCGGAAGGTTTCCGGTGCTGACCCACTTGGAGCCGCTATCGGCCGAGACCCTGCGCCGCATTCTCACCGAACCGAAGAACGCCCTGATCAAACAGTACGTCAAACTCTTCGAAATGGACAACGTGAAGTTGAGCATCGACAAGAACGTGTTGGATTTCATCGTGGAGAAAGCCATGGAGTACAAACTCGGCGCCCGTGGGCTGCGATCGATTTGCGAGGCCATCATGACGGATTTGATGTACGAAATTCCTTCCGACGAGAGCGTGAAGTCGTTCAAAATCACCTTGAAATACGCGAAAGAACGCTTGGGCAAATCCAAGATTTCGAGGTTGAAAGCCGCCTAAGAACACCAAAGCGAAAATTTGTAAACCACTAAACCCCAACTCAAAATGAAGAAACTGATCCTAACCGGACTTTTCGCCGCCAGCATCGGCATGGTCGGTGCACAGACATTTCCCGAACCGAGCCCCAAAGCTTCTACCTCGCAGACAGTGGGTCTGACCGAGATCGAAATCGAATACAGCCGCCCGGGCATCAAAGACCGCACTATTTTCGGTGAACTGGTTCCTTACGGCAAGATCTGGCGAACCGGCGCGAACGCCGCGACTAAAATCACCTTCAGCACGGACGTGAACATCGACGGGAATCCCGTGAAAGCCGGCGAATACTCGATTTTTACCATTCCGGAAGAGGACGCCGTTACGGTGATGTTCAACTCCGACGCCAAAGCCAGTGTGGGTAAATACGACGAATCACTCGACGTGGCCAAAGTGAAAGTGCCCTTCGAAAGAGCCGAAAGGGTGGAGCGCCTGCGATTCAGCATCGAGAACGTTGAGGACGCCTCGGCCGATATCGTGATGAGCTGGGCCGGAAAATCCTTCTCGGTTCCCGTGACCGTCGACACCGACAAATTGGTTGAGCAACGAATGGAAGAAAAACTCAAAGAGGGCGAGCAGCCTTTCAATTTCTACAACGCCGCCGCGGGCTACCTCATGGACAAAGACCCGGCACGCGCAGTGGAAATGGCGAAGAAATCGACTGACATGCAGCCCTACTTCTGGAACGTGACCACCTTGGCCCGCGCCCACGCAGCGGCGGGAAACAAGGATGCCGCCAAAAAAGCCGCCGATTGGGGAATCAAATTGGCGAAGGAGAGCGGAGCGGAGTACTACGTTCGTTTGAACGAAGAAATCAAAGCGGGACTTTGATCCCCGCGTCCGGTTCCGGACGACGACAATACCTTACCTCGAAAGGGCGCGATTCGCGCCCTTTTTTTATGGGCGAATGTGCGTTTCGGAATCTTTGGGGGTGGGGTAAATGCCACCGGCCTGCGCCGATTGAAGAAGCGGATGATACACCCACAAAAATCCGGATACTCCCTTCGCGGCGCCCCTTCGTTTCGGGTGGACGGAAGGATTACCGATTTAAGGTTTTGGGGGTGTGACTCGAATCGCCGGGGGTCTTTTTTCCGATGGAAAACAGCGCGGCGATGACCATGACCAAAAAGCACCCGATCACGTTGTAGTACAGGTAGGAAATGTGGTCGTCGAAGAAGAAAAAGATGAGCAATACGCCGGTTTGAGCGATGAGGGCCGCCGCGAATACGGCGTGACCGCGCACGAAACGCAGGAAGAACGCGGTGAGGAAAATGCCCAGAATGGTGCCGTAGAAAAGGCTTCCGAGGATGTTCACGGCTTCGATCAGGTTTTCGAACAGGTCGGCGAATAGCGCAAAGGACACCGCGACGATGCCCCAAAAAGCCGTGATCAATTTGGAAACGACCACGTAGTGGCGGTCGGAGGCTTCGGGCCGAATGAGCAATTTGTAAAAATCGACCACCGTCGTGGAACCCAGGGCGTTGAGCTCCCCGGCCGTGCTCGACATGGCGGCCATGAGGATCACCGCGATAAGCAACCCGACCAATCCCACCGGCATGAAATCCAGCACGTAACTGATGAAAACGTAATCGGAATCGCGCTGCGTATTGGCGGGGTAGGCGGTCACCACCACGCTTTTGGCTTCGTCACGCAGCTCCCTCGCACGATCGTTGAGCGCGTTTACTTCTTGGGTTTTGGCGGCGACTTCGCTCTCGTTTCCGCTATTGAGGGCTTCGATCAGCGCCAGGGATACGTCTCTTTTCTCACCGTGCACGGCCTGGTGTTCCGATTGAATGGCCGAGAATTCCTCCGCGTATTCCGACTCTTGGATCAGCTCGATGGAGGCGGAATCGAAGAGCACGTCGTGGGATTGGAACTGATAGAATACGAAGACCAACACTCCGGTGAGAAGGATGAAAAACTGCATGGGGATTTTCAACACGGCGTTGAACATGAGGCCCATGCGGCTCTCTCGAATGGATTTGCCGGTGAGGTAGCGCTGCACCTGGGATTGGTCGGTTCCGAAATAGGAAAGCGCCAAAAACAACCCGCCCGTAATGCCCGACCAGAAGGTGTATCTTTCGGTGAAATCGAAATCGAAATTGATGGCTTGGGTTTTGCCCATTTTTCCCGCCAGTTTCAAGCCGTCCATCATGCCGACACCTTGGGGGAAATTCTTGATGATGGTGAAAAACGCCACCCCCATTCCGATGAGGATGATGCTCATTTGCCACTTTTGGGTCAGGCTGACACCTTTGGTTCCGCCCGACACGGTGTAGATGATGACCAATATCCCGACGAACAGAATGGTCAAAGTGAGGTCCCATTTCAGTACCGAAGAAAGCACGATGGCGGGAGCGTAGATGGTGATGCCCGCGGCCAACCCTCTCTGAACCAAGAATAAGAACGCTGCCAAGAGTCGGTTTTTTCGGTCGAAACGGCTTTCGAGGTATTCGTAGGCGGTATAGACCTTGAGCCGGTAATAAATGGGTATGAAGACCACCGAAATGACAATCAGCGCCAACGGCAGTCCGAGGTAGTTTTGGACGAAGGCCATTCCCGATTCGTAGGCCAATCCGGGCGTGCTGAGAAAGGTGATGGCGCTGGCTTGGGTGGCCATGACCGACAACCCGATGGTGCCCCACTTCATTTTCTTGTCGCCGAGCAAGTAGCCCTCGATGTTTTGGCTTTTCCGCGTTTTGTACGTCCCGTAGATGACGATGAAAAGCAGGGTGGCGAGCATCACGACGTAGTCGACGGTACTCATGAGGTATACACGGTAAAGAGGTACATAAACAAACAGAAGAACGCCAGAAAACCCAGTACGATCAGGTACACATTCCGCCAGTAGCGCGGCGAGAAGGAATTTTCTTCAGGTGTGGGCTTGGAATCAGTCATGGTGTTCCGATGCCGTTTTGGACAGGGACAGGATGTTCGCCATCAATCGGTAGGCGCCGGGTACGCCGGCGGGCAATTCCCTGAAAAATGAAATGCCGGTGTAAACGAAGTGCCCTTTGCCGTACGGAGCGACGATTAATCCCCCGTCGCGTGAGGGCTCACCGGGGTCGTTCCAGCCGAGCACGGCGGTGAAGGCCGGATCCCAATCTACCGCGAAGTACAATCCCCGCTCTTGCACCCATCCTTCGAAATCCTTCGGTGTCAGAATGTTTGGGCTTCGAAGTGCGGGGTGGTTGGGTGCGAGAAACCGCACTTCGGAGTTTTCGTCCGTGACGCGTTCCCGGGAAACGGTAAAGGGATAGGGCCCGACGCGATCGGTCTTTAATCCGGCGGTGGTGAGGTACTGCACGATCCACGTTCCTCCGCCCTTCACGTATTCGTTCAATTTGTCGTTTGCCAGCACAAGTTCGTCACGGGTGTTGAATGCCCGGATGCCGGTGACGATGGCGTCGTAATCGTCGGGGGCGATGCCGGCGGTGAACTCCGCTTCCGATACGATGTGCACGTCGTAGCCCGCGGTGCGCAGGTATTTCGCAACGTCATCGCCGGGGCCTTCGATGTACCCGATTTTTTGGACTTCGCCCCGATTGAGATCAATGGCCGACAAGGCGATTTCGGCGGGTTGCAGCAGGATTTGCGCGGGGATGTGGCTGTGCGTGATCTCCGTCATCGACAAGGGTGCCTCCCCATTTTCCGCCTTCAAACGCATTTGCCCGGATTCCGCGTCATTCGAGCGGGAAATCCGGATGCGCACCACTTCCTTGGCGCCCCGATCTTCGAAGTCGAACCGAAACGCCGAGGGTTCGGCTTTCCACCCTCGGGGAACTTGAAGTTCGATGGATCCGCTCACGTCGTCGGCGTGGGCGGTGGCGATCAGCTCGGTGGTTTGGTCGCTTCCGGCGGGGGAAATCACCACGGCCTCGGAAAAATTGTACGTGATCGGGGGCACGATGTACACCGGCGTATAGACGACGCCTCGCGTGGGATCTACCGTTTTGTACTGCGCCGCACTGCGGTGATGCACTTCATATCCACCGACCGATAATTTCACCTCCGCCGCGATGGAGGGGCGATTTACGGGTCGATCCAATAAGCTTGGGTCGTCGATTTTGTAGAGGTAGCCGCCGATTTCACTCAACCAGTAGGGATTGTCGTAAGGGCTGTTCTCGTCGATGATTTCCACGAGATCCGCGGAATATGGGTTGTCACCGACCACCACCCCGTCCGCGCCGAGGCTTTTGCCGTTCACTTCCAACACCTTCACCTCTACCGCCGTCGGTGCGCTGACCATCAGTCTGGTGGCCAAGGTATCCGAAGGAATGGTTTTGGGTTTGTTCGCGTAATAGTGAACGTCCACCGCGGCGAGCTTCAACAACAGGCGTTCAAACTCTTCCGTTTTGTACGAAATCAAGGGGTCGGGCTCCGCGCTTCGGAGCAATTTCAGCACTTCGATCACCGCCGGCACCGTTTTTTCCGGGTTGCGAAAATCGAAATCGGCGATGGCTTTTTCGAGAATTTCGCCCACTTGGGGCACCGAAGTTTTCTCCCATCCTTGGTCAATGCCCACGAGGATGTCTTCCCCCTTGGGCACCTTGTCGCCTTTTTCGTAGCGCAGGTACTCCATGGCTTTGCCGTAGGGGTAATCCGCACCGAATCCTTGGCTGGAGTGGCTGCTTCGGCTACGCGCGGCAATTTGGGAATAGCTTTCTCCGAGAAGATGCTCGTAGCCGCCTACGTCCATGCTGACGTAGTCTTCGGAAGTTTCGGCGAGTTCCGCGATTTTGGGATTCCACCACGTGCTGGCGTTGTAATAGAGTCGGGTGGTTTGCCAGGGTTCCAGCACGTCCAGTTGTTCGGGAAATGCGTTCGGATCGGCGGCGAGGTCAAAGGCTTCCTCAGCCAGAATGGCGCTGGCGATGTGGTGACCGTGGCCTCCGTAACTTTCGGTGGGAAAGCGCGTGATGATCACGTGAGGTTGAAACAATCGGATGGTGCGCACCACGTCTCTGAGGATGGTTTCCTTGCCCCATTTGTCGAAGGTTTCATCGGCTGTCTTGGAGTATCCGAAATCCACCGCGCGGGTAAAGAATTGTTCGCCTCCGTCGATGGCTCTCGCCTTCAAAAGTTCATGAGTGCGCAGAACGCCGATGGCTGGTCCGATTTCCGTTCCGATAAGATTCTGTCCTCCCGCTCCCCGATTCAGCGACAAGTAGGCCGTGCGCACGTGGCGTCCGTTTTCGAAGTAGGATATCAACCGCGTGTTTTCATCGTCCGGGTGGGCCGCCAAATAGAGCACCCGAGCCGTGTTGTTGGCTTTTAAAAGGTCTTTGTAGAGGTGGGCGGAGGTTTCTGCCGGCGGAAATTGCGCGAACAGGAAGGAGGGGATAATCAGGAAACAGAACGCAAGTATTCGGTTCATATCGTCGGATTAGGGCAATAAGGCCACAAATATAACCGAATCGACCGAGGTGGATTTGGGAAATCCCCCGGGCCGGTGGTGCGATAAAGAATGGGTGGATCAGAGCGGTCGCTCCCCGCTGCGGATCAGGTCTTCCAAGCGGTCACGCGCGCAGGTTCTGTCCAGCATTTCCACGATGTCTTTCGCGCGGAATACCTGGCCTTCCTTGGCGTTTTCCCTCAACAAGTAGTCGTTGTCGGGAGTCTTTTCCAAAATGGCGTCGAAAGATTCGACGGTGACATAGTACTTGGTGCCTTTTTTATCTTTTTTCCGCGATACGGTGTACGACTCCAACATCATGTTAAGGGAGGTGTTGGGCTCCATTTTTTTCAAATCCTCGGCGGTGAACCGGTGCACGTCGCGGCCGTTGGTCTCGACCGTCAAAATGGTTTTGGTGAGCCGATCCACGCACTCCCCGTCGCCTTCTTCCGATTTTTCGGAGCAGTAAGAATAACAGGGATTTTCGAACAGGCCCACGGTGTCGATCACCGTTTCCGAATTGAATTCCACGTCGGGTTGGAAGCGCAAAGTAGCCAACTTCCTTTCCACGTCGCCCGTCCACTGGTTGAATGCCAGCAATCCCGCCGACACCAACATCAGTGTGATGAGTACGAAAAACGACGTATGTCTGATGCTTTGTTTCACGGCTTAAAGAAACGGAAAATTATCCAAATAAGCACAATTACTTTTACCAACGACGGGGTGTTTATAAGGTTACGCCTCGAGTGTCAGTGAGTTGTGCATCTTCGGCGGTTCACGATTCTACGCCGTAATACAGCAAAAACCAAGCCGACATCCCTGCGAAAATCGGGCATTTGTTAAAAATGCCGAAAGATTACCGCTTCCTGAAATGGGTTTCGAACGTGAAGGCGTAGGGGTGCTTGTCATCTTTTGGATGCCCGAGTTGAAACACGAGTGTCCACTCTTTTCCACCGGCTTCCCAATCCGGAAAGTAGGTGTCGCCTTCCACTTCGGCGTGCACCCTCGTGATGTGCATCACGTCCACCAGATCGGCCTCCAGCGCTTGCTCGTACAATTGCCCTCCGCCGATGATGTACACTTCCTCGTCTTCACGCGCCATTTCCAGGGCTTCTTCCAAGCTGTGGGCCACCTCGGCGCCCTGTGCGTCGTAGTCGGCGTTTCGTGTAACCACGATGTTGCGGCGCTTGGGCAAGGGGCGGAATTTCTCGGGCAGGGATTCGTAATTTTTCCTGCCGGTGATCACGGTTTTGCCGGAGGTTTTCTCCTTGAAGTGCCGCATGTCGTCGGGCAGGCTCCACACCAAATCGTTGTTTTTTCCGATCACTCGGTTTTCGGCCACGGCGGCAATGATGTAAACGGTCATGACAAGCAGGTGATTCTACAAAGTTCCAAGGTGTTCGCGGCCCGGGTTAAACGGCCACGGGTGCCTTGATGCGAGGTTGGGGATGGTAATCGCGGAGCTCGAAATCCTCGTAGCGGAAGGAAAAAATGTCGCGCACCTCGGGGTCGATGTGCATGGTGGGCAGCTTTCCGGGCGTTCGCGAAAGTTGTTCCTTCACTTGTTCGAAGTGGTTGGAGTACACGTGAGCGTCGCCGAAGGTGTGCACGAAATCGCCCGGTTCCAAATCGCACACTTGGGCCACCATCATGGTCAGCAGCGCGTACGACGCGATGTTGAAGGGCACGCCCAAAAAGGTATCGGCGCTGCGCTGATAGAGCTGGCAGCTCAACCGGCCCTCGGCCACGTAAAATTGAAACAGCGTATGGCAGGGCGGCAGGGCCATTTCATCGACTTGGGCCGGATTCCAGGCGCTCACGATGTGGCGTCGACTGTAGGGATTTTCCTTTATTCCGCGCACCAGCTTGGAGATTTGGTCCACTTTGCCCCCTTTGGGGTCGGGCCAGCTCCGCCACTGGTAGCCGTACACGGGGCCCAAATCGCCGTTTTCGTCGGCCCATTCGTCCCAGATGCGCACTTTGTTCTCCTTCAGGTAGGCGATGTTGGTGTCGCCCGCCAAAAACCACAGCAATTCGTGGATGATGCTCTTCAGGTGCACTTCCTTCGTGGTCACCAGCGGAAAACCTTCCCGCAGGTCGAAGCGCATTTGATGGCCGAAAACGCTGCGAATTCCGGTGCCGGTGCGGTCAGGCTTGTCCACGCCGTTTTCCATGATGTGCCGTAGCAGAGAGAGGTATGCCTTCATGTCGGATTGTTTGATTTATGCGGGTTCCGGCCCCCGTGGCGCCGATGCCGTGCGAGCGAATCGCGGTACCTGCAAAGTTACTAGCATAAGGGGCAAACACAAATAATTTTGCATGCGTGACGGGCAGGGGTTTTTGGGTTTTTGTGGGTGTGGCTTTTTTCGGGCGTCTTCCGTGTGGAAGGCGGATTTTCGAATATTCCGGTCGTGACCCGTGTGAGCCTCGCCCACAAATTCTCAAAGGAGCATACCCACCAATACCGCCGTAAAAAGCGAGGCCAACGTACCGCCGATGAGGGCTTTTACTCCCAGTTCGGACAGCAGCCCTTTGCGGTTGGGCACCAGCGCGCCGATGCCGCCGATCTGGATGCCGATGCTCGCGAAGTTGGCGAATCCGCAAAGAACGTAAGTCGCCATGATGGTGGACTTGGAATGGACGAACCGACCCGATTCTTTGATTTCGCCCAAGGTCACGTAGGCGTAGAATTCGTTCAAAATGGTTTTCTCGCCCAGCAGCTGCCCCACCAGTACGGCGTCTTCGCTCGGCACGCCCATGAGCCAAGCCAGCGGTGCGCACAAGTATCCGGCGATGAATTCCAGCGTCAATTTGTCGTAGACGGTGTGCTCGGCGATTATTTTGTTGAGTCCGGTGAATCCGCCTATCCAGTCACCCAAGATGTAATTGGCCATGTATATGAAGGCGATGAAAACCAGCAGCATGGCGGCCACGTTTACCGCGAGTTTCAGTCCGTCGCTCGTTCCGTTTGCGATGGCTTCGAGCGCGTTTTTGCCTGTCTTCCCGTGGTCGAGCTGCATGGTTCTGTCGAACTCTTCCTGCTCGGGCACCAGCATCTTGGCGGCGACCACCGCCGCCGGCGCCGACATGATGGAGGCGGTGAGGAGGTGTTTGGCGAAAACGAGTCTTTCCGCGTCGCTGTCACCCCCCAAAAAACCGATGTAAGCCGCGAGCACGCCCCCGGCGATGGTGGCCATTCCGCCGGACATCAGGCACATCATTTCGCTGCGGGTCATGCGGTTGAGGTAGGGCCGTATGAGCAGGGGCGATTCGGTCTGACCCATGAAAATGTTTCCCGCGGCGGCGAGGCTCTCGGCGCCCGACAGACGCAGGGTGCGGCGCATCACCCACGCGAAGGCGTATACCACCTTTTGCAGAACGTTGAGGTAGTACAAAAGCGCCGTGAGCGCGGAAAAGAACACGATGGTGGGCAGAACGCGGAAGGCGAAATTGACCAGTGCGGGTTGCACCTCACCGTCGGTGAAGCTGCGGAACAAAAAATCCGAACCGAAATCGGTGAAGGAGATCACGCGCACGAACGCGCGGCTTAAGAAATCGAACACCTGACTGGCGAAGGGCACTTTCAGAATCAGCAGGGCCAGCACCATTTGCAGAATCAGCCCCTTGAAGACCAAGCTCCACGGAATGGCTTTTCGTTTTTCGCTGAAGAGCCAGCCCAGGGCCAGCAGCGTGGCTACGCCCAGCAATCCCCGCAGGACGCCCATGAGGGAAACGTCGGTTTCGACCACGACTTTGGAGGTCTCTTGGGCACCCGCCAGTGAAGGAATCAGAATTGCTGCCAGAAGCAGTGCGGCCCGTGTACCCCCCATTTTGCGGCTTTATTTTTTCTTCCGTCGATTGATTTCGTCGCGGATTTTGGAAGCTTTCTCGTATTCTTCCTTGGCCAAGGCCGATTCGAGTTGCCTTTTCAAATCGGCGATGGTTTTGGATTCTTCCGAATCTGAAGAGATGTCTTCCATGCTGAAGTCTGCATCGGTATCCGAGTCGTCATTCTCCGATTCGCTCTCCTCGTCGATGATGATGCCCGCCGAGCTCAATATGAAGTCGTGGGTGAATATCGGCACTTCGCAGCGCAACGCCAAAGCCACGGCATCGCTGGATCGGGCGTCGATTTCGAGACGTTCGCCGCTGCGTTCGCAGATGATTTTCGCGAAAAATATGCCTTCCACCAAGTTGTAGATCACCACCTCCTCCACCACGATGTCGAAGCTGTCGAGAAAACTTTTCAGCAAATCGTGGGTCAGGGGCCGGCTGGGTGTCATCTTCTCCAATGGGATGGCGATGGCCTGGGCCTCGGCACCGCCGATGATAATGGGGAGACGACGGTTTCCCTGGTCCTCTTTGAGGATCAACGCGTATGCACCTGTCTGTGTTTGGCTGTAAGACAGCCCGACGACTTTCAGTTCGATTTTATCCATGCAGCAAGAAGCCGACTTTGGTTATTTGCAAAGGTAGTTTTGCAAATCGTGAAAACCAATTTCCTCCGCAAAGGATTGGTTTCCCGTCAACGCGGGCTTCAGTTTTGTGAATGAAAGCGTTTCAAAGCCTCGGTGAGTTTGGGCACCACTTCAAAAGCGTCGCCCACCACTCCGTAATCGGCGGCCTTGAAGAAAGGAGCTTCCGGATCGGTATTGATGACGACGATGGTCTTGCTGTTGTTGACGCCGGCCAGGTGCTGGATGGCACCCGAAATGCCGATGGCGATGTACAAGTCGGGGCGGATGGCGATTCCCGTTTGTCCCACGTGCTCGTGGTGCGGTCGCCAGCCCATGTCGGCAACCGGTCGGGAGCAAGCCGTGGCCGCACCGAGTTCCTTGGCGAGGTCTTCCACCAAGCCCCAGTTTTCGGGACCTTTGAGTCCGCGGCCACCCGAAACCACTCTCGAAGCTTCCGGCAAGGGGATGCCTTCCCCGCCCACCATTTTGGTCTCCTTCACCTTGAGCTTGCCCGCCGCGATGTCGGGAGCGAATTCCTCGACGGTGGCCGTACCCGACACCTCTTCGGGTTTCATGCTGTTCGGCAGTACGGAGAGGATTTTCACCGGGGTAGTCACTTTATATACGGCGTGGGCTTTTCCGGAAAACACGTTCTTTTTTACGGTGAGGGCGTCGCCCTCGAATTTGGGCAATTCCGTGGTGCCCGCCACCAATCCTGCGCCCAATCGCGCCGACACCCGAGGGGCGATGGCTTTGCCCACGGGATCGAAGGAGAAGACCACCACTTTGGCGTTTTCCTTTTCAACGGCTTTGACCACGAGGGCCGTGAGCGTTTGGTCGTTGTCGGTTTTCACGTTTTTGTCGACGAGTACCTTGGAGGCCCCGTAGGTGCCGAGGTTACCCAATTCGGTTTGGTCGACTTCCCCGTAGGTCACCACGGTGACGTCGGAGGATATTTGTTCGGCGATTTTTTTGCCGTAGGTGATGGCTTCATACGCCGCTTTGGCGATTTTCCCTTCGGGGGCGTCCGCAAATACGATGACTGACATATCGCTGATTTTTTCCTGTGTTCTTAAATTGCTTTGGCTTCGTTGTGGAGCAAGTTGACCAACTCGTCCATGTTGTCCGGATCGATCATTTTCACCGAGCCCTTCTCAGGTGGCAGGCTGTATCCCACCACTTCGGTAAGCGTGGCCACATCGGCGGGTTGTACCACTTCCAGTGGCTTGGTACGCGCGGCCATGATGCCTCGCATGTTGGGGATGCGCTGTTCCGCCATTCCTTTGGCGCAGCTCACCACCAGGGGCAGATCGCCTTCCAATACTTCCACACCGCCTTGGATGTCGCGCTCCAGGGTGGCGGTGGAACCGTCGACGTCGAGTTTGCTTACTACTGAGGCGTAGGGCATGTCGAGCAATTCGGCGATCATCCCGCCCACTTGGGAACCGTTGTAGTTGATGGTTTCCTTGCCCACGAGGATGAGGTCGTAGTTTTTGTCTTTGGCATAGGCCGCGATTTGGGCGGCCACCGCGTACGCGTCGGTCGGATCCGTGTCGATGCGCACGGCGTTGTCGGCTCCGATGGCCAGCGCCTTGCGGATGATTGAATCGTGATCGGCACCTCCGACGGTGATGGTCGTCACCGTCCCACCGCTTTTTTCCTTGAGTTCCAGACCTCGCACCAAGGCGTACCATTCGTCGTATGGATTGACGATAAACTGCACGCCCGATTCATCGAAGCGCGTATCGTTTTCGGTGAACTTGATTTTGGTGGTGGTATCAGGAGCTTTGCTGATTCCGACTAATATGTTCATTGCACGTATGTTTTATCGTTCTGAATTCGTTGTTTGGCCTTTGTTCCACAGGTGATTGCGGCGGGTAAAAACCCAAGGCGGCACCCGAGGTTCAAATGCGGCCTCAAATGTAAGACAATCATGAGAAATGTGGGGGTAGGGGGTCGGTTTGCTGTTTTTCGTGTATGTGACGTCGGGGCGACTCAAATCGGATTCTGAATCGGGGCGAACTAAAGGGATCGGGGATCAGGGATCGGGGACCGGGGGGCGGGGATCGGGGATCCGAATCAAGAAAAACTGTTTTTCGGATGAGTGGCTTCGAGGCGACTTAAATAGGATAAGAGATCTGATTGATCCGTATCTGAACCCGGGCATCCACTCCACCCTGCGCGTCATTCCGAACTCGTTTCGGAATCTCTTTTGGCCCAAAAAGCCAAACCAACCCCAAAAAGCCAAATCAACTCTAAAAAGTCATCTCAACCCTTCCGGTGAGAGTGCCAAAGGTTATTATTGCTAATTTTGCCGCGCGAATATATCAACGTTATGAGGGAAATTCAGTTCCGGGAAGCTGTGGCAGAGGCCATGAGCGAAGAAATGCGCCGCGATGAACGCGTGTTTTTAATGGGCGAAGAAGTAGCCGAATACGACGGGGCTTACAAAGCCAGTCGGGGCATGCTCGCCGAATTCGGACCCAAACGCGTGATAGACACCCCTATCAGCGAACTGGGTTTTGCGGGAATAGGCGTTGGGGCGGCCATGAACGGCCTGCGACCCATCGTGGAGTTCATGACTTGGAACTTCGCCATCCTCGCCGCCGATCAAATCATCAACAGCGCCGCCAAAATGCTGCAAATGAGCGGAGGCCAATACGGCGCCCCCATAGTTTTCCGCGGGCCGAACGGGCCGGCCGGTCAATTGGCCGCCACCCACTCTCAAAGCTTTGAAAGCATTTACGCCCACGTGCCCGGCCTTAAAGTGGTGACCCCGTCCACGCCGTACGACGCCAAAGGCCTTCTGAAGTCGGCCATCCGCGACGACGACCCGGTGCTCGTGATGGAATCGGAAAAGATGTACGGCGATAAAGGGGAAGTGCCCGAGTCCGAATACCTCATCCCGATCGGGTTGGCGGATGTGAAAAGACCCGGTACGGACGTGACCATCGTGTCGTTCGGAAAGATCATGAAGGTGGCCCTGGCGGCTGCGGAGGAATTGAAGAAAGAAGGGGTCGACGCCGAAGTGATCGACCTCCGGTCTATCCGTCCTTACGACATCGACACCATCCTGAAAAGCGTCAAGAAAACCAATCGATTGGTGATCGTGGAAGAGAGCTGGCCCATCGCATCGATCTCGGCCGAGATTTCTCACGCCGTACAGCGATTGGCGTTCGACTACCTCGACGCACCGGTGCACCGCGTGACCATGGCCGATACGCCCTTCGCGTTCGCGGTCGAGCTCATCGAAGAGAGCTTGCCGAACGTCGAGAGAACCGTAAAGGCCGTCAAGGAGGTGATGTACATCAAAAAATGATTTATCGTCGGCAAGGCAACAATGAAAACTACCCCGGAAATCGGGGTTTTTCATGCTTTCAAAATCCTGAAATACAACCGGATGATGAGGGCGTAAGTTCATTTGCGGGGAAAGACCCCATTGCCTATTTTTGCCACCTTTAAAAAAACGGATTAACACACGGATTTATGAGCTTTTTGTATGACAACCTGGCCTACACCATTCCGGTCATGGGTATAATCGGTTTGATCGTGATGGCCACCAAATCGGCTTGGATCAAAAAACAAGACGCGGGCGACGCCAACATGATTGCCCTCGCAGGCCATATCGCCAAGGGCGCCATGGCATTCCTCAAAGCCGAATGGAAAGTCCTTTCTTATTTCGTGGTGATCGCCGGGTTGCTCCTGGCGTATTCCGGAACCCTCGTTCCCGATTCACACCCCATCATCGCCATCGCGTTCGTCATAGGCGCCGTGCTCTCGGCTTTGGCGGGATATTTCGGAATGAATATCGCCACCAAAGCCAACGTTCGTACCACACAAGCAGCGAGAAGCGGCCTGGCCAAAGCACTGAAAGTATCCTTCACGGGAGGTTCGGTCATGGGGATCGGAGTCGCCGGTTTGGCGGTCGTGGGAATGGGCGGCTTGTTCATCCTGTTCATGGAAATGTTCGTGCCCGACGGCGTGGCCGCCACCGGCATCGAAATGCGCACCGCCATCGAAGTGCTGGCCGGATTTTCCCTCGGGGCTGAATCCATCGCTCTCTTCGCCCGTGTAGGTGGAGGTATTTACACCAAGGCGGCCGACGTGGGCGCCGACCTCGTGGGTAAAGTGGAAGCCGGCATTCCCGAAGACGACCCCCGAAACCCCGCCACCATCGCCGACAACGTGGGCGACAACGTGGGCGACGTAGCGGGTATGGGCGCCGACCTTTTCGGGTCGTACGTGGCCACCATCCTCGCCACCATGGTCCTCGGACAAGAAATTAGCTCGGACGACAATTTCGGCGGATTGGGTCCCATCCTCCTCCCCATGCTCATCGCTGGGTTGGGGTTGATTTTCTCCATTGTCGGCACTACCCTCGTGCGCATCAAAAAAGAGACCGATAGCGTGCAGAAAGCCCTGAATATCGGAAACTACACCTCCATAATCCTCACCGTCATCGCGTCGTATTTCGTGGTGAAATTCGTCCTTCCCGAAAGCATGACCATCCGCGGGGTGGCCTTCTCCGACATGGACGTGTTCTACGCCATTTTGGTCGGCAGCGTGGTGGGCGCTCTCATGAGCATGATCACCGAATACTACACCGCCGTAGGTCGCCGCCCGGTCAACAGCATCGTTAAACAATCTTCCACCGGACACGCGACCAATATCATCGCGGGATTGTCCGTGGGCATGGAATCGACGGTCATTCCAATTCTCGTACTCGCCGGCGGTATCGTCGGTTCATACGCCTTCGCCGGACTTTACGGTGTAGCCATCGCTGCGGCCGGCATGATGGCCACTACGGCCATGCAATTGGCCATCGACGCCTTCGGACCCATCGCCGACAACGCGGGTGGAATCGCCGAAATGAGCGGACTTCCCGAAGAGGTGCGCGGGCGTACCGACAACCTCGACGCGGTGGGCAACACCACTGCAGCAACGGGCAAGGGATTCGCCATCGCTTCCGCTGCGCTTACGGCGTTGGCTCTTTTTGCGGCTTTTGTGGGTGTGGCTAATATCGACGCCATCAACATATTCAAGGCCCCCGTGCTCGCGGCATTGTTCGTCGGCGGTATGATTCCGTTCATATTTTCTTCACTCGCCATCGCCGCCGTCGGTCGCGCAGCCATGGCCATGGTGCAGGAGGTGAGAAGACAATTCCGAGAAATTCCGGGAATCATGGAATACAAAGCGGAACCGGAATACGACAAATGCGTGGAAATTTCCACCAAAGCGTCGATTCGTGAAATGATGCTGCCCGGCGCCATCGCACTGGTGGTTCCTGTATTGGTCGGCTTCGGCTTCCAAGGAGTGTTCGAAGACGTCAGCTCAGCCGAAATCCTCGGTGGTCTTCTCGCCGGTATCACCGTGTCGGGTGTTCTCATGGGAATCTTCCAAAACAACGCCGGAGGTGCTTGGGACAACGCCAAGAAATCCTTCGAACAAGGCGTGGAGATCGACGGGAAAATGGAATACAAAGGTTCCGAAGCGCACAAAGCTTCCGTCACCGGCGATACGGTCGGCGATCCTTTTAAAGACACTTCCGGTCCTTCGATGAACATCCTCATCAAGCTCACCTCCATCGTGGCTCTGGTCATTGCACCGCACATCGCGGTAGACGGCGGTCTCCACGGAGATCAAGCCGCACCCGAGGAGGCTCGATCGTCCGAACAAGGAGCCGTCATGACTAATACTCAGAAGTTGGACGGCACGTACATCCTGAACGAGAGCAATTCGGAAGTGCGTTGGGATGCATCCAAAGTGACGGGCAAGCACCACGGATACGTACCTGCCGAAGGCGCCATCGCATTCATCAAAGGCAGACTCATGAAGGGTGAAGTCCGCATCGACCTCAGTCGCTTGAACGTTGCCGACATCACCGACCCAAGCATGAACGAGCGGTTGACCCGACACCTCATGAGCGAAGATTTCTTCCACGTAACCGAATTTCCCGCGGCCATGATGATGATTGCGGAGGGGAAACCCCAACGAGACGGCAACCACGGATTTTCCGGCATTCTGAAGATCAAAAATCAAGATGCCCCCGTCGAGGGTACGTACCGCGCCATCGAAGAGGAAGATGGAGTCCGCTTGGAAGGGGAGTTCACCTTCGATCGCACCGACTACGACATCCGCTACCGGTCGGGCAAATTCTTCAGCGACTTGGGAGACAATCTTATCCACGACGTAGTAAGAGTGGCTTTCACGGTAAGGCTTGATCCGAGTGAGGGAAGGCACTGATGCTTTTTCAAACGACATAGGAACCCGGTACGACTCGCGTTGTACCGGGTTTTTTCTTGCCTTCATCAAGAGGATGACGAGAAGGTGGTTTGCGTTGCACCGGCTATCTTTACATCGGATGAACTTGCCCCATGGGCGTCGTAAACCCGAGAAATCATGGAAGAATTGATCAAACGGAATTTCCAGCACGCCATGGATCACGACTTGAGCGCGGCCGAGTACGAGGAGTTTACCTCTCATATGTTCACCAAGTCGTACGACAAAAAGTCCGTGCTATTTCAACCCGGCGAGCAGGCCCGATACGTGTACTTCATTTTAAGTGGCTCGGCGTATTCGTATTACGTGAACGAAGAAGGCGACAAGTACGCCGTCCAATTCGCCGTCGAAGGGCATTGGATTTCAGATCAGTACTCCTTCTTCACCGAAAGACCGAGTTTGCTCTACGTCGAAACCATAGAATCGACGGAGGTGCTGGTGCTCAACAGGGAGCATCACAGTGCGTTGTGCGAAAATCCCCTTTTCGGAAAGTACTTCCGCATATTGGTACAGAATTCCTTCGTGGCCCTGCAGTACCGACTGGTAAAAACAAACGGCGAGGACGCCGAACATCGCTATTTGGAGTTTTCCCGGTTGTACCCTCATTTCGTCCACCGCATACCCCAATACCTCATCGCTTCTTTTCTCGGAATAAAACCGCAGTCGCTGAGCCGCATCAGAAGAAGACTCGTTCAAGGCTGAACATTCACGGCGGTAAATGCATTTCTTAACCTAGGTGTACGAGATCGCACCCATGTGTTCGGATATTTGCAATGTCAACGAACAAAACACATTTACGAATCAAAACCCATAAAGACATGGAAGCGACGAAAACAATGACCAAGTGGGTCGCCGACCCCACGCACAGCGAAATCCTTTTCAAGGTGAAGCACCTCATGATCACCAATGTAAAAGGTGAATTCCGAAACTTCAAAGCCGAGATCAAATCGGCCGGAGATGACTTCAACGACGCCAAAGTGCTCGTTACCATCGATGCCGACTCCATCTTCACCAACAACAAAGACCGCGACGCGCACCTGAAAACCGGTGATTTCTTCGACGCGGAAAAATACCCGCACATCGTATTCGAAGGCACGAAGTTCGAGAAACTCGACGACGAAAATTACAAACTCACCGGAATGCTCACCATCAACGGCACCGCAAAAGAAGTGGTTCTCGACGTGGAGCATGGAGGAACCATAAAAGACTTGTATGGAAATTACAAAGCGGGGTTCTCCGTGAGCGGTAAAATCAACCGCAAGGACTGGGGCTTGAACTGGAACGCCGCCCTGGAAGCCGGTGGAGTCATGGTAAGCGACGAAGTCCGCATCAACGCCGAAGTGCAATTCATCCGCGAAGGCGAATAATCATTATTGTGTAAGCATCTTTCCAAGGCCGGGGACCGATCCCCGGCCTTTTTTCGTTCGTGCCCTTCCTTATTCTCGGCGATCCATGTTTGCGACCAACCCTTGCCTTGCGTACGGTTTTAATCCATAATTTCCCCGATTCTATGCGTGAGGTTTTGCGGTAACATCAAATTCGGCTACACACCATGTACATTCATGAGTTCGATTTCGAGGGCTTGACGGATGAGCAAGTAAGGGAATCCCGGGAAAAACACGGATCCAACGTGTTGACCCACAAGAGTGAAAATCGCCTCCTCCTCACCCTGTGGAATTTGGTGAAAGACCCCATGGTCATCCTTTTGTTGGTGGCCGCCGCGATTTACCTCATCGGAGGCGAAATCGGGGATGCACTGTTCTTGGCCGCGGCCATTCTCATCATTTCGGGCATTTCCATTTTCCAGGAGGAGAGGAGTCGGGACGCGCTCATGAAGTTGAAAGAACTCACCCAACCCCATTGCAAAGTGGTCAGAAACGGTGAAATTCTCGAAATCGACAACAAGGACGTGGTCGTGGGCGATTTCATCATCGTCGAAGAGGGCAGGCGCATCACCGCCGATGCGATCATCCGTCATTCCAACGATTTCACCGTCGACGAATCCATCCTTACCGGCGAATCCATGTCGGTGCCCAAAGACCCCTCGTCGAAGGCAAACACCATATACAGCGGCACGACGGTGGCCAGCGGTATGGCGATCGCCGAGGTGACCGCCGTGGGAAACGCCACCAAACTCGGCCGCATCGGCAAGGACATGGCCGAAATCAAACCGGAAAAGACGCCGCTGGAAAAGCAGGTCAATGTTTTTGTACGGAACATGGCCGTTGTCGGGGGCGTGGTTTTCCTGATCGTGTGGGTCATGAATTATCTCTCCTCCCGCGATGTGCTCGACAGTCTGCTGAAATCATTGACCTTGGCGATGAGCATTTTGCCTGAAGAGATCCCCGTCGCCTTCGCGGCGTTCATGGCCATCGGCGCCTACCGCTTGCTGAAAGCCGACGTCGTGGTGAAGGACATGAAAACCGTCGAAACTTTGGGCGCCGCCACGGTGATTTGCGCCGACAAAACCGGTACCATCACCGAGAACCGCATGAGTTTGGTCAAGGTTTTTGCACTCGAATCCGGGCGGTTGGCCGCGCCCGACGATCTGAACGAAGCGGAGAAATTCGTGGTTGAAACGGCCATGTGGGCGAGTGAGACCATGCCTTTCAACGGCATGGAAATTTCCCTCCATGAAGTGTACGGCAACACGGCCGATACCGACCGCAGACCCGGTTTCCGAATGGTGCACGAGTATCCTTTGGGGGGAACTCCGCCCTTAATGACCCACGTTTTCGAAAGTGAAGAGGGCGAGAGGATCATCGCCACGAAAGGTGCGGTGGAAGCCCTGCTCAAAGCCGCCGACCCGACGACGGAAGAAAGGGAGGAAATCAACCGCGCCGTCCACGCTCTGACGGTCCGCGGATACCGAGTGCTTGGGGTCGGCGATTGCAACCTGGTGGGCGACGACTTTCCCGAAGACCAGCACCAACTTCCGTTTCGGTTTTTGGGCATTGTGGCGTTCTACGACCCGCCCAAAGAAAACATCAACGAAGTGCTCAACCACTTGTACGACGCGGGAATCAAGGTGAAGATCATCACGGGTGACAACGCCGAAACCACCGCGGCCATCGCCGAGCAAATCGAATTTCGCGGTGCGGACAGAAGTTTGTCGGGCGAGCAACTCATGCACATGCCAGAGGAGGTGCTCCGCGAGGAGGTCAATCACGTCAATATTTTCACGCGGATGTTTCCCGAAGCCAAATTGCGCATCATCAATGCACTCAAAGGCACGGGTCAGATCGTCGCCATGACAGGCGACGGAGTGAACGACGGGCCGGCCCTCCGCGCTGCACATATTGGTGTGGCCATGGGGCGGCGAGGTACCGAGATCGCCAAACAGGCGGCTTCCCTCATTATCCGCGACGACGATCTGAACGGTTTGGTTCAGGCTTTGGCCATGGGACGCCGCATCCACGCCAATCTGAAAAAAGCGATTCAATACATCTTGTCCATCCACATACCCATCGTATTGATGGTATTCATCCCCCTCGCTTTGGGTTGGGTCTATCCGAATATCTTTTCACCCGTGCACGTGATTTTCCTCGAACTCATCATGGGGCCTACGTGCTCCATCGTTTTCGAAAACGAACCCTTGGAGAAGCACGCCATGAAACGCAAACCCCGGCGCGCTACGACTTCCTTTTTCAGCCGGGGTGAGTTGGTGACGAGCGCAATCCAAGGCTTGGCCATCACGGGGGGTACGTTGGCCGCATACGGCATCGCAGTTTCGAACGGAATGGACGAGTCGAAAACTCGGACCATGGTATTCACTGTACTCATCGTAGCCAACGTGTTTCTGACGTTGGTAAACCGCTCTTTCCATTATTCCATCTTCACCACCATCAGGTACAGGAATGTGCTGGTACCCGTAATCATCGGGGTCACGTTGGTTTTGACCTTGGCCCTGCTCTACGTCCCCACGCTCAACGACTTTTTTGAGTTTTCCACTCTCACGGGGAGCGAACTTCTCCTCTGCTTCGTTTTGGGAGCGCTGTCCGTACTGTGGTACGAACCGGTGAAATTCTTCAAAAGAAGAAGATACGGGCGACAGTACCCGGCGATGCAGGATTAACGGCGGGTTCCTTCCGGAAACTGTACTTTCTCGGGTGAGGCATTCAACATGGGCAGTGCTTCGCGGAGGATGCGGTTTCGCCTTCCCGTGGTGTCGATGGGCTCCACCGGGTAAGATACCACGGCTTCCATCCATGCTGAAGAATTGACGCGGAAATAGACGGCGGCGCCCCACCTCTCCGGTTCCCGGTTGTAGTAGGCGGGGTGCTTGCGTTCAAAGTCTTTGTCGGCCGCCTTTAACAAGCACTCCTCAACGAATTTCAAATCGCTGGTATAGGCGATCTGCACAGGTGTTTCGTTCCATATAAAGGGCACTTCAGGCCCGGAATAATTGATGACTTCCTCTCTCAGTACCAGGCTGTTCGGAAAGCTTATGACGCGTCCGCTCTTGCGGTCGTTTTCCAGATAATCCCCACTGCATTCCAAGATCGAAGTGTCCAGATAGGTGATGGAAATCACGTCCCCGCGCATGCCTTTGATCTGAATGCGATCTCCAACCAAGTATGTGCGCCGGAAAATAAGATACACCCACGCGATGAACGAGGTGATGGGAGCCTGTAGTGCAAAACCGAGAATCAAGGTGATCAGACCGAAGCTGACCGCGGCGGCGTAAAGATTCTGAAACATGAAAGATACAGCCACCACCAAGCTGAAGGTGATGGCCAGAAAGCGAACCACCCGCATAAGATTGTACGTGTTCCCCTGAATGTCGGCCTGGGTGTTCACCAAGCGGGAAATCACGTTGCTTATCAAAAAGATCAGGGCGATGAGGAAGGAACTCATCGTGAGACGCCGAATGAAGGGCAAGTACTTTGACCAAGGTTCCAAAATCTTGAGATCCACGAGATAATGCATCGCAAGCAACACGACGGCCATCACTACGAAGAGTTTTATCCGTTGATTGATTTTTTTGTTGTCCATATCGCAGGGGTGAACTTAGGAAATGCAATAATAGGTGAGATTGGGGAAATTGCAGGGATGCATTCGTGGCGGGAAAAGAAGTTTTTGGGACGGGAGGTGTGGGGGACAACTCGGCGGAACCGAACTCCGCTACGCGAAGGGGATGTTGGGCGGCTCGTGAGTGTAAATCGACACCATCCGATCAGGTGTATTCAAAAAAAAGATATCGCCCGGCGCGTTTCGAAAAAATTGCGGGGGGTTCCCTCTTTCGTGTTTTTCCTGAAGTCTCTTATCCTCTGCGCGGAACCGAAATACGATGTTCCCGACGAACCCGTGGATGTGGTTGGCACTATCGCGGTCATCTGCAGGTTGGTTCCGTGTTTCCCGGAGGTGGCGGAAAGGACACCCGTTGCAAAACGTCGATGATGAATAGGAAATTCAAAATGACAGCCAATGCCGAAAGCCGGGTATTCAGGCATCCGCATCGGGGAATGGAAAGGACTGGGAGCAATGCGTTTGGTTCTTGCAGACCCTGGATTTGCTGAATTTCGAGGGGTCGATGGAGCGGAGGGTGTAAAAGAAGGCGGAGGCGCCGGAAGAACAAGGGAAGTTTTTGGGGATAAAATCCGCGGGAATGGCTGCGGATAGGCGGTAGGGGTTAGGGGAGTAGAAAAAATATATTTGCTCGGTCGGGGAAAAAAAAGTAATTTCAGCACGTTGAAAGTGTGGCGGATGCGGTGGGAATGGATGAAAAATGATACGGTACATCCTTGTTGTGATAAATTTATTTTTTTCGGCATGCCGGCAGGGTTGCACCGCTCGACAGGTTTGGTCCACCCATGAACAAAACTTGGAAATCAGATAGAGAAACGAATCCAAAGATCAAAAAATGAGACCTCTTTTGTCGTTTCGACATAAATCCAGTGATAACTCTAAAAACTCAGCAACATGAATGATCTGACCAAATTTACCAATTTGTATTCCTTAAGCAAGACGCTTCGCTTCGAACTCATTCCTCAGAGAAAAACCAAAGAAAACATCGACCGAAAAGGCTTGCTTACGCAAGATGAACAACGTGCCGAAAGTTACAAAAAGATGAAGAAAACCATTGACGGTTTTCATAAGTATTTTATTGAACTGGCGATGCAGAATGTACAGTTGACGCATTTAGAAGCCTACAAGGATTTATATTTTGCTTCTCCTGAGCGGAAGAAAGAAGAAAAGTATAAAGCCGAGCTAAAAAAAGTGCAAGATGCGATGCGCAAGGAAATTGCCAACGGATTTAAAACCGGGGAAGCCAAAAATGTTTTTTCAAAAATTGATAAAAAGGAACTGATTACCGAATTATTGGAAAAATGGATTAGAGAACAGCAAGAAGAGGACGTTTATTTTGATGAAGGTTTCAAAAACTTCACCACTTATTTCGGTGGCTTTCACGAAAACCGAAAAAATATGTATACCGATAAAGAGCAAAGTACCGCTATTGCTTATCGGTTGGTTCACGAAAACCTACCCAAGTTCTTGGACAATATCCGCATTTTTGAGAAAGTAAAAGAAATTCCTGAATTACAGGACAAATGCAAAGAACTGGACAAGAACATCGAAGAGTATTTAAACATTACCACTATTAATGAAGCCTTTGACTTGGAATACTACAACGAGGTGCTGACGCAAAAACAAATAGACGTTTACAATTTGATTGTCGGCGGACGCGTAGCCGAAGAAGGCAAACCCAAAATAAAAGGACTGAACGAATACATCAATACCGATTACAACCAAAAACAAACGGATAAAAACAAGCGAATTCCCAAACTGAAAATGCTGTATAAGCAAATTTTAAGCGATAGGGAGAGTACCTCTTTCATTGCAGAAAAATTTGAGAACAGCGACGAAGTGTTGGATGCTATTAAAGATTATTATCATCATTACCTCATTAGTTTTCAGCCAAAAGACAAAGAAGATACTGAAAATATTTTGAGCCAAATACAAGGCCTTTTGCAATCGCTCAAGGAGTACGATTTGAACAAAATCCATATCCGAAACGATAAGTCGCTAACCGAAATCTCCAAGACGCTTTTTGGGGATTGGGGTGTCGTAAAAAATGCGTTGGAATTTACTTATTTACAGACGATAGAAATCGGAAAAAAAGGTTTGTCTAAAAAACAGGAAACTGAAAAAGAACGCTATTTGAAACAAGGATATTTTTCTATTGCCGAAATTGAAAAAGCATTGTATAATTACCGAAACGAGGCGGAAGTATTAAAGGATTTAAATAAAAACGAATCTCCGGTTGCTGATTATTTCCATACCCATTTTAAAGCTACCAAAAAGGAAGATTCGGACAAAGAGTTTGATTTTGTTTCCAATATAGAAGCCAAATACAGTTGTATCAAAGGCGTTTTGGAAAATTACCCAAAAAACAAAAAACTACATGAAGATAAAAAGACGATTGACGATATCAAACTGTTTTTGGACGCCTTGATGGAAATGTTTCACTTCGTGAAACCGTTAATGCTACCGACAGATTCCACCTTGGAAAAAGACGAAAAATTTTACGGACAATTGGAAGTGTGGTATGAGCAATTGGCGTTGATTGTTCCATTGTACAACAAAGTGCGGAACTACGCTACGCAAAAGCCGTATAGTGTTGAGAAGTTTAAGTTGAATTTTGAGAATAGCACCTTGCTTGATGGTTGGGACGTCAATAAAGAAGAAGCCAATAGTGCCATTTTGTTTAGAAAAGATGATATGTTTTATTTGGGGATTATGGATAAAGGCCACAACAAGATTTTCAGAAAGATTCCCAAAGCAAGAACACAGAATGTTTATTCCAAAGTAAATTATAAACTTTTGCCGGGAGCGAGCAAAATGCTTCCAAAAGTGTTTTTTAGCAATAAAAATATTGGCTATTACAATCCGAGCGATGAAATATTAAGCATACGAAACCACAGTACCCACACTAAAGGAGGTACACCGCAAACCGGATTTGAAAAATCAGATTTTAATGTGTCGGATTGCCGAAAAATGATAGATTTTTTCAAAGAATCAATCAATAAGCATCCCGAATGGAGGAATTTTGGATTTCAATTTTCCGAAACGAATACATATGAATCTATTGATGGTTTCTACAGAGAAGTAGAGGCGCAAGGTTATACCATTTCCTATACTGATGTTGATGACGATTACATCAACCAATTAGTTGACGAAGGCAAACTCTACCTTTTCCAAATCTACAATAAAGACTTTTCACCATATTGCAAAGGCACGCCCAATATGCACACACTTTATTGGAAAGCCCTGTTTAGCCCGGAAAACCTGAAAGATGTTATTTATAAACTCAACGGGCAGGCAGAAATTTTTTACCGAAAAAAATCCATTGACGACGAACAAAAAGTGGTGCACAAAGCCAATGAACCGATTGACAACAAAAATCCGAAAGCCGTCAAAAAACAGAGCACCTTTGACTATGATTTAATCAAAGACAAACGCTTTACGACGGACAAATTCCAATTCCACGTTCCCATTACCTTAAATTTCAAAGCAACAGGTAACGATTATATCAATCAGGATGTATTGAGCTATCTTAAAGACAATCCTGATATAAAGATTATCGGCATAGACCGGGGCGAAAGGCATTTGATATACATTTCGCTGATTGACCAACAAGGGAACATCCTGCACCAAGAAACACTCAATTCCATCAACAACGAAAAACACAATATTGAAACGCCCTACCATACGCTTTTAGCCAAAAAAGAAGAAGAGCGGGACAACGCCCGAAAAAACTGGGGGACTATTGAAAACATCAAAGAACTGAAAGCGGGTTACCTATCGCAAGTGGTGCATAAAATCGCCAAAATGATGGTGG
>CAZNOG010000020.1:0-3167 GCA_964574635.1 uncultured Cryomorphaceae bacterium | reverse complement strand
CTGAAAGCGGGTTACCTATCGCAAGTGGTGCATAAAATCGCCAAAATGATGGTGGTACATAACGCCATTGTGGTAATGGAAGATTTGAATTTTGGGTTTAAACGCGGGCGTTTCAAAGTGGAAAAACAAGTGTATCAGAAATTGGAAAAAATGCTGATAGACAAACTGAATTTTTTGGTGTTCAAAGACAAAGATCCCAATGAAGCCGGAGGTCTTTACAATGCTTTACAGCTTACCAACAAATTTGAAAGTTTTCAAAAACTCGGCAAGCAAAGTGGTTTCCTATTCTACGTTCCGGCTTGGAACACCAGCAAAATTGACCCGACCACAGGTTTTGTCAATTTGTTCAACACCAAATATGAAAGTGTGGAAAAAGCCCAAAAATTCTTTGATAAATACAAGTCCATCCGATTTAATTCAACTAAAAATTATTTTGAATTTGCTTTTGATTACAATGATTTCACTACCAGAGCCGAAGGCACAAAAACAGAATGGACGGTTTGTACTTATGGAGAGCGTATTCTCACGTATAGAAACCCCGAAACCAATAACCAATGGGACAATAAAAAAGTGAATCTAACAGAACAATTTGAAGATTTGTTGGGGAAATACAACGTTGTTTACGGCAAAGGTGAATGCATCAAAGAACAAATAAAATCTATTGACGATAAAACCTTTTTTGAAAAACTGTTGCACCTGTTTAAACTCACGCTACAAATGCGGAACAGCGTCATCAACAGCGAAATAGATTACCTGATTTCTCCGGTAATGAATGAAAGTGGCACCTTTTACGACAGCCGAAACGCAGGCAGCACATTGCCCAAAGATGCCGATGCCAACGGTGCCTATCATATCGGCAAAAAAGGATTGTGGATATTGGAACAAATCAATAAATCGCACGACCTCAAAAAAGTAAAATTGTATATAAGCAATAAAGACTGGCTGAATTTCGTACAGAAACACCCCATGCTCATTTGAAATAAAGTGCTAATACCAAGGTCTTCAAGATAAGAATGGGTTCATCCTATACTTCTCGAGGCTCTTTGCAAACGTCTGAGAAGAAATTTAATTTTTAGCAAGGCAATTTAATTTCCGGAATCAAAAACGGAATGGTATCAGGTTGGTGTGTGTCAAGAGGTTGACATTACAATGTCATTTTCATAATTTTCGTAAATGGAAACATACCTACCAATAACCTATCTTAACGACTTCATTTTCTGTCCGTATTCACTTTATCTACATCAGGTATTTGATCAGAATTCAGAAGACGCTTATAGTGCTCTGCCTCAGCAGCGCGGAAAAGCCTTTCACGCACATATAGACAGTTTTGAGGAGGCGAGAGCAAGTGAAAAAGAGAAAGTGCTAAAAGGCATATATGTGATATCGCGCAGTTTGGGGGTATATGGAAAAATCGATACACTGCATCTCGAAGAGAAGAAATTGGTGGAAAGCAAATACTTCATTTCACGGTTATACCAAGGCTATTACTACCAAATTTGGTCACAATATTTTGCACTCTGTGAAATGGGCTTCGAGGTTTCCTCCATCGAATTCTTCTCAATAAAAGATTCTATAACGATTCCCCTCCCTATCCCAAAAGAAAGTCAGCGCGAAGAACTCAAGGCTCACATTCGGAAAGTAGCCCGATTTGACTTTGAAACGGAAATAAAAGTGAATCCGTCAAAATGTCGGAACTGCATTTATGCTGCACTTTGTGACAAAACCCAACAAGACCATGTTTACGCATAAAGACATAAAATCCAGAAGCCTATTTGTTATTAATGGGGTTGAACACCAACGATTGCGCGTTTCCGCCGGCAGGCTTCTTCTCGAAAACACGGAGACTGGAAAAGCAATAACCAAACTCCCGTTTCCCAAGATTTTGAGTTTAATGGTTATCGGCCACACTACCGTTACTACGGCTTTGATAGAGCATTGCAATAAAAATGGAATCCCAATTGTGGTTATGAAACCAAATTTTCGGCCGGTATTTTATTTCGGCAATATGGCTGAGGGTAATTTTCTACTGCGAAAGAAGCAATTCGAAAACAACAAAGGGGTTCTTTCAATAGCACAATGCCTCATTCAGAACAAGTTGATGAATCAAATTTCTCTTCTAATAAAAACCAAGGAAAAGAATAGAACAATCACATCTGACATATCCCTAATTCAAAAGATATCAATTTCTGCGGGGGAAGCTCTGGATTACAGAGCTTTGATGGGATTGGAAGGTAAGGCTGCTAAAGCATTTTTCAGATCCTATTTCGGATTCGCCGATTGGAGGCAACGAGAGCCTAGGGTGAAACAAGATACCGTTAATGCCACGCTCGATATTGGGTACACCATGCTTTTCAATTACGTTGAATGTATGACGCGACTTTTCGGTTTCGACCCATATATGGGCGTCTATCATCAGCTTTGGTTCCGTCGCAAAAGTTTGGTATGCGATTTAATGGAGCCTTTTAGATGCATAGTGGATCATCAAATAAGGAAATCATTAAAGTCCGGTCATTTTGATCCTAAGCACTTTGAAAAACGAAAAAATGCGTACTACCTGAAATCCGAATTCAGACAGATTTATGTAAAGGCATTTTTCGAAGCGATCATAACCCATAAATCGGCAATTTTTGCGTATGTCCAACAGTATTACCGATGCTTCATGGGGAAGAAGAGTGTTCTACAATACCCAATTTTCAATTATGGCTAACGTAATCATCGTTGCATACGATATTTCATCCGACAAAACCCGTACCCAATTCTCTAAGTTTTTGGAACGATATGGTGTCCGCGTGCAATTTTCTGTTTTCGAAATTGAGAATTCAAAACGTGTCTTGGACATAGTGAAAACGGCGATCAAATCCAAATTCGGAGAAAAATTTGAAGAAGGGGACAGTATATACGTTTTCAAAACAAATCATAAGGACTCCATGCGCTTCGGAAGTGCCAGTTTACTGGACAACGATATCATTTTCCTTTAAATTTTGATTGTTGGTCATGAAACAGGGTCTTATCGTTTTCCGTTTGAGGTCTTTAAATTTTTGCAAAAAAAAAGGGGGGGTAAAATGCCGCATTTCCATTTCACCTTCGTGGTTGCTAATCAGGAATTAATATGTACCTTCGCGTCATCTGGAGGCTACCAAGCCTTTGAAATTTCTACTATTGTAGAT
>CAZNOG010000019.1:9383-49505 GCA_964574635.1 uncultured Cryomorphaceae bacterium | reverse complement strand
GGCCGCCGACGAGAAGCGAGAGAGGTTTTCCACAAAAGGGGTGTGGGTTTTGAGAAAGTCTGACGGTCAAGTATAAGCGTAGTGCGGGTTTTCGGAGCGATTCACTGTCTGCATACCGCAAAGTTTCTTAGGAGCAAAAATGCTCAATTTTAGCCGTTCAGCCCGCATTACGCTTATACAATGTTGGGGGCAGTTTTTATTCTCTTTTTTCGACAGTTACCCATGATTTATCAAAGCCTATTGCGTTTAAAATCTTGTTTTTATCTAAGACTTCCGGTTGTTTCAATTTTAAAATCAAACTACTTTTGGGTACTTTTTCGATAATTGTGAATTGAGAACCATGTGGCTGCCAAACAAACTTTTTATCATCAGTTCCTTTAATATACCCTTCCAAGTTGCCATTCTTATTCCAAGAAAATTCAAATAGTTCAGGGTCATAACGAATAGTGTCAAATTCAAAGACTGCGACTTGACATAGGTCGTTTGACTTCACTAAGACAACTGTTCTAAGGTTCTTGTATTTTTCTCTTATTGATGTTACTCGTTCATTCCATATTTCTAAAACTTGACCGCCAATTAAATTTGGGTCTGCAGAGGTGTCGATAGTTCCGCCATATGAGTAGATAGGAGAGTTTCTTCCTGAAATCAGACGTACTTTACTTAAAGTTCGAAAATCTTTAACGCTTGATTTTACTGTTTTTGCTCCCCAAGCTGTATTTCCAAGTACAACGTCATCAAGTCCTACATTGGATGGTTTCCAATCTGCACCTATACAGTGAGCAAAAATTTCTTCCCATTCGGAGCCTTCTAAAACCCCTTTTCCTTTGGACGCAAGTAAATAAACAATTTCTCGACCAAGGATGTATGGGAATTCTGAACCAAAATCATTTAATGGATATGGAGGTAACGATTTATTAACTGTTCTAAGTCGTGGTGATTTTTTTGACATTTAGCTCGCGTTATATTTTAAATCGTATTCTCTTAGAACCATTGCTTGGTCAATTGAAGTTGCAACGTATGGAAGCAGTTTTTGGGCAACAGCCTTTATCATATTGACTGGAACAGCGTTTCCTGCTTGTCTTCTTGCCTGTCCATCACTCACTACGATTTTGTACCAATCTGGAAATCCTTGTAATCGAAACATTTCACGTGGCGTGAGTCTTCTTTCACCATTAACTAAAAGATAATTATATGAAGCACCTGCTCTTAAGGCACATGAAAAAGGATAAGAGCAAATATTACCTGATTTATTTTCATGCCAAATCGAAGGGAAAAAGGAAGATTTATGACTTTCTTTTCTTTTTAACCGTATATATTCAGAGGCGAAATGTTTCTTATCAACCTTGTCCTCCAAGATTTCAGTTAGCGGTTTGTAGGGTTTGATTGGGTCTGGAAATGTGAACATAATAGGTTCTTTATGTCCCACAATTACAATTCTTTCCCTTTTTTGAGGAAGTCCATAATCAAGAGCATTTAAAACACTGTATTGAACATGATAACCAAGGTCTTTTAGTGTTTTCAAAATGACTTTCAGAGTGTTTCCTTTGTCATGCCCCACAAGCTGTTTGACGTTTTCAAGTATAAAAGCTTTAGGTTCTTTTTCTTTTATTATCCGAGCAATGTCAAAGAACAGTGTTCCGCGAGTGTCATTTAATCCTTTCATCTGACCGATTATACTGAAAGGTTGACAAGGAAAGCCTGCGAATAGAATGTCGTGGTCAGGTACGTCCTTCTCGTCAATCTGGGTAATATCGCCATGAGGTCTTTCTCCAAAGTTAGCTTCATAACTGTCTTGAGCAAACTTGTCTATATCTGAAGAAAAGACACATTTGGCATTAATCTCCACTTCTTCACAGGCTTCTTCAAAAGCCACTCTGAATCCACCTATTCCGCAGAAAAGGTCAATAAATCGGATTTGTTCTCTATTGTCGTACATGTGTCAAATTTACTTTTTTGTTACCTTTTTTAAAAGTTCAATGTTAGTCTCTTGTCAACAGGGTTTTGTTGTTGTCTTTTTTAATTGCCCCCAACGTTCAAGTATAAGCGTAGTGCTGGATTTCGGAGCGATTAATTGCCCACCTACATCTAAGTTTCTTAGGAGGAAAAATGCTCAATTTTAGCCGTTCAGCCCGCATTACGCTTATACAATGTTGTAGTGCGTTATTTCTCTTCATAGGTTTCATTTATTCTCACAAACAGCTTTTCAAAATTACTCAATGTTTCATCAGATAGTTTGTCTAAATATTTGTCTCTATTTCTTAGAAAAACGTCAGCAGGTTTTCCGTGGTTAAATCTTGGAATACCTTCTAATCGTGCTATTTGGTTTACAATTTGGTCACTTCCGTTCAGGTCTTCAATTTTATGGCTCTTTTCAAAAGAATCATTATAAAGATTTAAGTAGTCTTGTTTAGAAAACAAATCTTCTATATCCGCTAATTTGGATTGCACAAATTCATTCAATGTGATTATTCGCTTGGATTTTAGGTATCCACCTTTAGATAAATTGGATAACTTTTGATTACCTTCTTTCCTTGCATCAACAACGACTGTTAAATCTAAGTGAATTCCGAGTAGTGCCACAAAAGTTGGAATTAGATCAGCTCCACCCACTGGAATCAATGTCCACTCAGGTCTAAGTCCGTGTTTCCCTTTTTCGATTAAATAGTCAGAAATAGCTATTATATAGGTGTAATCGGATGTGCCTTCAAGAATTAAATTATTCTTTGAAATGAACATATGCTGGGCTAAGTCATAGCCTAATGCACCTTGAAGTGGAAATAGTGTGTCAGGGTCAGTTGTTAAAATGTCTGAAGTAACTTTAGAACCTTCGTCTCTGCTTTTTTCTTCTACGATTCTAGCTCTTTCTAACTTATTTGGCTGAACCATAAAAGGCGAATGAGTTGTGTAGATAACTTGCCTTTTAGGTGCTAATCTTTCTTCAATAAATCTCAAAAAATCTGCCTGTGCCTTACCGTGTAACCCAAGTCCTGGTTCATCAAGTAAAATAATTACAGGTTCGTCTTTGTATTCATATTCACTAAAGGCTGCCAAAAATGAAAAGAACCACTGAAAGCCTGTTGAATGTTCATTAAATGGTAACGAAAGAAAATGCTTGTCGTCCCAAATCCGAATCTTCAATTCATCTATGACTGTCGTTTGACTGTTAGGCTTTGTAACAGTTGTCTTGTCAATATCAGGATTAACTCTTAGCGAAGTATTTTGACTCCAATACTCAAGTACATCTTGGGTTAAAGCATTTGCCACATTTTCTAACTCTCTTTTTCTTCTTTCATAATCTGGGTTCAAAAGATAGTCATCATCTGCAGCAGCCATTCTAAGAAGTGATTTGGCTGTAAGAAGATTGTCGTCAAGTGTGGAATCGTCAGCTTGCAGTATTTCCTTAATCTTAACAGTATAGGGTAAGGTGCTGTATTTATCGAAATAAATGAATTTTGGAATATATTTTTGAATGACATTATAACAAGCGGAAATAAGCGTTTTTGAATCGCCAATTTGTTCCTTTATTCTATTTCTTAAAGTTTCGATTGATTCCCTTTCCTTATCACTTGTTTCTTCAGCTATTTCATAATTCTCTAAAAATTCATTTAACTCTTCAACTTTAGAGCAATTTGTGATTTCCGTCCGAGTCTCTTTGCTAAATGAAAGTCCTTGAATGAGATTTTTTAAATATTGCGCTTCATCTATATTTAGCCAATGATAAAGCATGCCTTCATATGACTTATTAAGGGTAAGCAAATTGTTTTTTAGAATACCTTCTCCGAATATCCCGTTTATTATCTTCAGTTCAGAGTCTTCAAGTTCGAAAGATGTATTTACAGGTCTTTCTTTTTCCAATTCAATACCTTTCATTCTATCTTTCTTTTCTAACCAAGCAGGGTATTGATCTTCAATTTTGAAAAGAGCATTTTTTCGAACTGGATTCAGTCTATAGAGTGCATTAAGAAATGAAGATTTACCGGATTCGTTTTTTCCAACTAAACAAGTAATATCATTCTCAACTTTGACAGGTGTTGAGTCAATGATATTTCTAAATTTTTTGATTGTTACTTCTTTTAGTTTCATATGTTTTGTTTTAATGCACTACAACTTGCCATCCTGCTCACAAACATAGCGAATCACAGTATTATATACCACCTTTCGGTAATTTAATGATCGCATTTTCAACGTTTGGCAATTTGCCCGCAATTCGGTCTAACGGCGATGAAATCTCACGCAAACGGTCGTTCGCTACGTACGTATATACGGCGTGAGTTGCTCGAGCAGACGCTAATCGTAATAATTTGCCGGCTTCACCCCTTCGGCACGGCTCTTTTCAGCATGTCTTTCAGCGGGGCTTCGTCGAAATCTTCCGCCTTGAGGTACTTCACCGTCCGCATGCGCTTGGCGGTCGAGGTATCGAAAATTCCCTCGGGATCGTCCATATCCGCACCGTCGAAAAAGTTGACGCTTACGTGTTTTTTGAACGCGCTCGCACTGCAAAACATCTTGCCGCCGTACGCAAAAACGGGGCTGTTCCATTTCCACTGCTCCTCCACACCGGGTTCCGCGGCGTGCACCAGAGCGCGGATACGACCCAGCAGCTCCCCCCTCCAATCGGCGAATTTGGCGACGTATTCGTCTATTTTCTCGCTGTCTTTCATGTTTTTTGTTTTTGTGGGTGTGTCTGTTTTCGGTCGTCAAACTTAGGAATCCCCGTGGATTTCACGGATGCCGATCGGCGTTTCGAAGTGCAAAGCCACCGCACCGGAATCGAATCGGGTTTGCCGGGACAACCCGCTGAAACTCATGGGTCGCACTCCATCAAACAACGCCATCCCCCCGCCGGCGACCACCGGATGCACCACCACGCAAAACTCGTCCACCACACCGAGGTTCAACGCCTGACGTATTAAACTCGGGCTGCCGATGAGAATGCTCCCCGTATCGCCCGCCTTCAAATCCCTTAGGCTCCGCTCAAGGGGAATCGCGGAAATCTCCGCCCGATTTCCATCGGGGTCGGTGAGCGTCCGCGTGAATACGATTTTCCGAATCCCTCGGTATGCGCGGGCGAAATCCATTAGCCCATCCCCGTCGGGCGACTGTTCCGAATACGAATCCCAATACCTCATGAGCTCGAAAGTTTTGCGTCCGTACAATATCACGTCCGATCCTTCGGGCAGAGAGGTGAAGAAACGATGCACATCCTCCCCCGGCGAAACGGCGGTGTGGTCGCAGTACCCGTCCATGGTCATGTTCAGCGTGGCGATGATCCTGCCCATATGCGGTGGTTTTTGGAATTTCAACGGCGCCGCGATCCGACGATGGGAGGGAGGCGGTCGCCGCGTGAAGACTACATTTTTTTCAGGATTTTACGGAAGGTGTTCATGTTTCGGGAAGTGAAATCCTTCTTCAATTTTTTGTTTCCCAGCACCTTGCCGAATTCGGTTTTAAGCGTCATGCCCTTCGGCACTCGCCAATAAAAGGTATCGTCGATGATCTTGGCTTCTTCATTTTCGGCATTCTCCGATTTTCGGAAGAGATCCATCAACGTCACGTCCACCATGGGCGCCGACACGAAGGCGTAGACCTGAAAATCCGGGTGGTCGTCGAAGGGGTTGCGGTCGATCAGATTGCGCAGGAATTCCTCGTCGCGGATAAAAAGGTATGCCTCGTAACCGAAGGTGGCGGACATGGCCTCTTCCAAATCGAATTTCAATCGATCGAGAGGTTTTATGGTGCTGAAAATGATGTTTCCCGAAGCCAACACCGGAGTGACATTCTCGACTCCCGCCTTTCGGAATACTTCGGATACGGCGCTCATCTTCATGGTGGTGCCTTCGACGTTCACACCGCGCAGAAAGGCGCAGTAGGTGAGGCTTTTGGGTTGTATTGCGGTGTTTTTCACGACGGTTGTCCTTTATGTTCCGGTTTTCCCGACACGCCGATATTGCGGAGAATCCCTCGCCTTTAACAACCCAACGGGCTGTCGGTTCTCATCCCGGTACGATTGGAATTTTTTCGGGGAAGGTGATTGTTTCTCATTCACGAACGCGTTCGGTCGTTTTCGGGATCGGTGTTTTCACAATACACGATGTAGTATCTGTCCACCAACCTCCTGAGAAGGGGGCGTATTCCCTTGGGAACGGGTTCGTAGCTTTTCCATCTTTCCCGGTCCATTACGCGCCACCCCGTCCGTTCCAAGAGCATGTCGAACTGCCGCTGCTCAAACTCGTGGTAATGCCGGTCCCAAGGATCCTTTTTATTCCAATACGCCTTCGCAAACCACAGATTGAGTGGTACGGAAGCGATCAAATAAGGTGCGCGAATGGTTTTCAGAATATTGTACGGAGCCATCAAGTGCTCGAAAATCTCGAAAGCCGTTACGCAGTCGTACGATTCCGCGTGGTATTTCCCAAAATCCACGTCCAAGTCCTCGCCCTGCGTATTCTCCACCCGAAAACCCGCCTCGGCCAGTCTCACCCCCAGTTCATTCCTCACCCCGAGGTCGAGAATTCGCGATCCCCGGGCCAAATGTTTGTCCACGAATTCAATCGTTTTTACCAGACGATTTTTCGGATTTCGGCTCATGCGCCCGTCCATTGGGTGTGTGCCAAATGTATCGAAATTATGGTTTTCGCAAAAACACGTACAGGGCGATCACACGAAAATCACGGGTGCAATACGGCGTTGCACGGTAAAATTCAGCGCTGAAGATGGCCTGTACCCGTATTTCCTCTGCGCATTGTCTTGGAAAATTTCCGTACCTGACGCGGCATTTGGACGCGGGAAAAATATGCGTGATCGGCGACGAGTTCTTCGACTCGGCTTAGTCTTCCGTATTCGATGACAGCAGTAGCAACAGAATGAGTAGCCCGATGATGCCGAGGATCAAACTGGTGATTCCAAATCCTCGACCCATGTACTTATTCGGTTCCCGATTGATTTTCCCTAAACTGACGGCACCGAAGATGACCGCCAATAGCATCATGACGAGAGCAAGTCCGAAAATGGGTACGAACCACCCCACGACCCCGATGATGAAACCGGCGATTCCAAGTGATTCCATGGTCCTGCGGGTGTGTTCCGATCCCACGGTTTGGGTCTGCATCCACTCGCCTTCATTTTTTACCCTGGCGAAATTGTTGCTCGTAGGTCGCGGGGCGAGTTCCTCACCGAGGTCCTGCGTGGACGCGATCATTTCCGGGTCCTTCCGAATTTTTACCGTTGTCTGATCCGATTCCGGGGTCGAGGCGCGCTCCGTCGCAGGTTTTTGCGGGGTGGGAGCGGGTTGGTCCGGAAGAATTTCCGCCGTTTCCACCGAAGTGTACTCTTCGGCTTGATCCGGATTTTCTACGGATTTTTTGTCGGTTTTATTGGATTTGGTCCACTCCACGTGGTAGCCTGGCCTGTACAGCCTTTTCTCCATTTTACAAGAAGACGCCAAGAAGAGTGTGAGAAGAACGGCGGAAATGAAGATTGGATTTCTCATGGTCAATGATTTGTTTTTCAGTTACCTCGTGGGAAATCCATTCTTGTTCCGAATGGATGCAACGGTGAACCAAGTGACCACAAAAGGTGGGAACCAACCGCAATACTCGCGCAATCTTCCACCGCATGAACGCAGCTCGAGTGGATACCTCGCGGCGGCTTCATACCGGTTTGAATATGTCCTTACGGGTGGTCTCTCACTCAATCCAACAGCCCCAACGCCACGAATATATGGAATTCGTTTAAATAGTCAAATTTTATGGAAAGAACCCAAAATTCAGATCTTCAAGCTTCGGCAAAACCTTACCCTACTGAAAACAAATGGAGTACATGTCGAAGGCTCCAATTCGAAGTTGCACCCACAAAAACAAAAATCATCTAACGGGAATGTGAAAACATCCGCTCACTTCACTCCACGGTGGCGCTTCACCGCCTCCCACATGCCGGCTTCCGAGGGCTCTTCGGACGTGAGCACGTCGCGATATCCCAAGCGCTGCAGACTCTTCCGGGTGGTTTCGCCGATGGCTAAGGCATATTGGTTCGGCAGGAGTGCGTGCTTGGACAAATACGCTTCCGCATTGCTCGGTGAGGTGAACAGGATGTAATCGGCGTCCACGGGCTCGTCGGGCGGGTGGGGGATGTTGGAATAAAACGTCCACTCCCGCAATCGCTCTCCCTCCAAAAGTCCGCGCATCCGCCGCAGTCCTTTGTCGCTCTGGGCCACCGTCACGGTTTCGTTTTCGCCCGGCACCGCGATGAATTCCTTCAAGGCTTCTTCCGAGTCTTCGCTGCGGCCGACAAATTCCGGCGAGGTACCCAGGTAGCGCTCCACGGCCTCGGCAGTGCCATTCCACAGCGCGCCGATCTTGAAACCGCGCGCATCGTACGCCGAAGCGAACAACCTCACCCCGGAAGGGGAAAGGAAAAACAACCAATCCGATTTCGGTGGCGGCGCAACGTCGAGAAGTTCCAAACGGATGAAGGAGCGGTGATCGATCCGCGCCGCGCCCCTTGCGATCAGCCCCTCGAAAGTGGTTCCCAAATGATCGCGGCTGATGTGGATTTTCAACATAACGTCGTCCGGGGAAAATCAGCCCTTGGCGCGGTTTTGCCTCAGCGCCTCCACGGTTTTTACGGCGAGTCCCTCGGCGGAGGTCGCCCGAAGTACCACCCGACTCGCCGGAGCCTCGAAGTCGTGCGCCATGATGGCGTCGATGAGCAGTTCACCGTTTTCGCGTCGGCACCAAGCGCCCAGAGGCAGCTGGCAGCCCCCGTCGAAGAGTTTCAATACTTTTCGCTCCACGGAGATCACCTCCTCGACGTCCGGTCGGTGAATCTCCGCGAGGATGGCTCCGAGTTCCCGGTCTTCGCTCCGTATTTGATAAGCGAGAACCCCTTGGGCCGGCGCGGGGATAAATTCCGTGGGGTCCAAATCGAAGCGGTGGAGGTCGCTCACCTCCAGTTCCAATCGGTCCAAACCCGCGGCCGCCAACACGATGGCGTCGAAATCGCCGTCCCGCAATTTTCCAACACGCGTAGGCACGTTGCCCCGAATGTCTTTCAGCACGGCATCGGGTCGATTTCGGAGCACCTGCATCTTGCGCCTCGCGCTGGAGGTGCCCACAACGGCCCCTTCCCGCAGGTCCCATTTGGCGGTTTTGTCCACGCTCTCCGATCGGATGAGCAATACGTCCCGGGCATCGGCCCTTTCCGAAACCGCGGCGATGGTCAGCCCCGGCGGGGGCGTCGTCTCCAAATCCTTGTACGAATGCACCGCCAGGTCGATTGCTTTTTCGCGGAGGGCTTCTTCTATTTCTTTGGTAAAAAATCCCTTCCCCTCCATTTTGTCGAAGGAGAGGTGTTGAATGCGGTCGCCTTTGGTTTTGATGATCTTGATCTCGGGTGCGTGGCCCAACAGTTCCAGCGCCCTTTTTATGTGGTTGGCTTGCCACAGGGCCAAGTCGCTTCCACGCGAACCGATGATGATCCGCCCGCCGCTCATTTCGCTTTGCCGAGCAATATTTCCCGCGCCATGACCATGGGCAGGGAGATGTATTTCTTTTCCAGGTACGACACCACTTTGTCCAGAACTTCCCTCGACTCTTCGTTCAGGCCTTCAATCTCTTTGGCGTACACCGCCGTCACCGCCTTTTGTCTGATTTCCTTGACTTTTTCCGGCACATCGATCATGGCCATTTCCACCTTCCTGCGTCGATACCTCATTTCGAATTCCGCCAACCCTTCCTTGATGATTTCCTCGCACCGCGATATTTCTTTGGCGCGTTCCTTCAGGTTTTTCTCGGCCACTTCGCGCAATTCTTCGATGTCGATGTGGTGGAGGGTGCCGGCCTCGCCGCCGGAGATGGTCTTCGACACGTCGCCGGGCAGCGCCAAGTCGATCACCACTTTCCGCGAGGTTTCGCCCCGTCTCAAGGTCTCGTAAAGCTCCTTGTCGATCACTTCATCGCCCGAAGCGGTACAAGAGATCAACACGTCGAATCCGGTGTCGTGGTTGTGGATATCGGCCAGTTTCCTCGCCTCGCCCTTCACCTCGGCGGCCAGTTCTTCGGCCCGCCCCAGGGTGCGGTTGTAAATCGTCAGGTCTTTAAAACCGTGCTTCACCAGAAAGCGCGCCATGGCGCGGTTGGTCCTTCCGGCACCCACCATCACCACTCGGCTGTCGGTATCGAACTTCAGGTCTTTCAGTCTTTTGAAAGCCAGCGACACCACCGAAACCGGTTTTTTGAAGATGTCGGTTTTCGTAAAAATTTCTTTGGCCGTTTCGATGGTCAAACGGTTGGCCAGTCGGAGGATTTCACCCGACAGCCCTTGTTCACGGGCCGATTCGTACGCCGTGCGCACTTGGGTGATGATCTCCCTTTCGCCCACCACCATGGAATCCAGTGACGAAGCCACCTTCAGCATGTGGTCCATGGCGTCCATGCCCACGAAGGTTTCCGCGCCCTTTTCGCAAGTATCCAGCGCCTCGTCGTCGAGATCCAGTCTCAGCGCGGCACAGAGTTTCCGCACGTCCGGAACTTCACCGTCGTTTTTGGCCACCATGCTGAATTCTATGCGGTTGCACGTAGCCAAATACATCAATTCCGACAAATCGAGGGATTGTTTCAGCGCGGCCAGTCTCACGGCGCGCTCTTCCGTTTCGATGTGAAACAAACTTACCACATCCAACGGCAGGGTTTTGTGCGTAAGCGCCACAATGGCGAACTTGTCTAGTCCGGGCAGTATCATATCTGCGCACAAATATCGCCATCCCTCGCATTTCATTTGTCATTGAAGTGTCAACGGATTAATTTGGAACCGGTTTAAATAACCCGCTTCGGACCTTTTCGTCGGTCGTTTTTCGGGTGTGATTTTTGGGCGAGCCCCGGCTTTTCGTATTGGGGCGGTCGTCGTCTCGTGTGGGCCGATTTTCACACGGATTTCACCGAGACTTGCCGGGGCCGGGCTGTACGCTGTATCCCACTCGTATGCGTCGGGCCAACCGCGGCGGGCAGGGGCTTCCAAGGTCGCCCTGCCCGCCGGGGTTGGCCGGCGCCGCCTACTTCGCGGGGATGCCGCTACCATCCCTCTCGCGGTGCTCCTCGGCAGTCTTCTCAATGGGTCGACCCCTTGCCTTCCTCGAGCATTTTGTCCGCCTCTTCCAGCTTTTGGAAATACGCCTTGCCGAACTTTCTCTCGATGGCGGTTCGGAGAAATCGGTACACTTTCACGTTTAGCTTCGCACCGCATTCCCTGGCGGGATCGCAAATCGGCCAGAAGTGGTAGTTCACCGCCGTAAAGTCTTTGAGCTCGGTGAGGCGAATGGGGTAGAGGTGGCAGGAAATCGGTTTCGGAAAGTCGATTTTCCCGTCCCGGTGGGCCATTTCAATGCTGCATTTGGCGATGCCCTTGTCGTCGAAAGTCACAAAAGCGCACTCCCTGTCCTCCACCAGGGGCGTCACGTATTCCCCGTCTTCGTCGATGGTAAACACTCCCGTTTCCTCCACCCTGGCGATGCCGGCCGGCGACATGTAGGGTTTCACCTCCGGGTACACCTCTTCCAGGATGTCGATCTCCTCCGCCGTCATCGGCGCTCCGCTGTCACCCTCCACGCAGCACGCGCCCTTGCAAGCCGTGAGGTCGCATACGAAACGCTTTTCAAACACGTCTTCCGACACGAGGGTATTGTCAATTCTGATCATGACGCAAAGGTACGTCCTATTCCCGCGTGTACCACCTCCCTGGGCTTCCCACCCGATACGCCGCGAAGCCTCGCCGATTCGGATTGCGGCAGACCCCGGCGAATCTGCCGGCGATTTGGTGTACTTTTGCGGGCTCGGTGAACCTGCAAACCAAGCGGTAAACTTTTCGACATGAGCAACACTTCCGAAGACAAACTGAAAAACATCATCAGCCACGCCAAAGAATACGGTTTCGTATTCCCCTCCAGCGAGATATACGACGGATTGAGCGCCACGTACGATTACGGCCCTTACGGTGTGGAATTGAAAAACAACCTCAAATCCTTCTGGTGGGATTCCATGGTGCGCCTCAACGAAAACATCGTGGGCATCGACTCGGCCATCTTCATGCACCCCACCGTATGGAAGGCGTCCGGCCACGTCGATGCTTTCAACGACCCGCTGATCGACAACAAAGACAGCAAAAAGCGCTACCGCGCCGACGTGCTGATCGAAGAGCACGTGGCAAAATACGAAAAGAGAATCGAGAAGGAAGTGGAAAAGGGACGGAAGCGCTTCGGCGATGAGTTCGACGAGGAGCAATTTCTCGCCACCAACCCCAATGTGCTGCGCAGCAAGGAAAAAATTGACGAGATCAACGGCCGCTTCAAAACGGCCATGGACGCCGAAGACCTCGGCGCGGTCAAAGCATTGATCGACGAGTTGGGCATTACCGATCCCGAAACGGGTTCGAAGAATTGGACCGACGTGCGCCAATTCAACCTGATGTTCAAAACCGAACTGGGCTCTCTCGCCGGTGCGGGTGGCACCATCTACCTGCGCCCCGAAACCGCGCAGGGTATTTTCGTCAATTTCAACAATGTGCGCCAGAGCAGCCGCCTGAAGATTCCTTTCGGCATCGCGCAGATCGGTAAGGCGTTCCGCAACGAGATCATCGCACGTCAATTTGTTTTCCGCATGCGGGAGTTCGAACAGATGGAAATGCAGTTTTTCGTGAAGCCCGGCACCGAGCTGGAGTGGTACGAAAAGTGGAAGGAGCGCCGAATGCAATGGCACCGCGCCTTGGGTTTGGGTGACCACATGCGTTTCCACGACCACTTGAAGCTCGCTCACTACGCCAACGCCGCCTGCGACATCGAATACGATTTCCCCATGGGCTTCAAAGAACTGGAGGGGATCCACTCCCGCACCGACTACGACTTGGCGCGGCACGAAGAATACAGCGGTAAAAAACTGCGCTATTTCGACACGGAAGAAGGCGCGGGATACATTCCCTACGTGGTTGAAACTTCCATCGGATTGGACCGACTGTTTCTGGCCGTCATGTCGGCGGCTTTCGACGTCGAGGAGCTGAGCGACGGCACGCAGCGCACCGTTCTGCGCTTCCCGCCGCCACTGGCACCGGTGCAAATCGCCGTGCTGCCCCTGCTCCGAAAGGACGGCCTGCCCGAAAAAGCGGGCGAAATCCTCGCTTCCCTGCGCATTCAATACCGATGCCGCTATGACGAAAAGGACAGCATCGGGAAGCGGTACCGGCGCCAAGATGCGCTGGGGACGCCGTACTGCATCACGGTAGACCACCAAACGCTCGAGGACCAAACGGTGACCGTTCGCCACCGCGATTCCATGGAGCAAGAGCGCGTGGCCATCAGCGACCTACCGGGCATCGTACACGAAAAAGTATCGACGGAAGCGCTGCTCAAGAAAGTGGCGTTCGATTAAGACCGACTCGCGCCGATTGAAAAGGTAGAGGTCGGTCCGGGAACCTGAAGCGGGAACTTCCCGGGCGAGACACACCCACAAAAACAAAAAAAAATCCCCGGCACTGCGCGTACCGGGGATTTTTCGTTTTGGTGTACGGCGGAATTATTCCACCACGATTTTGTGTACCGAGAGGTCTGATCCCGATCTGGCTTCCAGGAAATAGATGCCCGAGGGGAGTCCGTGGGTATCGATTTCCATGGTTTGGGTCGGTGCGAAAGACCAGCCCTCCACGCGTTGTCCCAAAACGTTGATCAGCGTCAACGCTTCGATGGGTTCGGCCGACTCGATGGTGAGTGCGCCGCGAGTGGGGTTGGGATACGCGGTGAACGAAAACGCGCTTGCGTCGTTCACACCCACCGATCCGTGGTTGGTCATACCGATGCAGAACTCGCCCGCATCGCCTTCGTATCCATCCACCATGACGTAGTACGTCACGCCCTCTTCGGTGAGGAGCTCAATGCCCGCCGGGTAATGATCTTCGGAGGCTTGGGGGCCGTCTTCGCTGCACGCCACTTGGGTGAAGTCGCCGCACTCTCCGGTGAAGATCGCCATCTGGGTATCTCCGAAGGGGATGTAGTTGTCCACACCGCAATCCAAGGTTTCGATAAAGTACGAGTTGCCGTCACCTTCGAAAGTGAACCACACGGTTTTTTCCACCAGGGGAGTACCGAACCAGCAGTTCGCTTCCTCGTCGTTGGGGTTGGGGTCACCGTCGGAGGTCGCTCCGTCGTTGGTAAACGCACCCGAGGTTTGCAACTCGTCTATCGCTCCGCCGGTGAGGTCGTTCAAATCGGCGGCACCTTCACAGTCGTCGTTCGCCAGAGGTTGACGGGTGAAAGAGATGCAGAAATCTCCCGCTACTCCGCCGAATCCGTCGATCATGAGCAGGTAAGATTGGCCCGGAACCGTTTCGATGGTCACACCCGCCGGGTAGTGATTCGAAGTGGCGTTGGGGCTGTCTTCATTGCAGGCGTAGGGCATGGCGAACAGGCCGCAAATTCCCTGATAAACGGCGATTTGCGTGTCGCCGAAAGGAATGTAGTCCTCGGCGGTGCCATCGCAGTTGTTGGTTTCGATGAAGTAGGAATGGCCGTCGCCGGTAAAGGAGAACCACACGTTGTTGTCCAAAGTGGGCTCGGTGCCGGATCCGTCGGGCTCACCGAAACAGTCCCAACCCGCGGTAGGGTCGTTGTCCGCTACGGTGGCGCCTACGTTGGTGAATTGCTGTGAGTTCATGGCTACGGAAACCTCTCCACCCATGAGTTCATCGAGGGAAATGGCCGCGAGGCAGTCATCGTTTACCGGGGGCGTTGAAATTCCGCAGTCCTGGGGGGTGATGTCGGCTGCGTATCTCGGGAACAACTGGTAGCCTTCCAGATAGGGCGGGTTGTTGTCGAACTGCCCCAAGATGCCCACGACGTCGAACGTTCCGGAAGGAGCGTTCATGGAGTACAGGTCCACGTCGTTGTCGATTCTAAGGTCGAATTCGTCGGTGCCGTTGCTCACGGTCACGTTGAAGCCCGAACCGGTTCCGGTCCATTGTCCCGGATCCGTCAGGAACACGCACTCCAATTTCAGGAGGTTGGATTCCATGGTCTCGTCGAAAGCGGTCACCACCAACGGGTCTTGTAGGTCGTGTCCGGTGGAGATCAAAGTGATGGACGAGGGATTGAGCTGGGTCAGGCCGTTGAATTGATCCACCACGCCGGTGAGAAGGATGCTGTCGGATTCAGTGACCACATAGCCATCCACGGGCACACCCGAGTAGACTCCGATGCCACCTGTGTGATCGCGCATGGTGAAGGACAATCCGTTGGCGTTCATGTTCACGCCGTAAACCACACCTCCCACGGTGTACTCCACGCCGTCGTTCACGGCCACTCCATCGGCGTCGACCTCGGCCACGATGGCGATATCGGTGACAACGATTTCGGTATCGTCGTCTTGGATGGTCAACGTGAGAACCGCGGTACCGAGCATGGCGCCGTTCGTGGCGTTTTGCAATTCGAGGACGATGGTTCGGTTTTCGTTGGGTTCTTCATCGTCGATGAGGGTCAGGTCGAAGGTTTGGGCTTCGTCCGACCCGGCCGGAAACGTCAAGGTCAGGGGTTGGTCGAGGGAGAAATGGGTGTCGATCTCCGCATCTCCGCCGGTGACTACGACGTCCACTTCCGTATCGGTGTCGGCGGCGTTGAAAATTTCCACGCTCAATGTCACCGTTCCGTCCGCTTCACCCACGTTCATTTGAGCTTGTGCAAAGCTGAGGGCAAGTGCATTCGCATCTGGGTTGAGGGTCACGTCCATTTCGTCCCGGGGCAGCATTTTGTAATCGTCGAAGGAGTAGTGCGCGATTCCCACCAAGTCGTACCCCGCGAAGTCAATCGGTCCGGCGTCGTACAACTCGTCATCGGCGCGGTAAGGTCCCGAGCCGTCGTCTATCGCCCATTCGCCGAATCCGAGGTCGCTGTCGATGCAGGTCACGCCCAACACTTCGATCAGTACGCCTTCGTATTCTTCGGTTCCCGCCACTGCCGTGGTAACGGTGGTGGGCTCGGGCTCGTCGTTGCCGGAAGAAATAACGGTCACTTCCGTGGGGTTGCCCAATCGGGTCAAGCCGAAGTTTTCCTGTACGGTTCCGGTGACGGTCACTTCGTCGCCACGCTGGGTGGTGTGTCCGGATTGTCGCACGAAAATACCGGTCCAAGGGCCGGTTCCGTCCTGAATCCAGAATCCGTCGTCGTAACCGCCGGTCACGATTCCGGTGGTTTGCACCAGCGTACCGAGCAGGGGCGAATTGCCGTCGGGATCGGTGGTTTCCTGAATTTCGGGGATGGTCACCACGGTTGCTTCATCTCCACCGCCTTCGGTCGAGTAGGTACCCAGCGGCCAGGGGTTGGGAGCGGATGCGTTGTCGGCGACACCGTCCAAGGCGTCTACGCCGCTGTATGTCCATTCGGAAGGGACGAATGTAGTGGAAGGACCGGTTCCGTCTACGCGGTACGCCCATCCGTCCAGGTAATTCCATGCCGCGATGTCTCCGTCGTGTTCGATTTCGCCGAATACGTCGACGGCCACGCCTTCCTTGAATATCTCTACGGCGTCATCGCCGTTGATGGCCGCGGCATCGGAGGTGTAATCGGGGTCGAAACCAAAAAACGTGTTGAATTCCGCCGAGGTGGTGGCGATATACAGGTACTGTCCGGCCGTTACGGCATCGGCGGGAAAGGTGAATTCTTCTCCGTCCGTTCCGCCTCCGTTGTTGGCCGAGCCGAACCCGTAAATGCTGAGGTCGTCGATGTCGTTGACCACGTAAATTTCGATTGCTTTGGGTGTTCCTCCCGACAGGGGGCCGTCCAATACGCCTGTGACGATGAGATCGCTTTGGGCGTATCCCACGGTGCTACAGATCAGGGCGAAGAACACAGCAAAGCTGAGGTACAATTTCTTCATGTCGTTGGGTTTAAATTATGGTATTTGGCCAAAGGTATTAATCAAAAGGAAGTTGCCGACCATTCCCAAGGACAAATTTTGATGAAATTATTGAAACCCCTATGTAACCCGTACCGGTTTTTGAGGTGGAAGGTGTTGAGAACCTAGCCTTTGAGACGGACCTTGCCGGCGTGGATTTCGCGTTTCCGCCGGGGCGGTCACCGATTGTTGAAAGCGGTCATCGTCCTCGACCCGCCCACGGAAATAAAAGACCGGACCGTCTCCACGGCGACTTCGATGCGCTGGGGGAGAATTTTTCGTTCCTCTTCGTTCCACTCGCCCAGCACGTAGTCCACTTGGCGTCCCCGTTCGAATTCGTTTCCCACGCCGATACGCAGTCGGGCGTAATCATTTCTTCCCAATACGGCGTTGATGCTTTTCAGGCCATTGTGTCCGCCGTCGCTGCCTTTGAGTCGCAGGCGTTGTTTTCCGAAAGGCAAAGCCAGATCGTCGGTGATCACCAGAAGGCCGTCGAGGGAGATTTTTTCTTTCCTCAGCCAATAATCCACGGCTTTTCCGCTGAGGTTCATGTAGGTGGATGGTTTGAGCACCACTACCGGCCGTCCGCGGAGTTTTGTGGTGGCGATGTCGCCGTATCGGCCGGGCGAAAACGAAGCGGCCGATGCTTCCGTGAAAGCATCGGCCACTTTGAATCCTATATTGTGTCGGGTTTCCGCGTATTCGGACCCGATGTTGCCCAAACCGACGACCAGATACTTCATCATCGGTACGAGGTGTTTTACGATTCCGCGGCGGGCTGTTCGGCGGCTTCGCCTTCCGCTCCACCTTCCGCTTCTCCTTCTTCGCCTTCTTCTTCTTCTGGCGTGTCTTCTACGGCGCCACGTGCTGTCTTCACGGCCACCACGATGGATGAAGGGTCATGAAGGAGGGTGACGTTCGGCAAGTCGATGTCCGAAATGCGGATGGCTTGTCCGATTCGCACAGGAGAGATGTCCACTTCGATGTTGTCCGGGAAGTATTTGGGAAGACCGCGCACGGAAATTCGGCGGAAGTTTTGCGCCAACCGTCCTCCGTTACGCACTCCGATGGAGTTTCCGACGAGGCTCACGGGGATATCGAGTTTCACTTCTTTGCCTTCGATGATTTCCAGGAAATCGGCGTGAATGATCCGATCCGAAACCGGGTGGAATTGCAGGTCTTTCAATATGGCCTCGTGCCGTTCACCGTCGATGTCGATATCGAAAGTGAATACGTCCGGGGTGTAAACAAACTTGCCGAGTTCTACGAGGTCGACGGAAAAATGGTATTGTTTTTCCCCGCCGTAAAGTACACAAGGCACTTGGCCGCGTTCACGTAAACCACGAGCATCTTTTTTCCCTACGCTCTCACGAGAAGAGCCGCTCAACGATACTGTTTTCATTTGGTTTTGTTTGTGTTTATGAAACGATAAAATGTTTGCTGATGGATTGGTAGTTGATGGCGCTGTGGATGATATCCGCGAAAAGGTTCGCCACCGTCAACACCTTTATTTTCGGGCTTTTGCCCTTGAGTGGAATGGTGTCGGTGACCACCAATTCCAATATTTCCGATTTTTCCAGTCTTTCGTACGCCGGTCCGGACAGCACTGCGTGTGTACAGATGGCTCTGACGCTTTTGGCACCGCGGTCCATCATCATATCGGCCGCAGTAGTCAGTGTGCCGGCCGTATCCACGATGTCGTCGACCAGGATGACGTCTTTGCCTTCCACATCGCCGATGACGGTCATGTTTTCCACTTGGTTGGCGACTTTGCGTTGTTTGTAGCAGATGGCCATATCCACGTTGAGGTATTTGGCGTACGCGTTGGCTCGTTTGGTTCCTCCCGTGTCGGGGGCGGCCATGATGACGTCGGTCATGTCGAGCGATTCGATGTACGGCAAGAAAATGGAGGAGGCGAATAGGTGGTCTACCGGGATGTCGAAAAATCCTTGAATTTGATCTGCGTGGAGGTCCATGGTCATCACGCGGTCCACGCCTGCGGCGGTGAGGAGGTTAGCCACCAATTTGGCTCCGATGGCGACGCGTGGTTTGTCTTTTCTGTCTTGGCGCGCGAACCCGAAATAGGGAATCACGGCGATGATGCGTCTTGCGGAGGCCCTTTTGGCGGCATCGACCATGAGCAGCAGTTCCATGAGGTTGTCGGCCGGCGGCATGGTCGATTGGATGATGAACAGGTCGTTTCCTCGGATGCTTTCTTCGTAGGACACCTGAAACTCACCGTCGCTGAACCGGCTCACGGTGCAATCGCCGACTTCTTGGCCATAGGCTCGGGCGATGTTCTTGCCCAATTCACGGGAAGCGCTTCCGGGGAAGATTTTGACGGTGTTTTTCATGGCCATTCCTTTTGGATGTTATGCCCTAGTGTCCGCACACACATAGGAACTTCAAAAAAGGGGTGCAAAAATATGTATTCTAACTCGGTAAACCAAGCTGAAATGGGGTGTAGGTTTGAAAACCTTCGAGGCGGGGAGGATTGACGACCCCATGGGCAACCGCGTGAGCAAAAAAGTTTTCACCCCCGACGGCAACATTCTCTCCGCCGATTATTACATTCGTGACGCCCAAGGAAACGTCATGGCGGTATACAAAATGAACATGGACGACCAATCCCAAAGCATGGTCTACACCGTGGCGGAAAGGAACATCTACGGCAGCGACCGCCTCGGCGTCTACGCCTACCCTGACACCGTGTACCCTGCGCCAGGCGCCCCCACGGCCGACTTCACCTCCGTGTGGCGCGGCTACCGCAAGTACGAGCTGAAGAACCACTTGGGCAACGTGGCCACCGTGGTGACAGGACACAAAATCCCGGTTCAGGAGGGCTCGTCTATCGGGCACTTCACCGCGCAGATCGAAGCGGCCTACGACTACTCGCCCTTTGGAGTGACGAGGATGGAGTTTGGGGAGTATCGGTGGGGGTTTCAAGGGCAGGAAAGGGACGATGAGATCTTTAAAGGCGGCTCGTTGAACTACAAGTACCGCATGCATAGACCTGATTTGGGAAGGTTCTTTGCAGTGGATCCGTTGTATAAGGAATATCCTTGGAACAGCACTTATGCTTTCAGTGAGAATAGGTTATTGGATGCTGTAGAATTGGAAGGACTTGAAAAGGATTTGTTATTTTATATGGATCCTAGTTTGAATAAATATCGAAATTCAAGAACTCAACTCGAATTGGAGAATGACAAGAGAAATTTTGATAGGGGAAAAACCCTGGGTTTGGCCACAGGAGGGGCGTTGGTGGTTACCGGTGTGAGCCTGCTTACCCCAATCCCTGGTGATGAAGCGTTGGGAGCGGGTTTGTTGCTAAAAACCACATCAGCTTTGTTTGATGTCACCAGCCAAATGGCAACAGGTGAAGATGTTGATATCGTTGGGCCTTTGCTGAACTTTGCCCCTGGTAGCATTTTGCTCAAGGAAAGTTTCGATGCGGCGATAGACATTAAATTGGATGGTACTATATCAACGCCAATATATAGTACTGGTGAAAATGTGAATAAAACCTATCAGGAAACTCTGATTGATTTTGGTGTTGGCCTAACCACGAAAAAAGTATCGGACCAACTCCCAAAACAGATTGTCGATATTCCAATTGGAAACGTTGTGAAAAGAGGTGTGAGCGAGGGAGTGGAAAATATTGGAAGCAATGCAATCAAGAGGGCTACTGATGAAAAAAAGGAAGAATAAAATTATTGACCGGCTCATTAAAGGCGTAAAGGATCCCGGGAATATATTCTTGCTAAGCCTACTGATAATTACCCTTGTGATTTTAAAAGCGGATGAATTAAGAGATCGAAAAAGATTATTCGCCAACCCTTATGAAACCTCCGCCGAAATTTTGCGAATTAAACCATGTTTTAAAAATGGTAAATGCATGGACTACCGATACACTTACAATGGTGTTACTTACGAAGGAAACGCCAGAATCTCGTGGAAATTCGCACTCTGGTGCGAAAAACGAAATCATTGCAGAGGGAAATCTTTTAGGATACTGCTGCAGAAAGACGACCCGGAAAATATTTTGGTGTATTGGCAAGAAATGTATGAGAAAGCGAAAGAGGATGAAGAGTAGTTTGATGACGCTCAGGAAGAAATAGAAAACATCACCTGGCGCAACGACGGCAAGATCAAGTCTATTACCCGCGTAGGCAGCAGTCCGGAAAAAGACCTCACCTTCACCTACGACCCCATGGGCAACCGCCTGAGCAAAAAAGTTTTCACCCCCGACGGCAACATTCTCTCCGCCGATTATTACATTCGTGACGCCCAAGGAAACGTCATAGCGGTATACAAAATGAACATGGACGACCAATCCCAAAGTATGGTCTACACCGTGGCCGAGCGCAACATCTACGGATCCGACCGCCTCGGCGTCTACGCCTATCCCGACACGGTGTACCCCCCTCAGGGCGCCCCCACGGCCGACTACACCTCCGTGTGGCGGGGCTACCGCAAGTACGAGCTGAAAAACCACTTGGGCAACGTGGCCACCGTGGTGACCGGACACAAAATCCCCGTTCAGGAGGGCTCGTCCATCGGGTACTTCACCGCGCAGATCGAAGCGGCCTACGACTACTCGCCGTTTGGGGTGACGAGGATGGAGTTTGGGGAGTATCGGTGGGGGTTTCAAGGGCAGGAAAGGGACGATGAGATCTTTAAAGGCGGCTCATTGAACTACAAGTACCGCATGCACCGGCCCGATCTGGGGAGGTTCTTTGCGGTGGATCCGCTTTACAAGGAGTATCCGTGGAATTCCACATATGCTTTTAGTGAAAATAGGTTATTGGATGCCGTGGAATTGGAAGGGCTCGAGAAGGATTTGTTATTTTATATGGACCCCAGTTTAAATGCATACAGAAATTCAAGAACGCAGCCCCAATTGGATAATGACAAGAAAAATTTTGATAGAGGCAAAACCTTGGGATTGGCAACAGGAGGTGCGTTGGTTGTTGCAGGTTTAACTATATTAACCCCAATTCCAGGTGATGAAGCATTGGGAGCGGGTTTGTTGCTAAAAACCACATCAGCTTTGTTTGATGTCGCCAGCCAAATGGCAACAGGTGAAGATGTTGATATCGTGGGGCCTTTGCTGAACTTTGCCCCTGGTAGCATTTTGCTCAAGGAAAGTTTCGATGCGGCGATAGACGTTAAATTGGATGGTTCAGTCAGAACACCCATATATAGCACAGGTGAAGATAAGAATAAAACCTATCAGGAAACTCTGATTGATTTTGGTGTTGGCTTAACCACGAAAAAAGTATCGGATCAAGTGCCAAAACAGATTGACGATATTCCAATTGGAAAAGTTTTGAAGAGCGGTATGAGCGAGGGAGTGGAAAATATTGGGAGCAATGCGATCAAGAGGGCTACTGATGAAAAAAAGGAAGAATAAAATTGTTGACCGGCTCATTAAAGGCGTAAAGGATCCCGGGAATATATTCTTGCTAAGCCTACTGATAATTACCCTTGTGATTTTAAAAGCAAATGAATTAAGAGATCGCAAAAAATTATTCGCCAACCCTTATGAAACCACCGCCGAAATTTTGCGGATTAAACCATGTTTTAAAAACGGTAAATGCATGGACTTTCAGTATATATATAATGGAGTTACATACAAAAGTGATGCTAGTATCTCATGGGAATTCGCACTTTGGTGCGAAAAACGAAATCATTGCAGAGGGAAATCTTTTAGGATACTCTTGCAAAAAGACGACCCGGAAAATATTTTGGTGTATTGGCAAGAAATGTATGAGAAGGCGAAGGAAGATGGAGAATAATGATCAAATGCATACCCTGCAGAGCAAGATCAAGTCCATTACCCGCGTTGGAGCCAGCCCGGAGAAGGACCTCACCTTCACCTACGACCCCATGGGTAACCGCCTGAGCAAAAAAATCATCACCCCCGAAGGCAATAAAAACAGGGGGTTCAAAAAGAATTTGCCGGTAAAGGATGAAAGCGTAATTTTGCGCGGTCAATTTGCCCGGGTGGCGGAATTGGTAGACGCGCTGGATTCAAAATCCAGTTCCGGCAACGGAGTGCGGGTTCGATTCCCGCCCCGGGTACCCGGCGAAGTGAAATGCTTCGCACTTACATCGATCAAAAAGTCGGGAGACATCTTCCCGACTTTTTTCGTTTTTGTGTCCACCCTCTCGTAGTGGCCGGCCATTTTGATATGGGTGAGGGACGGAAGCGGCATCTTTTCACCTCCCGGCCCACGGGACGCCGCAAGGGCAGGGCGATTTTATGAGCCCCTGCCGCTGCGCAGCGACCCGGGAGTGGGGAGGTGAGAAATACAGCGGACGGCGCGACGCCGGGTGAGACGACGATTCTCTACGGGCGGAAAAACAACCGTGGAGGTGAGGATTGCGTACACGGAAATGAACCCGGCGGCACCCCCAAACGCGGTAAAGTGAGTCGTCCATTCGCGCATAATCGGTCAATTGTCGATTATTCTCCGGAAATTTGTGAGCGCGGGTGAACTTATTTTCAATGAATCGGTAAGGAGGATTGTATTTTCCGCGCCATGAGCCTCGAAACGGATGGGAACCGAGCATAAACTGACATACGACGATCGGGAAAAACAGCGCCGATACGACAGGGCTTACCTGCGTATGGCCTACGAATGGGCGCAACTTTCGCACTGCAAACGCATGAAAGTGGGCGCGCTGATCGTTAGGGAAGGAATGATCATCTCCGACGGGTACAACGGTTCGCCTACGGGCTTCGACAACGTGTGCGAAGATGAGGACGGGTACACCCACTGGTACGTGCTGCACGCGGAAGCGAACGCCATTACGAAGGTGGCACGATCGACCAATTCGGCGCACGGAGGAACCCTGTACCTCACGCTCTCACCCTGCCGTGAATGCAGCAAACTCATTCTGCAAGCGGGCATCAAGCGCGTGGTGTACGACAAGGAATACCGAGACACCGGCGGGCCCGAAATGCTGGTAAAAGCCGGCATAGAAGTGGTACGTATGGAGGCGGGCACCCCATAGAGGAGCGCGCAAGGAAAGCGAATGAACATGAACGGAAACCGAAGAAAACTCATTGTATACTACCCCCTGATGCTGGCCGTGATGCTGGTGCTCGGGATTTACCTCGGATCGCAATTTGCCGTGACCCCATCGGGTACGCCGCTGCTGCCGCTCCGCCCGGCCTCGTCGTCGAGTTCGGAAAAAATCAGCCGCATTATCGAGTTCATCGATAGGGAATACGTGGATACGGTGGCCAAAAACGAATTGATCGACAAAGCCATCGCTGCGATTTTGGAAGATTTGGACCCCCACTCGTACTACATCAGCGCGGAAGAGATGGCCGCGTATACCGAACCGCTGGAAGGAAATTTCGAGGGCATCGGGGTGGAGTTTCTCATTCAGGACGACACCATCCGCGTGGTGGCGGCACTGGAGGGAGGACCGAGTGAATCTCTCGGTATCCGCGCCGGAGACAAAATCATCAAAGTAGACGGTGAGGTCATGGCCGGAGTGGGGGTGAAAAACGAAGACGTGATGCGGACGTTGAAGGGTCCGGGTGGAACCGTAGTGAACGTGGACATCTTGAGAAACGGAAAAACGATTCCTTTTGAAATCATCCGGGGCACCATTCCCATAAACAGCATCGCCACGGCCCAAATGCTCGACGACGGCGTGGGATACGTCAAGATCACCCGATTCGCGCGCACTACCTACGAAGAATTCATGAAGCACACCTCTCAACTGGTCGACGCCGGCATGGAAAGCTTGATCATCGACTTGCGGGGAAACGGAGGCGGATATCTGACCGCGGCGGTGAAGGTGGCGGAAGAGTTTTTGGAGAAAGGCCAGCTCATCGTATATACCAAAGGCAAGTCCAACCCGGTGCGCAATTATTACGCTTCCAAGAAAGGGAGCTACACGGAATACCCTTTGGCCATTTTGATCGACCAGGGATCGGCGTCGGCGTCTGAAATCCTGGCCGGAGCCATTCAGGACAATGACCGCGGTCTGATCGTGGGCAGGCGCTCTTTCGGCAAGGGGTTGGTGCAGGAGCATTTGGGGCTTCCCGACCAATCGGCCCTCCGCCTCACCGTGGCGCGGTATTACACCCCGACGGGCCGCAGCATTCAGCGACCCTACGGCGACGAGATCGACTACGCCCACGATTTGCAGTACCGCTTGGACCACGGGGAGCTCGTTTCCGCCGACAGCATCCACTTTCCCGACTCGCTGATGTTCACCACTCCCGGCGGACGCACCGTGTACGGAGGCGGGGGCATTATGCCCGACCTCTTCGTAGGACTCGACACGGCGGGGGCTTCCGAATACCTCGGTATGCTCAGCTACAAGGGTATCATCAACCAATACGGGTTTGATTACGCCGATCGCCACAGGAAAGAACTGGGGAAATACCAAGGGTGGGAAGAGTTCAGCGAAGAGTTCCGCGACGATACAAGCGTGTTGGATTCCTTGGCGGTCTTTGCGGAGGGCCACGGAGTTCCCTTCGACGAGAGGGGCATGAAGGCGTCGGCCGACGTAATTCACATCCGGTTGGCCGCGTACATCGCGAGAAATATCTGGGGCAACGACGGCTTTTACGGCATTCTGAGTTTGGACGACAATGTGTTGCATCGCGCGGTGCAGGCTTTGGGCGCGGAGCCGGATTCGGACGTGGGATTGCTCACGCGCGCCAAGTGATTTCGGAGCGGATGGACGCGATTTCGGAAGGTGGTATTTGCTGTATCCTTCCCGAATATTCAGCGTAAAAATTTCCGACAATTGAGACGGGAGTCTTCCGCAGTGCCTTGGAAATGTGATCCGAATCTCCTTACCTTTCCCTGCTTGATTACCGCATGATTCCGTCTATGAAAACATTCCCCAACCCAAAACACGATGAAAGAACATCCGTTTTTCCCGGCCCCGACCACATGGCGCCGATCACTGCGTAAACCCCGTCCCGGGAAGTTGACCACCGCCCTCCTCTTCTTTTTTGCATTCTCTTGGTTCGGCACGACCGCTCAGGTACCCGGCTACGGATTTTTGGGGGAGGAAGTGACCAAAAGATCGGCCGCAACGGGCGAGGTCTTGGGCACCGGAATGCTGTTGGACGAAGTGATGTTCCAAAACGAAGAGATCAAGAAACTCACGCTGAGATACGCTTCGGATACCACGGCGTATACCAAAAGCGGGGTGCTGCACGAGGTAGAAAGATTGTTGGATTTTTACTATCCCGATCCCGATATCGTGCTGGAAAGCGCAGACGGGGAAGTCATCACCAACTTGCCTCTGATGGTGGTGCTCCACGCGGGGCAGGGAACGAAGGAATCAACCGCGGGATACGCCCGATTTTGGGCGTCCCAAGGCTATACGGTTCTCGTGCCGACCATGCGCTCCGACCGATTGGGCGTGGGATATTGCATAGGGTACGTCAAAACCGTTTATTCATCCGTGCAAGACGTGCGGGCGGCGATTCGATTGTATTCCAAGCTTTACGAATTGTCGTTGATGGATCCGGAGGCCCTGCAGGGACACATTCCGAACAGGGAAATCGGCGAGGCCGTCGACGAGTTCAGGGTTTCCCGCACCGACGGCAACACCATTTTCATGGTGGGTCGAAGTTACGGGGGAACCGTGGCGTACCACACGTCCACCCGCACCGCCCAAACGGATTTCGAAGATTTTCTGTGGGCGGATGAGCCCTACGTCATCAACGGCGCGGACGGCCCCATCAATTTCGGACAAAGCGGTTTGGTAGACGACGTCGGCATCCCTTTCGCGAAGGACCAGCCCTTTCCCACCCAATCCATACGCGGATTCCTATCCCGTACCGCCGGAGTATTCGTCGACCTCGAAGTCGTCGACTACGACCAGGCCAATCGAGTGCCGGGCTTTTTCATTCACAACACGTGTGATAACGTGGTGCCGTACCACTCCCATCTCTTTGATGAAAACCAAAACGCCTGCAAGTCGAATGTCCAGCTGCCCGACGGTTCGGTGCTTGCCGAGGTGGTGCTTTACGGCTCCGACGCCATATCCCAATACATGTCCGACAATGGTGTGTACAGTGAATTGGTGACGTACTGCGGCGGCGGCCACACCAGCAACACGTGTTGGACTGACTTGAACGATTTTCATTCCAACAAATTCGTACTGCGCGTGCTGAACGGCAATTACGAAGACGGGGTCCGAAACGAAAAGGTGTATCGCTACCACCTCCAGAATTACTCTCCCCAATGCTGCGATCTCGGCGATGCGTACGGATACATTCAAAAATGCAGCTGCGACGACAGCAACCCGTACGACGTGGTCGTGTTGCCGTACAAGCCCCCGGCGGAATGTCCTTTTTCACCTACGTGTGAGCTGATTTCCCTCTGTGACCTCGAACCGCCGGGAATGGAAGTAGAGGACGGGGCCTACGATGCGGAGGACAACGCCCAAACTCAAATCGAACTCGGTGCCTCCGACGGGGAAACCATCCTGATTATCCGTTCTCCCCATGCCGGACCCGGCACATTGCGCATTCTCGATATCCACGGCAGGGAAATCCACGTCGAAACCGTTGACCTGAAGAAGGGAATCAACGAGTACGACTTGCCGCCGCACTTGCCGCGGGGCCGCTTTCTCATCGCCCGGATGGACGGGGTGTCGATTAAATTTCAACTTCCGTAAAAGGAACGGGACGAAAAAGAAAATGCACGGCGAAACGGGATTTCGCCGTGCATTTTTCGTTTGGCATCCTTGGTTCAGACGCCGATCACCGCGTGATGATCACTTTTTCGGCGTGGTGTCCTTCCTCGTATTCAAACAGCAGCATGTACACGCCCGGTTCTACGGAGCGAACGTCCAATTCTACTCCGTGGATCAAATCCGAAGCGGTCGCGCTTTCCGTCAAGATATTTTTACCCTGGATATCGGTGAGGCGAATGGTGCCCGTACCGCCGGGAACCGTGCTCCACGAGATGTTCAACACGTCGTTCGTCGGATTCGGAAACACAATCGGACTCTCGCCGTTGTCCGCATCGGAGGTGGAGACCACACAGTCTTCCTCTTCCTGTGAATAGAAGGTGATGAACACGGAATTCTCGGTCGACGCGCAGACGGATCCCTGGGGATCACCGGCATCGGAGTACACGTGGCCCGTGATCTCGTACTCGCCCTCGAACGTGGCGAATCCGTTGCCGGAGAGTACGCCGTTCAGATCATTGTCGAAAGAATAGGGGAGCTCCACCTCGTAGAGGAAAAGTCCGTTTTCATGTGCGGGCCCTTCGATGAGGATGGCGTACCCACCTCCGTCGGGGATGGTCGTCGCCTCGATCGCATCGATGGTGGTGATCTCTTCCGGGCAAATCGCCTCCGGTCCATCGATCACCAAGTCGGTCGATTCGCATATGGGTTCCGGGATGCATTCCTCGTCGGTCGCAGTGAAGAAAGTCACCGAAACGGAGGCCGAGGACGAAGCGCACACGCTGCCCTGAGCGTTGCTCGGGTCGGTGTACACGTGGCCGGTGAGTTGGTATTCCCCTTCAAAGAGCGGCAAGCCGTTGGAAGACAGCACCCCGTTCAAATCGTTGTCGAAGGTGTAGGGCAGGGTGATGCCGTACAAAAACACTCCGTCGTCGAGAGACGGGCTGTAGAACTCAATGGCGTATCCCCCTCCGGCGGGAATGGTCGCCGGTGTGGGCAGCGAAACGGTGGTGGTTTCACCGGGGCAAAATTCGGTGGCACCGGTAACGGTCAGGCTGTTCGTTTCGCAGGTGGGTTCGGGGTTGCACTCTTGGTCGGACTCCGTGAAGAAAATCACCGTGACCGGATCGGCGGAGCTGGCGCATATGGTTTCCGATGCATTGCCGGGGTCCGTATACACGTGGCCCGTGAGTTGGTATTCCCCTTCGAAGGGTGGCAAGCCGTTGGACGACAGCACACCGTTTAAGTTGTTGTCGAAAGAATAGGGCAAAGTAACACCGTACAAGAACACTTCGTCGTCGAGGGCCGGGCTGTAAAACGCGATGCCGAAGCCACCCCCCGCGGGAATGGTCGACGGAACGGAAACCGAGGCGGTGGTGGTTTCACCCGGGCACAATTCGGTAGGGCCGGAAATAGTCAGGTTGCTCACCTCGCACGTGGGTTCGGGGTTGCACGCCTGGTCCGATTCCGTGTAAAAAGTCACCGTGACAAATGCAGAGGAGCTGGCGCACACGCTACCCGATGCGTTGCCTGGATCGGTGTATACGTGTCCGAAAAGCTGGTATTCCCCTTCAAAAGGAGGAATACCGTTGGCCGACAGCACGCCGTTCAAATCGTTGTCGAAGGTGAAGGGAAGGGTGGTGCCGTACAAAAACACCCCGTCGTCGAGGGTGGGGCTGTAGAACTCGATACCGAAGCCACCGCCGGGAGGTATGGTTCCCGGCACGGCTACCGACGCGGTGGTGGTTTCTCCGGGGCACAATTCGGTGGAACCTGTGATATTCAAGACGCCGATTTCGCACGTGGGTGTGGAGCTGCACTCTGGATCCGAATTCGTGTAGAAGGTCACCGTGACGGAAGCCGAAGAGCTGGCGCATACACTGCCCGATGCGTTCCCCGGATCGGTGTACACGTGGCCGGTGAGCTGGTACTCTCCTTCAAAAGGCGGATACCCGTTGGCCGCCAGCACGCCGTTCAAATCGTTGTCGAAGGTGTAGGGCAGGGAAATGCCGTACAAAAACACCCCGTCGTCCAGGGCGGGGCTGTAGAACTCGATACCGAATCCACCTCCGGTGGGAATGGTCGCCGGGGTGGAGAGAGTTGCGGTGGTCGTTTCGCCCGGGCACAATTCGTCGGACCCGGAAATATTCAGGTTTCCTATGGCGCACGTGGGCGCGGAGCCGCATTCGGGGTCCTCACTCGTGTAAAAAGTAACGGTCACCGAAGAGGGAGAGCTGGCACAGATACTGCCCTGCGCGTTTCCGGCATCGGTATACACGTGGCCGGTAAGTTCGTACACCCCTTCGAAGGGAGGAAATTGGTTGGCCGACAGCACTCCGTTCAAATCGTTGTCGAACGTATACGGCAGGCTTACACCCGACAAGAAAACGCCGTCGTTCGTAATGGGATTATAGAACTCGATGGCGTATCCTCCCCCGGCGGGAATGTTGGCGGGGGGAGAAAGCGTTGCCGTGGTGGATTCGCCGGGGCAGAGCTCCGTTGGGCCGTCGATTGCGATGGTGCCCGTGCCGCAACCCGGCGGAACGATTGTAGAACACAGCTCCCAGCCCATGTCCTCGAAAAGGCCCAGGGTGGCACCGCCGGGATTGTGGATGGCTTCACCCGGGCCGATAGCCGGCGTCATCAAGCTTTGAGGGTGCCCGGCGGGAAAGGACACTTCGTCCCAGTGCGACAGCGACGACCCGTCGGCGAAGTTTGCCGGGGCGTAGATTTTCAAGTTCATGTCCCCATTGTGAGCGCTGGCCAGGGTAGAGCTGCAGTACACGTTGCCACTTGTAAAGGCATTCCCCAAGGTTGTCCCGTTGGGGATGCTGAGCAAGGGGTTGCCGTTTTGTCCCAAAATCAGGAAGGGGTCGAAGGCAATGGGGTTGTTTGAGGCCCCCAGTCCGAGACTGCCCGCGCCGGTGACTTCGTCGTAACTCCTCGACGAAAGGAATCCCAGGCCGTGGCCGAGTTCGTGCAGTACCACCGACATCAGGTCGTACTTGTTGGAGGGGGCGTTGCCGTCGGTGCCGTAGTACCAGTTGAAATTCGAGTTGAATTGGGCCACGATGTCGAATCCCCCCGGGTTTTGGTCCGACCCCGCGATGGCGTCGGCGAGTGCCGAAGGGTAATAGTGGCCCGTCGGGGCGTTGGCGAATCCGGCGTGCACCAAACTCGGGCCCGCCGAACCGAGCACATTTTCACCGAGGTTGGTCCATTCGGCGTGCACTTTTATGGTCACGGGGCTGCTGAGGGACATGGCCCAGATGTCTACGGCCGCTTGAAACGCGCTCTGCGCTTGGGGGGAAAACCCCACGTATGTCACTGCGAAATTGGCGCAGGGTTCGCCGTCGTCCTTACTTTCGAGGCGGCTCAGAACGTCGTCGGAAGGAGGTACGAAGTGGTGACCTTGGAAGGTGCCCGGGGGGCACACGACCACCGGGCCGGACATCGTTTGGACTTGGGCTTTCGAAACGAAGCCGACTGCACTGAAAAGGATCAGTAAAAAAAGGAAATTTCTTCTCATAAACGGATGGTTTTACCGCCGTCAATTCGCGACGCAAAAATTTAGTGTAATCGGGTTCCGGGAATTTTCGGGTTCGCGGGATTTCGATGACCCTCGACACCCCCGTATGCGCCCCTGGTCCCCACTGCCGTAGCAAATGTATCCATAGGGGAAAGCCAACCCCTTGGTTGCCACCAAAGTTATTAAAAAACCAATGTGGGATACCGTGAAAAAACGACCTGCAAGGCACCGGGTTGCCTGCGCGGGAGGAGAAAAGAGGCGCGTGTTTTGGGGTTTTGTGGGTGTAAGTCACCTCCACAATCCCCCCCCGGGGATTCCAATCTCGCCGGGGTGGAAATCACCGAAAAAAAAGGGGATTCCGAGGTTATTTGACCACAAACCAGTTGTTGAGCAAGTTCTCTTTGTTGTACCGCATTTCGGCTTGGGTGGTGTGGTCGATGATGTTCTTCCCCGCTCCTTTGGCGATGGCGTGCCCTGCGGCGGTGTCCCATTCCATGGTCGGTGCGAACCGCGGATAGATGTCGGCGACCCCTTGGGCGACGAGGCAAATTTTCAGGGAGCTGCCCATGGAAACCACTTCGATGTCGCCGTGACGACCGCGCAGCTCTTCGAAAAAGGCCTCCGTTTCGGGCGACATGTGCGAACGGCTTCCCACGGCCACGTAGCCATTACCCGATTTGGGCATGGGCAGTTCGTGGCCTCGTTTGCGCAGGTCTTCGATGGCGAAAGTATCGCCCACAAAATCCTCAATCAAATACGCGCCCTCGTCCACGCCTCCGAAAAACAGCTGGTTTTTCACCGGTACGAAGATCACCCCGAAGGAGGCTTTGCCGTCTTTGATCAAGGCGATGTTGACGGTGAACTCTCCGTTGCGCTTCACGAATTCCTTGGTGCCGTCCAGGGGGTCGACCATCCAGAATTCCGGCCATGCGGCGCGGGTGGCGTAGGGAATGGCTTTTCCCTCTTCGCTGAGCACGGGCAGTGAAGTTTCGGCGAGTACGTCGACGATTTTGTGGTGTGCGCGCTTGTCGGCGAGGGTGAGCGGCGTTTTGTCGTCTTTGGTTTCCACGGCGAAATCGGAGTCGTATACGTCGAGGATTTCCCGTCCTCCTTCGAATGCGGCGCGGATGGCCGTTGAAAAATCAATCATGGTTTCGCGTTTCATTTTGGGTGTAGTTCAATTCGGTAAGTATGGAGTCACAATCCGTAATAAGCGGTGAGTATCCACGTGGTACATACGAGGTAAAGGATGGTGAGAGGGCCGCCGAAGCGGAGGTAATCGGCAAAGGAATAGCCTCCCGGCGTGTACACCATGAGGTTCGTTTGGTACCCGATGGGGGTGATGAAATTGGCCGCTCCACCGAGGGCCACCACGATGGTAAAGGGCTCTACCGGCATATTCAATTCGTGCGCGACCGCCAGCGCCACCGGTATGAGGATGGCCACGGCCGCTTTGCTGGTCATGAAAGCCGAAAGCAAATTGGTGATGATGAAAATCCCTCCGATGAGGGCCCATCCCCCGAAGGGTTTCAATACGTCCATGCCGGTTGTGGCGAGGAAGTGCGCCAATCCCGAATTGACCATGGCTTTTCCCAAGGCCAGCCCCAAGGCGATGATCACGATGAGGTTCATGTCGGCGTTGTCCTTGATTTCCCGCGTTTTGATCAAGTCGATGACGATGAGCACGATGACCAACGTGATCAAGGATATGAACAGTGGCACCAATTCGGTGGCGGCCAAAAATATGGACAGGATCAGCCCGCCGACCACCACCGCCGATTTCCACAAAGTGAAATTGTGGACCTCCGAGACCAAGGAAAGGATATAAAAGTTTCGGCTCTTCTCGGCGCGCTTCAAAAACCCTTCTCCCGACAACACCAGCAAGACGTCTCCGGCCTGCAGCTCGATGTCGCCGATCTTGCCCTTCAGCCTTTCGTCGCCTCGATGCACGGCCATGATGGCGCCGTTGTAGCGTCCGCGGAAATCGGTGTCCTTCACTTTTCGATTGATGAGATCGGCGTTTTGGGCGATGACCAATTCGATGACTTTGGCTTGGCTGTCCCAAGGCAGGTCGCACGCCACGGGCAACGAGAGCCCGTCATCGCGTTTGGTGAGTTCGGCCACGCCGTCGGGGTCACCGACGAAAAACAGCTTGTCGTCTTCCTGAAGGACCAAATCCGGCGGCACGGGTGAAATGTTGTTTCGGCGTCGTCGAATTTCCACGAGGTACAACCCTTTGAGCTGCCTCAACGAGGCTTCCTCAATGCTTTTTCCCACCAAATTCGAATCCGGGTGCACCCGCGTTTCCACGAAGTACTCCCGGCCTTCCGACCGCTCGATGGAGGTGGGGTGGGAGGGCAAGAGCTTTCGGGAAAAGAGGAGGATGTACGCCCCGCCGATGACCAGCATGGGCAGTCCCACGATGGTGAAATCGAAAATTCCCAAGCTTTCCTCGCCTTGCTCCATGGCGATGCCGTTTGCGATGAGGTTTGTGGAGGTGCCGATCAGCGTTACGCACCCGCCGATGATGGAGGCGTATGAGAGAGGGATAAGAAATCGGGAGGGAGAGAGTTTTTTCTTCTCCGTCCAGGAATAGACGAAAGGCAGCATCATGGCCACCAAAGGGGTGTTGTTGAGAAAGGCCGATGCCGAGCCGATGCCGGCGGTCATTTTAAACAAAAAGGTGCGCGGACCGTCGTCGGGTTTGAATATCTTGTTGAATAAGGCGTCGACCAAGCGCGTTTTGCCCAGGGTGTTGCTGATGATGAGCAGCAAGACGATGACGGCGAGTTGTTCGTTGGCGAATCCCGCGAGGCTTTCCGCCGGGGTGATGATGCCGAAGAGCAGCAGCACGACGGTGGCGATCATGAAGGCTACTCCCGGACGGATCCATTCCTTGTAGAGCACTGCGATCAGAAAGATCACCACGAGCGCGACCACGACTGCATCAAAATTCCAACTCACGGGATCCGGTGGGTATTAAGTGTTTGCGAAAAGAAGCGGCCATCTGTTAGACACGAACGTTTCGCGAATATGCGAAAATGGTTGATGGTAATTGAGAATTTGGGAAACCGGGTTTGCAATTGCACCGTAATTAGGGGCCGCGTTCGGTGTGCAATGATAAGCCGAATTCGCCGAATGAATTGTACCCACCGATGAAATTTCTTCGTTGAAACCCAAAATAGCTTCGATAAAATTTGCATTGTCCCGAAACCAAAATAGCTTTGCCATCGAAAAACAGGTCATGCACCATAACGCAAGGTATCGCACGCCAAAGCCCGATGACAATTGTCCTCACCGCCCTGTTCATAATCCCTCGCGCTTGCTGTCCGGCCCCATGATATTCGGCTCTAAATTCAGACCCTTTCACGCCCCTTAAAATGAGATCACTCTTCCCCTACGTGCTGTTGCTGTTGATCGGTGCCTCACTGGCCTCCTGTGTCTCCAACAAGCGCATCGTCTACGTTCAGGATTACACGGCGAAAAAACCCCACGACTACCTGGCCGACACCACTTTCGAGGCCCACGTGGTAGACTACGAGCTGAGAACCGGCGACGTGGTGTACGTGAAATCCGAGCACCGCATCCTGTCCGAAACCTTCTCGCAATTGGACGAGACCTACATGAGCGATAACCGCGCGGTGCAATCCCTGCCGGTGCTGGCGGGATACACGGTCGACGAGGAAGGCAAGATCGACCTGCCCGTGGTGGGAAAAGTCGCCGTGGCCGGCCACACCATCTTCGATGCTCAAAATTTGGTGCAGGAAGAGGTGTCTCGAATTTTTCCCGGCGCCGCACTGAAGCTCTACCTGCTGAACTACCACGTCACCGTGCTCGGCGAAGTGAACCGCCCCGGACGATACCCGGTGTACAACCACCGCATCAACGTCTTCGAGGCGATGGGATTGGCGGGCGACGCCACCGAATTCGCCAGTAGGGAAACCGTGAAGATCATTCGATCCCGCGACGGTAAAAACCATTTGTACAGCGTAGACCTCACCGACCAGAATATCCTGGGCAGCCCCGATTTTTACCTCCAGCCCAACGACATCCTCATGGTCAAACCACAAAAACGAAAGAAATTCGCCACACGTGACATACAGAATGTCTTCAACGCGGTGTCGACGGTGGTGGGCGTGGCGACACTTTATATTTTAATTACGCGAGAATGAGCACCATCGACGAACGTAACTACCTGAGACGCGAAGAAGTGGATTTCCGATCCGTTTGGTCCAAGATCAAAAGAGGGTGGCCCGTCATCGCGCTTTCCCTGCTGTTCTTTGCCGTGTTGGGAATCATTTTCCAAATCGCATACCCGCCGAGGTACGCAGCCAAAACCACCGTGGTGATCGAAAAGCCCAGAGGCATCAACGATCCTTTGGTGGTGGTGAACCAAGAGTCGGCGATGATAAAAACCGACGACTTTTACTACAACAACCAAAAAGTCGCCTTCAAAAGCTATCCTCTCGTGAGCGCCGCTCTGGAAAAAGTCGGGCTCATCCGGTACTTCAAAGCCGGGCTGATCAATCGGGAAATCTACAACCTCTCCCCATTCCGCGTGGAGCTGGATTCGACCTACATGACTTTCAAGGACTACGAAACGCCGTACGGAGGGGAGTTTTACGTGCGCATGAATAACTTCGACTCCTACCACGTGGAGGTGGAAGGGGAGTATCCGATTTCGGGCAACGAATACTACTTCGAAGGCGACTTCCAATTCGGCGAGTGGGTGACCTTCGACCGCACGAGGTTTAAGTTGATTCCGGTCGACACCTTGGCCAACGAAATGGTGACACTCGCCAACTCGATCTTCGAAGATGAATTCGGCTTTGTCCTGATGAATCGCCACCAGGCCGTACTCGATTACATTTCCAATATCGAGATCACTCCCTTGGAAATGGAGTCTTCCACCTACACCGTTTCCATCGTGCAGAGCGCGCCGGAAAAACAAGTCCACTTTCTCAACACCCTGGGACAAGTGTTCCTCGACGACCACATGGAGCAAAAAACCAACGCGCTCCGCATGGCGATCACGTATTTGAACGACGAGCTGGCCCAGGTGACTTCCCATCTCGAGAGCAGTGAAGAGCAAATCGAAACCTTCAAAAGCGAGAGGTCCATCACGAGCTTGAACCAAGAAGGAGAATTGTTGCTCGAGCAGACGATGAGGCTGGAAAGCGACAAGGTCAATTACGTGGTCAAAGGAAAGTACTACGAGTACCTGGAAGAAGTACTGAAAAACGAAGAGGATTACTCCGGACTGATCTCGCCCGAAGCCTTCGGCGTAAAAGACATGCTCCTGATTCAACTCACCGAAGAACTCATTAGTCTTCAGAGGGACTTGAATTCCCTGGAGCGGCAAAACGCGCAATCCAACCCGACTTACGCCGACATCCAGGCGCGCATCGAAGCCAACCGCACCACGATGCTGAACTCCATCCGCGGCTTCAAGGAGAGCAACCGCGTGATGATCCAAAACATCGACAGGCGCATCAGCGAAATGGACCGCACTGCGAAGAACATTCCCAAAGCCGAACGGGAACTCATGGAGTTGCAAAGGTATTTCAAGATCAACGAGCAGCTCTACCTCAGCCTGATGAACAAAAAATCCGAAGCCGAAATCGCATTGATTTCCGTGGCGCCGGATGTGCGCATCATCGAACCCGCGTACATCGCCAGCGCCGAACCGGTTCTTCCGTACTTGCCCATCACCATGGCGGTGGTAATCGTTCTCGGACTGGTTACGGGCTTCGGGTTGTTGATCCTGTACTGGGTCTTCAACGACAAGATCGACACCCACCGCGACGTATTCCGCTTCGCGCCCCGGGCCGAGGTCGTGGGCGAAGTCTACCACACCGGTATCCGAACGCCCGAAGACCTGGACGCCTACCCGCAGTCGCGCGTGGCCAACCAACTTTCTTCCATACGCTATCAATTGGGGTTCTCCCATCCGAATTCAAAGATTTGGACCGTGGGGTCGAAGAGCGCCGATGAGGGCAAGACCTTTCTCGCCACCCTTCTGGCTTCTCATTTGGCCCGATCGGGAAAGCGAGTCTTACTGATCGACGGAAACACCGACTCCCCGGAATTGAAAAAGATATTCAACATCCGGCTCGGACCTTCCCTTTTGGATGTGGCCCGTGGGCAGGCCGGTGCGGCGGAAGCCGTCACCGCGACGGGCCGAAGCGGTCTCGACGTGGCCGAATTGGGCGGGGGGCGCAACAAATCCGACCGGGAAATGGAATCACTGGCCGAATTGATCCGCGATCTCGCCGCCTCGTACGATCACGTGCTCATCGACACGGCGCCCATAGACGGCAATACCGAATCGCTCATGTTGCTGGCCCTGGCCGACGTGCGGTTGGTTGCCGTTAGACGGCGAAAAACTTCGTACGCGGACTTGGAAGAACTGGACGACATGCTCGGAAAGGAACCGTTGAAAGGCGCCCTCGTAGTTATTCTCGATACCTTCGATCACCGATTCGGCCTCGCGGCGAATCGCCGAAGAAAAAAGGCGGAGAAAAACCCCGGGCTGCTCGGAAGACTGCGCCTCGTGTTCCGCAAAGTTTAAAGATCACCAATCCACTCGTATCGATCGGCTAAAATTCATCCCGATGCGCATTTTGTTCTTGACGACGCAATTGCCTTACCCACCGGTGAGCGGAGGGGTGATCAAGTCGTGGAGACTCGTGGAACATTGGTCCAAATCCCCCGACGTCGATCTGAAGCTCGTTTTCTTCCTAAAGGGTAAAGACGCGGAAAACGTCGAAGCTTTTCGCGCCGCGGCCGGCCCCATGGAGGTGTTCGGCAAAGCCCTCGACCGTCCACGATCGGCGGGAACCCTCTTGGCGAGTTATTTCAAGGCTCCTACGCTGAACGTGTATCGAAACGCCGACAGGGAAGTGGCCGAGAAGGTGCGGGAATGGTCGGAAGAATCGGACATCATTTTCGTGGATCATTACGAAATGGGCCAATACGTGCCGAAGCGGACGCGCGCCAAAGTGATTTTGCACGAGCACAACGCCGAGTACGTCATGTGGGATCGCCTCGCCGACATCGAGACCAACCCCATAAAGAAATGGGCCGTACGTATGGAAGCCCGCCGCATTCGAAAGGCCGAATTGGCGTACGCACGCCGTGCCGACCTCGTGTGGGCGGCCCCCAACGACATCGTGGAATTGGTGAAAATCGGGGTGGATGAATCCAAATGCCAAGAAACGTACCACTTGGGAGAGGATTTCATGCTGGATCGGCCCGACCTGAATTTCGAGTCGACCGAAAAGGCCCTGCTGTTCATCGGTACCCTGACGTGGGAAGCCAATATCGACGGGTTGTTGTGGTTTTTCGACCACGTGTGGCCCCGACTCAAGGCGGTGCACGAAGATTTGAAATTCCACATCGTCGGCAAAAATCCCGACCCCCGATTAATCGAAAAGACCCGCGGCGAAGAAGGGATTACCTTCGCGGGGTTTATCGAAGACTTGGAACCGTGGTACGTGCGTTCCCGAGTTTTCGTCATTCCGCTCCGATTCGGCAGCGGCATCAAAGTAAAGTTGTTGAACGCTTTTTACAGGGGAATCCCCGTCGTGACCACTCCCATCGGAACGGAAGGTCTCGACGTCACCCACGGCGAGGAGTTGTTCAGCAGCCACGATCCCGATACGCAGGTGAAAAGTATTCTCACCCTGCTTGAAGACCAAACCGTATGGAGCTCCATGCGGATGAAATCGCGTGACAAAGGAAGGCAGTACACGTGGAAAAACCTTCTTGCCCGTCACGACGATTCGTTGAACAAACTATTTCATGAACGGCATTAAAACCTGATTTTCCGCACCAAGTTAACCAAACAACCACCTCAAATCGCACCCCAATGCTCTTTAATTCGATTGACTATCTGATCTTTCTCCCTTTGGTAGTTGTCGCATTCTATCTGATACCAAGACGTTTCAGATGGATTTTGCTCCTCGCCGCCAGCTACTTCTTCTACATGTTTTGGAGATGGGAGTACGTCATCCTGCTCATCATCTCCACGATGGTCGACTACGTCGTCGCCATAAAGATGTCCCAAGCCTTGGAGCGGAAGACTCGTCGAATGTATTTGATGATCAGCATCGCTACCAACCTCGGGCTGCTCTTCTTTTTCAAGTACTTCAATTTTTTCACCGAAAACACGGTGCTCTTCCTGGAAGAATTCAACATTTTCGTCCAGTACGACTTCGTACAAATCCTCCTTCCGGTGGGTATATCCTTTTATACCTTCCAAACCTTGAGCTACACCATCGACGTGTACCAGCGCAAAGCCGCGGCCGAAACGCACTTGGGTTATTTCGCGCTCTACGTGTCGTATTTCCCCCAACTTGTGGCCGGCCCCATCGAGAGGAGTGTGCGCCTGATTCCCCAATTCAAGCGAAACCCCAAAGTCACGCGAGACGACATTCGCTACGCCATCAACAAAATATTGCTGGGGTTTTTCAAAAAGCTCGTCGTGGCGGATACGCTGTCCCTCTACGTGAACTCCATCTATTCAAACGTCGAGGGAACCACGGGAATTCAGTTGTACTTGGGGGCGTTTTTCTTCGCCATTCAGCTGTTCTGCGACTTTTCGGGATACACCGACATTGCCATCGGGTCGGCGCGCCTCATGGGAGTTCGCCTCATGGAAAACTTCCGCCGCCCTTTGTGGTCGGAAAACCACAGCGAGTACTGGAGCAAGTGGCACATCTCGCTCACCAGTTGGATCCGCGACTACGTGTACATTCCCCTGTCCAAGATCAATAGATCGCCCTCCGCGCGTGCCGTCTGGGCTATCGTGGTGCTCGTGCTCATCGGGTTTTGGCACGGCGCCAACTGGACCTTCATCTTCTTCGGCCTACTCAACGGAGTGGTGTTGATCACCCAGCGCGTTTTGAGAAATGTTCCGCTGTTTGCCATGATTCGCAAAAATCCCGTTGGAAACGCTTTGCAAAGGTTGTTGAACCTCAACCTCCT
>CAZNOG010000019.1:0-9283 GCA_964574635.1 uncultured Cryomorphaceae bacterium | reverse complement strand
TTCCAATTCTAAGGCCATGTATCCATTCCACAACAGGAAAAACTTCCTGACCTTCCTCGCACCCTTTGCCGTGGCCATTGTCATTGCGCTGGCCATAGACCAGTTTTTCCAACACGTCATTCTGCCTAAAGAAACCGAATTGTCGAACTCCCAAAAGGTCAAGCGCCTCATGGAAGAAAACCACCCCGACGAGATCCCGGTATTCGGCAGCAGCAAAGGACGCAGCGCGTTCATCCCCGATACCTTGGGCGAAAACGTGTTCAATTACTCCATGCCCAAATGCAATTTCGACATCATCGAATTTCTCCTCGAAATCGAATTGGCCAAGGACAAAGACTCGCCCATCATCATCGAGTTCAACAACCGGTTTTTCAAAAGCATGCCCTCGCACACCATCGATTTGTACACCTTCATGCCTTTGACGTACGATGAGAGGGTGGTGGAGTTTTTGCGGCGAAACGACCGCCTCGACAACTACCAGCTCATACCCGGAATCCGGTACTTCGGCAGCTATATCCAGTATTTGAGGGCGCTCAACCGCACGGCAACGGATCGGAAGCAGATGAGCCGTGGCGGATTTTTCCTAGACCATTACCCCGGCGACGAGTTGTTCGGAACCTTCGTCAACAAGCGTTACGCCATGATCGAAAGACGCGACGAGCTCGAAGCCAAGGCGCGCTCCCACCGCACCATGACGCTCACCGACAAAATGGAGCTCGAACAGCTCGACATCGCGCTCAATTTCGCCGAAGACACCGCGCGAATCGGAAAATTCGAATCCATGGTGCGCGCCCACCCCCACCGCGTCGTCTTCATGATCTACTCGCCCCAACACCACAGCGAGGTGGTCGGCATCCAAAACTTCGACAAAATCGACAGCCTCTTCAACCATTGGAACACCAACTTCCCCAACTTGCACGCATACGATTACAGCAGGTTGGCGCTGAGCGACAGTTGTTTCAAAAACTCGAGCCACATCAACCTGCGCGGCGCCCGCATCTTCAGTGCCCAATTGAAAAAAGACATCGGGCACTTGCTGCAAACGGATTAAAAACTGAGCCTCGTATCGATATGGTGGGCATGCCCCCGGCCGGAAGTTCCCCTCGGTTCGGTCGTGCTTAAATTGTGATAACGAATCCCGTCGGCGGAAAAATTCCTTCGGGCCGGGGTCGGTCTTCCATCTCTATCTTTTTTTCGTACGCGGGTTCGATGGGGCGGTACGGGGGCTCACAAGATCGCCCCGATCCGCCTCCATCGATCTACCGCGTACGATAAAAAAGGATACCGATGTTCGCCCTCATGCGAGCTCCACTTCGAAAAGGTGCGTCGCATCGTACACAATCCTTTCCCGGCGGAATTTCCGTGCATCGTCCCGGCAAAAACAAAGCTCGACGATTTACCGTGGATAGGGAGGCGGGAGCCACGCCCACAAAAACCCAAAACACCCCCGCGCTTTTTCGGCGTGTGCTCGGGGAGCCTTATCGCTTTTTGCGCATTTCGCGGATGGCGATGGGGATGAAGGCGAGGTCGTCGATGAGGTAGCGTTTTACCATGCGGCGGGGCTCGGTGATGACGCGGTGCACGAATTCGATGCCCATTTTTTGGTAAAACATGGGCGCGCGTTTTTTGGTGCCGAGATAAAACTCGAATGACGCGCCGAGCAGGAACGTTTTGGGCAAGTCGATGCCGCGTTCGGCGAGCACTTCAAACAGGCGCAGGGCCAGGTGCTCTTGTTTGGGGAAGCTCAGCCCGATGAACAGGTATCGTATGCGGCCGGTTTCGAACATGGCGGCGGAGGCTTGGACCACTTCCTCGAAGGCTTCTCGGTCGTCGAGTTTGAAAAACGGAGGGGCGTAGTACACCGTTTCGGGGTTTTCCACGCGCAGGCGTTCGCCGAGTTCCGCCTTGGGCAATACGATGGCCACGGGCTCCCGATCGTCGCGGAGACGCCTCCAGATAAGCGGAAAAAAATCGCTGCCCGTGAGCCGTATGGGAATGCCTTTTTCCCGGCCCAACAACATTTTGCTCATGGTGACCAAGGGCTGGCCGTCGGGCAAAATCCACTGCGCATTTTCCAATGATTTGCGCAAGCCGGCGTACCGCTTTTTCTCCAAATTGACCAGCTGGTCTACGTTTGGCGTGACCATGAGGGGGAGCTTTCCACCTTCGGTACCCGATTTTGACACCACGTCTTCGACGATTTCCTGAAGGGAATCGGCGGCGTAAAAATCGAAATCGAACAAATGAACGCGTCGTATCATTCGGCGAGAAGTCTTCTTTTTATGGTATCACCAATACTGCGCATGCGGTTGAGGTTGACGAGCAGGGCGAGCATGATTTTGAACGGGAAGATGAAATACTGCCACAACACGGCCGGAGCCCACGGGTTGGTTTTCACTTTTTCGTAGCCGTATTTGTCCATGTATTCACCGCAAATACGTTGGCAAATTCTGATTTCCGAGTGGGTAAGCCCTTTCTCGGTCCACGATTTGGGTTTGGGCTTTCGGATGCCCAGCTTGTCGTTTTGGTCCGCTTCGCTCGACGAGCCGGCGTGGGGCACCAACAACATGTCGGGTTCGAATTCCACGCCCAAAAATCCGCACACCTCCGCCATGACCTTTTCGGGTGCGGAAACGAGCTTTTCGAATTGGACGTTCATGACGCGGGGATGGTTTTCGAAAGGGCGCACTGCACCGATGGCCGACTTCCACAAGCGGCTTATGGTGAGCGGGTGGTAGTTTATTTTCAATCGGATGATTTCTCTCGTGGTGAGAAAGTCCGCACCGTACTTTCGTCGCTTCCACTTCCTCTTTTGGGAGAGCATGGTTGCGCGTGGGTCGCGAATCATGTTCACGATTTTGGCGGCGGGATAAAAGCGCAGGATTTCGTCGAGGTAAAACACGTTTTGCGGGGTTTTTTCGCACGGGTGCGTCATTCCCGCCCGGCGGGTTTCATAGAAGAGGAATCCGGTGTACACCCCCAAACGGGTGTATCCCTGCGCTTCCCATCGGTCGAGCAATTCCCGGATTTCCGGCTCGTACTCCCACCGGTGTTTGGCTACGGGCTCGAAGAATCCAGCGCGCTGCCCGGTAAACAGTTTGGCCAAAAGGTCGCCGGCTTCCTGCCGCCCGATGGGTTTTCCGTCGTCCGACGGCGACCACATCTTGCCGAAAAAGTGCGGTTCGTTGATGGAATGGATCAGGGAGTGGTTGTTCATGATCCGCATCATCATGGTGGTGCCGCTGCGGGAATTTCCGGTGATGAAAAATACCGGTTCCGCCGTGGAGGTCAGTTCATCGGATTTCATGGTTCGAGGTTTTGAATTCCGGCCACCACCGCGGTACGCCGTCGCCGATCAGATTTTCCAGTTCACGCATCTCTTCGGAGTAGTACTCCGCCAACCAGGCCTTTTCGTTTTCGGCGATGCGGGGCAGATTTTTGTCGGTGTACAACGCTTGGGCGAATTTCTTTCGAACGCTCTTTGGCGTGATTCCCTTCAGCGCTTTGATGGCTCCGCTTTTGACCAGCATTTTGTTCAGGGCGACGCTGCGCGGCATGCCGGCTTTGTTGCTCTCTTCCGAAAAGTCAAACTCAAATCCGTCGTCCACACCGAGAAATCGGCAGATTTCCTTCATGACCTGCGCCGGTGATTGCCTGTATTCTTCGTAGAACATCACCAGTACGTTTTCTCGGCCGAACAGGTCGAAGTACCTCTTCAGTTGAGAGGCGTACCGGCCCAGTTCCAAGTATTGGTGGTTAACCCCCCAACCGGTTTTGGTCCGGTCCCGATCCGCCTCCAACGCGGCGATGAAGCCTCCGTCGCCGTCTTTGGCCTCGCGGAGGTTCATGAGGTACTGCGACCACGCGCGGTGAATGGGGTTGCGAAGTACCACCATGATTTTGGCGCCGGGTGCGTAGTCGTGGATTTCACGAGCCGCCGAGGGGCAGATCATGTAGCAATTGCTGATTTCGCCTATGGCCGATTCATCTTTCACCTTCGAAAACAGCTTCTCGTATTGGTTTCTGTCGTTGACGTGGGCGATGTGCACCTGGCGCTTCATGCCCGAACGGATGTACGCATCCAAGTCGATTTTGACATCCATGGCGTATTCGGGCAGGAAATCCGATTCACGGATGTCTTTTGCGGCGAAGTGGTTCGTCTCCTTGATCGGGGGGAGGTAGATGTCGGGATGTTGGAGCAGGTAGTGGTAGAGGGAAGTGGTTCCACCTTTCACTACGCCGATGACGAAGAAGTTGGGTTTTGGTGTGTGGTTCATGATCCTTGGTTCTTTTCCATGTCCGTGCAATACCTCGGTGAAATGCGGATGCGCATCGCCCGCGATCGTGCATCGCGATGAGCAAAGGACGGGAGGAATCTCCTGCATTCGTCCATTCCGCTTTTCTGTCTAAGCCCGGGAAGAGAGTCGCGCAATTTTGTCCTTTTGAAAGAAAAAGTAGATGATCGCCAGTGCGGTGATCGATTGGGCGGCGTACATGGTGACATATCCGTTGGTGAGGGCGTCGAGACCCAGCGTCAACATAAAAAACTTAATGGTGACCAAAAATACGTTTCGCTTGATGGTTTTGATCCGCGAGGCGTACCACAAGGCGAAAAAGAATTGGGCGTAGAGGATCATCGCTCCAGGGAATCCATAGATGAAAATTTGTCCCGGCACCCCGATATCGGAAGGGTAGAAGAATCCGAAAAATCGGTTGTAGCCCCCTTCCACCCAATTGTTGCTGAGCCTTCCGTTGCCGATAATCGGGCTGCGTGCAATTTGCTCCAAGGCGACGTTCATTTCGTATACCCGGATGGTTTCATCCCCGGCGATGGGTTGAGCGAAGCCGGCGAGTTCCATGGCCTCTCTGAACATGGCTTGATACTGCTGCACCTCCGTGGGGAAGAAGATGAAGGCCGCCAACCCTCCGGCGGCGAGCACCAGAACCACGAATCCCAACCACAAAACCTGCCGCTTAGGGTGCAATCCGGTGAGGAAAAACATCGTAATGGCGGCGATCACCACGGCCATGGACGTGCGGTCTAACCGCATGAAAAAGATGTAGAACAGGAAGAGGGCGGCGTACCCGAAGAAGTGGTATTTCTTTTGGTAAAACCCCTTGACGATGTAGTAGATGGAACCGAAAAACATGAAGGCCATGTTGAATCGGTAGTATACCTCCCCGCCTTTTTCGGGGTTGGAGCCCGCCAAGCCGGTTTCTTTGTACTGCCCGGGGTCGATCAGCAGCGATACGGCGTAGTAGAAGATCAGCGTAGCCCAGGCCGTGAACACGAACATGCGCTCCACCAATTCGATGGATACCGCATTTCGGCGCAACAGATCGTACACGACCAGACCACCGTAGAGAAGGTAAAAATCGCGGGAAGCTCCCATGCCGTAGAACAGGGGCTGACCGAACACTCTCTGCGCTCCGATCGCCGCGATGATGGGCAACAGGAACAGCAAACCCATGTATATCTCGAAGGAATTGAATCGCAGATTCCCCGCCAGGGCCCGAGTCGCAAGTCGGTACACCAAATACACCAACAGAATGCCGGCGTACGCGGTTTCCACCATCAATTCGATTTCAAAGAAGAAGCTCGCCAACAACACACGGAAGGTCACCATGAGGTTGAAAAACAAGAACAGCGACCAAACCACGGTTCTGTTCAGAAGGGCTTCGGCGGGAGTCAAAAGGCTGCGTCGTCCGGTAGTCACGTAACTCACTTCTTCAAACTTTCATTTCCGCCGGCAAGGGCGATTTCCAAGACGACAAATCCCGACCGATGATTTTTTCGAGTTCCGCGATGTCCTCCCCGAACACGTCGCGGGTGAGCCGGGCTTTCAGATCGGGGTCGATTTTCACCCTTTCTACGCTTTTCTCCAACAAAGAGGATTTCATGGCCGTGAGTCGAAACTGGACCTTGTCGGGCAACACCCGCTTCATCATTTCTTTGAGTTTGGTGCGGCGGTGCAGCGTTCGGATCACCCCTTTTTTCTTGGGCATTCCGCTCGGATTGAGTCGTGTTTTGGTATCGATGGAAACGTCGGTGCGCAAATCGCACCGCTCCAAAAACTCCCGCAGAAAATCGTCTCCCCCTCGCAAATCAGACGTGAGGTACACGGTGAGGTGAGGAAACGCCTCCTTCAATTCACGTACGCGTTCGGCATACATGCTGCCGCCGAGGTAATCGTACCCCAGCTGCTTGTCGATGCGGGCGGCGACGTTTTCGGGCTTGATCGCCTCTTCGAAGGGCAATTCCTCCAATTCGTTTTTCACGAACATGAGGTAGTGGCTGAACGCGCGTTCCACCGGCTGCCTGAGAATGACGAACATCGGTACTTCCCCCGCGCGGTCGCCGTAAAACTTTCGGATGTTTTCGATGGTCTGCCGGTGCCGCGTGAATTGCGCCACCGAGGCATCGCAGATTTTGCGGCCGCTCCCCGCTTTGCGGTACATGTCCGTGTACTCTTTCAAGTCGGTGATTTGCCTGTCGCGGATTCCCGAGGGGATGGAATCGTAGTCGACGCCGTGATAGGCGAAAAATCCCGGTTCTTTTCGGGGCATGAACACGTCGGGGTGTTGCTTGAGGAAAAATGCCAAGGAAGTGGTGCCACTCTTGGCTGCACCCAGGATCAGGATATCGGGAAAATTCAACTCCCGGTCTTCGATCTTCAGGATCATATGCGAGGTTCGGTTAGGCTCAAAGTGCAAAAGTTCAAATTTTCCCGGTAGGTATTCGAAAATAGAGAATATTATCGGACTTTCGCGGTGTATGCTGACTACGACCATTGAAAACATTAAGTTCCGGTTGCCCGACTTCATCATCCCCGGAGCGGCGAAATCCGGAACCACCACGCTGTACCGGAATCTGGATCGCCACCCCGGATTGTTCTTTCCCAAAAACCGGAAAGAACCTTTTTATTTCAGTTTCGGAGGGAAGAAACCGGAGTACGGCGACCCGGGATTTGTAGACCACATCGTCTGGAAAACGGAAGATTACCTTCCGCTGTACGCCGATGCCTCGGCCGACCAATTGACCGGCGACGCATCCACTTCTTACCTCTACACCGCGACGGATACCGTGGCCAATATGAGGGCTTTGTACGGCGACCAGCTCCGCGATGTCAAAGTCATCATCCTGTTGCGCAATCCTGTGCAGAGGGCTTATTCCCATTACACGTACTTGGTCAGAAACGGATTCGAAACGCGTTCCTTCGCCGAGGCGATCTCTCAGGAAGGAATCGAGGAGTGGAGGAAAAAGAGATGGGGCTTCGACTACCTCCGATACAGCTTATATGCCGATGCCGTGGAAACCTTCCTCCGCAACTTCGACCACGTGATGGTTCGACTGACCGAAGACTTGAAGACGCCCGAAGTCTACGACGAAATATTCTCCTTCCTCGGCGTGGAGCCTGTGGAAGTGGGCGAAGACGTCCGCGCCAACCCGAGCGGGATCCCCAAAAGCCGCCTGGCCGTCGATTTGATGAGGAAGAATAAACTGTTGAAAAACGCGGTCAACCTCCTGCCCGAAGCCACCAAGAAAAAGCTCCTCGACCGACGGGACAAGCTCATGTCGAAACTGCTGACCAAAGAACCCATGGACGCAGCCATCGCGGAACGGCTCACGGAATTTTTCTCCGCGGACATCGAAAAACTCGAGAAGGCCATCTCCCGGGATCTGTCGCATTGGAAAGCCACAAAGCCTTTGTCGAAATGAATCTGCCGAAATTCCTCTTCGTCGGAACCGCCAAGGCCGGCACGACCTCCATCTACCACTACCTGAGGCAGCACCCCGAAGTCAGCATTCCGGTAAAGGAGACGTTCTACTTCATGAAGGACGTACTCGTCGACAACCACCTTCCCTACCCGAAACAGCGCCCCCTATCCGATTTGATCCTCACTCGTGACGAGTACCTGAAAGTATACGCCGACATCGACAAGGGAAAAACCACCGGGGAGATCGGTACCGGCTACTTGTACCACCACCGCGAGAGCATCCCACTGATCCGGGAAACGCTGGGAAAGGACGTTCGAATCGCCATGATCCTCCGCAACCCCGTGGACCGATGCTACTCATCCTACCAACACTTTACCAAAGACCTCTTCGAAGACCTCACCTTCGAGGAATCGTTGCGGGCGGAGAAAGAGCGCAAAAACGCCGGGTGGGACTTCATGTGGCACCACTTGGCACTCGGGTTTTACGCCGCCCAAGTACGCGCCTATCAAGAAGCCTTCGAACACGTGGGGGTATGGTTGTACGACGACTTGAAACAAGACGCCGGCGCCACAATGAAATCCATCGCCCGATTCATCGGGGTCACACCAATGGACGTGCCGACCGCCAAAACGTACAACCCTTCCGGAAAACCCAAGAGCGCCCTTTTGCAAAAATTCATCACCCACGAAAACCCCGTGAAAATGGTTCTGCGTCCCGTGTTCCGCACCTTTTTCAACAAAGAACGCCGGGAGCGGATCCGCAAGGGCATCAAAAGCAAGAACCTCACGAAGTCCGAAGGCCCCTCACCCGAGATGAAAAACTACTTGCGCGAATTGTACCAAGACGACGTGAAGACCTTGTCGAAACTCATCGACCGAGACCTCGATCACTGGATCAACCCTTCCGGGACCTGATTTTGTAGAAGGGGTTGTAGAAGGTCATAATCCGGTTCTTTTTATAGATAAAATACACCCCCACTAAGTTCCATCCTATGGTGGTGACCATGGTTCCGATGGCCGCACCTTCGATTCCCATCACGGGGATCAACCAGAAGTTCAGAGCGATATTCACCAAGGTGGAAACCAGTACCAGTCGCATGAAAAACTTCTGATGCCCGGCCATGTTCATGAAGACCGCCACCATGCCCGAAAATGCGTTGACCATTTGCGTTACGGCGAAGATGCGCAACGTCAACGCCCCTACGGCGAAATCTTCATCGAACAAACTGAGTACGAATTCCGGAAAAACCAAAAGCACCACCGATACCGGAAAGGAATACACGAAAATCAGCCGCGTGGAATACTGCACCACGTTGTTGAGTTCCACCCGTTTGTCCGACCAAAACAATTCCGATATTTTCGGCATTGCGATGGTCTTCAGAGCGCCGATCACGAAGTTGGTGATCACGGAGAGCTTCAGCGCCATCACGAAAACCCCCACCTCGTAGGTATCCAAGAAATGCCCGAGCATAATCACATCCACTTTCCCGTTGATCAGCTGGATAAAGGAGGTCATGATCATGGGAAGGGAAATGCCCAGATGAAATTTGAAGGAATACGCCGG
>CAZNOG010000018.1:0-60884 GCA_964574635.1 uncultured Cryomorphaceae bacterium | reverse complement strand
CGTCGTCGCAGGAATCACCGATGTTCAGACCCAAGTCCGGACAATCGGGGAGGGCCGTCTCCACCGTGGTGGTTTGACAGTCTTCGCCTATACCACAAGCCGCGTCTGCATTCCAGTGCACGTAGAAGTCGTCTGACGACGTAGCCGTAACGGTAAGGGGCGATACGCCCATTCCTATTACTTCGCCGTCAACAGCTCCCGAACGCACCGTAATGTATCCGTTGTCGGTGATGGTGAAAGTGTATTCCGAACCTTCCACTACACCGGTCAGCCAGCTGTAGTCCCCGAAGAAATTGCAAGTGGTAATGGTTTGCAGTCCTCCTTCGATTGCTACCGCTGAGAGCGGGTATTGGAAGTCGTTCACACAGGGTTCGGGAACACTTCCCACGCATTCGCATGCTTCATTGATCGAGTCGTTGATCGTGTTCGGATCACCGTCATCGCAGCTGTCTCCGAAGTTGACCTCGAGGTCGGGGCAGTCGAATGCCCCACCCAAGAGCTGTACCGAAGTGGTAACGCAACCCGAAGCGGTTCCGCAAGCGTCATCCGTGTTCCAGTGAACGTACAGGTCGTCGGTCGAGTTGGTGGTCACCGTCAACGGGGAGTATCCCGAACCGATGATCGGACCGTCAACAGCACCTTCCCTTACGGTAATGTGCCCGTTGTTCTCAACGGTGAACTCGTAGTTGGCACCTGCGATGATGCCTGTAATGATCGAGTATTCCTGCAAGTAGTTGCAAGTGGAGATCGTCGTAACCTCCGTACCGTCCGGCGTAACCGGCGAAGAAGGATACAGGCTGCTGTTCAAGCATTCGCCGAAGGGAACGCAATCCAGGCTTACCACGATGTTTCCTGCGTTGTTTGACGAGGAGTACGGGCGCACGCGGAAGTAGTAGGTTCCCGCTTCCGAAATGCTGTAGTTCTCGGGGCCGTCCTGACAGGCACCTGCTTCAACGAGGTTTTCGCAGTCATCTCCAACAAAAAGTTGAACCACCGCATCAAACGAAGAGATTTCGCTCACGGTGTAGGCCTGCGTTCCGTCGCTGACGAAAGTGAACCAAACGTCGGAGGTGCCGCTTCCAAAGCAGTTGTCGCTCATGGATTCCGTTGCGCCCGCCAAAGTTTGGGCGATTTCGTCACCACATTCCAAGACAGTAGCCGTGCAGGCTTCGTCATTGGTTGCCATGGACAGGCACTCCAAGCTAACCACGATGTTTCCTTCGTTGCCCGACGCGAAGTAGGGGCGCACGCGGAAATAGTAGGTTCCCGCTTCCGAAATGGTGTAGTTCTCGGGACTATCCTGACAGGCGCCTGCTTCGACGAGGTTTTCGCAGTCATCTCCAACAAAAAGTTGAACCACCGCATCAAACGAAGAGATTTCGCTCACGGTGTAGGCCTGCGTTCCGTCGCTGACGAAAGTGAACCAAACGTCGGAGGTGCCGCTTCCAAAGCAGTTGTCGCTCATGGATTCCGTTGCGCCCGCCAAAGTTTGGGCGATTTCGTCACCACATTCCAAGACAGTAGCCGTGCAGGCTTCGTCATTGGTTGCCACCGGAGTACCCACGCAATCGCAGTTCACATCTACGACGTCGTTCACGGTTCCGGCGTCTCCGTCGTCGCAAGCGTCACCAACGTACAGACCGAGGTCGGGACAGAAGATGAGCAATTGCACCGTAGTGGTAACGCAGCCCGTTCCGGTTCCGCAAGCGTCATCCGTGTTCCAGTGAACGTAGAGGTCGTCTGTAGAGTTGGTGGTTACCGTCAACGGGGAATATCCCGAACCGATAATCTCACCGTCTACTGCGCCTTCCCTCACCGTGATGTATCCGTTACCGGTCACGGTGAATTCGTAGTCGGAGTCGGCGAGGATGCCGGTAATGACCGAGTACTCCTCCAAGTAATTACAGGTGCTGATAGTCGTCACCTCCATACCGTTCGGCGTAATCGCCGAAGAAGGATACTGGCTGTCGTTCAGACATTCTCCCAAGGGAACGCCCACGCACTCGCAGTTTTCGTTTACGGTGTCGTTGGTTGTTTCCGGATCTTCGTCGTCACACGGCGAACCGATGTTCAAACCGAGGTCCGGACAATCGGGAACCGCTTCTTCGATGTGGATGGTGTAGGCGGTCGAGCTAATCGTCGGCCAGTTGGACAGCACGATGTAGTACGTCTGTCCCGCCAGGACGGGCAGCTCGGGAATGAGCCTTGTAGCTCCGGAAGTGGCGGTATGGTAACCCACCGTGGATGAGAAGGGACATCCGGTGAACACCCACAAACCAACCCAGTCGTTGGCGTTTGTGGTTGAAATGTTCACCATCATGTTGCTCTCAGGTGTGAAAGAGTACACTACTTCGTCGCCCGAGAGGTAAGACGAGCTTCCCGTTCCATCGGTTACGGCACCGGGTGCCAGCGGGGGAACGTCCGTAGTGGTGTAGTCATTTCCATACAGGGCCATATCGCTCTCATGGTCGAAGGGCAGCGATTCCACTACGAAAGGATTCTCGCAGTCGGTTCCTGCGGGGACCGGAGTTCCCACACATTCGCAGTCTTCGTTGACCGCGTCGTCGATCGTGGTCGGATCACCGTCATCGCAGCTGTCTCCGAAGTTGAGCTGGAGGTCGGGGCAGTCGTATTCAATCTCCCCGGTACAGGTGAGGTTGCTGAACGTTTGAGCCTCGGCACCGGCCACACCGCTTACTAGGATTTCATCTCCTCTCGAGACTGTGAAATTGGCCAAGTTGTCCGAGAAAGTACCCCAATCACTTATTGAAAAGGTCAGGGGTCCTGCAGCTATAACCGATTGGGTATCGTCAAAACCGCTGCCGTAAGTGCCGCCGGACAGCAGGGTGCCTCCGGTTGCATCAGTCAACGACCAGGTAATGAAGTCACCCCATCCGTCATACCAAACGTGAACCGTCCATACGCAGGCATCGCCCAAGGGTGTACCCACACACTCGCATTCTTCATTCACGATATCGTTGTACGTTTCGGGGTCTCCGTCGTCACAAGACCAACCGATGTTCATATCGAGGTCGGGACAGTCGGGTATGAATTCTCCAACAATTACGGTGTAGTCCTCGGTTTGTCCAAAACTGTAGCTTCCGCAAGGATCGAGCGGTGACGTGCTGAAGTTTTTGACAATTCGCATCCGCGTACTTCCTTCCAGAGCGGTTGGCGGTGGTGTGATCACTCCGTCTGCGGATTGTCCATCCAAACCGCTCGAATTGACGATGCTGCCTATTTCGTAGACTTCCCCCTCATCGTCCAGAACGCCGTTTTGGTTCCAGTCGATAAATACCGTGAAGTAGTTGGTCCAGTTGCCACCGGTATTTCCTTGGAGGGATATCGGGGTGGGCACATCGTGGTATACCTCGGTAAATAGGTCCGTGAAATCTTCATAAGCGGGCGATGTGAGTGGTGCCGGCGAAGCGTTCTGGATACTACCGAAGTCCACAAAAGTGATGGGCTCCACGTTGGAAATTGTCGGTGCATCACAATAGCACTCGTTTCCGGGCAGCAATGTAACCGAGATCACGTCGGAGACTTCCGAATCCTCACTGAATGAACACGACACCGAGTAACGGAAGTCCGTGGGCTCAAAGATGCCGCCTTCGATGGTAAATTCCGAGGCGTTCGATCCGTCTATATCCGTCCAAGTGTCTTCGCCCGCGGGGGAAGATTGCCATACCCGGGTCAGACCGGTGGCCGGTTCGGAGGCACCTTCAGCCAGCAGCGTAAAATCAACGCCGGCACACACCTCCATTTCCGGAATGGTGGTTCCCGCGCTCACTTCACCCTCACAATTCTCAAGTGCGATCACTTCGAAGGTGTAGTCTTCGAATTCACCGTTTGGAAAGGCCGTGGAACAAGGAGCTACGATTCCTTCTGAATTCAACCAGTTATTGGCAACGCGCATGCGGGTGGCACCTGGAACAGCGTCTGCGGGAACAGTGATGGTCCCTGTATGTGTCGAGCTGTAAAAGGTGGAGTTAAAGGCCACTTCGTTATCGACGTCGAAATGACCGTCTTGGTTCCAGTCTACCCAAATTCTAACACCGGAGGTGCTTCCGATAAAACTGGCGGAGAACGAGATGTCGAGGGTTTGTACCTGCGACACGGTCATGTCCGTGAAATCACCGTATCCACCGGGCGACACTCCGCTGTTGAGGTTGGAAATGTTTTGATCCCCATCGGTGGTAGAGAAGCTGCCGATGTAAAAGCTCGTTGAAGTTCCGGAAGGAATACAGTAGCAATCGGTGACAACCGGATTGAGGGTTACCGAAATCACATCGGACACGTCAGATTCTTCGGTGTTGTTGCACAGCACGGTGTATCGGTAATCCATGGGCTCTGAAATGCCTTCGGATATATGCAGCGTGGTGTAGGTGTGGTCGACCATATCGGTCCAGTTATCCTCACCGGCCGGGGAGGACTGCCACTGGCGATCCAAACCTCCTGCGGGATCCGAGGCATCCACAACGCTAATGCTGAAAGCGGTGAGGGCACACACTTCGAGGTTAGCCTCGAGTGGAGTACCCGCTGAAGGCGTACCTGTGCAAGCTTCCAGGGCGACTACATTCACCAAGTAGTCTTCAAATTCGCTGAAGGTTGTCGTGCTGACACAGGGGTCGAGTCCCTCCCCGCTTTGGAAATAAGTATAGCGAACTCGGAGTCTGTGGATTCCGGGGGAGTTCTCTACGATGAATGCGGGGAAATCCACCGTTGAGCTACCCTGTATTTCGTTACCCAAATAAGTTACTTTTTCGTTCGCTTCAAAAAACCCATTGTCGTTGTAATCGATCCAAATGGCCGCACCGTGGTTGCCACCGCCTATGTTTGAGGTGAGCGAAGCGATGTACTCTTCGCCCGGAATCAATTCGGCGGGTTCAACGGTTTCGGTATAATCCGAATAACCGTTCACGCCTTCGCTGGGGCTGGATGAGTTGTTCAGGTTGCTCAAAGTGAAGTTGAGGATCTCATCCGAGTTGTTGGTGGCTCCCGTAGGGATGCAGTAACAATCAACTCCCGGCGCCATGGATACCAAGATGGGATCGGAGACATCGGAGTCGCCCGAGTTGGTACATTCTACATAATACCTGAATTCCGTGGGCTCGAGGATGCCGCCTTCGACGGTAAATTCCGAGGTGTACGATCCGTCTATATCCGTCCACGTGTCTTCTCCCGCGGGGGATGATTGCCATACCCTCGTCAGGCCGGTGGCCGGTTGGGTGGCGCCTTCGGTGATTACCATGAAATCAGCTCCGGCACACACTTCAAAATCCGGAACGGTGGTTCCCGCGCTCACTTCACCCGCACAATCCTCAAGGGCGATCACTTCGAAGGTGTAGTCTTCGAATTCACCGTTTGGAAAGGCCGTGGAACAAGGAGCTACGATTCCTTCTGAATTCAACCAGTTATTGGCAACGCGCATGCGGGTGGCACCTGGAACAGCGTCTGCGGGAACAGTGATGGTCCCTGTATGTGTCGAGCTGTAAAAGGTGGAGTTAAAGGCCACTTCGTTATCGACGTCGAAATGACCGTCTTGGTTCCAGTCTACCCAAATTCTAACACCGGAGGTGCTTCCGATAAAACTGGCGGAGAACGAGATGTCGAGGGTTTGTACCTGCGACACGGTCATGTCCGTGAAATCACCGTATCCACCGGGCGACACTCCGCTGTTGAGGTTGGAAATGTTTTGATCCCCATCGGTGGTAGAGAAGCTGCCGATGTAAAAGCTCGTTGAGGTTCCGGAAGGAATACAGTAGCAATCGGAGGCTACCGTATTGATCGTTACTTGGATCACATCGGAAATATCGAACTCGTCGGTGCTTTCACACGAAACATAGTAGCGGAAATCCGTATCCGAGGAGATTCCGTCGTTCATGTGCAGCGTTGTGCCGGTAGCATTGGGCACATCGGTCCAGTTGTCTTCTCCAGCGGGGGAGGATTGCCAGATTCGGGTAAGCCCGCCGGCCATACCGGACGCACCATCCACGGATAGCGAGAAGCCCAATTCGGGACAAATAAGCAACTCGGCTTCTACGGGGACTCCGGCAGTGGGAGCGCCTTGGCAGTCGTCGAGTGTTGCGATGTCAACGAGGTAATCTTCGGTTTCCGAGAAAAAAGGAACGATACAGGGATCGAGTTCTAGCCCGCCTTGGTTATATGTGTATTGTACCCTGAGGCGATGTATGCCGGGGTAGTTGTCTACAAGGAAAGACGGGAAGTCCACGTTTCCGCTGCCCGGAATGTTGTTCAAAAAAGTCACTCTTTCGAATTCCTCAAAATAGCCATTGTCGTTGTAATCGATCCAAATGGCCGCACCGTGGTTGCCACCGCCTATGTTTGAGGTGAGCGAAGCGATGTACTCCTCGCCCGGAATCAATTCGGCGGGTTCCACGGTTTCTGTATAATCAGAATAACCGTTCACGCCTTCGCTCGGAGCCGATGTGTTGGTGAGGTTGCTGATTGAAAAACTCAGAATCTCATCCAAAGTGTTGGAGGCTCCCGTTGGGGTGCAGTAACACTCGGTATAGACGGGGTTCATGGTGACGTGGATCACGTCTGAAGTAGCTGATTCTCCGCTGTTGGTGCAGGTGAGGGTGTAGCGGTAGTCCGTATCCGCAAAAGCCCCGTCGGGGAAGTTGATCCAGGGAGTGTCGGTACCGTCGATGTCGGTCCAGTTATCTTCACCGGCCGGTGAAGATTGCCAAAGACCTTCCATGTTGTCCATGAGGTAATCCGATCCCTGAATGTTCAGGCTGAAAGCCGTACCTGCGCAAACTATGATGTCCGAAACTTCGGGAGTTCCGGCGGAGGGTGTGCCCTCGCAGTTCAGGAGGCAGCCCACTTGCCATGTAAGTTCCGAAGCTGATGCAGAGCCGTCTATACAGCTTATTGAGCCATCGGTGTCGAATTCCACGAAGAGACTTCCACCGGTGGAGACGAACATCATGCCGGCCAAGTCTCCGCCATTGTTCCCTTGGTAGAGAATGGGGGATGAGGCATCCGGTCCGTCGCGAACGATGATTTCATCGCAGCACGATTCCATGGTCCCTTCGGTAATGATCATTACGATGGGCTCGTCTGACGGGCTGCTGTACAGGTAGTGTGCAGTCTCGTTGTTGCCCGGACAGAGCGACCTTACGGAAGTTTCGCCGCACACCAAATTGATGGGACATCCTATGTCGTCCATGTATACGGATTCTACCGCCGGACAATTTAACCCGAGAACCGAGTAAGAGATGAAAACTTCTTCGTTCAAATCGAAGGGTCCCAGCTCGATGGACTGTCCCACCAAGTTGGAAATCGTTCCTCCGTCCACCTGTACTCCGCCTATGGATGCGGTCACCGCAATCAACGGTGCAGACTCAGGGAGTGCTGCGGTTTCGATGGTTACCGTAGTGCTGTATGACCCCGAGTCGCAGTCGCGAACGCTTTCAAGCGATACCTCGGGTGGGGTACAGGTGGGGGGTGGGCCCGCCGTGAAGGTCAGGCTGTATTCCAACTGGCTTGCGGCGCAATCCAAAGTAAAGTCGCCACTGGTGCCGTTGTCGGGGTTGCCACCCGCAAAGGCCACGGGTCCGTCGGCCCAAGAAATGGCCCAAACGGTATCGTCGGACATGTTCCAACCGTCGCCGTAGTCGTCGTAGGCGTTAAAGGTGTAAATTTCGCCGGAAATCAGACAGAGGTCGAAGGTTCCGGGCAAATACCCTCCACATTCCTGAGACATTACGATGTCTCCTGTGGCTACGTGGGTGATATCCCAACTGCGTTCGCCCGCAAAGGATCCACCGCTAGCCAAATAGATTTCGTACGCTTCCTCGTTCGCACCACATTGCGCATTTCCCTGGAAGGAAATCGCAAAACCGGCGATCACGAGCAAACACACACGAAACCAGTGTGTAAGCATCATTTTCATCTTGATTAAATTTGGTTAAAAAAAAGGGTCGGTTAAATCGGCTCTAAAATAGGGAATCCACACATCAACCGCAAGTTTTTCCGGACGAATACCACAAATTCGTGAATATTGAAGTCAGGGGAGGGCTGCCGGCAACACATGAATGATGAGCGGATCTCGGCGATTTTCGCCTCGGCGATGGAAGTGTACAACCCCGGGCTGAACCGGACCTTCCTCGACTGAGAATGGATGTCGACGCGGAAAGGTAGACTACCGAAATTCGGGATCAAAATTCGGACGTGCGGGGAAGGAAGAAGAGGAATAAGATGAACTCGAAGGATGAGCCCGGCTAGAGGGTGGACGCATGGCCACCGGGTAACTGTTCCACCCACAAAAACCCTCCACGGTCATACCCGCCTGAATATTCACCTATTTAAATATAAACATAGTGACGAGGACCGTCGTCTCCATCGTGGTTTACCCATCGGGTTTACAAGGCCCGTGCACTCTTGCACCTTGTAATTATGGAAAATTGCCGAAAAGCATTGCTTTATTAAACCTTTGGGAGTACATTGCGCCCCCTAAATCCATAAGTTGTGAAAAACATCAGCAAAGTATTTCTCTTTTTTCTAGCGGCCTCCGTGTTTGTGGCGTGTGGAGATGATGACAAGGACAAAGACGGTCCTTCGCCCACACCTTCCGCTAACATGTCCACCACGTATCAGGATTCCATGGCCGTCGCGCATAATTGGAAGGCCACCTCCGTCAGCGCCAGAGAAGAATTGGACGCATTTGTTATTGAAGGTTCCTCTTCGAATCCCAATGAGACCTTTGTTCTTTGGGTGAATACCATGGACATCGGGGTGTGGGATTACTATACGGAAGCCGACATATTTTTCAGTAGGGTACAGGGAACGGACACCGTAATTTACACAAGCTTTACTTCCGAAAATGATTATGCCCTGATTAGTGTGACCGCCTTGGACACTGCAAACCATACCGTTTCCGGGACTTTTCAGTATGTATTGACGAATACAATGAATTCAATGGATATGATCTACAGTGAAAACAATGATCCGGGTGTGTTCGAAAACATTCCCTATACCCCTCTCGATGATGGGATGAGCGTCGGAAGTGGATCCATCAGTGTAACCGTGGATGGAACTCCCAAATCGGACAATAATGCAATCTCAACGAGCACGCCCGGCGGCCTAATGTTGACCGGCACCTTCGGATCGGGAGGGATGACAATTTCAATACCCAACGATGCCCAGACCGGTGCATCGTATGCGCTTGATGGAAGTGCGGCGGGCGTTATGATCACGTACATGGAGGGAACCCAGTTTTTCTCGAACACTTCGGGCTCGGTTAACATTACGTCACACAATACGGCGTCCAGAACCGTATCGGGCACCTTCAATGGTACTTTGAGCATGGGCGCGGAGACTCTTCAATTGACCAATGGCAGTTTCAACTTCAATTACTGAGGCACCGCTTTTTTGAAATTGTAAGAAAACATTTAAGGCGCCCGACGGGCGCCTTTTTTTGTTTGGTAAAATCGGATGTCGGCTCGGGGTGATACGCCCCGTGCTCAGGTAATTCCCAGGTGCACGAGTGCATCTCCCTGGTTTACCACAGGCATGTTGTTGTGGCCCACCACGAATCCGTCGGCGGTTGCGCGTACCTCTACCTGAAATTCGCCGTAGGGATCGGAAATGTACCCGAGCAAGTCTTTTTTGTGTACGAAGGCCCCGGCCTTGCCCACCGCGGTGTATATGCCCGAGCGCTTGGCCCGGATCCACGAGGATTTGTGGCACAAAATGGATGGCGACTCCGGCTCGGGGGCGTCCGGCACCATGCCGAGGTGCTTGAGCAGGCGCAGGGTGCCGGTCATGCCCTGTTTCACTACGTCGCCGTCCAAGCGCATGGATTCGCCGCCTTCGTAAACCAACAGCGTCTTGCCCATGCCGTGCATCTGTTTTCTGAGGCTTTTGTCGATCAAGCCGCTGTGAAGGATGACGGGAGGGGCGAAGGCGTCCGCCAAGGACTTTGCCCGCTTGTCGTTTGCAGCGTACCTCACCTGTGGAAAGTTGAAGCGCGAAGCCCCGCCGGTGTGGTAATCCACGCCGATGTCGACGTGAGGTAGAACGCGGTGGGTCATGAAATGCGCCACCCGCGACGCGAGTGAACCGCCGGGATTTCCGGGAAAGCTACGGTTCACGTCTTTCCCGTCGGGAAGCTCCCTGCTGAAGTTGATGAACCCAAAGGTATTTATCACCGGGATGGCGATGATGGTGCCGCTCTGAAGCTCCCACGGATAATCGGGCATAACGAATCGGCGGAGGATTTCCACCCCGTTGATTTCATCGCCGTGCAAACCGCCGCAAAGCAATACGGTGGGACCTTTTCTCCGGCTTCTCAAAACGAAAATAGGAGCCTCGATCATCGTGCCCGAAGGCAGGCGCGCGATGGGCGCGTTGATGCGCGTGCGGCTGCCCGGCGCTACTTTGGTGCCGGCGATTTCCAGGGTGTTGTCGCTTTTGGTGATGGTTTTCGGGGGTGTTTGTCTTAAGACTCGATACGCGGCAAATATACACCGAACCTCATCTTATGAAAGTTGGAAAGTGGGTTGGTTATATTTGTGGTTCCCTAATAAGACTTTTAAGACATCGCATGGAGCACGACCAGACCTCGCCACCGATATCCTTCGACGGAAAATTGATCGTGGGCCGAAAGGAACGCATCGCTTTTCCCGGATTGAGAAGATACAACGTCGTCGCCCGCATCGACAGCGGGGCGTTGACATCATCGGCGCACTGCGACCGGATTTGGATGGAAACCATGGGAGGGAAAAAAGTGTTGTGTTGCCGGTTTCTGAAGCGATCGCGACGCGTGACGCGATTTGAAAAGTTCCGCAAGCGGCCGGTGAAAAGCTCGAACGGCATCATTCAAGTTCGGTACGTAGTGCGGTTGGATATCGCCCTCGGGAGGGTGAAAAAACGAACGGAAATCACCTTGACCGATCGATCCACGATGAATTATTCCGTACTCTTGGGCCGCCGATTCCTGCGCAACGATTTCCTTATCGACGTATCCCGATCGTACGTGCAAGAAACCTCCTCCAACCCCATTTGAAATGCTGAAAATCGCCATACTGAGCAGAAATCCCAAGCTGTATTCGACGCGGCGCCTGAAAGAGGCCGCCGAAAAAAGGGGTCACTACGTCAAAGTGCTGGACCACGTGCGGTGCAGCGTCATCGGTGAACACCGCAATCCTCGCGTCATTTACGACGGAAAGGACGTCGAGGATTTCGACGCGGTGATTCCCCGCATCGGGGCGTCGGTCACTTTCTACGGTACGGCCGTGGTGCGACAATTCGAAATGAAAGGTGTTTTTTCCGTCAATTCCTCCATCGCCATCGTGCGCTCACGGGATAAATTGCGCAGCTTGCAGATTTTCAGCAGGCACGACATCGGCATTCCGAAAACCATCTTCACCAGCCACCCCAAAAACCTCAACAATTTGCTGAAGGAAATCGGTGGTGCGCCGGTGGTGATCAAACTCCTCGAGGGCACCCAAGGGATAGGCGTGGTACTGGCCGAAACCAAAAAAGCGGCCCAATCGGTAGTGGAGGCGTTTTACGGGCTCCAAGCCAACATGCTCATCCAAGAATACATCGCCGAATCCGGCGGCGCGGATATCCGTGCCTTCGTGGTCAACGGCAAAGTGGTGGGGGCCATGCGCAGACAAGGCGCCGAAGGGGATTTCCGTTCCAACCTCCACCGAGGCGGTACCGCCACCAAAGTGAAGCTCACCGCAAAACAACGCGCCCTCGCTATTGCGGCGGCCAAGGCCATGGGCCTGAAGATGGCCGGCGTGGATATGATCGAATCTTCACGGGGACCGCTGGTGCTTGAAGTCAATTCTTCTCCCGGACTCCAAGGCATGGAAGAAGCCACCGGAAAGGACATCGCCTCGCAGGTGATCAAATACATCGAGACCAGCGTGGGCAAAAACCCGCGCACCGATAAAGTAGGGGCGTAGTTGCTTCCCTCAGTTTTTCACGGGGGGACGCATGGGCCGGATTTCCACTTTGGAAGGCAGAGCCCGCGCCGGCATGCGAAGGAGAGAAGCCACCAATTGGCCGATGTCTTCGGGCTGTACTTTCCAATCGTCTTTGTCGCCGGGAACGTTGCCGTTGAAATGACTGGCCACCGACCCGGGCATGATGGTCGTTACCTTGACTCCTTGTTGTCTCACGTCGAGCATGACCGATTGGGTGAAGCCCACCACACCGAACTTCGACGCGACGTACGCGGAGCCGCCGGCGAAAAAATTGGTTCCCGCCAAGCTGGCCAAGGTGATGAGGTACCCTTCCGAAGCCTTTAAGGCATCCATCCCCGCTTTTGTGGTGTTGAAAACCCCCGTGAGGTTGATGTCCATGGTTTCCCGCCACATGTCGTGAGTCAACTCCTCGATGGGTGCGAAATGCCCTACACCGGCGTTGGCGATCACCACGTCGAGTTTACCGAAGGCGTCCACCGCCCGGTTCACGGCTTCCACCATGTCGTCGTAATTTCGAACGTCGGCACGTACTCCGATGGCGGCGCCCTGCTTTACGGAGTTTATTGCCGCGGCGGCCTTTTCCACGTCGGATTCATTTCTGCCGGTGATGAGCACCCGGCAATCTTCGCCGACCAAGTGTTCGGCGATGCCGAACCCGATTCCACGGGTACCGCCGGTGATCAATACCGATTTTCCTTTGAGTGAAGTTGCGTCGTTTGCCATGTCGAGGTGTTTTGAAATTATGAAGTGCGTGTGCGAGCCCCGCGAAGCTACAGGAAATCGGCCGGGGCTTCCACGTCGGCGATGAACCAACACATGCCGTCGCTGCCTACGATAAGCCACGGCACGTTCCACCACACGCCCGAGGGGGTGACCACCGTAAAGTCGTCACTCATTTGCAGGCCGTCGTCGTAGCCGAAGCCCAAACCGAGCAGCATTTCGCAGTATTCCCGCGCGTCGACCTCATTCTCGGCCGAAAGACCGATGAGATATTCGTCCTGGTCGATGTCCGTGTCGGGAAATGCCTTCCGCAAAGTGGAGAGTCCACCCTTTACGATGTCCTCCACTTTGAATTTCGGCACGACCACGTTGTATGGCTTGGGCGGTATCATGTCGTCAAGGCTTGCCATACAAAACTAATGATTCGCGGTATTGGTTTTTCATACCTTCCGATTTTTTGGTTTGCGGCGAGAAGTTCTTACGGTTCCGGTGCAGTACGTCGGCGCGCGGATCTTATTCCCGTAGTTGGAGGTCGCAAGCAAATCGTCCGTACCTTTGGGGACAGTAAAACCGATAATTTTTTCGCATGAAAACCACTTTCAAGTCGCTGATTCTCTTGATCCTTACTCTACCGATCTTCATCGCTTGCTCCGAGCAATCGATCCGGCAAACACTCGAAACCGTCAACCGCACGCTGGAGGGAGATTCCTCTTCGCTCACCTCTTCCGAAGTCGCTTCCGGCTTGCGTGAAGCCCTGGTGATCGGAACGGGAAACGCCGTCGATTTTTCGGGGGTGGTGGATGGATTTTACAAAAATCCCGAACTCTTCATCCCCTTTCCGCCGGAGGCTCAAAAGGTCAAGGAAGTGGCGATGGATTTGGGCCTGGGCAACCGCGTCCGGGAATTCGAGGAAACCTTGAATCGCGCTGCGGAAACGGCTGTGGTCAAGGCCAAACCCATTTTCGTGGATGCGATCATGGACATGACCATACAAGACGCATTCGGCATTTTGAACGGCGGTGACCAAGCCGCCACCGATTACCTTCGTTCAAGAACGGCGGCACGCCTCCAAGAAGCCTTCCGTCCCGAAGTGGAAGAGGCTATTAAACAGGTGGAATTGACGAAGTATTGGTCTCCCTTGGCAAGCGCGTACAATACTTCCACGCGTTTTACCGGCGGTGAACCGGTCGATCCGGATCTGACCGGTTACGTGACGGCTCGCGCCATCGACGGCTTGTTTTTGCTCATCGGAAAGGAAGAAGAAAAAATCCGGGAAGACCCGGCCGCGAGGGTGACCGAACTGCTCAAGAAAGTTTTCGGATAAGAATATCTCAAATATTTTCCCGATTGCGCTTTTAGTCAAAAAATTTCGGATATTTGTATTTCGCACGATTTGGGATGGGCACTGCCCATCTTGCAGATTTTTGCGATTGGTGTTTGGTTTAGAGCTGCGGTAAAACGCAGCACGGAAAAAGGGGTGGCAACCCCTTTTTCTATTCCCCTCACGCCCAACACCTCCGCTTATCCATTCACCGTTTTTCGGATTTCTTCCATGGGCTTGTGCACGGTTTTGTGCTTCAGGTGCGGGCTCTTGCCTTTGTGATAAAGCTCGTCGGGCGTGCGCGTCCTTCCTGCGCGGATGGCTTTTTGCTCTTCTTCCGGCAGGTGGATGACGTCGCGGCAGTTTTCCGAACAGCATCCATCCAATTCCCGACTGCACTCGTCGCATTGGATGAACAGCACGTGGCAGGCCTTGTTCAGGCAGTTCGTGTGGTTGTCGCAAGGGGTGCCGCACACGTGACACCGTGAGATGACGTCGTCGGAGATCCGCTCGCCCAACCTCTCGTCGAAGACGAAGTTCTTTCCGACGAATTTGTTCTCCAGCCCTTGAGCCTTCACTTGTCTGGCGTATTCGATGATGCCGCCGTCGAGTTGGTGCACGTGGGGAAAGCCCATGTGTTTGAAATACGCCGAGGCTTTTTCGCAGCGGATTCCACCCGTGCAGTACATGGCGATATTTTTGTTTTCCATCCCGCGGAGGTTTTCCAGGATGTGCCCCAGGGAATCCCGGAAGGTCGTGACGTCGGGCGTGTAGGCACCTCGAAAGTGGCCTACTTCGTGCTCGTAATGGTTGCGCATATCGATCACGATGGTGTCGTCGCGCTCGATCAATTCGTTGAATTCGGCGGCTTTCAAGTGCTTGCCTCGGTCGGTTACGTCAAATGTGTCGTCGTTCAAACCGTCGGCGAGAATCTTGTCCCTCACTTTGATCACCAACTTGTAAAAGCTCTTCCCGTTGTCGTCGACCGCGAGGTTGAGTCGAATGCCGTCCAAGAAGGAGATGGAGTACAGGTGATCCCTGAAGGCTTCGTAGTTGTCGCGTGGAACGGATATCTGCGCGTTGATTCCTTCGGCGGCCACGTAGGTGCGCCCGAACACGCCCAGGCGCGACCAGTTGGTGAACAGGTAATCCCGAAAAAATTGGGGGTTGACGAGGTGGACGTATTTATAGAAGGAGATGGTGAGGCGTTCTTCGTCGCTCTCCAACATCCGTTGTTTCAATACGCGCCAGTCCTCTTCGTTGAATGGATTTTTCATTTTACAATGGCAAGTTATACGATGAAATACCTCGAAGGGCTGAAGGCTGCAAATCTACGGAAACCGGGGCGGAAAAGCGCGTATCTTTGTTGTATTGAAACGGATCGGGCATCGCTGCGTCCCACGGGGCGGAGAGGAAAGTCCGGACAGCAAAGGGAGCCGCGCTTCCTAACGGGAAGGCGCCCGTTTGACGGGCGACGGAAAGTGCCACAGAGACGATACCGCCACCGCTATGCGGTGGTAAGGGTGAAAAGAGTGGGGTAAGAGCCCACAGTTCGGCCCGGCGACGGGTCGGAGGGGTAAACCCCGCGGGCTGAAAGGCCATGTAAACCCGGGTTTGAGGGTGTCCCGCCCGATCCGGGAGGGTAGGCCGATCGACTCCATCGGCGACGATGGAGCTAGATAAATGATGCCCCGGCGCTTCCGCGCCGACAGAATCCGGCTTAGGATCCGTTTCAACCCATTTCGAAGCGGCCCGATTTTCGGGCCGCTTCGCCTTTGGGGATGGGCTTATTCGCGTACCTTCGCAGGGGTGTGGAGGTGCAAATATCCCCGCCATTTTATCGTTGAAGTCTCTGATGTTCGGAAAGTCCCACTTCTTGTTCGCCGTCGCATTGGCGGCCTACGCGATCGCCCTCCCGGTCCGCGCCCAAATCGACGTGGCCAAAGTGGTGAAGCTCGACGAATTCGTGGTCAGCGCCTCCATGGAAGATTTCGACGTGGAAGACTTCGTGCGCCAAGTCATGGAAGACACCACTTTTTACCAAGCCTTCCTCAACCTCAAGTTTTTTCCCCACGACATCGAGGCCTCCATGGTGGTGTACGAACGCGACGAAACCGAAAGCGCCACGCTGGAGCGCAAAGCCCGGCAATACCTTTCCACCGGCGGTATGGCCAAAGTCGACATCACCTACGAGCGCACCAACGGACGCATCCGCAAGAAAAACGGTTCCTGGCGCTACCTCACCGCCGAGATGTTCCACGAAGTGTTTTTTCCCGACGAACCCTACCGCGCCGACAACCGCATCGTGAGCACCGAGCAGGAATTGGTCTCGGGTTCCCGCATCGAGAAGCACAAGGCACAGCTCAAGCGACTGCTGTTCAACCCCGGTGCGGAAATTTCGAACGTGCCTTTCATCGGCGACAAAATGGCCGTGTTCGAGCCCGAAATGGTGCCGCATTACGACTACGCCATCTTCCTCGCCACACTGCCCGATTCCGTGCCGGGCATCGCGTTCTCGGCGTTCGCCAAGCCGGGGCACGAGGGCAAAACCGTCATCCGCAACATGACCACTTATTTCCACCGCGAGTCTGGTGAGGTGATGTCCCGATCATACCGACTGGCGTACAGCAACTTGATTTTCGATTTCGACATATCCATCGAGGTGAACAACACGCTGAGCGACGGCCTGTTGCTCCCCACCGACATCACCTACGACGGATTCTGGAAGATCCCTTTCAAAAAGGCCGAAGTCATCGCATTCGACCTGGAGTTCTTCAATTACGTCACCCACGTCGATTCGTATTTGGAAAATTAGGTGGGGGTGCGCCCCCGCGGCTTCCCTCCGTTTTGAAGTTCAAAAAGACGGTGAAAGCCATCGTCGGTTTTCACGCGAATGTCCGCTTCCGCGCGGGGTCGACCTACCGCCTGTATCTCCGCCCGCCCTTGATGCGGTGCGCATGGCGAAACACGGGCTTCCGCCGGTCGCCGTTTTTCGCCGGCGCTCCGCAAATCAAGGGTGGGCGGAGGATGCCGGCGTCCGGTCTCGCACGGTCTTTCTCATCTCGGGCGATTTCCGTCGGTGTTCAAAAAGAACTTCGAACTGGACGACACACCCACAAAAACCCTCACAACCTATGGCCGCCGTAAAAAATCGGAAGCCGGAACCCCTCGTGGGCTCCGGCTTCTCCGGACGTCGAATCGCTGATTTATCGTCCTAACCGATGTGCGAACTTGTAGTCATTCCCAAAAAACGTCGTCGAGGTTGTCCGTGAATTCGTCGCCTTCGTGCACTTTCTCCAATTTCCGGTAGTGCTCTTCGGTGCACATCAACTGGATTTCGGCGAAGAGGATGCGCTCTTCGAAGCGGATGTGCTTTTCCAACTCTTCTTCGATCAGAGAAAGCGATTTCACGATGTCGGTTTTGTCGGCGAACAATCTTCCTAGTCGGCGGTGCTCACTGACGGCTTTTTTGACCATTTCGTGGTGATCGCCCAGCACGGGAAAAAGGTATTTCTCTTCGACGTGGAAATGGGGAATCAGGTGGTTGACGTAGAACCAATCCGCGTATCGCTTGATGCGTTTCGGATCGACGTCTTTGGCGAATCCCCTTCTGATTTTCCACGAGAGGAGCAATCCGTGGTGGTGTTGCCGGCTCAAGGGCTTCAGGCTTTCGTGTCGTTTTATGGGTTTTCCTTGCTTGGTCATGAACGCAATTCCTTTTCCATGCGGCGCGCGGTTGGGAATAGGATGTTGTTTTCCAGATGGATGTGGTGGTGGAGGTCTTTTTCGAACTCGTCGAGCATGCTGAAAGTCACGCGGTAGGTGTTGCACGCATCCGAGGGCGGAGTATACCCGTCGGTGAGTTCGGCGATTTGTCGCAGGCGCTCGCCTTCTTCGGCGTGCTCGTGCTCCATCATGTTGATGGGGTTGTCCACCTCGCCGAAATGTGGTGTTTCCAACGGGGTGCCGCTGCGCTTGGCCGTTTCCATTTTGCGGATGAAGGGAAAGAGCACCAATTCTTCCTTTTTCATGTGCTGGGCCAAGTGTCCGGAAGTTTGGCGGAACAGTTCGGCCACTTCGAAGAGCTCTGGATGGCGGTCGCCGTGAACCTTGCACAGTTTGTCCAGGTACTGGTTGAGCAGAGGGGATCGCTCCTCCACGTATCTGTGGTGTTTCTTCTCGATGTAATCGGCGAGCAAATCGGCCGGCCACGCGGTGTAGTTGATTTTTTCACCCGTGTTTTGGCTCATCAGGGTTTCCAAATCCTTGTACACTTCTTCGGGGTTTACGTTTTTGCGGTCGCAGGCTTCCTCGATGGTGCGGTTTCCTTTGCAGCAAAAATCGATGCCGTAGGATTCAAACACGGTGGCCGCGCGGTAGTCTTCCGCCACGATGTCACCAATCGTTTTTTGGGCTGTGGTATTCATTTGGTTGGGGTTTTTTATGGGTTTGTTTTTTCTTTCGTTGAGTTTCCCGGCTTGCGACGGGATTTTTTCATGAGGGGATTTTCAAAAGGATCCAGCCGAGTGCGAAGAGGCAGACGACTTTGACCGTTTCCATGCCCACGTAGTAAAAGTGGAGATTGGACGGGGGAACTTCCGCGCCGGCGATGTAGAGCTCCGCACGGGCGTCCAGCAGGGGCAAAATCCGGAAAGTTTGCAGAGCCAGCAGCACGACGGGGATGGCGAATAACACGATTTTTCCCGCGCTTGGGCGTCCGCCGGTAAACAGGAAATTGCATACGACGACCACGGCCAAAACCCATTCCACTTTATTCAGCGCACCGAACACGATGCGTCCGATTCCCAGACCCAAGGGCAAGGTGATGCCGGGGGCGCGGAATTTCAACCAAGCTTCCATGAAGCTGATGGCTCCCACGAAACCGACCCAGAGAAATAAGGCGGCGATCGCATAGGGGTATTTGGCGGTAATTTGCATCGTTTGTGTCGTTTTTTCGGTTCGCTGAATATCAGAAGAATGATTTGTAAAATTCCGGGGTCCAATACAATATGGTGTACGCCATACCGAAGGCGACGAAGGAAATGACCAAGGCCCATACCCAAGCGGGAATCGCCTTGGGTGTTTCCGAGCCTCGAATCACGAATTGATCGTCGGTTTCGCTTCCGTACGCGTTGATGGTGATGGCGTGTTGGGAGTCGATCACGTCGTTGTCTTTGAGCCCGACCAAAGAAATGGCCGGTCCGTTGCGCACTTCGAAGGGCACTACGCGTACGCCCTCCACACCGCGGGTCGACCTCGCCACGATGCGCAGGCTGTGCATGCCGTCGGGTATTTTGGTGGTGTCGAGAACGAACTTCACCGGCGGTTTGAATTCCGCAAAGGGTTTTTCTTCCTGGTCCAAGAAGACCTTTATGATACGGTTGTCTTCCATGTCAAAATCCTTGATCCATGACGATGTTTTTGGCGTGGTCGGGGCTGTCTTCCTTTGGTTTTACCAAGTACTTAATGCTGAGGTACAAGGTGATCAGCACAATGACGGACGCTGAGTACATGATAAAGTAATCGATCCACCCCGACGGCCCGGGTCCGTGGGTGATGTTTTCCAGACCCGCGGGTTGTTCCGCCTTGCACACTTGGCAGGCGAGCGCCCTCGGCAGTGCCCATCCAAATGCGAGTGCGAACAAAATGAGTTGTCTGAGAACGGTTTTCATAAAGATGCGTTTTTCATGACTTCTTCCCGGATGGTTTTCACGTCCTCGGCGGTAACGGCCGGTGCGTCGTTGCCCCAGCTGCTCCGTTCGTGGGTGAGGATGGCGGCGATTTCTTCGTCGGTCAGGTGACCGCCCAAAGGCGGCATAACGCCGTAATCGGTGCGGGCATCGTACCCTTGAAGGATGATTTTCACAAGCAGGGTGTGGTCTTCGTTGTTGACGATTTGGCTGCCCTTAAGCGGAGGGAAGGCCCCCGTGATGCCTTCGCCGGTTGGTTGGTGACACGCGGCGCAATGGGCCATGTACAGCTTTTCGCCGTCGGGCAGGCTCGAGGGGAGGTCGTCGCCACCGCCGGCACCTGCCACGGGCGATTTCTCGCGCGCGGGCAGGAAGGGTTTGGCGTTCTCGCCGGGGATTTCAGGCTGTTTCAGCGATTGCAGGTAGGCCACCAATTGCAGGGCGCGTTCGCCGGCCACCACTTTCTTCCCCTCTTTGTCGAAAAAATCGGTTCCCACGGGAACGACCACGTCGTCTTCGGTGATTTCGCTTTCGGCTTTTTCTTCGAATAGCCACGGGTATCCCGGCATGATGGACGCCGATACCACCGTGCGGGGATTGTACAGGTGCAGCAGGTGCCAGTCGGCTACCGGCTGTCGGGTGCCGACGTTGGTGAGGTCGGGTCCGGTTCTTTCACTGCCCAAGAGGGAAGGGCTCTGACGCCACAGGTCCATTCTCTTCTTGCTGTAGAAAAAGTCGGAAGGCATGGCCGGTCTTGCACCCCAAACGTCATCCATTTCGATGTTTCTCACCTGCTGGGTGTGGCAGGCTACGCAGCCCTCGGCGATGTAAATTTCGAGACCGGCGCGCTGTAAGTCTGTCAACGGTTCCTGAGAGGGCATGGGCTGGGTTCCCTGCATTTGGTAGGCGGGCAGGATGGCCACCAACATGCTCAGGAACAAGAACCCACCCAGAGACATGACGACGAGTACTTTGTGATTTCTATGAAAATTCAAAAGTGCCATGATCGTTTGTCAGTTTGAAGTTGCGGTTTTGAAGGTGTGCACCTCCACCTTCGGTTGTGATTTGCCGAGCGGCCGTGTGCTTTTGGCGGGTTTTCTCTCCCTCACCATCACGAAAAGATTGTATGCGAAAACGAAATGCGACAAGAGCATCAGGGAGCCTCCCACGGCGCGCCACACCCAATAGGGCGTCATTAGGATGACGGATTCGATGAAGGGCGCCTTGTCGATCCAGCTCAATCCCTTGAGGGTGCCGCCCACCATCATGGATATCATGTAGGCGAACAAACCGACGAAGGCCATCCAGAAATGGGCGCCGACCAGGATTTGCGGCGGTTCTTTTCCGGTGAGTTTGGGCAGGATGGCGTATATCGAGGCCCACAGAAAAAATGCGATGATTCCGTACATGGTCATATGGGAGTGAGCCACGTTGAAATCGGTGAAGTGCCAGAGGAAATTGGTGAATCGGAAGGCTTGGAAACTTCCCTGTCCCGACCCGACGAAATAGAACACCGTGCCCACCAAAAAGAAGGGGAGCACGTAACTCCGCGATATGCTGCTCCAACTTCCCCGCATCGTCATCAAGAAGTTGGTGGTGCCGGCGATGACCGGAATGAACATCCCCATGCTGAATACGATGGCGATGGTTTGCAGCCACCACGGCAGTGGGCTGAAGATGAAGTGGTGGGTTCCGATCATGGTGTAGAAAAGCATCTGCGTCCAAAATGCCAATACCCCGAGGGAATAAGAATAAATGGGCTTGTTGAGGGAGGCCGGCAGGTAGTAGTACACCAATCCCAAGGTGAAGGTCATGAACCACATGCCCACACCTTGGTGCATGTAGTAGCCTTGAATGACCGTTTCTCCGAGGCCGTCTTGGTAGAAGGGGAGGTAGCCGATGACCGACAGGATGATCGTCCACCCGAGTGCCGCCATGATGAACCAGTTGGAAATATAGATGTCTTTGATTTTTCGTCGGGCGATGGTGCGGTAAAAATTGATGAAGGTGAGCACCAATGCGGCCATAAACAGGACCATGATCGGCCAGATGTACTCGCGGTATTCTCCGCCGCCGTTGTTGATTCCGGCCATGAGGGATACGGATCCCAACAACACGGTGAGGTTGATCAGCAACCAAGACCAGCGCGCGATTTTGTAACTGTACAGCCGTGTGTTGGAGGTACGGGGCACGACGAAATGAGCCAAGCCGAGCATGGCGAGTGACGACCATCCCCAGAATACCGCGTTGGTGTGCACGGGTCTCAAGCGGCCGAAGCCCAACCAGGAAACGGAGTCCAACTCGGGCCAAAAGAATTTCATGCCCAGGTATTGACCGACGGAGGTACCGAGGATGAGCCAGAACGCGGCGGCGCCGAGGTACCAAATGACGATGCGTTTGAGGGGATCGGGTGTTTCCAGGCTGAGTTTGGTTTTCTTCTTTTCCTCGAAGAAGGGGTTGTCGGGGTCGTGGCTTACGTCGCTCACGCGACCGTGGGGGTCGTAGCCGCTGAGTTGGCTCCCCAACTCGTTTCCCTCGAGCTTGAAATCGAGGGCCTGCCTGCGCGCGGCGAGGATGGCGTCGATCTCCCCCTTGTTCATGGAGTACAGTTTCTTTTCAAACGCCCGCTGGTCGCGTTTCTCCTCCTTGTTTCGAAGATGGGTGACGAAGGCGTCGACGCGGTAAAACACCAGAATCACCGCGACCATGACCACGATGCCGATGAGCACCATGGTGCCGACCACGCCGGGGCTGGTGAGCCACCCTTCGGAAGAGACTTTCCGCACGGTTTGCGCCTGCGATACCGCCGGCAGCAGTGCGAAAGCAAACGCGGCGAGCGCATACGCCACGCGCCGAATTCCAATGGATATAAGGGTAATTTTATCCTTTATCGGGGTGCGGGAAGAACATGGGGGTGTGTGGTTCATGGTTCTAGATGCGTTTCAGGTAGGTCAAACCCATGTCGAAGCCTGTGGCCAGTTCGTAGAGCGACGTGACTTCGAGCATGTTGCGTAAATCGTCTCTGACTTTTTTGAACTTGTAGTGAAGGGGGCAGGGAAAGTCTTCGCTGCACTCGCTCAATCCGAGGCCGCAGCCCACGTAAATGCTGTCGCCGTCGATGGCGGCCACGACTTCCGAAAGCTTGATTTGGTCGATGCGCTCCCTCTCGATGTAAAAACCACCATTAGGTCCTTTTATCGACGATAAAACCCCGGCGCGCACGAGCTGCTGCAGAATTTTGGCGGTAAAGGCTTCGGGTGAGTTGATCTCTTTTGCGATGTCCTTCATGCTTATTCTCTGATCTCCAAGCGATTTGTTGGAAATGAGAATGACTGCCCGGATGCCGTACTCACATGCTTTGGAAAACAAGTCCTGAATTTTGGCCCAAATATAGAAAAGGTATCGGATAATACGGTCTTTATTTTTCAGAACTTTTGTTTTGTTCCCCGTAACGCGTTGATCGGCTGTGAGGAAAAGAGTTTCTTTGCGTCGGTTGTGACTTTCATATAGGAACACGGGAGGTGTACATCGAATGGACGGGAGGTGGGGGTCGTGAGCCAACCCGCGCGAGGGCGCAGGCCGGTATCCCGTGGCGTTGGGGGCATGGTGGGCGTAGATCGCGGCAGGGCGATTGTGAGCCCCTGCCGCGACGTACGCACACCCGCGCCCAACGCCGCGGATTAAGGCCGAAGACCGACCCGGAATTTCACGTGTAATGGCGGATGAAGTGAGATGGAATTTGAGCATCACGGGAACGGGCACCGAACCGGGGCGCGCCCCGACTATCCTCAGTCAAAGATCGCGGCGACGGAAATTGCGGACGGCCAGCAAATACATGGACACCACCCAGAGCATCAGCACGCCGAAGGAGACGATGACGCCTTTTGCGGTGCCGAAGAAATCGCGGAAAATGGCACCGGACAGTCCCATCATGGCCGCGGCTTCTGTTTGCATGATGACCGCGATGCGGCCGATGTCGACGGGATTCAGGAAGGTGAGGAAAAGGATCCACTTCTCGATGGGGAAGTCGGCGAAAGTGTACATGAGGTAGATGAGCAGGCCGTCGAACAGAAATGCGAAGAAGGCCCAGGTGATGAGTGTGAGTCCCATGCCGCGTACGCGATCGTGTATCAATGTGCTGATGAACAGGGAAATACCTATGAAAATCCAGATGAGAAGCAATCCGACCAGTAGAAGCGTGGCGCCGTGCACGGATGCCGTAAACACCAGGATGGGCAGCCCGATGCCGAGGAGGTATGCGATGGAAAACGACGTGGACAGCGCCATGTGGAAGCTCTGAATGACCGCGCCGCGCTTCACGGGGTGGGAGAGGAGCAGTTCGATGAATTCCCCTGAATTGTAGTAGTATATACTGCTGAACACCAGTGTGATAAGCGGGATGGCCAAGAGGGTGACCTGCATGAGGACGAGGAGGGCTTTTTGAGGTTGGCTCTCGATGAAGAACAGGCCCCAGCCGGTGAGGGCGAAGAGCAGGAAACTGCCGATGATGATCCTGTTTTTGAGCAGATCGGCCAAAAGGTGTTTGAAAATGGACGTCATAATACGGGGGCGGGATTTTCAAGCATTTCGACAATCATTCGGTTGAGTTGGGTGGCACCGGTTTCGGCGCGCAGGGCTTCGAGGTCTCGGTCGAAGTGAACGCGTCCTTCCATGAGGTAGATGACGCGGTTGACCAATCCGTCGAGGTCACTGAGGTTGTGGGAAGTGATGATCACCAGCTTGCCCCGGGCGGAGCAATCGGCGATTTTGTCTTTCAGCCTTTCGGTGGAAACGGGATCGAGGGAGGCGGTGGGCTCGTCGAGGATGAGTATTTCGGGGTTGAACAGAAATGCCAAGGCCGCGCTGACTTTCTGCCTCATGCCGCCGGAGAGTTTCCCCATGGCCTTGTTGGCCATGGAATCGATTTGGAAATCCCGGTACATCTCGAGGTCGTATGCATCGGCCGGCACGTCTTTGCGCAGGTTTTTGATCATGGTGAATAGGCGCTTGACATCCATGTTTTCGGGTAGGCGGCTCATTTGGGGCATGTAGCCGATTTTCGATCGGTATTGCACGTGGTCGCTCACGGTTTGACCGGCCACGGTGATGGTGCCGGAATCGGGGATGATCAGGCGCAGGATGGATTTGATCAGCGTGGTTTTGCCCGAACCGTTGGGGCCGATCAACGCGATGCACTCGCCCGGATTCATCCGGATGGAGATGTCGTCGAGCACTTTTTGCTTTCCGAAGGTTTTGGAAATCCCGTCAATGGTAATCATAGGGGTAGGGTTTCATCATGGGTTGGTCGTCGACCAGATCGGCGGGGATCAGCTCTGGAAAGAGCTTTTCGGCCGCGTCGAGTAGGTTGACGAAAAAGCTGTGAATGAGGAAGGTGGCTGCGGGGACTTCGTTGGTGATTCTCGAAAAGAGATTGACCGGTCTGTAAGGCAGGTCTCCTTGGCCGTCGCGGTCGAGGTCAAAGCCGGAATACGCGCTCCAATAATTGGCTCGGTAGAGGTTGACGTTGTGGCGGGTGTTGGTCACCACTTCGAAGGTGTTGGCGACGAAATTGTTTTCGGTCACTTCCATGTCGATGCTGTTGCCCTGCATGGATATGCCTTTTCCATTTCCGTTGAAGACGTTTTTGGTGATTTTGATGCGGCTGGCGCCTTCGGACATGATGCCGATGGTGTTTCTCTCGAAGGTGTTTTCGGTGATTTCCCCGTCGGAGATTTCTTTCAGCAAAAGGCCGTACGACGCACCTCCCCGATTTTCCAGAAAGTGGTTGCGCTTCATGCGGATGACTTTGGAGAACATCACGGCCACGCCGGCGCCGTTGTCTTGGAAGGTGTTGTTCTCGTAAATGTCCCTGTTGGAGAACATGAAGTGCAGTCCGTAGCGGATATTGTTGAGGCTGTGGTTGTCGTAAATTTTGCTGTCGTCGACGAATTCGAAATAAATGCCGTCGCGGTGGCCTTCCATGCGGTTGCCGCGTATTTCGACGAAGTCGCCCTTCCACACGTGGATGGCGTTTCCGGCCGATGCTTCGTTTTCAAAATGTCCGGTGATGCGGTTGTCGGCCACGAGGTAGTGTTTTCCGTAGGCGAGGTAAATGCCGAAAAACGTGTTTTCCAGCACGTTGTCTACGATGCTTCCGTAGCCCGACCGATTGACGCGGATGGCGGCGAGGTCGCGACGGTAACTCACGCCGATGTTTTTCAACAGAAGTCCGCGGATGTGCACGCTGTCGGCGTTGACGGTGAAAATTTCCTCCTGCTCGCCGCTGCCGTCGATGGTTGGGCGGTCGACGCCCAAAATCGTTAGCGGCTTATTGATTTTCAGGGCGTTTTCGTAATAGTGTCCGGGGTGGATGAGCAGGGTGTCGCCCGGGTTCGCGGCCTCGATGGCCTCGCCGATGGAAGCGTACGGTTTCCCTTCGCCCACGTGTAGCTCTCCCGCGCTCCCTCGGATGCAAGGGAGCGTCAGGAGAACGACGAGAAGGAGAATGTGGAAACGCGTGTGAGTGGACTTCCGTGAAAAGGCGATTAGTTGTTCAGTCTTAAGTCGACGGTTCGGTTCCAATCCACTGCGTTTTTTCGTTCGGATTCGGGGATGTTGTCCCGGGAGGCAAAAGCACCGAGATTGGCGCCCATGGGGCTTTTGATCATCGGTGAATAGACGAAGTGCAACGATTCCACGTCGACCAATTCTTTGGGTTGATCAAAGGGAACGGCCAAGAGCATGGCGTATTCGTGTTGTTTTTCGTCCAGATCGTCAATCATGCACTCGAGTGCATCGTATTTCAATACCCGTCCTTTCGGGGTGACCAATTCAGCGCCGAATTTCGGATCGGAAATGGTCATGCGGCAAAACGCACATTGGTCTTTGCCGAACTCGATGGGCTCGGGTTTGGGGCTGCATGCGGCGAGCAATGCGAAGGCCAATGAGAAGAACAATATTTTGGGCATTTTCACTTCTTTTTTTTGTTGCGCGACGTCCAGAATGCCAAGGCGGAAAACACCATTGAGAGGGACATGAATGCGGTGCCCAGGTGCGGGTAGGAGGTCACGTAAAAATTCAATAGGTCTTTTTCACCGAAAAGAGGGGGCATGTACGACATGCCCGGAATTTGAATGGGCGCGTTGGGATCGAGGTCGTGCCCGTAATCATAGAGCCAGAGATAGAAGTCGTAAATGGCGAGAATCCCCAGAATGACCATGAGGATAAACCAGATCAGGTATCCCGAAGACTTTCCGAATGCGGTAAACAGTAGGCCGAGTCCCACCATAACGAAGATGATGATGGGGAAGTACTTCAACTCGGGGATGGAATCGGGGTAGATGTATTTCATCCCGATGTAATGGTTGAGGATGTTGATGTTCTGGATGATGTCGGTCCCGTCGTCGGTTCCGCCCGAGAGTTTGTTCACCCAGATGTTCAGCTCGAGTCCTTCCGGAAATTGGGGGGCGCTCAGGTTGATCTGCCACACGGGATACAGAAACATACCGAGGAGCATGAGGGATGCGAGAGCCATCCAAATTCTACCACTTCGTTTTCTTTTGATCATAACCTTTTCGTTCATTTCTACCGACGCCGGGCGTCGAAAAGTCTTGTCGTGAATAAGCGACGCCTCAATTTACGTCCGGCCACCGGATTTTTTTGGTAAAGCCGGGCGGTTTATTTCCCGGCTTTTCATTCCAATTTTCCTAAGTAAGCCGCGCGCATAATTGAGGCGTCGCGTGGTTTTATCGTCTGTCGGCGCTAAAATCTTGGTTACGCGCCGTGGGTTTTATCTTCTGCGTTCTTCCATCATTTTCGCCCAGGAGTCTTCGTCGTGATTTTCGTCGTTGAGACCCCATTTCAGCGGCACGTCGGATCCGGCGGGCGATACGCGCACGTATCCCGACATTTCCTGGTGAAGTGCAGAGCAGAAATCGGTGCAGTAGAACGCCAATACCCCTTCGCGGTTGGGCACCCATTTGAGGGTACGCGTTTGACCGGGCATCACGAGCAGTTCGGCGGTGTTGGCACCTTGCACGGCGAATCCGTGGGGTACGTCCCAGTCTTGCTCGAGGTTGGTGACGTGGAAGTACACCTCGTCGCCCATTTTGATGCCTTCGATGTTGTCGGGCGCCAAGTGGCTTCGGATGGCCGTCATGTACACGTGTACTTGGTTGCCGTTGCGTTCCACGCGGGCGTGCCTTTCACCCAAGGTGGCGTGGGGGTGTTTGTTGTCTTCCAGCCTGTAGATCTTTTTGTTGTTCGGTACGATCTTGTCGGCCGGAATGGCTTGTGCGTAGTGCGGTTCCGCCTTGGTGGGGAAGTCGAGCAGGAGTTTCATCTTCTCGCCGGAGATGTCGAAAAGCTGGGCGCTGTGCGTGAGCTCGGGACCCGTGGGCAAGTACCGGTCTTTGGTGATCTTGTTCATGGCCACCAAGTATTTTCCGTAGGGCTTCTTGGTTTCCCCGCCGGGGATCACCAAGTGACCGGGAGAATAGTAGGTGTTTTGTCTGTCGATGATCTCCAGGGTTTCCACGTTCCACTTCACCACTTCCGAAGAAATGAAGAAGGTGGTGTACGCGTTGCCTTTGTCGTCGAACTCCGTGTGGAGAGGTCCGAGTCCCGGTTTTTCGAGAATTCCGTGTACTCCCGACTCGTAGTTGATCACCGGAATGCCGTCGATCTCGTCGGTGAAATCTTTGTTTTCGATGGCGGCCATCAACTTGTCGAAGGAATAAACCGTCATGTCGGCCGAGAGCTTTCCGTTTCCGACGATGTATTCGCCGCTCGGGTCGATGTCACATCCGTGGGGTGATTTCGGCACCGGGATGAAATACACCATGTCGGGGCAGTCTTTCGGGTGGAGGATTTTGGTTTTGGTTTTTTCCGTGGAGTGGGCGATGCCCGTTTCGTGGTCCACCAAGTTGTGGTAGTACGAAGTGGTTCTTTCGGAAAAGCGACCTTCGGCGATGTACTCTTCCGCTTTCTTCCAGTTGATGATGGCGAGCATGTCTTTGTCGAACTGGGAAGCGTTGAGCTCCAGCAGGGTGTGCGCCTGTTCGGAGTTGTACGTGGTCAGGAAGCTCCATCCGTGGGATTTGCCTTTACCGTTTCTGGCCAAGTCGTAGTTGAAGCCCGGCATTTCGATCTGGAAGTCGAGTTCCATTTCGCCGGTTTCATTGTCGACTTTCACGTAGTTGACTAGACCCTTGAAGTTTTCCTTGTAGGTGTCGATCGGCACGTCGGCTTGTGGGATGGGGATACTGAATCGCGTTCCCGACACCAGGTATTCGGAGTTTTCCGTGATGAAGGGGGCGCAGTGCAGACCGGCCACATCGGGAATTTCGAGAATTTCCACGGTCTCGAAGGTCGTCAGGTCGACGCGAGCGATGCGCGGTGTGTTGTTGCCGTTGACGAAGAGCCAACGACCATCGAATTCCCCGTCGGTTTGGGAGAGTTCGATGTGGTGAGAGTCGTCCCAAGGAACGAAGCCGAAGGAAGTGTTGAACATGGCTTTGGTTTCCTCGCTGTAACCGTACCCGTTTTCGGGGTATACGGAAAACACGGGAATTTCCTTGAGCATTCGGCCCGACGGAAGTCCGAAGGCGGCGATTTGACCGCTGTATCCGCCGGACATGAAGCAATAAAACTCATCGTATTCGCCTGGGGCGACATAGGTCAGGGAAGCGGCGTCTCCTTCGACAACCGTGCGGGTGTCGCGGGTTTGGCACGATGCAAGCACTAAGATGAAGAGTGCTATCGGCACCATCCAACTTCGAAAGTGATTTGTTTTCATAGTTGACTTGTGTTGTTTGGGGTATATATTGTTCGGGGTATGAATTCCATAGTTAGGGTCTGCCGTTCCGCGATGATTTTATTCCTCTTCGCATTCTTCACGATTGGTTCACCGCTTCATCTTTGGTACCCACGGTACGCAGGTCGTTGTCGCGCATGAATTCCACGATGCTTCGCGCTTCCGTGATCGAAACGCCTTGATTGGGCATCCGAGTCAAACACTCTTCGAGAAGTTGACGCGCCACCGGGTCTTCGTCGAGCATCACATCCACATTGGTGATCATGTTCATGATCCACTCAGGTCGTCTTTTATTGGTGATTCCGGCCCAACCGGGACCCACCACCCTTTGGTCGCTGAGCTTGTGACAAGCCGAGCATTTCATGTCGTAGATGCTTTCGCCCACCTTTATCATGTCTTCATCCAGAGGATCGGTGAGTTCCACATGGGTTACTTCTCCGATGCCGCGGGGATCCGCTTCACGGGGTGCTTCTTCCGTTTTTTCGGTTGCTTCGCTGCGGTCGGTGGTGTCGGTTCCTTCGGAGCCGCAAGCCCAAATGAGCGCAGTGGAGGCGATGATCAACGTAGTTAGTCTGAACATTTTCATGGTCGTTCGAATTTAGGTTCAAAATTACAAGGTTCGATATAGGACAAAAATGACTTTTGTCAGTTTTGTTTATGACTTATGGGGGTATCCCGCGTTTTTCATCATTTTTGGCCTTATAACTCCAATTGGCTGTTAAGATAATCAAGATACCCAGTGGCAACAAAACCGACGCCAATAAAATTATCCCGTAGTAACCGGGGATAAACCCAACGCCCATCCAAAGGAGGGTGCCTTGGCCGAACAAAATCACTTCGGTCGACACGAAACCCAAGGCCAAAACGCCCCAGCCCACTTTAGAAAGGATGTTTACCGGTAATATCCTCTGCTTCAGCAATACCCCGCCGATGGTGAAGGTCATCGCCCCGAGGGTAATCAGGTGAAAAAAGGCCATGACGTAGTTGCGGATGGTGTAGGATATCTCGGCGACGTAAGGAACCACCACGACCATTTGAATGATGGCCTTGGCCAACACCGAAAGGATGCCGAGCAAAATGAAAAAGTAGATGCCGTCTCTAGGCTCGTGGATGGAGTTCAGTCCTCTAACGAGGGGTCGTACGATGAGCAGGAACCCCCAAGTTTGGGAGATCACGCCCAAACTGTTGAGGTAAAACAACGCGTCGAGGGGGTGGCTCCACGTGATGCTCAGTGCAAAAGTCAGAAAGAGTGAAAGGTTGAGCAAAGGCAGGGCCGCTTTTCCCAATTGAGGTGCGAATCCCGAGCGTTCCATGTAGCGGAAGAGTACGCCGAGGGAAGTGTACACGAACCACCCGTTCAGTTGAAAATGCATGAACCACTGCACCGCCTCGTGGTACAGTGAACTGTGCCTACCCAAGGTTGCGCTGATGGGGCCCAGGGCGAGCAAACCCAACGACGACACGAAGTACCATACGATTCCGAGACGGATAAACCGGGCCGACACGGTTTTTTCGCCTTTTAATTCCTTCAGGTACACTATCCCGAAGTAATACACCGCGACGAGATGGATGGCCGAAAAGGTGATGCTCACCGCCGCGTACCCTTGAATGGGGAAGGCGATGGACATGCCGATGGTGGCCACCGTGTTGGCGATGTAAATCGCGGTGTAGTGCTTTTTCAGCCGCCGAGGGTGGGGAAACAGGAAGATCAGCGCACCGGAGATCAGCATGAACCCCCATCCCAACATGGCCACGTGGGAATGTGCGTGGAGGATATTCCGGTATTCGATGGCCGGAGGCGTCTCGGCGTAGAAAAAATACCGCATGGCCACGCCGAACAAAGCTGCGACGAAAAAGAAAAGCAAAGCGGTACCGAACCAAGTGCGGGAAAATCGGGTGGGGTGGCAAAGTGCATCGGACGCATCCCGCGGTGCAAAGTGCAAAGGTTGGCTCTGATCGTTCCGCGTACTTTTATGCATAGAGAGTCATTTCCTCCGATTGCACAATATTAGCACAATTTATCTACTCCACCCGCGGTGCGTAAGGCCAAAAAAAAGCTCCACCGGTTCGGCGGAGCTTTTGGAATGCATAGGAATTTCTCGTTCCGAAACTTCATCAAAGGGTCAATACCTCACACGTGTCGTTGTTGCAGTATTTTTCTCCTACCGATTCCTGCGACATTTCCACGAGTTTCAGCGGTCGGAGCTTCGACGCCATTTCGTCGTACTTCTCTTTGGTGATCGCCTCGTAAGGCATCTGGGCGTAGGCACCGCTTTCCACCTTGGGAAGGAAGCTGATCGATTTCAGATCGTATTTGTAGAAATCCAAAATGGGTTTGATCTGGCTTTTCTCCTCGGGCTTGAAGGTCACCGTGCAAGACACTTGGTTGTCCGACCAGTATTTCTGCAGGAATACCGCCAGGGCCGTTTGCTCCCAAATGCTTACGTCGTTCAGGGTGCGGCCTTCGTTGTGTACCGGGAAGGACACCACGGCGGAGGAGTTGTCCACCACGTCGTCTTCGATTTGCAATCCCGCGTCGATGATCGCAGGGATGAGGGGCGAATTCTTCGCGATGCGCACTCGGCGGATGTAGTATTCGAATTCGGGGAAGTGGCAACCGGGGTTTACGCCGGCCAAAAGGCTGACCGTACCGCTGGGTTTTACACTGGTGGTCTTGATGCTGCGCGGAACGCAGAGCCATGAAGAGTATATCTCATCCCAGCGCTGGATCTCGTCGTAGCCTTGGGTCAACCACTGGCGGAACGTTTCGAGGGAATACCGGTGAATGAAGTTGGTCACGCCCGACACGGAAGTACCGATGCGTCGGTTGCGCTTCTGCACGCGGTTGGTTTCCTGCCAAGTGGTGTTTACCAACGTGGCGGTTTTTCCGAGCAGGTAGGCGAATTTCAGCGTTCGCATGTAGTCTTCCTGGCTTTCGGCCCGCGATGGGAAGGTTTCCACCAAGCAGCACAGCTCGTACGATTCGAGCGATTGCTCGCCGCAGGGGTTGGTGCCTTTGGCTTTGATGTCTTTGTAATCGGCCGGGTCGGACATGCGCGAAAAATTGCGGATGTTGTCCATCATCACGAATCCGGGCTCGCCGTTGATGGCCACTTGCTTGGCCACTTCCGTGAAATCGGTGTCGAAATCGGCTTTTACGCTGTTGTTCGATGCCCAGCCCCACGCGGCGCGGTGAGCCATCTTGCCTTCGTACTTGTTGCTCTCCGAGTTCCAGCTGTAGTCTTTCAGCGTGCGGTACTCGGCGTCGTTCACGTCGCCCAGGGCGATTTGCGCTGTTCTTCTTACGTTTCCGGCCACCACGCACTGACCGATCATGTTCATCAAATCGGCGATCAAAGTCACGGTGATTTCCTGCCCGTCCTGGGCGTTCATCCTCTCTCTGAGTTGATCGTGCATCCTGATCAGCGGTGCCGGGCCCGACGACACACCCCCAAAACCCTTAATGGGAAGTCCTTCGGGGCGTACCTCGTCGTAGTTGAATACCACGCTCTTTGCCGGCGATCCGGTGAAGTGCGTTTCGAAATAGCTCTCCAGAAGTCTTTCGAGGCTCAATACCCAGCCCTCGCGCGAATCCGGCACCACGAACTCTTCCGTTTCCTCGGTGTTGGGTCGGTTGATCACCACTTTTCCCGCACCGAGTACGTCGAAACCTACACCTACACCCACCATGCTCATGTCCATCATGAACGAATACGGCTTCACGGCCTCGCGCAGCGACTGATCCATTTTCTCGGTCGATACGAACGCGCAGTTGAACAGCGCCTGGCCCACCCTTTTTTCGTGTACCAGCGGCGTACCCAAAGCCCACAACATGCGGCCGGGAGGCAAAAATTTCATGTTGAAGATGCGGTCGTACATCTCTTGGGCCGACCGTTGACCTTTGCGGTCGTTCCAGCCCAGTTCATTCTTCAGAATGTGTTCCTTTTGCAGTGTGTATGCTCCCTCGACAACCCGTTGGACAGTTTCAAACCAATGTTCGTTGGTGCCGTCTTCTTTCAGTCTTGAATAAGTACGGTAGTAAGTCAGAAGTCCCAATCCGTTGAATCCGAAATCGGGATTGATGTTACGGTACCGGTCGATGAAATCCGGATCGAGTTTGAAGCTTAGCATAGGTGTGTAGATTTTGTGGGTTTATTTTGTAATTCGTTTCCAAATCGTGCCGCCACTTCGCCAACCTCTCCCCGGTGTCTTTTCGTGTTTTTGCAATTTCACCTCTTCGCTTTCTCTCGAGCCATCGCCGGCCGTGGTCTTCGCCCCGATCGTCGTGTTCCGCATCGGTGGGCACGTGTGTTCCCTGCGTGCAATTCGGTTCGTTTTTTGGCGCAAAACGCTGGTGAACAATGAGCAAAGAAAAAGAAGCCCGTCGGTGAAAACGGGTAATGTCGTGACCTCCGTTGAGGATTTCGGGGTGGGGTGCCGGAATTGAGCACTTGATTCGTTACCAAAGATAGCTTGAGTGTCGATCGATATCCGAGGGGGTCTTCCGGATTTATCCACAATGGGGAGTTGCTCCGGCCGGAGGCCATATCGGGAACGGAACGGCTCCCTCTTTGGGTTGAATTGCAAAGGCAAAACCGAGGTTCGGAAAGGAGAATTTGCACGGCGATTTCGACGGTCGGATTTTCAATTGTGGATATCTTCATGTCGATCGAGACCGTCACCGAAGATTTAATTCCTCCTCCCACCGGATTTTCCGGCCGATTTCCGGGTTTTTCCCATCCCGTGTGTGGGCTTCGTTTTCTTATCCCGATTTCGTCGATCTCCGTTTGATTTGCCTGTAATAATTTGGTTTGCAGAATGTTCTCGGAATGTTTCCGGCAAATCCCTCTCGGGTCTCACGGAAAAATCCGGGGTTGATTTCGATCAATCGGGACAGGCGTCGGTTCATCGCTCACATTCTCTCGACGGATGAAAAAGCGGGTGCGCGAAGGGTGTTTTTGGAGGGTTTTTGTGGGTGTGTCTCGACCCGAAAAATCCCGACCGGGATCCCGGTTTTCCTCACCTCAAAATCGGCGGAGTCGTAAAGGGATTTTCGCTGCGGAAAACCGACTTCACCCATTCGGCATTTTCACCCTAAGTACGCCATGGGGTCTTCGCAATTGTCCAAATAGAGTTCGGCCTCGGAGGGAAGACACACTCCGGGGTAGTCGCCCCTGTATTTGCCGATGTTTTTGATGATCTGAAAATGCAGGTGGGGTGGCCAATCCAGGTTTTCGTCTGGCCCGCCCAAGGTGGCGATCACCTGATTGTCAGCGATGCGCATCCCGACTTCCAATCCGATCAACGATTCCCGGCTCAAATGCCCGTACAAGGTATAAAAGGTGTCGCCGCCCTGTTCGTGCTCGAGAATGATCGTCGGCCCGTAATCGCCGGGGGTGGCGTTGTCGGCGAATCCGTGTACAACCCCCCGCATGAAGGCGCGCACCTCCGTACCGGCTCCGATCCAAAAGTCGACTCCCAGATGGATGCTGCGCCTTTCCCCGCCTCTCCCGAAGACTTCGCTCCTGCGGTATATCCCTCGGTTTTCGCCGTAACCGCCGAAAGCGCCCTTGGCGCCGGCTTCTTCGATTTTTCCGAACACGTACTTTTCCAAGGACACGCGGTCGGCGATTACTCTATCGTCGAGTTCCGGGTTGTGCACGCTCAAATCAATGGGAATCCACCCCTCCGTGTTCTCGCTTCCCACGATGGGAAATCGAACCCCGCCTCGGGAAATAGCCGTTTCCATTGCCTTGTTTTTCATCTCCATGGGTTCCTCATTTATTACTCGTCCGCCTCCACCTCGAAGGTCAAAAACAGTTCCCTCTTCTCTCCCGGAATATTACCGTAGAGGGTGAGGGTCGCCGAAAAATTCCCGGGCACCCTCCCCGCGGAGAGCACTCCCGAAATCCGACCCGACTCTCCTCCTTGCACGCCGACCGCATCGGAAATCGTATCCACCACGGCTTCGCCCTCGGCAAAGGAATGCAGGGAATCGGGACGCCAGGCTACGCGACCTTCCACCACAAAGTCGAACGCGAAGGGTTTGCTTTCTCCGGCTTTCATCTTTCCCAAATCGATGATCTCCCGGTCGAAAACCACATCGGCCAAAGTGGTGTCCAAGCCCGATCTGCTCACCGATACGATTTGGATGCGCCTTTCCCTCGCCGCGGCGATGCCGTACACGGCGTCCCGCTCGTTGGGATTGTCGCTGATCAACGGGTCGGATGCGTACTCTCCCATAGGCACGGGGATGATGCGGAGGAAGCCACTCGTGTCCGCCCTATTTTCGAAATACGGCCTCATGGCGCCGGAACGGTACTTTTTGAAGTAGTTGACCAACGATACGATGCGGCGATTCGCCAAATGGACGTTGTAATCGGTTCTGGCCAACGGGCTCGCGTATCCACGCACGGACACGTCGATGCGATGCCCCTCCTCTAACTCTCCCAAGAGCAGGGAAGTAAACATTTCCAAGTCGCGCATCCCGCCGTCCACTTCGTCGAGAAAGAACCGATCGATGGTCTCTTCGGCTTCATCGGCGACCCTGCCCTGCAGGCCTTCGCTGTACTCTGCTTCGTATATGGGCAGCAGAGCCAGGTACTTGTGGTACGTCTCCGCGTAATCCTGTGCCGTGGTGTCGGAAACGGTCCGCGGGTCGGGCTCGTCGTTGTGAAAATACAAGGTGACCGGCAGGTACCGGTTCAGGTCTTCCAAAGTCACGATCTCCGGCGTGGTGTCGGCCACGGTCATGAGGGTTTCGGTGAACTTCCAAAGGTCGTTGCAGCACGTGGCCCTACGTTTCGAATCGGCAGCTCCCCGGTTGGAGGTCACGCTTCCTTCGCCCGTGGTTTCGTTGAAACTGTAATAAAGGTCGTTGGCCGCCGAGTTGAAGGGCGGGAGCAAGTTTTGAGGTGGCCGGAAATTCCCGTCGATGAACTCGCTGTAGAAAATGTCGTACCCACCGAGCCCGTGGTGCCAGTCGCTTGCGAAGTACAACCGGTTTTCGTCCCGGCGAAAAAACGGGGTGATTTCGTTTCCCCGGGAATTGACCTCGGGCCCGAGATTTCGGGGTTCTTCGTTTTCTTCATCTAGAGTCACTACCCACAAATCATATCCACCGTACCCTCCAGGACGATCGGAGGAGAAGCAGAGGGATTTCCTCCCGTCGAGCAATAGGGGGGCCGCTTGTGTGTATTGCGCGGTGTCGGTTTCGTCGCGTGGCAGCACCGTGGTCCACCGACCGTCTTCGACCCTCGAGATGGTCGCCCGTCCTTCGCGGTATACGGTGACGAAGACGTCGCCCCAGGGTGCGACGGCGTAGTTTCCGTGCGGAGCTTCGATCTCGGGAAACATCACCCGACTTTCGCTTTCACCGTCGGGGTCGGAGACGTACAAGCGGCTGAAGTAGGAGTCGGGCGGGGTGAGCAATCGCCCTTGGTCGTCGTAATCGCCGCGCATGGAGGTGAAAATCAACGTGCCCTCATCGGTGTAAAACCCGGCGTACTCGCTGTCCTCGAGGTTGATCTCATCTCCGGCCCACTGCAATTCGAACAGTGGAGGCTCTTCGGTCCATCGCAAGGCGAGATCGGCGGCGCGCATTTCCTGAACGGCCTTTTGGTATTCGAAGCTCTCGGGTGATCGGGCGTGTGCGTCTCGGACGCGGCGCCAGAGCTTTTTGGCTTCCTCGTACCGGGAAGTCCGCTTCATCATTTCGGCCAGACGCCTTTCGCCCTCGGGGAAGAGGTTTCCGTAATCCCTTTCGTAGACCTTGGCGTAGTGGTACGCGGCATCGGCGTAGCGGTGATTGGCGCGCAAAGCTTCGGCGTACTTGTAGTTCACGCTTCCGGAATTGCTGTCGAGTGCCAGGGCGTTTCCGTAGTACAGCATGGCGCCGTAGGGGTCGCGGTTTTCCATGGACTGATCGCCCAATTCCACCCAATCCTTGAGGCGTTGACCCTGACCGGGAATCCACGTCAACAGCAAAATCGCAACGGTGATGATGGCAGGGACGGCTCTCATAGGAAATCAGGACAATATCGGTGGAAACTCCGCGAAGGATCGGCCGGCTTGCCGAAGATGTATTGGAGGGAAATTTCGAATCCGCCGCGGTTGCGGCTGGCGACTTTCAAATCCGATACATTGATGTCGTAACTCAACGCCGCGCGCCATTCGTTGAATTCCATCCCGACCATGGCGATGCCGCTGTCTCCGAATCTGCCGTAATAACCGGCCAACAAACTGCGGTACATCGACCGTTCATTCAGGAGGATATACCGCACGGACGACCCGAAGATGGTTTCGGAATATGTGCCTTGAGACATATGGCGGAATGCGGGAAGGGCGTCCAAATCGTCTGTGAGGCGCCACGTGGAAGTGAGGTGAAAGGACAAGCGAAGGGGCAGACGCACGCCGGTGTCGTTGTAAAAGGATTGCTTGGGTGCCGACAGGTTGTGCCCGGCCACGCCCGCGGTGATTGTCTTCCGCTTTTCCACTTCCCAAGTGTACAACGCACCGAGGTTGAGGTTGAAATACCACCGCGCCTGTCGGTCGAGGTGCTCTCCGGTGGGCAATTGGGGGTCGTACACCAATCCGTTGTATTGGTTGTCGAAAGTCAAATCGGATTCGTTCAGTTTGATTTGGGTCACACCCATTTGCAAGCCGATGCGGAAGGCGTGTTTTTCATTTCCCGGAAACCCGAAACCGTATGCCGCCCCGGGCATGAAGGAAAAGATGTTGAATCTGGAATCGCCGGCGCGGTCGTTCAGCACGATGATTCCGGCGTTCAAACCGGACGGCAGGAAAACCGGGGCACCGTCTCCCATGAGCGCGAAGGTGGTGTATGGTCGGGTCACTTGTCTCCACTGGGTTTTTTGATTGGCGTTGATGCGATACACCCCGTCGAAATCTCCGATCATCGCAGGGTTCAGCGTTTGAGGGGAGTAGTGGAACTGCGAAAAATGGGGGTCTTGTCCGCGCAACGTCGCGACCGATAAACAAAAGCCGACGATGAGAACGAGGTATTTCATCGGATCACGGTGACGTTGCCTTTTTCAAAATAGGTCTCACTCTCGCCGCACTTGGCTTCCAAATAATACACGAACACGGCCGGCTCCGCCATTCGGCCTTTGTACTTGCCGTCCCATCCCACGTTGAGATCCCGCGTTTCAAAAACTTTTTCGCCCCACCTGTCGAAGAGGGTGAACTGAAGTTCCGTGACAACGCCGCCCCGGACGTAGAGCACGTCGTTTTCCCCGTCGCCGTTGGGGCTGAAAGCATTCGGAACGAAAATATTGGGTGATCCGCAAACCGAATCGAACACGCGGATGGTCACCGTATCGGTGCGGGCGCATAACCCCAAGATCGAGGCGTCGCTGATGGTCAGCGTGTAGGTGGTCGTTTCCTCGGGCGATGCCGACGTGAACGGGGCATTGGGATTTTCAACGCTGCCCGGCGGTTCCCATTGGTAGATGTATCCGGGATTGTCGGGTGAACCGATAAGTTCGGCCGAATTTCCCCGGATGATTTTGTACGGATCCGCCCAGGCGTGAACCGTATCGCGTCCCAGCGGAGAAGCGTGGATGGTCACTGAGTTTTCCACCTCGCAACCTTCGGCGGTGGAGCTGACCACCGTAAGGGTGAGGGTCTCGTTTACCACTGCGCTTACCGCATTCCCGCCCTGTCCCGAAAGGATGTGCTCTTCCGGCGACCAGTCATGGGTGAGTTGAACCCCCGGGAAGTCGTTGGTGACGAAAATGTGTGCCGTATCGCCGGCGCAGACCATAAAATCCGGCGTCACCGTGGTGCCTAGACTCAGCACGGACACCCACACGCTGTCCACCAAGGAGCACCCGTTGTTTTCGACCCGTACATAATAATAGGTGAACGAATCGGGGATGACGACGACGGTGCTGTCGGTCGGGTCGTTCAGAATATTCGTGAAATCGGAGTCTGTCGACCATTCGAAGGTTTCCGCCAAACCCCGGGAATCGGCCGTCAGTTCGATGGGGTCGGCGGTGCAGACCACCGTGTCAGCACTCACCTCAAGGGCGACGGGGTGCACCGAGATCACCGCGTCGGCGGACAACTCGCACCCGAATGGTGAAATGGCCTCGGCCACGATGTGGAAGGGCTCGTCGGACGACACCGTCACCTCATTCGTGTTTTGGCCTTCGATGATGACGTCTTCCGGTCCCCAAACCAATGAAGTCCATTCCATATCATCGGGCCAGAAGTCGGCCGCGATGACCAAGGTATCGACGCTGCAAAGCAAGGTGTCGCCCAAGCTGAGGTGCATGTTCGGCGCCGGGGAAAGATAAATGCTGTCGGTGGCCGCGCACATTCCCGCACTCGCCACCACGTACACGAAGCCGTCTTGCTGGGGAGAATATGTCAGTACGCTGTCGCCCGGTCCTTCCAGCAGGATGTTGGTGAAGCCGGGGTCTTCCGCCCAAATGAAGTGATGGGCGATGCCCGCGGTGGCGGCTGTCAGTTCGAATTCCGTTTCGGTGCATGAGAGCGACGAATCGGGCAGATCGACGACGATTTCCGGAAATACGGTGACGGACTTCGTGAGGGTGTCGGAGAGGTTGCATGAGAAGGGGTCGGTGACCACCAATTGCACGAGGTACGTTCCGGGTTCGTCGTATGCCATCGTCGGGGAGGCATCAAAGGATTCCTCCCCGTTGCCGAAATCCCAATGAAACGACGGGTCGCCCCCCGAAAAAACGGAAGAAGTATTGGAAAACACCACGGAGTCGGGCAGGCAAACGTCATCGGCGGAGAAGTCGGCCAACGCCAGCGGCATGTCGAAATTGATCTTTGCCACGCCGAGATTGCAGTTGAAGGAGTTGTTGGTCGAGCTGTGTGCGTTATCGGGATAGATGGGAAAATCGTCGTTTCCGCCGCACCCCGCGCACACCGCCAAGTAGATATTGCCTTTTCGGTCGAAACGGCTGGTGCCTCCGTCTACGTGTTCGGGGCTCAACGCACCTCCGTAGTACGTGGCGAACTCCAACGAAGAGGCGTCACCGTTTAACGCCATGAAGTAAAAGTCGCTGTTGTCGGTGGTGGTTTGCATGGCGTCATCGGTGATTTCCAGTCCGATGGTGCCGCCGAAGCCGTTGGCCGCCCCTCCCCATCCGGCGATGTAAATGCGGTTGCAAATGTCCACGGCGAAGGCCACAGGCGACAACGCGGGCACTCCCGCTTGGGTGCCGAAGGTGGTCGACCATTCCCGATCGGTGAAATCGGGGAGGAATTTTGACACGAACATGCCGGTGCTTGGCTGTCCGTACGCGGCATTGACGGAAAAATATTCACTTTGGGTACGGGTCTGTCCGAAAACGTGGGGAAAACCCAAGGCGTCCACTTCCACGAAGTAGACCTGATCGTATTTGTCGGTGCCGTAATAGGTGGCCACTTGCAAATCGTCGAGTTCTTCGCTGAAGATCGCCGCCATGCCGTCGGCGGATCCTCCTCCGTACACGGGTTGAAACGCATCGCTCGGCATGGTCAAATCTGTGGAAGACGTTCCGCCTCCTACGGCCAGGCGACCGTCGTCCAAAGGTTGAATGCTGTATATGGCGTCGTGGCCCACGCCTCCGAAAAAGGTGGAGTGGAGCAGGTTTTCCAAAGCGGCGTCAAGCCGAACGATTACCCCTTCCTGCATGTCGGATTTCACGGGTTGGTACCCTTGTTCGAGCACCGGGAAATCCGCGCTGTACGTGCAGCTTCCCACCACCACGCGGCCCAAATGGTCGATGTCCACTTCGCCGCGAATTTCGTCGGCGTAATTGTGCTTCAGCGGTTGCGCCGAATTGATTCCGTCGTTGGCCGTGCCGCCGAGAAACGTCGAGGCGTCGAGTTCCTGTCCCGACGGGCTCAGTCGCGACACGAACATATCGCATCCCTGGGCGTAGTTCACACCCGTTCCCGCGATCACGATTCCGTTTCCACCTTTGAATTCGGTTTGGAAGGCCGTGGAGGTGATGGGGAAATTCGCCGAACCCGTCGTGCCGAACACGTACAGAGCGCCCGTGCTGTCGGTCACCAAGCTGTGCGGCATTTCGTCGCCGCTGCCGCCCAAGTAAGTGCTGTAGATCAAGCCGGTTCCGTCGAGCTTGAATTTGGTGATGGCGATGTCCATGCCCGGAAGGTTTCCGGCGCCTTGTCCTCCTCCCCACGTGGTTTGATACGCACCGACGGTCATCGGGTATCCGGTGCCGAAAGCCGTGCTTCCGGAGTAGAGGTGGCCTTCCAAATCGTAGGTTGCCGTGTATCCGAAATTGTCGGCGAAGGATCCGCTGTAGGTGCTGAAAACCAGTTCGGGGTCAATGACCAGGTCGAGGTCATTTCGGTATTCGCCTACCAGAAACGTCCACGTGTTTCCCCGTTGCACGTACGCGCATTCCACCTCCACTTCCTCGCCGTCTATCCGTTGGTAGGCGTAGGGTTTGGTCTCTACGAAATTCCCCACCGAAGTGGGAATCAGCAGGCTGCCGTCTTTCTGCAATTTCGGTTTTACGCCTTCGTAGGCAATGCGCACGTCTTCCACGCGGCTACCCGGTCGGAGCACGAGGTCGTATTTGGGATTGGTCTCGCCGTGCACCACCAAATCGATCCCCGGATATATTTCCTCTGCCGTCACCTTCTCGAAAGCGCGCAAACCTCCCGCCCACCGCCGAGGGTCGTCGCCCAAAAAGAAGGCGTATTCACCCGATAGTGCGTCCGAGCCGGCAGGTTCCACATCGGTGCGGGCGCCGACGAAACTCAATCGATAGGCGTGTTGCTTAAGGCGTTTGGGGTGGGGGATGGGCTCGCCTCCGGCGTGGTGGGCGAACACCTTCGACACGGTTTCGTCGTCGTACAGGTTGATGAGGATGCCGTCGGATTCGACGTACAGGCGTCCGCCGGGAATTTGTGTCGAATGGGATACTTGAGCCGGCCATTGCCCCCCATTTTCGATATATCTCACTTGGGCGCACAGAGAAACCGCGCCCGACAACGATAAGATGATGACAACGAGTGCTCTCATGGGAATGGCCCGCCTAAAAGGCATTGCCCAAAGTACGAAAATATGCCTGAGCAACGAGAAGACGCGGAATTCGGCCGGTTGTTACCGTCGATTCCGCGTCGGATACTCGTGGTCATCCACGGCGGTGCGGACGCACCCGAAAGGTGGGGGGTGTAGAGGGGTTTTGTGGGTGGGAGAGTTTATCCCACGATTTCTCTGCCCGAGAAGTGAAATGCACACTCGATGGCTGCGTTTTCGTCGCTGTCCGAGCCGTGTACCGCGTTTTTCGCTTTGGATTCCGCGTACTTCTTGCGGATGGTTCCCTCTTCGGCTTCCGCGGGGTCGGTGGCGCCGATCAACTTGCGGAAGTCGGCCACTGCATTGTCTTTTTCCAAGATGGCTGCGACGATGGGACCGGAGGTCATGTACTCCACGAGCTCACCGTAAAAGGGTCGCTCTTTGTGTACTTCGTAGAATTTTTGGGCTTCTTGCTCGTTCAGTCGCGTGATTTTCATGGCTTTGATGGCAAAGCCCGCGTCGTGAATCATGTCGAGGATTTTCGTGGTGGTACCCGCCTCGAACGCGTCGGGTTTGATCATGGTAAATGTTCTGTTTCCTGCCATTGTGGGGAATTTCTCGTGGTTAATTGGTGTTTGCTACCGCAAAAATCGGCGCAAAGGTAGTGAATTGCCTCCGTGCACCCGGGCACGGCTTTCCGAAAAAATCCCAATGGGCCGCGGGGCACGCCGATGTGGTCATTCCACGGGGTAGCGCTTGATGAGCAGCTTCTGAAAGAGGTCGGTAGGGAGGATGCGGTTGATGGAAATCGACATGCGCTGAAGGTGGGAAGCGGCCGGGTAGCGCATGCGGGGGTTTTTGCTCCGGATGATTTTCCAAGCCACTTTGCCCACGTAAACCGGGTCTTTTCCCTCGGCGACTTCTTTGGATATGGAGGCGTACATTTTGTCGAAAGCCTTTTTGTACACGGATGTTTCCGATTGGCTCTTGGCCGCGATGTGGCGGTTTTTGTTGATGTGGGTGCGGAAATCGCCCGGTTGGATGACGCTTACCGGGATGTTCCACGGCGCGAGCTCCATGCGCAGTGTTTCGGAAAATCTATCCAAGGCGCTTTTGGCGGCGGAATACACCCCTCGGAAGGGCAGACCGAACTCGCCCGCGATGCTCGAAATGTTGATGATCTTTCCGGAGCGCTGCGCCCGCATGTGGGGGATGACGTGGCGGATGACCTCCAAAGGGGCGAAGACGTTGGTGCGGAACAAGGTGACTATTTCGTCGGTGGTGGTGTCTTCGATGGCGCCGGCCATGCCCGTTCCGGCGTTGTTGATCAGCACGTCGATACGGCCTTGTTCGTCAATGATGGTTTTGACGGCCTCGCGAATGGTGTCCGTATCGTCGAGATCGAGTACCAGGTACCGGATGCCGGAGTCGTTGGATTCGGGTTGGGGTCTTCTGCTGGTGCCGTAAACGATGCACCCTTTCGAAATCAAGTATTTACTTATGGCCAATCCGATGCCAGACGAGGCTCCGGTCACAAGTACTACTCTTCGAGACATTTCTCTGGGGGAGATTATGGCTATGAAAGGGAAAAAAAATCGGGCAAGCTACTCACATCGCACCGCTACAACCGCATACCCTTGCTTCCTTCCGGACCTGGGGGATTCTGCAGGAGCTGGTCGCATGAGACTTGCCCGGGCGCAAAGGTAAGAAACTAATTCGGTACGCAAACTTCCGTCGTAAGAAATTTCCCGTCCGGAAACCCCGATTTTCCTCACGCGTTACACCCACAAATCAACAAATCGCCCTGCATCTCACCTTTCTTTGAATCCGTCGCTTATATTTGCCCTGCACAAAACCGAACCGCATGAACGAAACAAACGACAAACCTTATTTGAAGATCGGCCTCATCGTCGGAGGCATCGGCATCATCCTGTTTCTCCTGCAAGCAATCCTTTCGGGCGGACTAATCCTCAACGGCATTTTCGGATTCATCAACTTGGTTGTTTTCATTTTGGTGCCCATCCTGATCGTGAACCGACTCAAAAAACAATCCAACCAATACGACTCCTTCAGCGCCATATTCAAGACGGTGTTCTTTGGTCTGGTCATCGCCGGGGTACTTTCTACGGGTTTTACCATGCTCTACATCAACGTCATTGACCCCGATTACGTGGATGAAATGGTGTACAAGTCGCTCGAAGCCATGAGCGGAATGATGGAGGGCATGCCGGAAGCCCAGCGCACGGAAGCTCTTCAAAAGACCAAGGACTCGATGGAATCCGGGTTTACGCCCTTGGGAATGCTCAGGAGTTTTGGACTCGGTTTGATTTTGTACGCCGTGCTTGCGGCCATCCTCGGATTGGCTATGCGCCGGACGAAGCCGCCTGTGGAACTTTAAATCGCCGATTCACTCTCCACACAACTTTTTGCATTGCCCTTGATAACCGTACTGATCCCCTTATACAACGAAGCCGAGTCGCTGCGAGAACTCACCGAATGGATTGATCGCGTTTTGCGCGAGCACGATTTGAAGGCGGAAGTAATTTTCGTCGACGACGGCAGCCGCGACGGCAGTTGGGAGGTCATCAATGAGTTGAAACGGGAGTTCCCCTACATCCGGGCTCTGCGCTTCGCGCGCAACTACGGCAAGGCCGCCGGGCTGCAAGTGGGTTTCGACGCCGCCCGCGGCGATGTGGTGGTGACCATGGACGCCGACTTGCAGGATTCGCCGGAGGAAATTCCCGAACTGGTGCGCATGATCCGGGAAGATGGATACGATTTGGTGTCGGGTTGGAAGAAAAAACGGTACGATCCGCTGTCGAAGACCATCCCCACCAAGTTTTTCAATAAGGTGACGCGCATGATGTCCGGCATCCCCCTCCACGATTTCAATTGCGGACTGAAATCGTACGACGCCAAAGTGGTCAAAAACATCGAGCTCTACGGCGACATGCACCGGTACATTCCCGTATTGGCCAAACGCGTCGGGTTCGACAACATCGGGGAGAAAATCGTGGAGCACCACCCGCGGAAACACGGCCACACGAAATTCGGCATTTCACGATTCATAAACGGCCCCCTCGACTTGCTCACGCTGAGCTTCGTGTCGCAGTACGGCAAGCGCCCCATGCACCTTTTCGGCACCTTGGGTGCGCTGATGTTCCTCATCGGTTTCGGGGTGTTCGGGTACTTGGCCGGATACAAAATCTGGGCGATGGCCAATGAAATTCCCGCCAAGAACATCGCCCACATGTCGCTGTTTTACGTGGCGCTCACCGCCATGATCATCGGGGTGCAGCTCTTCATCGGCGGATTCTTGGCCGAGTTGATCCGCGGCATTTCCCCCGACAGAAATCGCTACGTCATTTCCGAGGAAATCGACGGGGGAACCGAGGCGACCTTAAAAAACCGATAGGAAAAAAGCGCGGAGCAACCGCGCGTTTCAGGCGATCACCCCGGAACCCAAGAGTTCGTCGTCTTCGTACCACGCCGCGAACTGCCCCGGAGCCACGCCGCGTTGCAACTCGTCGAATACGATGTACATCACGTCTTCACCCATGATCATGGTCGCCTCTTGCTTGGGCTGGCGGTAGCGGATTTGCACCTCGTACCGGCGCTCTTCGCCGGGAGCCATTCTCAAGTCCTCGCGCAACCAGTGGATATCCGCCGCGGCGATGCGCAACCCTTTGCGGTACAATCCCGGGTGGTTTCTGCCTTGCCCCGCGAAGATTACGTTGCTTTCCACGTCGGTGTCGAGAACGAACAAAGGTTCGGCTTTTCCGCCCACGCTCAGCCCTTTGCGCTGCCCGATGGTGAAAAAATGCGCGCCTTGATGCTCGCCGATGTCCGAGCCCAATTCCACGTTGAACTCGTGGGGCCGCGTGAGCGTTTCCGGGTCGGCCGGTTCTCCGTTGACGGTGGCCGTGGTGACCGCCTCCGCGGGAATTTCGACGATCCTTCCGACTTTGGGCTTGAGCTGCTGTTGCAGGAAATCGGGCAGGTGCACTTTTCCCACGAAGCACAATCCTTGGGAGTCGCGCTTTTCGGCGGTGACGAAGTTTTGCTCCATCGCGATTCTTCTCACTTCGTCTTTGTGCAATTCGCCGATGGGGAACAACACCTTAGAAAGTTGTTCTTGCGATACTTGACAGAGGAAGTAGCTTTGGTCTTTGTTGGGATCCACCCCGCGCAACAAGCGGTACACCTCGTTACCGTCCGCGTCGAGAAATGCGGCGCGGCGGCAGTAGTGCCCCGTGGCGACGTAATCGGCACCCAAGCTCATGGCGGCTTTCAAGAAGGTGTCGAATTTGATTTCCCGGTTGCAGAGCACGTCGGGGTTGGGCGTGCGGCCGGCGGCGTACTCGGCGAACATGTAGTCTACGATGCGCTCTTTGTACTCTTCGCTGAGGTCGATCACGCGAAATGGGATGTCCAGCGCCTGGGCCACCAACATGGCGTCGTTGCTGTCTTCGATCCACGGGCACTCATTGGCGATGATCACAGATTCGTCGTGCCAGTTTTTCATGAACAGACCGATCACTTCGTGACCCGCTTCCTTCAGAAGATACGCGGCTACGCTCGAATCCACACCGCCTGAGAGACCTACTACCACCCTTGCCATTATTGCCTGATTTAAGGGTGCAAAGGTACGAAAGGCGGCGGTGGAAGGAAAATGATTCGGAAGGGGCTGCCGAGAGAGGTGTTGCCTTAGTTAAAACATCGATCGTTTGGTGCGGTACTCGTTCTTTCCCGACACCAGGTCCGTGTAAAACTCCCGCATCTCCGCCACCGTTTTGCGGATGTTCAGGGTGACTTTCACGCGTTCTTTCGCTTTGTGCCCCATGGCGTGGGCCCACTCGGGTTTTCGGTACACCGCGTACATCGCATCGGCGAGCGCTTTTGCGTTTTTGGGTGGAACCACCAAGCCTGTGCCCGAGTGTTCCACCATATACTTGTTTCCCGGAATGTTGGTGATGATTGGAGCAATGCCCAAAAACATGGCTTCAACCACCGCCTTCGTCAGGGATTCGGCACCCGTGGAAGGGCACACCAACACGTCGGACGCGAGGTCGATGGAGAGCACTTCCTTGGAGTATCCCACGAAGTGGATGCGGTCTTCGTATCCACTTTGCGCGGCCAGAGTCCTGAATTCTTCGGTGTACATGTTTCTGCCCACCAGCAGCAGGGAGAGTTTGAGGTCCCGTGGCAGGAGGGCCATGGCCCGAAGCAGGTAGGCGATGCCTTTCACCGGTTGCGCGTTGGCCACGCAGGTAAACACGAAATCGCCCTCGTTTACGCCGTATTTCTTCAAGTCGGCGGGCTCAACGTGGGCGTACCATTCGGGGTCGTGGCCTTTGTTTATGGTCACGAAGGTTTTACGAATCCACGGCGGCGCTTGCTGCCTGAACCGGTCTTCCACCGCCTTGGTATTGCAGATGATGGCATCCACACGCGGGTGGAAGTACTTTACGTACACCGTCGGGTCGTACCAGTGGATGTTCATGATGGATCCGCGGTAGAAGATCACTTTCACCGGCAGACCTTTGGCGGCTTTCAACCCGCTGAAGTACGCGCGGCTGTTGTACATCTGCAGGATATCGTACCCGCCGCGCAGCAGTTCGGTGCGGATGATGCCCGGGGCGTCCTTGTCGAATTTGGTTTTCGGGTGGTAGGGAATCACGCGCGCACCGGCCCGTTCAAACGCAGGTATGTGGGGCGATTCGGGAAAAGTCATGATCGTAACGTCCAGACCTTCGCGCGCCAGCCCCATGAAAATCTCGGCTTCCGGGCGGGACGACAGCTCGTCCAAATAATCGCTGATGACCAAAATTTTCAAGTGCAGCCACTGTTGTTTGGGGCGAAGGTAAAAATTACTTCACCGCGGCAAGACCCGTACTCACCATAATTTGAAATGCTTTTTTGAGGGCGGTGGTCGATGACGTGCAGGCGTTTTTGGGTTTTTGTGGGTGTGGCGTCAGATCTCGAAGTACCCGATGATATTGAAATTCACGGTTTATCCCCGGTGATCGTGATCGGGGAGAACTTTGGGGGGGAAACAACGGCATCTACCCGAACCGAGTCTCGCCCACAAAAAATCAAAAAATACTTTTACGCATCCCCTTCATCACCCTTCGGCACCGCTCCGCAGCAGTCTGCGCAATCCCACGAAAGCGGCGATTTCGGCGGCGTCCATTTCCCCGTCGCTTTTCATAGCGCCTTGGATATCCGAAATGATGGTGTCGGCGTTGTGTTGCTCACCGTAGTGTTCCGTGGCGTTCGCCATAATGCGCTGAACCGCCTCGTAGTCACTGTCTTTGTCCAATATCCTCCTCACTTTTCGATACAAATCCTCGGGTATGCGGCTGAGGATGAATTCACGCTCACCCGGCGATATTTTGAAATCGGCTTGAACGGCGTAAGCGAGCATGTAGGCGTAAAATTCGTCTTTGGTCAGTAGCATGATCCTGTTCGTTGTCCCGTGGGCTATTCGGGCATTAAAGATACCCATTTTTGCTTCATTGCGGTGGGTTTGATCGGCAATATTCCCGGTTTTTTCCGTGGAATCGGAGGAACTTTTCTACCTTGTGATCCCCTTTCATCTTTTAACCATCCGTCTTTTATGCGGCGAATCCAAGTGCTCATCCTCTGCCTCATCGTGGGAACGGTTGCGTTGCAATCTTGCGAGGAAAAAGAAAATATTTCACCGCCGGATCCGGCGCCGGACCCACCGCCAACGCAAAGGGGAGTGGAAATCGACTGGGCTTCCGTGCCCTACGATTCTTTATCGACCTATGGTTTTTTCGAAGGCGACCTGAAGGACATGGTCCCCGCCGAAGGGGTGTTGCCTTACCTGCCGATCAACCGCCTGTTTACCGATTTCGTGCTCAAAAAACGATACGTCTGGATGCCTTCTTCGGTCTCTGCGGAATACGTGTCGGACTCCGAATCCCTTCATTTTCCGGATTCTTCCGTGTTGATCAAGCATTTTTACTACGATGGAGTCTTGCCCGACGGGGGGCGGAAGATCCTCGAAACGCGGTTGATGTATATCCTCGACGGTGAGTGGCAATTCGCCAACTACATCTGGAACGAAGCACAAACCGAAGCCACGTACGATATGCAAGGCCGCACGGTGCACGTGGAATGGGAGGAACCCGACATGGGAATCATGGATGTGGATTACCGCATTCCGAGTGCCACCGAGTGCCTTACGTGTCACAAGAATTACGGCTCACCGATCCCGTTGGGGCTGAAACCCCAAAGCATGAACTCCTACTACCAGTACGACGATGGCGTAAAAAACCAATTGGCCAAGTGGGAGGAAATGGGCTATCTGGCCTCCGGTTATCCCACCGATATCCAGACCGTGGTCGACTGGAAAGATTTTTCGGCCGACATGGTGGAACGGGTGCGGTCGTTTTTCGACATGAACTGCGGGCATTGCCATATGGATGGCGGCCACTGCGATTACCGTTCCTTGCGCTTGGACTACCCCTCTACCGTATTGCCCGAAAACATGGGGGTGTGCGTGGAACCAGACGAATACATCATTGGGCAGCCGCAACTCACGCACATCATCGCAGCCGGCAATCCCGCGCGCTCGGCCTTGCTTTACCGCATGGAATCCAATGCCGTAGACGAGCGCATGCCGCTGTTGGGTCGCACCTTGACGGATCCGGTATCCGTGGAGCTGGTCACGCAATTCATCGAAAGTCTGGATCAACCCTGTGAATAATATGAACGACAACCTGTCCAACCATTTCGGAATCCCGCCGTCAATCTCCCGTGTCACCCAAGTGGTGATTGCAAGAGATGTTGCGGGTGCTTCGGATGGCTGATCGAGGTACCCTTTTGAATGTCAACCAATCTGAAACCAAAAGAACAACCAATGATGAAACCGTTTTACCTTTTGATTTTATTCTGCATCCCGGCAATTCTCGTGCGTGGCCAAGTCGATTGCGAAACGGCCATCGAAATCGAGGAGGGTCTTCACCACGTGGAAGGATTTGTAGGAGAGGCGCCGCCTGTGAACTGCATCTCGTATACCAACGGCACGGCCGGCATGTGGTACTCCTTCGAAGCCACCGAAGATGCGGCGATGATATTGACGACGAGCCTTTTGCAAAACCAAGGTATCGACACCCGTTTTCACGTGTATACCGGCGAATGCTCGGCATTGGTATGCGCGGGCGGCGACGATGACAGCGGTACGGGTTTTCTCTCCGAGCTGATGTTTCTCGTTGAGGCGGGTACCGTGTATTACATCGTTTTCGACAATCGATGGAATAATTCGGACCCTTTTGACTTTAAGCTCGAACAATTTGAAATTCCGGAAGTGTGGTTTAATCCCGTAGTGTATAATTTGAGCACCACCGTTCGAGCCGCCGTGGATTTGAACGGCGATTTCCTGGACGACATCGTGGGTGGTAGCGCGGACATGGTAAGCGCCGCATATCAACTTCCCGAAGGTGGATTCGAATACGCTTCGTATCCCATCAACGCATCCAACCAACCCAACTGGAGCATGGCTGCGGGAGACCTAGACCGAAACGGGTACAACGATTTGGTTTTCGGAGGTGGATCGGGGGTGAGCATCATCATGGCCAATGAAACGGGCGACGGTTACTTCGTCGCTCATGAAACGCCCGACTCCGTGTACGTTTTCAGCCAAAGCAGCAACATGGTCGATATCAACAACGACGGCCACTTGGACGTGTTCGTCTGCCACGACGTCGCACCGAACGTGTACTTCACGAATACCGGCGACGGACAGGGATTCGAATTCCATCAAGGTGGACTTGGCGACGTGCCCCAAGGCGGGAACTACGGTTCGATTTGGGTGGATTACGACAACGACGGCGATCTCGATCTTTTTCTTTCCAAATGCCGCGGCGGGAACACCCCGGCGAAAATCAACGAATTGCACCGCAACAACGGCGACGGAACCTTCACGGAAGTAGGTGAGGAACTCGGCATGAACCATTCCGTTCAAACGTGGTCTTCGGCGTGGGGTGATTTTGACAACGACGGCGACATGGACGTGATGATCGGCGCGAGTTCGAATATGGACGGTGGGCACGTGTTTATGGTAAACAACGGCGACGGCACCTTCACCGACGGTACCCAAGGTTCGGGCTTCGATGTAATGCCGAACTTGTCGGTGGAGTGGGTAACCCACGACTTCAACAACGACGGTTACCTCGACGTGCTGGGCAACGGAGTTCTCATGATCAACAACGGTGACATGACCTTCTCACCGGTGAACGTGCAGTTCCAAAACGGCCCGGTCGGGGATTTTAACAACGACGGATTCCTGGACGTCGTTCACGGCAATCGCGTATTTTTCAATACCGGAAACGACAACAACTACCTCGTCGTGAATGCCGTGGGTACGGTGAGCAACGCCAACGGAATCGGGGCGAGGATCACCGTTTATTCACCCTCCTTCGATCAGATTCGGGAAATCCGAAGCGGGGATGGTTTTCGGTACATGAGTTCGCTCAACGCCTATTTCGGTTTGGGCACCGACGAGGTGATCGACAGCATTAAAGTGGTGTGGCCTTCGGGAATCGTGGACATGATTTACGACGCGCCGATCAACGGCCCCCTGTTAATCGTGGAAGGTTCCACGGCGGTAAGCGCGGATCATCCGGCATTCGAAGACGCCGTGGTGTACCCCAACCCCGCACGTGACAGGGTGAACGTGCGCTCACCGTTCATCTCCGGCGACAGCCGAGTGTCGGTGTACGATATCAAGGGCCGAAAGGTGCTCAACGCATCTTTGGTCGAAAACGCTTTTTCAGTGTCCGGTCTCGTTCCGGGCATTTACCTGGTTCGCATCGATCTTTCCGAAGGTACGGTGGAACGTACCTTGGTTGTGCAATAAACCGAGGATAAGCTTTCAGTTGTTTTTGGTTTTTGGGGCCGCCTCGATTTTGGGGCGGCCTCTTTTCGTTTGAATCCGCCTCCGACGATTTTGCGCAGAACGGTGATCGGGCAGGCGGAATGTCCTATTTTCGCCACATGGCAGAAAAGCGACCCATCGTCATTGTCGGCCCGGCGCATCCCTTGCGCGGTGGGATCGCGCATTTCAACGAATCATTCGCTAGGGAATTGATCCGCCAAGGGCACCCCGTGGTGGTGGTCAGCTTTTACCTCCAATACCCGTCCATTCTCTTCCCGGGAAAATCGCAAACCACCGACGAACCACCGGAGGGTGACCTCGACATCCGACACTGGCTCAGCAGCGTAAATCCACTTTCTTGGTTTCGGACCGCGAAGCGCATCGCTGCACTCCGTCCGCGGTACATCGTGTTCCGCTTCTGGCTGCCGTTCATGGGGCCTGCGCTTGGCACGGTGGCCCGAGGGCTGAGGAAGAAAAACATACCGGTCATCGGGTTGGTCGACAACGCCATACCCCACGAAGCCAGACCGATGGATCGCCCCCTGTCCATGTGGTTTCTGAAGCGGTGTTCGGCGTTCGTCACCCTGTCGGAAAGCGTGGCGGATGACCTGCGCCGGTTGGTGCCCGGCCGGCCCATCTTCACCAAAGCTCACCCCATTTACGACTTGTTCGGGCCCGGGGTGGACCGCCCGGAAGCGCTGCGTCACCTCGGTTTGGACCCGAAATTCAAATACGTGCTTTTTTTCGGTTTTGTGCGGAAATACAAAGGTCTGGACCTTCTCGCCGAGGCTTTCGCAAGTCGGGAACTGCGCGACCTGGACGATGTGAAATTGCTGATCGCGGGGGAGTTTTACGACGACAAGGAGGCGTACCTCAAGATGTTCGACGATTTGGGCATAGCCGACCGCGTCATTCTCCGCGACACGTACATCCCCGAATCGCAGGTGAAGTACTATTTCGCCACGGCCTCCATCGTGGCGCAAACCTACCGCACCGCGACACAGAGCGGCGTGACGCAGATCGCCTATCACTTTGGACGACCCATGTTGGTCACCGACGTGGGTGGCTTGGCGGAAATCGTTCCACACGGGGTGGTTGGCTATGTGTCCGCGCCCGAAGCCGGTGCAATAGCACGGGATTTGCGCCGTTTCTTTGAGGAAAACCGCGAAGGGGAATTTTCGGCCGCCGTGGAAAGGGAACGCCACAATTTCACGTGGGACAATTTCGTGCGGGAATTTGTTTCCTTTGCGCACGGTACAGGCAATGCGGACTAAAGCCATGCAGGCAATTCAACCACTCTTACGATCAGGATTATTGGCGTTTGCGGCCCTCATTCTCGGGGCCGTTGGTTATGCCCAATTGCCACCGGCCGATACCCTGAACCAAACCGACGCCCAAGGCAGGAAGCACGGGTATTGGATCAAGCGGGAAAAGGGAGTGCCCGTGTTCGAGGGGAGGTTTGAACACGGACGCCCAGTGGGGGAATTCAAGCGGTATTACGAAGACGGCAGCATTCAAGCGGTGCTGAGATACCGCGCCGACGGCGTGGCCGAAGCTCGAATGTACCATCCCGGATCTGGAGGCGTGATGGCCCTCGGCAATTACGTGGACCAGGAACGCGACAGCGTGTGGACTTTTTACACCGATGAGGGAGGACCGGCGTCGAGAGAGAGCTACCGAAAAGGCGTGAAGCACGGCGTGAGTACGGTGTATTACGCCGATGGAAGCGTATCGGAAGAGGCGACCTTTGCGGACGGTGTAAAAGACGGACCGTGGAAGCAGTATTACCCGAACGGGAACCTGCGCATGGAAGCCACCGTGGAAGACGGTATTCGATACGTGGGCAAGTTCACGACCTATTACGAAGACGGGATCAAACGCACGGAAGGCAAGTACGTGGACGGCGATCGTGAGGGCTCTTGGTACGAGTTCAACGACAACGGTTCGGTGCGGGTGATCACCGTATACCGCAACGGTCATCCGGCGGAAACCCACTACCGGAACGGCACCTTCGAAACGTATTGGGCCGACGATATCCTGCGGTCGAAATACGTGTACGAAGACGGCAAAAGACACGGCCCCTTCGAGGAATGGTACAACCAAGGGAGGTGGAAAACGGAGAGAAGGGTGGACAACCGCGGAATGGAGTACCCGGTGCAGGTCTTGGAAGGCACGCAAATGCGCCTGAAAGGCCGATACCACCGAGGGGAGAAGGACGGGGAATTCGTGTATTACACCGAAGAGGGAAAGGTGTGGAAACGCGAAGTGTACGACAAGGGGGAACTGACCGACACCAAGAATTTCCGGAAGTAAACATCGGGGATTTTCCCCCGGGACCATTCCCCGGCGATTGTCGGGATCGAGCCCGGCGATCGTATATTTGTGTTTTGTTCCCCATGAGCCACACCCACAAAAACCCAAAACGACGCCTGTACGCACACGCCCTTCGCCCCGTTCGCGATTTTTTGTGCGGTTTGTGCGCCGCGGCGGCCATCGTGGGCTGCGTGAAAGACGATGGGGACGAAGCGGCGCCGGACCTCGGCTACGGCTATTTTCCGCTGCAGGCAGGCACCTATGTGGAGTACCGCGTAGACAGTGTGTTTCACGACCATCCCGACCCTTCGATTGAAGGCATTCACGATACTTCCCGGTATTTTTTGAAGGAGGTGTACGATGCCTTCATTACCGACGGAATGGGGGAGGAGGCCATGCGAATAGTGCGCTACAAGCGGTGGGGAGATACGCTGCCTTGGCAAACCGTGGACGTGTGGGTAGCCAAAATTACGGCGAGAAACGCGCAAAGGGTGGAGGAAAACCAACGCTACGTCAAATTGGGTTTTCCCGTCTCGGATCACACGCAATGGGATGCGAATGCGCTGAATACCGGAGTGGAGTGGAGGTGTTCATACGACAGCCTGCACCTGCCCCGCGCCGTGGATGACCTGGAGTTTGACCGAACCGTGAGGGTGAATCTCCGGGACTTCAAGAATTTGGTGGAAGACCAATTCGCGTATGAAATTTATGCCGATGGAGTGGGGATGATCGAAAAATACCATCGAGACCTCACCACCCAGGTGGATTATTCGAACAATCCGGTGGCCGCCAATATTCGATCGGGGTTTGAATACCGAATGAAAATCGTGGACTATGGGGTGGAGTAAGTGGCTGACGGTCGGTCTGCTGGCCTTGCTGTTGGCGGGGATGGATGAGGTGGGCGCCCAAGTGGGGCCCGACACGTATTTGGTTCGTTTTTCCGACAAGGAAAATTCGCCGTATTCGATTTCCGACCCCGGGGCCTACCTGTCTACACGGGCCATTTTGCGGAGGTACCGCGCGGGCATCCCGATCGGGGAAGACGACCTGCCGGTGAATCCCGCTTACGTGGATGCGCTGCGTGACCTCGGCGACCTTCGGGTGCTGGCGCGTCTGAAATGGTTCAACGCCGTGCTCATAGAAACTTCCGATTCGGCGGTGGTGGCGGCCATTGCCGATATTCCTTTCGTTGACAAAGTGGAAGCCCGGACTCCGGCGAAATTGATCGATTTTCCCGATGACCACGTAGGGTTTTCACCCAAATCCGACGGCGAGGAGTACGGCGGGGCGCGCACCCAAATCGCCATGCTGAACGGTCTGGAGCTGCACGAAGAAGGGTTTCGGGGCGCCGGGATGGTGATCGCCGTGCTGGACGCCGGATTTCGGGATGTGGAGGAAGCACCCGCCTTCGCGCGCTTGTATGAGGAGGGCCGCGTATGGGCGACGAAAAATTTCGTGGACACATCACTCGACGTGTACCGCGACCACTTTCACGGCAGTTATGTCTTGTCGACCATGGCCGCTTACATGCCGGACACCATGATCGGTACCGCGCCGGACGCGGCGTACGTGTTGTGCCTCACAGAAGACGTGAGCCAAGAGCGGCGGGTGGAAGGAGTGTGGTGGGCCGCCGCGGTGGAATACGCGGACAGCATGGGCGCCGACGTGGTCAATTCGAGTTTGGGGTATTCACTCTTCGACGTTGCGGACGAAAACTACTCGTACGAGGACATGGACGGGCACACCACCTTGATTACCCGAGCGGCCAATCGCGCCGCCGAAAAGGGAATGCTGGTGGTGAATTCGGCGGGAAATTCCGGAAACCAACCCTGGTACTACATCACGGCGCCGGCCGATGGCGACGGGGTGTTGGCCGTGGGGGCGGTGACTGCGGACAGCATGGCGGGAAATTTTTCTAGTCGGGGGCCGCGCGCCGACGGTGTGGTAAAACCCGATGTGATGGCCTTGGGTGTAGGTGCGGCTTTCGCCAACATGCGGGGAGAGGTTTTAACCGGAAACGGCACTTCTTTCGCGTCGCCCATCATCGCCGGCATGGCCGCATCCTTGTGGCAATCCGTCCCCGAAGCCACCGCGATGGAAGTAAAAAACGCCATCGTGCGCAGCGCCCACCTCTACCACGCGCCCAACGATTCCATGGGGTACGGGATACCGGATTTTGCGCTGGCACGCCAACTTTTGGTAGCGGAAGCGGGAAGCGCGGGCGAACTCGCTCAGGGACGTTTGGTGATTTATCCCAATCCCTACGCCGACGGATTTTTGCACCTGCGGGTCAACGGATCCTGCGGCTCGGAAGCCGAAATGGAGCTGTACGATACGGGCGGAAAATCGGTGTATTCGGCTCGCATACCGCTTTTCGACGGGGAGTGGCGCGGAGAACAAGCCCTCCGAGTGGCCCCGGGAGCTTATGTCATGCGCTTGAGATGTCCGTCGGGGCAGGTGTACCGCACCACTTTGATCCGGTCGTCACGGCGGTGAATTAATCCGCCCGGGGTGTTGGAAACTTTCGGCGAGCGTTGAAATCCGGATACCCTATTTGATTTTTTTTGCCCTCATGCATCCTTGGCTCATCGTGCTGGTCATCGCGGCGTATTTCCTTACGCTCATCGTCATTGCCCGCGTCACGGGAAGCGACGCAAACAACGCCGGTTTCTTTATCGGCAACCGAAACTCCCCGTGGTACGTCGTGGCTTTCGGGATGATAGGGGCATCGCTGAGCGGAGTCACCTTCATCTCGGTACCGGGTTGGGTGGGCGAGACCCAATTTTCGTATTTCCAGTTGGTGCTCGGCTACGTGCCGGGCTATTTGGTCATCGCCTTCGTGTTGATGCCCTTGTATTACCGCCTGCAACTCACGTCCATATACACGTATTTGGAGACGCGGTTCGGACGCCGATCGTACAAAACCGGGGCATCGTTCTTCCTGCTGTCGCGGATCGTCGGTGCGTCCTTCCGCCTCTACTTGGTGGCCATGGTGTTGCAGTTGGCGGTGTTCGATCGGTTGGGCATGGACGTGCCCTTTCTGGTTACCGTCGTCATCACCATCGGGTTGATATGGCTGTACACCTTCAGAGGCGGCATCAAAACCATCATTTGGACCGACACGTTGCAAACGCTGTTTATGCTGTTGGCGGTGGGCATTTCGGTGTATGCCATCGCGTCGAGCATGGACCTCGATCCCCGCGGTTTGGTCGACGTGGTGCGCGACAGCGACTACTCCCGGGTATTTTTCTTCGACGACGTCAACGACCCGCGGTTTTTCTGGAAGCAATTCCTGGCGGGAATGTTCATTACCATCACCATGACCGGCTTGGACCAAGACATGATGCAGAAAAATCTGAGCTGCCGAAACATCGGGGAAGCGCAGAAAAACATGCTCAGCTTCACCGCCATTTTGGTGGTGGTGAATTTGGTTTTTTTGGTTTTGGGGGCGTTACTCTTCATTTACAGCGCTTCTCACGGCATCGCCATTCCCGAGCGTACCGATGAATTGTACCCTATGCTCGCGGTGGAAGGGTACTTCGGTGCCGCAGTGGGCATCCTGTTCGTCCTCGGACTCATCGCGGCGGCCTATTCCAGCGCCGATTCCGCGCTCACGGCGTTGACCACATCCTTTTGCATCGATATTTTGGAGGTGGACAAGCAGGAGGAGATAAAGGCGGAGAGAACACGCAAACGGGTGCACGTGGGAATGTCGGTGGTGCTGATCGTGGTGATCGTGTTGTTCCGCCTGATCAACGACGAAAGTGTGATCAAGCAGTTGTTCACCGCGGCGGGGTACACCTATGGCCCACTGTTGGGCTTATACGCCTTCGGCCTGTTCACCAAGCGGGGCGTCCGCGACCGATGGGTGCCGTGGATCGCCGTGGCGTCGCCCGTGGTTTCCTTCTTCCTCGATTACAATTCCGCCGCTTTGTTCCGTGGCTACGAAATAGGGTTTGAGATTTTGATCATCAACGGTTTGTTGACTTTCATCGGCTTGGCGGCCGTTTCCATGAGCAGATCCGGTGTTCGGGAAATCGATCGGTAGTCGGTTCCGGCAATAATCGGTTTTGGAATCGGCATGGGATTGGAAAAATCCCGTATTAATCGGTAAGACAGCACCTTCCGAAGGTACCCATGTTTTGGCTCACGTTGCGATATCGTGGGCTTCCCATTTTTCGGACAGTTTTTAAATATAGCAATTGATCGTTTTGTTTGCACTGTTTGATTCGAAACGGAATGCAGCTTTGCCGGTGGCGGAGATTTTAGCACAAAAGTTCAAGCGAAGAATGAATGTTGCACTTTGCTCAAATGTCCAATCGAAGTCGTTCAGCCCCGCTTTTGGCAAACCCTTGTTACCAGCCGTTTTTTATTTTCTCCTTGTTGATTTCTTCTATGATGTCATTCTTTGTCTGATGGTTAGTTTCTACAGTATTTAAAAGTTCGTAAGCTCTGTTTAGATGCTTTTTTGCTCGTTCTTTGTCAGTTGGCAGTAACAGCTCATACAATTGAAGATGAAAGTCATAATAATCAGGATAATAGTTTGTTCCCATTTCGTATATGGCTATTGCATAGCCAGTTAAATCGCTGTTCCAATATCGGGAAGCCAAACCGTTTAAGTCTGCTATTTCGGGTGGGTAAAAGTTGTCGCCAATTTTTGAAGCATTTTCTATCTTGTTTATTTCGTCCTCAATTGAATTTGGCTTGTTGATTATTTTATAGTCATTGTCAACCAATGCAATTCCAGAATACCTTTCATTAAATTCAGAAAATAACTTTGTCAGTAAATTAGGAGTTGCCAATATCGGAACAGCATTGTGTCCTGCATTTTCTGCAACAAATGTATGGATTGAACCAAAAAATGTAGGGAACTCCTTTTTGAGTGCATCAAATGCTTTTCTGTGATAAAAGTCCTCGTGTTTGGCATTTCCTCCGACAGAAATAAAAATATTTCGTTTGTCTGTTTTTTCATTTTTTTCAAAAGCCAATATCAATTCTTTAAAGCTGTCCAAGGGAGTGTTGGCTAATACTGCTGAAAAATAAGTTGGATTTTTAAGGTAAGAATAAAGTGAAAATGATGCAGAAAACGAATGACCAATTAGGATTTTATATTTGTTTGGATTGTATTGCTGAATTTTTTCATCTACTTCATCAGTAATAAATTTATAAAGTGGCAATTCATCTTCCTCTAATGTTTTTATGCCACACTCCTTATTTCTGTTTACCAAAGGAATAGTTACTACAATTAATTGTGGTATTTGATGTGTGTATTGTAAATAGCGAATGGTATTCTGAACTGGATTAACAAACCATTCGTGCTGACCGTCCAATAAGTATATAACAGGCAGCTTTACGTCTTTGGATTGATATTTATAAAATTCGGGAGTGGTTACATAAACGGTTCTTTCGCTGTTAAATGCTTTTGAATAGAACTTTAAAGTATCCGATTTTTGCCCAAAAACAGAGGTTGAAATACTCAAAGTCAAAATTAATGTCAGTTTTATTCTCAATGTCGTTCGTTTAAAATGGCTGGTAACGGTTCGGGGCTTTGCGTTCGGGCGGGATTTCAAGGCACTTACTTTTCAATTTAGCACTTAGTTTATTTAATGTAATTACTTTCATATCAGCACTTTCTCCCGCATTACACAGTACCTAAAAGCTGGCGGGCTTTGGCACCTGGGTCTTTGTCAACCGTTACGGAGTTTTTTTAATTGTAGGATTTTCAAATATAGCACTTTCAGCCCGCTTGCTTTTAGGTTTTGTTATGCACAGCTATTTCTCTTTTTGTCAATGTGATAGTAACCATTTTATCGTCTGTACTTCGTCCATAATTGACCAAGAATGTGGGTTTCGTTTCCCTGTCAGTTTACGATAACCTTTCCCTGTTGTTAAAACTAATTCCGCATTGCTATTCCCTAACAGTCTTAAGGAATTAATTGCTAATGAACAGTCTAACGTGTTAAGGTCATATAGACTTCTGTTTCGCTCTTCCATTTGCCAATTAATATCGGGTTCCGAGATTAACATAATAGGACAATCTACTAAAGTCTTAATATTAGTCTGGTTAGTGTGTTGAGCACCCCTAAATCATCGGACACGATTACGAAAAAAAATTCGTAACTA
>CAZNOG010000017.1:0-94555 GCA_964574635.1 uncultured Cryomorphaceae bacterium | reverse complement strand
AAGATCAGTGATATGATGTAGTCGTTCAGTTTCATTTTTTCAGCTTGCGCCTAACTTGTTATCCTGCTCACAAACATAGCGAATAACAGTATTATACACCACCTTTCGGTAATTTAATGATCGCATTTTCAACGTTTGGCAATTTGCCCGCAATTCGGTCTAACGGCGATGAAATCTCACGCAAACGGTCGTTCGCTACGTAGGTATATATCATTGTGGTTTCGGGTTTTGAATGACCTAATAACACCTGAATGTGCCGGATATCAACGCCTTGATCCAATAAATGCGTGGCAAAACTGTGCCGCAAAGTATGGGGCGATACCCGCTGCCGGATGCCGGCTTCAATACGCGCGCGCTTTAATGCTGCACGAACAGAAACCGCGCTGTACATCAATCCATTCTGACCATTCAGCAAATACTCCACAGGATGGTACAACTGCAGATAATGGTGCAGCAAGGGCAAAATGCGCTCCGCCAGCATCACCACCCTGTCCTTGAACCCTTTGCTCTTTCTGATGCGCACCGTGCGCCGCTCCAGGTCAATATCCACCAGCTTAAGCCGGATGAGTTCGCCAATACGCAATCCGCAGGAATACAACATTGCAAACGCCAACTTGTGCTTTATATTCCGCGTAGCCTGCAGCAACCGAATCACATTTTCTTCGCTCAATACATTGGGCAACTTCTTGTGCTTGGCCGGATACAGTATATCAGAAACTACATCAAACTCAAGATTTTCCCGGTCTCGGTAAAACAATTTAATCGCACCAACCATCTGTCGGTGGTACGAATTGCTGTAGCCCACATCCACCACATTCGCACTCAAAAAGTGCTGCAAATCTTCCAGCGTGAGTTGCTCGAGCAGACGCTTGTCGTAATAATTTGCCAGCTTCCGGATCATGCCGCTGTACGTTTCAATCGTGCTCTTGCTGTATCCACGCGATTTCAGAAATTCTACAAACTGAGCGAAAGAAGATGCATTAACTCCGAGTGAATTTCTCTGCGGAGTCACCTCCATAGCTTTGGTCTTGTTTCCCGACATTACCAATGCCTGCTCTTCAACACTTAGAAATTCATTTATACCACGAAACTCATACCATGCGCGTCCTTTGCAAACAGCCTTGATGCGGTCGGTCATTTCTTTCGAGTCGTCTACATACCATCCGGTATGCGTCTGGCTCCACCGGCCGTTGAGCTCAGATTTTACTAGTCGTTGCAAGCCGGCATGATAGCCGAAATACAAAAACAACCGGAATTCTCCGCGGTGAAAACGCCGCCGCACTTTAACTGTGGTGTCGTATGGGGGGATAATATTCACAGGAATGAAATCACGAGCTAATATAATAAAAATCAACCCCTCCGACTCATCAACTTATTAATAATTACTCCTTTTGCTGTGGGCTTCCCATTTTTCGGACAGTTTTTAAATATAGCAATTGATCGTTTTGTTTGCACTGTTTGATTCGAAACGGAATACGGCTCTACCGGAGGGCAACCGTACAGGGATAGAAACAAACCACGTAGAACGAAAAGCATCCGGCAGGGCTTTAAAGCTTTTTTGCAATGATCTCCTTGGCCAGTTCATGATCCAAAGCCAATTCCGCATACATGCGTTTAAGCTTGGCATTCTCGGTCTCAAGTTCCTTCAACCGCTTGAGATCGGAAGCTTCCATGCCGGAATACTTGCGACGCCAACTGTATAAAGTTGCCGTGCTGATTCCGTGCTTACGGCTGAGATCTTCGGCTGTAGCGCCGTTCTCGAATTCACGAAGGATGCCCACAATGCGGGTGGGACTGAATTTGCTCTTTTTCATAAGTCAGTTCAAATTTAGTTGATTTTTGAACTGTCTCGATTTTGGGGAAGCTTACACAACGTCATGGCCGTGTACAAACTCAACATAGACCCACGGACACAAACTATGCGCTTAACCCACCACCCCCGAATCCACCCCGTCCGTTCATGGCGGCGAAACCAAGCTTGATGCCCCGCCAACTCCCGATCGTCGAAAAGTAGGGGATTTGACCCGAGAAATGTAACTTATTCCGAAGAGTGCCGTTTCATATAGTGTAAGCATCTTACATCATCAGAATTGGTTACTCTGATTGGTTAAAATGATTGGTTAATACAGGAAAACCCGCCAAACGAGGCGGGTTTTCTTGGTTTTAACCCCTTCATAACGAGCCCGAAAAATACGATTCGAATCCTTAAAAACTACCGCCAATATCCCCCCGCCTGCAAAAAAATGTGAATGAGGTAACTTTACCCGGAACCCTACGTTAAAAGGATTGTAAGCATCTTATATCATCAGAATTGGTTACTCTGATTGGTTAAAATGATTGGTTAATGAAAGGAAGACCTGCCGAACGAGGCGGGTCTTCTTTTTTTTTGCCCCGCCCCCAAACACTTCTGCCGATCCCCGGCCGGAAAACGACCCCGCTCAACCGGTCACCACCACCAAAAACCTGCTGACGTCCCAAAACCGCTCGGGATCCAAAATCCTCAGGGTTTTCTCCTCCTCGCCCACGAGCTCATATGACTCCGTAGGGTGGTTGGTGATGATCTGTACTTTTTTGGCGTTCAGCGGGATGCTCCGCACCTGAGTGATGTCGATTTCGGAAAAGAAATCCTTGTTGAAGTCGCTGCGCAGTTGTTTTGTCCCGGCGATGCCGATGATGTCGCCCTGCTTTTCCACCACCCCGTTGTCCGACAATTCCTTGAACGTGCCGATGGCGTAATACGCCTTTTTGAGCGTGGTCGATTGAATGCGGATCAGATCGGCTTGGATTTCGTTGCGGAACTCGGCCGAGTCCAGCATCTCGTTCAAAATCTCAATGGTGAAATTGGCCGCAGTGAGGTTTTCCTTCAAATAGGCGATTTCCTGCTCCTTGCCCACGATGTCCCGGTTCAACTGATCGATCATTCGCTTGAAACCCGCCGCTTGTGCACCGTATTGGGTCAATTCTTCGCTCAGGTTGTCGATGGTTTGTTTGTTCTCTTCCAGCAAGTTGTTGATGGCCTGGATGTCGCGGGTGATCTCCTCCCTCACGTCTTCGCCTTGGCGCAGATCGCCCGAGCTGAAGGTGATGGCTTTCTCCCTTTCGCTGATCAGCGCCAAATTGCGCTGTATGGTGGTGAAACCTTCCTCGAAGACTTTGAGCGTGGCGTCCCGCTCTTCGATTTGCCTCTGCAAGGCTTGGTTCTCGCTTCGCAAGTTCATGATCTCCGCCTCTTGCTCTTCGTTGGTGCATGACGAGGAAAGCAAAACCAGTGCGGAAAAGGTGAGAAGGGAAAGAATCTTATTCATGGTGCCGGTGCATTGATAGGCCGTAAATATAAAGCATGTTTTGCTTTCCGATTCACGAAGGACGCGAAAGACTGCCCGCAAACGACATTCGCCTCCGAGGCGAGTCACACCCACAAAAACCCGCCCGTACCTTTCGCGCAGCGCCTTGGATCGTCCTTTTTTTCCGATATTCGCAGGCAAAGAAATACAGCTCATGAGCGACGACAAAAAAGTGATTTTTTCCATGGTGAACGTCTCCAAGACGACACCGGAAGGCAAGCAAATCCTCAAGAATATTTACCTCTCTTTTTTCTACGGGGCCAAGATCGGTATCCTCGGTCTCAACGGCGCGGGAAAATCGACCGTCTTGCGCATTATCGCGGGCTTGGACGAGGCGTTTCAGGGTGAAGTGGTGCGGTCGCCGGGGTACTCCATCGGGTACTTGCCCCAAGAGCCCCGACTCGACGAATCCAAAACGGTGAAGGAAAACGTGATGGAAGGGGTGAGTGCCATCACCGACGTGCTGAAGGAATACGAGGAAATCAACAACCGATTCTCCGACGAGGATATTCTCAACGACCCCGACGCCATGCAAAAGCTCATCGACCGACAAGCCCAAGTGCAAGACCGCATAGAGGCTTTGGGCGCGTGGGACCTGGATACCAAACTCGAAATCGCCATGGATGCGCTCCGCACCCCGGAGGGCGACCTGCCGGTGACGAACTTGTCGGGCGGGGAGCGCAGAAGGGTGGCGCTGTGCCGATTGCTGCTCCAAGAACCCGATATCCTGCTCTTGGACGAGCCCACCAACCACTTGGACGCCGAATCGGTGCAGTGGCTCGAACAGCACTTGCGCCAATACAAGGGCACTGTGCTGGCCGTGACCCACGACCGGTATTTTCTGGACAACGTGGCGGGCTGGATCCTGGAACTCGACAGGGGAGAAGGCATCCCGTGGAAGGGCAATTACAGCTCCTGGTTGGAACAGAAGTCGGCCCGACTGGCCAAAGAAGAAAAACAGGAGAGCAAGCGCAAGAAGGAACTCGACCGTGAGCTGGAATGGGTGCGCATGAACCCCAAAGGACGCCACGCCAAAAACAAGGCGCGTTTGAGCAATTACGAAAAACTCCTCGCCGCGGAGGCCGCCGAAAAGGAGGCACAGGTATCGCTGAACATCCCCAACGGTCAGCGACTCGGAAATGAAGTCATCGAGGCCATGGACGTGACCAAGGCCTACGGCGACAAGCTGCTTTTCGAGAACTTGAACTTCCGCCTTCCCCCGGCCGGCATCGTAGGAGTGATCGGACCCAACGGCGCCGGTAAAACCACCCTCTTCCGCTTGATTTTGGGCGAGGAGAAGCCCGACGCGGGGAGCTTCAAAATCGGCGATACCGTGCAAATCGGGTACGTGGACCAGACCCACGCCGAGCTCGATCCCGAAAAAACGGTCTGGGAAGTGGTCTCCGGCGGTACCGAATTCATCGAAATCGGTGGGAAGAAGGTGAACTCACGGGCCTACGTGTCCAAGTTCAACTTCAACGGCACGGACCAAAACAAAAAGGTGGGCGTGCTTTCCGGAGGGGAAAGGAACCGCCTGCACCTGGCCATGACGCTGAAAACCGAAGCCAACGTGCTGCTCCTTGACGAACCGACCAACGACATCGACGTCAATACGCTCCGTGCACTCGAAGAAGGTATACAGAATTTTGCGGGTTGTGCCGTCATCATTTCACACGACCGCTGGTTCCTCGACAGGATTTGTACGCACATCCTCGCATTCGAAGGCGACAGCAAGGTGAAGTACTTCGAAGGCACTTACAGCGAATACGAAGAAAACAAGAGGGAGCGCCTCGGTGATATTACGCCCAAGCGCATCAAATACCGCAAACTGGTCAGAAATTGACGCCTCGCCGCACCCCGAGCCGGCGGAGTACGGACGCCACCCGCGGTGAAACGAATAAACGACCGGGCGGCCGTCGCTCCGGCGGCGAAAAGAAGCATTTACGATGAAGCCACAGACTCCCAAGGGAATGCGTGATTTCTTGCCCGAGGAGGTGAGAAAACGGAACTACATTTTCGACACCGTGAGGGAGGTCTTCGAACTCCACGGTTTCGACCCCATCGAAACCCCGGCCATGGAAAACCTGGAAACCCTGACCGGCAAGTACGGCGATGAGGGCGACCGGTTGATATTCAAAGTACTGAGGCGGGATAGGAAGTTGCAAAAGGCCTTGGAAAGCATGTACGACTCCCCCAAGTTCTCCGATGCCCTGGTCAAACGGAAGTCGGCCGAATCGGAGTTGTCGGATTTTGCACTGCGCTACGACTTGACCGTGCCCTTCGCACGATTCGTGGTCATGCACCAAAACAAGCTCGCCTTTCCTTTCCGCCGGTACCAAATTCAACCCGTGTGGCGGGCGGACCGTCCGCAACGGGGTCGGTACCGCGAGTTTTACCAGTGCGATGTCGACGTGATCGGATCGGATTCCCTCCGGTGTGAAGCCGAATTTCTCCACATCGTCGACGAGGTGTTCGAAAGGTTGGGAATTCGGGTGACGATCAAACTCAACAACCGCAAGATCTTGGCCGCCATGGCGCGGTACGCCGGCGTGGAGGACCGTTTGATTCCCATGACGGTGGCCTTGGACAAACTCGACAAGGTGCCCCGGGACAAGGTGATGGAAGAACTCGAATCGCAGAATTTCACCGAGGCGGAGCGCCACGCACTGGGCGAACTCCTCGATATCGCCGCCGACGGTGGGGACGTCCTCTCCCGATTGGAAGCCAAGGTGGTGAGCCGAGCCGACGATGAAACGGGGTTTCGGGAGATGAGGGAATTGTGGGAACGCACCGGCCGATTGGGTGCGGCGGAACTCAAGTTCGACGCCGGCCTCGCCAGAGGGCTGAATTACTATACGGGCACCATCGTGGAGGTGGTGCCGGCGGAAGGCAATTCCGTAGGGAGTATCTGCGGTGGGGGGAGGTACGACGACCTCACCGGAATCTTCGGCCTGTCCGGACTTTCGGGAGTGGGCATTTCCTTTGGCGCCGACCGCATCTACGACATCCTCGAGGCCGTGGATGGGTTTCCCGCCGAGAAAACCACGGGCACGCGCATCCTTTTCATCAATTTGGGCGAGGCGCCGGCAAACAAAAGTTTGGAAGTGCTCGCACAACTCAGAAGGGCGGGGGTGAGCGGAGAACTCTTTCCCGACGAAAGCAAAATGAAAAAGCAATTGAAATACGCCAACGACAAGCGCGTTCCCTTTGTCGCTTTGATCGGTGAGAATGAATTGGCCGGCGGTACCGTCACGCTGAAAGACATGCGTTCGGGCGAACAATTCGCACTCACAGCCGCCGAGTTGATTTCCAAACTCACTTCGGCGTGACGCGCGAAACTCCACTCTAATCCCATTCGTTATGACGCATACCATCAGTCCCGATTTTCTCTCTTTGGACGCCGCCTTCGACATCATCGCGGCGGGCGTGAAGGTGGAATTGGGAGAAGAGTCCCGCCGACGCGTGGCCGACTGCCGTCGTTTTCTCGACGAGCGGCTCAGCGGTTCGGACGAGGCGATCTACGGCATCAATACCGGGTTCGGTTCGCTTTGCGACACCATCATCGATCGGGACAGTTTGGAATTGCTTCAAAAAAATCTTGTCACCTCCCACGCCTGCGGGGTGGGGCGGATGTTGCGGCCGGACATTATCCGGCTGATGTTGCTGCTCAAAGTGCAGGGCTTGTCGTACGGCCACAGCGGAGTCACCGTCGAAACAGTGGAGCGCCTCCTGTGGCACCTCAATGAAGACGTATTGCCCGTGGTGTACGAGCAGGGCAGCCTCGGCGCATCCGGCGACCTGGCGCCTCTCGCGCACCTCTCACTGCCATTGCTGGGCTTGGGGGAAGTCATCGATCGGGGAACCGTAAAACCCGCCGGACAAGTGCTCAAGGAAAGAAACCTCCAACCCCTCACCCTGCAATCGAAAGAGGGGCTGGCCCTCCTCAACGGCACGCAGTTCATGAGCGCTTTCGGCGTGTACGCCGGCGCCAAAGCCAAGAGGCTGATGCAGTGGGCCGATACCGTTGCGGCCATGTCCATGGAAGCGTTCGACGCCCGTCCCGATCCCTTTGTCGACAGCGTACACGCCTTGCGCCGACAACCGGGCCAGAGAAAGGTCGCGGCCCATATCCGGCACCTGCTTCAAGACAGCGATCGATTTCACGGTGCCAAGCAGCACGTGCAGGACCCGTACAGCTTCAGGTGCATCCCCCAGGTGCACGGCGCCACCCGCGACGCCCTCGACCACGTGTTCGGGATTTTCGAAAACGAGATCAACGCCGTGACCGACAATCCCACTATCGTGCCCGACGAAGACGCCATCGTATCGGCGGGGAATTTCCACGGCCAGCCCCTGGCGATCTCCTTGGATTTCATGTCTATCGCGGTGGCGGAGTTGGGCAGTATTTCGGAGAGAAGAACCTACAAGCTGATCAACGGTCTGCGCAATCTTCCGGCATTTCTCATCCCCAATCCGGGGTTGAATTCCGGCTTCATGATTCCCCAATACACCGCCGCGTCCATCGTCAGCAAAAACAAGCAATTGTGCACCCCCGCGTCGGTGGATACCATCGACTCTTCCAACGGGCAGGAAGACCACGTGAGCATGGGCGCCAACGCCGCCGTAAAAACCCTGGAAGTTGTAGAAAACGCGGAGTGGATTTTGGCCATTGAGTTGCTGAATGCCGCCCAGGCGCTGAATCTCAGGGGCACCGATGGCATCGCCTCCAAAATATCCGACATCCACCGCGCCTACAGACGGCACGTGCCCTTTGTGGAGGCCGACCGCGAACTGCAGCCCCTGATCGCCGAATCCAAGAAATTCATGGAATCTTTTGAGCTCGAGCCCCTTCCCATATTCGAATAACAGACCGCCCTTGCTCCGAATTCTCTGTGTGTTGAGCGGGATTTCCGCGGTATACGGCTTGATCACCGGACTGGGCGGGGCCCTCTCACCGCCCGACGTGGACTCCGGATACGTCGACAGCCTGTTGTCGAAACTGTCGGAATTCGATTTTCCCGAAGAACTCAAGGAGAGCATTCAGGCGTACTACGTGAATCTGTCCATCCAATTCGGAAATCTCAGTGCGGCCAATTTCCTGTTTTACGGAATCCAGCTCGTCGGCGTGATTCTGATGTTCCAACTCAACCGCATCGGGTTCATACTATACGTGGGCGCCCAGTTGGGACTGGCCTTCGCCGCGCTTCTATTCGGAGGGTCCAACGATTTTGCCGTCTTGGTTTTTATCATGGCTCTGCTGTGGAGCGGAGCGTGGATCGCCGCCTATGCCACCCAATTGAAATATTTCCGAAATTGGCGGAAATAATGCCACACCCACAAAACACCAAAATCTACCTCCTGCCCGGTTTGGGGGCCGACCACCGCCTGTTCGAGCGCCTGCCGCCCACACCCGGCGTCGAGTGGAAGCCGCTTCCGTGGCTGCCCGTGGGCGAGGCCAAAACGGCCGCGGACTACGCCCGAAAACTCGCGGCTCACCACCGCTTGGAATCGCCCTACATGCTGGGTGGCGTGTCCCTCGGCGGGCTGGTAGCGCAGGAATGGGCGAAAATCGCACGGCCCGAAGGCGTCGTCCTGATCTCCACTCTTGGGTCGGAAAAAGAAATGCCGCCCTTCGTGCGCGCCACCGGAAACATCGGCATGCACCGCATGCTCGGAAAATCCATGTTGGTGGGCGTGGCGAGAATCGCCGATCGCTTCACCTTCAAGTCGCCCCGTGGCCGGGAGCTCTTCGTCGACATGCTCCGCAATTCACCGCCGGAACTCCTGCGCTTCGGCACCGATGCGACCTTCACTTGGAAGCACGGCCCCTTGAACGCGCCGGTGTTGCGCATTCACGGAAACCGCGACATGGTGTTTCCCCTGGGGCGCATCTCGGAAGCCGAGGTCATCGACGGCGGAAACCACTACATGATTTACGAGAAGGCGGAAGAGATCGCGGCCATCATCGGGCGCTTCGTCGCAAGCCGGAACCCATGACCCAAACATTTTGCCTCGACCCCTGTTTGAGGGGTCGCGCTTCGTGCAAGTTGTCCGAGGCGCGCTTTCCACCCGTGTTTCAATCAATGCTAGGATGATGCCCGAATGTCCGCAATAACCCGCATTTTTGCACCCGCTTATGCGGAGTGAGATTCCCCTGCACACTATTATTTCAAACCCACCCCTACATTGATTCGCATATTTGGATTTTTCTTGCTCGCCCTGCTCACCGCCGAAGTCGCCGCACAAAACAGGGTGACCCTGAGCGGATACGTCCGCGACGCCACCGGTGGCGAAGAGCTGTTCGGCGCGACCGTTTTCATTACCGAACTCGCCGCCGGCGCCGTGACCAACACCTACGGGTTTTACTCGGTATCCGTACCACCGGGAACCTACACCGTGAGGTACGATTTCCTCGGCTACAAACGCGTGGAGCGCGAAATCGACCTGAGCCGGGATACCATGCTCACCGTCAGCCTCGAGCGCAACGAAACCCTGCTCCAAGGCGTGGAAATCACCGGCGAGAGGAGGAACGAAAACATCACCAACCTCGAGATCGGGGTCAATCGCCTGGACGCCAAAGCGGGGAAGGCCATCCCCCAATTTATGGGCGAGGTCGACATCATTCGCAGCATCGGGCTGCTGCCCGGCGTGTCGTCCGTGGGCGAGGGAGCCACCGGGTTCAACGTGCGCGGCGGCAATATCGATCAAAACCTCATCCTGCTGGACGAGGCCACGGTATTCAATTCCTCTCACCTCTTCGGCTTTTTCTCCGTTTTCAACGCCGACGCCGTCAAAGACCTCACCCTATACAAGGGCGGCGTACCGGCGCGGTTTGGCGGGCGGCTCTCGGCCGTGCTCGACGTACATCAGAAAGAAGGCAACTCCGAGAGGTTGTCGGGCACCGGCGGCATCGGGTTGGTGTCGAGCCGCCTCATGTTGGAAGGGCCGATCATAGAAAACAAAATGTCGTTTATGGTCGCCGGCCGTCGGTCGTACGGAGACCTTCTCCTTCCCATTTTCGAAAGCGATTTCCGCGGCGATCAATTGTTTTTTTACGACGTCAACGCCAAACTCAATTTCCGGCTCAACGACAAAAACCGGTTTTTCCTATCCGGTTACAACGGCGCCGACAAGTTCAAATTCGGTGAAGACTTCCAAAGCCACTGGGGCAATTCCACGGCCACCCTCCGTTGGAACCACCTCTTCGGGCCCCGCTTGTTTTCCAACTTCACCGCCGTGTACAGCGATTACACCTATTCCCTGGGCGTGCCCGAGGGCGTCGACGCCTTCAATTGGGAGGCGGGCATCCAAAATTCAAACTTCAAGGCCGATTTCACGTTCTTCCCCCGTTCCGGGCACACCCTCGATTTCGGGGTGCACGCCACGGGTTACCTCTTCTCGCCCGGCTACGCCCGCGGTTTGGGCGGCGAGTCGTACATCAACGCCCTCGACATCGAAAAGGAAAAAGCGTGGGAACTCGCCGCCTACGTCAGCGACAAGTTCATTTTCTCCGATCGGTTTTCCATGGAAGTGGGGCTGAGGTACGGGCATTTTTTGAACGTCGGTGAGCGCGACGTGTTTTTGTACGATGCCGAGCAGCCCATTTCCCGCGAAACCATCGTCGGCAAGCGAACTTACGGCGCCGGCGAAATCATCGCGGAGTTCGGTGGTTTGGAGCCCCGCGCAGCCGTGAATTACACCCTCTCCGAAAGAGCCTCCTTGAAAGCCGGCTACAACCGCATGTACCAGTACATCCACCTCATATCCAACTCGGCGGGCGCCACCCCTCTCGATATTTGGAAACCCGCCGGAAAGTACATCAAACCCGCCTTGGCCGATCAAATTTCGGTCGGGTATTTCCGCAATTTGGCCGATGACGCCTACCGTTTGTCCACCGAGGTATACTACAAGCAGTACCGCGATCTGGTCGATTACAAGGACAACGCACAGTTGTTTTTGAACGAAAGCATCGAAACCGAGCTCTTGGCCGGAGACGGACGCGCTTACGGACTTGAAATCCAGCTCGAAAAAGTCACCGGAAAGTGGACCGGATGGATTTCTTACACCTTGAGCCGCAGCGAAATGAAAGTTCCCGGCATCAACAAGGACGAGTACTACCCGGCCAACCACGACAAAACGCACGACCTCACCCTGGTGGCCAATTTCACCCTCAATGAAAAGTGGCAATTCGGCGGCAACTGGGTGTTCATGACCGGCCGGCCCGTCACCTTCCCCGATTCCCGCTACGTCTACGAAGGCATCGTCGTGCCCAACTACGGCAACCGCAACGGCGCGCGTTCACCCGACTACCACCGCCTCGATCTTTCGGCCACTTTTACACCGCAAAAAAAGCGCGAAAAAGTACTGTTTTTCATCCCCCGGCCCGAGAGGTGGCAAAGTTCCTGGACCTTCTCGCTGTACAACGCCTACGGGCGGCGCAACGCGTACAGCATCTTCTTCCGCCGCAACGAAGACCATCCCCAAATCACCGAAGCCTACCGCCTCAGCATCTTCGGCACCGTCATTCCGGGCATCACTTATAACCTCAATTTCTGATGATTATACCCAATAATATGCGCCATGTTTTCGGGGTTTTGGTTTTGGGGGTGCCCCCGGCCCAGGCGTCCCGAATCGCAATCCCGGCCCGAAGGTCGGAGAACGTCCTTCCCGGAATTTTCCTCCCGGCCGGGGTCGGGCTTCCGGCTCTATCTTTTTCGCACCGACGCGGAGGCCTGTCACAGTGGCGGGGGCTTCTCGCGTCGCCCCGCCACGATGCACGCCTCATCGCGCGCCGCGACAAAAGGATGCCGCCTGCATCCCTCACCCATTGCGATTTTCGTCATTCCCCAAGATTTTTGATCGGTACACCATGAACATCCGAAACGTATTTGCCCGCTTCTTCGCATCCCTGCTTTTCCTCGCCACGTTGGGGGCCTGCCAAGAAAAAATAGAACTCGACTTGCCCGAGGGCGAAAAATTCCTCGTCGTCGAAGGGTGGATCACCAACGAACCCGGTCCACACCGCGTTCTGCTGACGCAAACCTCTCCCTATTTCGACACTTCCCCGCAACCGGTGGTGTCAGGCGCGGTGGTGCGTCTCGAAGACGATCACGAACTCTCGGTCCAACTCGACGAAGTCGAACCCGGCGTATACGTCTACCCCGACTCCGGCACCGTAGGCCGCAGCTACCGCATCGACATCGTGCTGCCCGACGGCGAGCACTACCGTTCGGATTATTCCCTCCTCCAAGCTCCGGTACCCATCCTCGAAATTTCCTATCGACTTTCGGACGAAGAACCCGACCCCAACGAAAACCCCGACGACGTCTACTTCGTGGGCATCGACACCCAAGACCCCGCCGGCATCGGCGACTGCTACCGATGGCGCACCGTGTTGAACGGAACGCCACTCACCGATCCCCTCGACATGTCACTCGACACCGACGAACTGATCGACGGCAGCTACCTGCCGGACATCGATTTCTCTAGAAGGCTCTTCGCATGGGGAGACACGGTCGCCGTAATTCAAGACCGCATTGCCCGACCGGCGTACGACTTCTTGTTCTCCATCCGATTTCAAGCCGCCTTCGTCGGAACGCCATTCGACACTCCGCCGGCGCCCGTACAAGGAAACGTGAAGAATCTCACCCGCCCCGATCACTCCGCACGGGGGTATTTCGGCGCGGCCGGTCGCGCCCGTGCCACCGTCGTGGTGGGGGAGTGAGGGGAGAGAGGTCAACCGAAGACGTACCCCAGAAGGAGGGAGAAGGGGAAAATCAGTACCGGTGACAGAATGGCGAAGTACGCGCCCGGAATTCGGAAGTCCTTTTGGTCGAGCATGCGCGTGCTGTACGCGATGGCGTTCGGCGGGGTGGAAACGGGTAAGAAGAGTGCGGAACTCGCGCTCAGTCCCAACATCAACGCCACCGCCACGCCGTACGTGCCGCTGAAGCCGACGGCCACCGGCATGAGAATGGCGACCGTGGCGGTATTCGACATGACGTTTCCGATCAACAAGGCGAAATAACCGAACAGTATCGCTGTCATCCACAGGGGGATATCCCAAGAAGAGGTGAACCCCACGAAAACCTCGGTGAGTTCCACGTCCGATATCGCGTACCCCAGCGCCAAGCCTCCAGCCACCAGCATCAAGGTGTCCCACGGCAAGGCGCGCATCTCTTCCGCCGACAAGATTCCCGTGAGGGTGAGCAGCACGATGGGCACCATGGACACCGCGGCCAATGGAATATTGTGGATGATTTCCGTGGTCCACAACAAGGTTGTCAGGGCCAAGGTGACCAATACGACCCTTCTGTTGCTGCGGTCTTGAGGGGACGGTTTTTCTTCCTCATCATCCAGAAAAGAAATGTCGGGCAAAGTCAGGTCTTTCGGCAGGCGGTCGGAAAGGTATTTCCAGAACGAAACCACCAGAATGGCCGCCAAGGGTACGCCGAATGACATCCATGTAAGGAAGGAAATCCTGATACCGATGCCTTCGAGGGCACCCACCGTGATGGCGTTCGGCGGGCTGGAAATGATGGTTCCCATCCCACCCATGGCCGCCGCCGAAGGAATGCCGATGAGGATGGACTTCGTGAGCGGTGATTTCTTGCCCAACACGCGGATCAGCGGCATGATGCCCGTGATCATCATCGCCGTAATGGCCGAATTCGAAATGATCATGCTCCCCACGGCCGTCATGAGCATGAGCCCCAGCAGCAACCGGTTCGGATCCGATCCGAAGCGGCGCACCGTGAAGCGAAACAACTCCCGATCCAGCGCCACTTGCTTCATTCCCTCGGCGAGGAAAAATCCCCCCAAAAGCAACCAAATGACGTCGCTGGTCCACGTCCCCACGTAATGCTCGACGTCCAACGCCTCGTCGAGGAAAAAATCCGACCCCAACACAACGACCAAATAGGCGATGATGAAAATCGCCGTGGCGAAGGGTGGGATGGCTTCGGTAAACCACAACCCGATGGCCAGAATGACCAAAAACAGCACGTACTCCATCTCCGGCGTGGAGTCGGGGATGTGCAGGAAGTATGTGAGGATGGCCGCGAGGGTCACGTTTCCGAGAAACGTAGAGGTGTTGAACAGCGTCCGGAAGGCCTTGCGGCGGTAGTGGCGAATCGCCGACCATCTCGAATCAGTCACGGCAAACCGATATTAATCAGGGTTGAGTGGTTTCGTCTTCGCCCATGAATGCGTATTGAACCAAGTTGGCACCCATGCGAAGGGCTTTTAACCGTAGTTCCGGCGGATCGTTGTGCACCGCGGGGTCTTCCCAGCCGTCGCCCAAATCGGCTTCGTGGCTGTAAAACAAAATCAACCTTCCCTCGTGGAATATGCCGTAACCCCGGGGCGGAAGGCCGTCGTGTTCGTGGATCTTCGGCAAGCCGTCGGGAAAATCGTACTTCATGTGATAGACCGGATGGTCGAAGGGAACTTCCACCAATTCCTTGTCGGGAAACAACTCGGCCAATTGTGGACGGATGTACGGATCCATGCCGTAATTGTCGTCGATGTGAAGAAACCCGCCGCCCAAAAGATAGGCGCGTAGGTTGTCTTTGTCACGGGAGTTGAACACCACGTTTCCGTGTCCGGTCATGTGCACGAAGGGGTAGTTGAACAGCTCGGGGCTCCCCACGTCTACGAATGCGGACTCGCCGATTTTCATGCCGAGTTCGTCCCGGCAGAATTGCGAAAGATTGGGCAAGGCTGTGGGGTTGGCGTACCAATCTCCCCCTCCGCGGTACTGCAATACCGCCAAGGAGTAAGTTCCCGATTGTGCGAAACCGCACACGGAAAGGAACAGGAAAAACAGCAACGGTACCCGGCGAATCATAAACGGTAAAGTTAGGATTTTCCCTTACACCAAGTCGGGGTTTTCGGGAATCGAGTGCGACCGCGTGAGGGGCTGAGGCGGCATCCTTTTATCGCCCGTGGTGTTTTTCCCCGAGAGTACGAATGCGGGCAAGGAGTGAATTCGCACCTGATGAAAACAACCGGCCGGCGGTAAAAGATACAGCCGGAGCACCGACGCCCACGGGGTGGGAGAGAGGTGTGACCCGCGGAAGGCGATTGCCTCCCCGCCGGGGAGATTTTCCCGAACAGCGGTAAAACCGTGGGCGGCACGCCCAAAACATCCCACTCAAACCGCTGATCTTCACGCAGTGATTTTCGGGGAAGCGGAGATTGGAAAAAAACGCGAAATTAGCCGGCATGGAAGGAGAAGAGGACATGGATACGGGGTTTGATGCCGGCGGAATTTTCGGGAAATCCGAGAAGCGCGACACGGAGGATTATTACTTCACCCCGGAAGGGTACAAGGTATTTACCGAGAAGTATCTGCTGAAGCGCGGTCACTGCTGTCAGAGCGGCTGCAGGCACTGCCCTTACGGCTATGACCCCAAGCAGGGAAGAATTGTCCGACCTTAAACTACACTGAAATGCAAACGACTACGGATACAGAATTTCACGAAGCCATACGCGCGGGCATACCGGCGCAATTGCCGCCTCCCCGGCCCATAAGCCCCGACGTGAGCCATGCCCCGAAGCGAAAAGACATTCTGAACGACGAGGAGAAAAAACTGGCCGTGGCCAATGCACTCCGGTATTTTCCGCCTGAGCACCACGGGGTTTTGGCGGAGGAGTTCTTGAAGGAATTGCAGACCTACGGGCGGATTTACATGTACCGTTTTCGCCCGACCTACCGAATGTACGCCCGCCCCATTGACGCCTATCCGGCGAAATCCACCCAAGCGGCGGCCATCATGCTGATGATTCAAAACAACTTGGATCCCAAGGTGGCGCAGCACCCGGAAGAGCTCATTACGTACGGTGGCAACGGGGCGGTATTTCAAAACTGGGCCCAGTACCTGCTCACCATGAAGTACCTCTCGGAAATGAGCGACGGGCAAACGTTGGTGATGTACAGCGGCCACCCCATGGGGCTGTTTCCTTCGCACAAGGATGCCCCACGCGTGGTGGTGACCAACGGAATGATGATTCCGAACCACTCCTCGCCGGACGATTGGGAAAGGTACAACGCGCTGGGTGTGACCCAGTATGGGCAGATGACGGCCGGTTCGTACATGTACATAGGTCCTCAGGGCATTGTGCACGGCACGACCATCACCGTGTTGAACGCGGGGAGGAAAATCGCCAAAGGCGACGAAGGGTTGGCCGGAAAGATCTTCGTAACCAGCGGTCTGGGAGGAATGAGCGGCGCCCAACCCAAGGCGGGAAACATTGCCGGGTGCATTACGGTGGTCGCCGAAGTGAACCGGTTGGCCGCCTACAAACGCCACGAACAGGGCTGGGTGGACGAAATCATCGACGACATGGATGCCCTGGTGGAGCGGGTGAAACGCGCAAAAGCGGAGAAAGAAGTGGTGTCCCTCGCCTACCTCGGCAACGTGGTGGAGGTGTGGGAAAGCTTTTACGACCGCGACCTGTACATCGATCTCGGATCGGACCAGACTTCCCTCCACAATCCTTGGGCCGGCGGGTATTATCCCGTGGGCATGACCTACGAAGAGGCCAACGACATGATGGCCACCGATCCCGTAAAATTTAAAGAAGCGGTGCAGGCGAGTTTGCGCCGTCAAACGGATGCGATAAACAAACACGCCGCACGGGGCACGTACTTTTTCGATTACGGCAACGCCTTTTTGTTGGAAGCGAGCCGGGCGGGTGCGGACATCCTGAATGCCGACGGCACCGGCTTCAAATACCCCTCTTACGTGCAAGACATCATGGGACCCATGTGTTTTGATTTCGGGTTCGGACCTTTCCGATGGGTATGCGCCTCGGGAAGCGAGGAGGATTTGGATAAAACCGACGCCATCGCCGCACGTGTGCTGGAAGACATCCGCCGCGACGCCCCCTCCGAAATTCAGCGGCAATTGGACGACAACATCCACTGGATACGCAGTGCGCACGACAACGCCCTCGTCGTCGGTTCCCAAGCCCGGATTCTCTACGCCGATGCCGAAGGCCGTATGAAAATCGCAAAGGCTTTCAACGAGGCCATCGCCGCCGGGGAAATCGGACCGGTGGTGCTGGGAAGGGATCACCACGACGTGTCGGGTACCGATTCGCCTTACCGCGAAACCAGCAACATCTACGACGGTTCGTCATTCACGGCGGACATGGCCGTGCACAACTTCGTGGGCGATTCATTCCGCGGCGCCACGTGGGTGAGCCTCCACAATGGAGGCGGCGTGGGCTGGGGAGAGGTGATCAACGGCGGTTTCGGCATGGTGCTCGACGGCAGCGAAGACGCCGACAGGCGCCTGCACGCCATGCTGTTCTGGGACGTCAACAACGGCATCGCCAGACGCAGCTGGGCGGGCAACGACGCGGCGGTCTTCGCCATCGACCGCGCCATGAAAGAGGAACCCCTGCTGAAGGTCACCCGAGGCCACCGCGTATCACCCGAGGTGCTCGGAAAATTGTTCTGAGCGGTTCGGTTTCAAATTCGGGTGCCGGTAAGCGTACTCCCGCCGACCGGGACGAATATGCCGTGGGGAACTTCCCTCAATAAGGCCAGCGCATGATGCCCCCGTCGAGGTTGTACGCCGTGTACCCCATGGAGATGAGCATGTTCATGGCTTGCCTGCTGCGGTTGCCGCTGTGGCAATACAAATAGTAATTTTTGTCTTTGGGAAGGGCTTCCAATCGGTCTTTGAAGTCTTTCGAAAAATAATCGATGTGTTCGGCCTCGCCGATGCAGCCCGACTCGTATTCGCCGAGCGTGCGTACGTCGACCAGCACGGCGTCGGGATCGCCGTCGAGCCGCATTTTGAAATCCACCGGACTCAGGTCCGATGCGGATTTTCTTAGGAATGACATGAAGGACATGACAGAGGGTTTCGATGCGTGTTTTGAAATGTAAACGCCGGAGCACGAAAGGTTTTTCGATTCCGCGGCGCAATACTTTGCGGGATTCGTCCGGCGTCAGCCGATATCCATGGAAGTGGGTTCTCCGGCTTCGATGGGGATGTCCGTTTGGCAAATTTCACTGAATCCGCCGAGGACGTTCACCATGTTGTCGTACCCGCGAGCCTTGAGAATGGACGCCGCGATCATGGACCGGTACCCGCCGGCGCAATGCAAGTAGGTGGTTCCGTCTTTTTGGAATTTGTCCATGAGTTGGTTGATGAAATCCAAGGGGAGGTTTTCCGCTCCACACACGCGCTGAGACGCGTATTCCGTTGGTTTTCGTACGTCCACCACTCGAATGTCTTCCTTGCGGTGAATCTCGGCGAAGGTGTCGGGCGTGATGTTTTCCACGTGGTCCACTTCTTTTCCGGCTTCCACCCAACCCTCGAATCCGTCTTTCAAGTATCCCAGGGTGTTGTCGTACCCCACGCGTGACAAGCGGGTTACCACTTCTTCTTCACGGCCTTTGTCGGCTACGATCAGGATGGGCTGCTTGTTGTCGGGAATCAGGGTTCCTACCCACGGCGCGAATCCACCGTCTATTCCGATATTGATGGAGTTGGGGATAAAGGCTTTGCCGAACACGCCCGGATTCCGGGTGTCGAGAATGACGGCGCCCGTTTCGTTGGCTGCGGCTTCGAACCCTTCGTTGGTCAGCGCTCTCAATCCGCGCTCCAACACGGTGTCCAAACTCTCGTACCCGCCGATGTTCATGGCCGCGTTCAGCGGGAAGTAGGCCGGGGGAGGGAGGAGTCCGCCGGTGACTTCGGCTATGAATTCCTCTTTCGTCATGTCGGCGCGCAAAGCGTAATTGCTTTCTTTCTCACCGCCGATGCTGCCGACGGTTTCCTTGCGCATGTTCTTGCCGCAGGCCGAACCCGCGCCGTGCCCGGGGTAAACCACCACGTTGTCGGGCAAGGTCATGATCTTGTTGCGCAGAGAATCGTACATGTGCCCGGCGAGTTCTTCGAGGGTCACGTCGGATTTCACCGCGAGGTCGGGACGACCGACGTCGCCGAGAAACAGTGTATCGCCCGAAAACAGGGAATGCGGCTTCCCCTCTTCGTCCAGCAGCAGGTAGCAGGTGCTTTCCATGGTGTGGCCCGGAGTGTGCAACACGCGGATCCGCACTTTCCCGACGGAAAATTCCTCCCCGTCTTTTGCCACGTGTACTTCGTATTTCGGATTGGCCATGGGGCCGTACACGATTTTGGCGCCCGTCTTCCGGGCCAAGTCGATGTGGCCGGAAACGAAATCCGCGTGGAAATGGGTCTCCATCACGTATTTGATTTTCGCGCCCGACTTTTCGGCTCTCTCAATGTACGAGCCTACTTCCCGCAAGGGATCGATGATGACGGCTTCGCCTTCGCTTTCGATGTAGTAGGCGCCTTGGGCCAGGCACCCCGTGTAAATCTGTTCTACCTTCATGGATTCAGGTGGTTTAGTCGACCGCAAAGATCGGCAAAATTCGACTTATGGACGAGTCGAAAGGTACGAATTGTCTGCGGATCACCGACGCGGAACTTCCTCGTCTTCAACCGCAATATTCTTCGGATTCCCGCGTTTAAAACCATTTGCAGTTCTCCTTCGTACGTCGAAGTACCTTGGTTGATAAACACCACATATCACAATTGCGCACCGCCCTTTCCGTAGTCGGTTTGGCGCTGCTGTTGGTGCTGTCCCCCTGCAAACTTCGCCACTTCATCCAAGGCGAAATCGGACTCCCCCAAACGGAGGTGTCCAACAAGAACAAGGCGGTGCTGACGGACGCCGACTGCGAAGTGACCGATGCGGCGGTTTACGCCAACGGTCCGTCGGACAAAACTCCGCCCGAAACTTTGCCGGCGGAGAACCTTACCCCGCAGCCCTTCCCAAGCGAAGGCGAACGCAAATCCCTTCCTACCGTCACCCGCGGTGAGTCCGCCGCCGGTGTTCCCTACTACATTTTGTATCGCCGTTTTCAGGTGTACGCGTGATCGCATTTCCATTCGAGAAATTTCCTTTTTGATCACACACGCGACCCGTGGTCGCAATACACCTTTTAAACAATGAAAAACATTAAAAACGACGCAGGTCTGATGACCCTCGCCGTTCGCATGGTCATCGGCTGGACCTATTTCTCAGCCTTTTGGAGAAGAACGGTATTGACCAATAAACTCGATCCGGAATTGCCGGGATACATCGGAGAGAAATTCAATCACTTTTTGCCCAACGCCCTCGGAATCAAGCCCATTATTCAGTATTTGGTGGAAAATCCGGAAGCCTTGCAATTCAGCATGGTGGCTTTTACGATCATCGAAGGCATCGTGGGGCTGTTCATTATCTTCGGGTTGTTTACCCGCATCATGAGCCTGGGCGTGTTCGGCCTGGCCATGGGCATCCTGCTCGGTTCGGGCTGGATCGGCACCACGTGTCTGGATGAATGGCAGATCGGGGTACTGGGCATCGCGACGGGTTTCGTCCTGTTTCTGACGGGAAGCGGAAAGTATTCTGTAGACCGCTACCTCATGGATAGAAACCACCCCGTCACGCGCAATAAGTGGTTCCCCTGGTTGGGATCCGGCGAGATCCCCATGCAGGAAAGGGTCTACCCCAAGTTCGTGTTGCTCGGGTCTTTTTTCATCCTCGGCATGACGCTCATGACCAACCAAGTCTTCCACGGAGGATTGTGGGGCACGCTGCACAACAAATCGGTGACTCCCAAACTGGAAATCACCGAGGGAAGCCTGGACGCCGGCGTGCTTTCCTTCGACGTGTTTCGCGTGGAAGGTGCGGACGTGTACGGATCGTGGGTCATCGGCATCGATCTTCTCGATGCGAACGGCAACGCCGTCATGGCGCTGGATCAGGAAGATTTGTCGGCCCTCGGCGACTCCGAAATTTCCAACCACTACATCGCCAAGATCAAGCCTGGTGCGCACAGCCTCGTGGTTCCTCTCGGAGCCAAGGCTACTTTCCAATTGGAAGACGAAGCCTTGGGGGCCCTGCCCTCGGGTGAATACGTGCTGAAAATCACCGACATCAGCGGATTGACGTGGGAGCACGCCATTGCCATGTGAGACAATAACGCACAAAAAACGACGGCCCGGAATTCCGGGCCGTTTTTTTTTTCTCAAGATGTAGGAGCTGCGGTCTCGGGGGTCAGTCCACCAACCGCCCGTAGAGGTCGTGCGGTCCCGCCTCTGTAATTTCCACCGGGGCGAAATCGCCCAGTCGGGCGTAGCCCGTGGATTTCGGCACCACCACGATGTTGTCCACTTCGGGAGAATCGGCTTCGGTGCGCCCGATGTAGTCGTCGCCTTCGATGCGGTCGAAAAGTACGGGCATCACCTTGCCCACTTTCTTTTGGTTGAGGCCGTGGGAAATGCCCGCTTGGAGTTCCATGATTTCTTCCGCTCTCTGCTGTTTCGTTTCCCGGGGCACGTCGTCGTCGAAGTTGTAGGCGTGGGTGTTTTCCTCGTGGGAGTATGTAAACACGCCCAGGCGGTCGAATTGCATTTCCTCCACCCATTCCAGCATTTCGGCGTGGTCTTGTTCAGACTCGCCCGGATAGCCCGATATGAGGGTGGTTCGCACGGCGATGCCGGGTACGCGGTCGCGGATGTCGCGAATCAGAGCGGTGGTTTTTTCACGGGTGATGCCCCTTCTCATCGCCTTGAGCATGCGCGCAGAAGCGTGCTGCAAAGGAATATCCAAATACTTGCACACGTTTTCGCGTTCCCTCATCACGTCGATCACGTCCATGGGAAATCCCGAAGGAAAAGCGTAGTGCAGCCGTATCCAGTCGATGCCTTCCACGTCGGCCAGTCGGTCCACGAGTTTGGCGAGCTCCCTCTTTTTGTAGAGGTCCAGGCCGTAGTACGTAAGGTCTTGGGCAATGAGGATGAGTTCTTTCACGCCCCCGGCGGCCAGGTGCTCGGCGTTCTTCACCAATTCCTCGATGGGCGTGGATCGGTGTTTTCCCCGCATCAGGGGGATGGCGCAGAAGGAGCAAGGACGGTCGCAGCCCTCGGCAATTTTGAAGTACGCGTAGTGCGACGGGGTGGTGAGAAGTCGCTCGCCCACCAGTTCGTGTTTGTAGTCCGCCTTCAGGGTTTTCAGCAACCGCGGCAGCTCCCGCGTACCGAAATAGGCGTTCACCTCCGGGATTTCCTTTTCCAGGTCGTCGCGGTAGCGCTCGGAGAGGCAGCCGGTGACGTACAGTTGGTCGATCAGCCCCTTCTCTTTGGCGTCGGCCCATTGCAGGATGGTGTCCACGCTTTCCTGCTTCGCCGCGTCGATGAATCCGCAGGTATTTACGATGATGATCGATGCGTCGCCCTCGTCGCTTTCGTGCACCACGTCATACTTGTTGGCTTTGAGCTGCGCCATCATCACTTCGCTGTCGAATACGTTCTTGGAGCAACCCAAAGTCACGATGTTCACCTTGTTCTTTCTCAGTGTCTTCGTCTTCATTCTTTTTGCGTATTACTTCCCTTACGGACGTGGTTGTCCGATGGATGCGCGCGGTTTTGGGTTTTTGTGGGTGTGGCTTTTCAATTGAAGAGTGAGTCCACGAACTCGTACTTGTTGAATACCTGCAAATGCTCCACTCCTTCACCCACGCCGATGTATTTCACCGGAATTTTGAATTCGTCGGATATGCCGATGACCACACCGCCTTTGGCCGTGCCGTCGATTTTGGTCAGCGCCATGGCGGTCACTTCCGTGGCTTCGGTAAAGCGCCTCGCCTGTTCGATGGCGTTTTGCCCGGTCGATCCGTCCAATACGAGCAGCACTTCGTGGGGCGCACCTTGCACGATGCGGTCCATCACCCTTTTGATCTTGCTCAACTCGTTCATCAGGTTCACTTTGTTGTGCAGTCTTCCCGCCGTGTCGATCAGCACCACGTCGGCGTCTTGTTTCACCGCCGATTGCAGGGTGTCGTAAGCTACCGACGCCGGATCGGCGCCCATGCCTTGCGATACGATGGGCACGTCCACGCGTTCGGCCCAAATTTTCAGTTGGTCCACCGCGGCCGCCCGGAAGGTGTCGGAAGCACCGAGCACCACTTTTTTGCCGGCTTTTTTGAATTGGTGGGCCAATTTTCCGATGGTGGTCGTTTTTCCCACGCCGTTTACGCCCACCACCATGATGACATAGGGTTTCTTATCCCCGGGGACTTCGAAATCCACCAACTCGCCGGAATTGTTTTCCTCCAGCAGTCCGGCGATTTCTTCCCGGAGGATTTTGTTGAGTTCGTCGGTGCCGAGATACTTGTCGCGGGCCACCCTCTTTTCGATGCGATCGATGATTTTCAGAGTGGTCGATACTCCCACGTCGGAAGAGACCAGAACTTCTTCGAGGTTGTCGAGCACCTCTTCGTCCACCTTCGATTTTCCGGCCACCGCTTTGGTGAGCTTGGCAAACAATCCGGATTTGGTTTTTTCCAAACCCTCGTCGAGTTTCTTCTTCTTGTCTCTGGAAAATATTTTAAGAAATGCCATGGCTTGATGATGAGGTCTGTGTGTCGGTTCGCGACCTTTCTTCGGCGCGGTGCTTACCCGCGGGATGGTCAACCGATTGCGAGGGGGTATCCCCGAGGCAAGGTACGTAATTTGTGCTTGAGTTGCGGTCGGGGCCGGTGGTGGCGACCGCAAATTTCCGCAATACGAAAAAAGGCTTTTTCCTGTGAAAAAGCCTTCGAATTCCAGTGTCTTGGTCGGAAAGGAAACGTACCTGCATTCCGTCTATTCTCCCGTGATGATCGGTGCACGCTGCCGTGGCCGATGTGTCGGTACTTTTCGGGAAGGGGGAATTATTTCTCTTTCTTGAAAAAATCGTCGACCAACTCGTTGGGCACCACTTCCTCTTTGAAGGAGTAGGTACCGTTGGGCGATTTCACCATTTTAACCACTTTGGTTCGGTTTTTTGACGAACCGTCTTGCAGTGTACTTACCGTTTTCTTGGCCATTTCACTCTTATTTTATCTCCCTGTGAACGGTTTTCCGCTTCAGGATGGGATTGTATTTCTTCAGCTCCAGTCGGTCCGGAGTGTTCTTTCTGTTCTTGGTCGTGATGTATCGCGACGTACCCGGCATGCCCGATTCTTTGTGTTCGGTGCACTCCATGATCACTTGTACGCGGTTGCCTTTCTTTGCCATCGCTCGTCGTAATTACGGGTTCAAACTTTGTAATATCCTTTTTCCCCGGCGATTTTCAACGCCTTCTCAATGCCGATCTTGTTGACCGTTCTCAATGCTTTGGTCGAGATCGTCAATGTCACGCTCCTGTCTTCGGAAGGAAGGTGGAAGGTTTTGGTGATCAGGTTGGGGTGAAACCTTCTTTTGTATTTCTTGTTCGAAAAAGAAACCTTGTGTCCGACCATGGCCTTCTTTCCCGTAAGTTGACACATCTTTGCCATAACTCTATTCTTCTTTAGCGGTAAAAAACCGGGCTGCAAAGAACGGAATTTATTCTTATTCGACCAAGCCCGATTTGAGAATTATATTTCTCAGCATATTCAGCAGCGACAGCGAGGCTTTTTCGATGTTTCTCGATCGGTTTTCGCCCAGGTGCAGGAGCTTGGTTTGCGTGGATGACGCCGAGGCCACCGCGGTCCATATCGTGCCCACGGGGTGTTCGGGCGTACCGCCGTCCGGACCGGCGATGCCGGTGGTGGCCAGCGCGAAATCGGAACCGAAAGTTTTCCTCGCCCCCTCCGCCATGGCGCGAACCACTTCTTCGCTCACCACTCCGTACGTTTCCATGAGGTCTTCCGGCACGCCGATTTGACTCATTTTGGCTTTTTCGCTGTACGTCACCGATCCGCCAATGAAGCATTCCGACGAACGCGGCTCGGCGGTGATCAAGTGGGCGAGGTAGCCCCCGGTGCAGCTCTCCGCAGTCGAAACGGTGAGGCCCCCTTGGCGCAACATGTCGCCGACCACGGCGGCCAGGGTTTCTTCCCCACGGCCGTAGGCGTACTTCGGAATGCGCCGAAACAGCTCGTCGATGTAGCGCTCCATTTTGGCCTCCATGATCTCCACGTTGTTTTTGTCGGGATAAGCCGTCAACCGGAGCCTCACCCTGCCGGTGGAGGGCAGGTAGGCCAAAAAGATCCGGTCGTTTCTCAAGGCCGATTCCCAATCCGACAGCTTCTCGGCCAAAAAGCTCTCGCCTATGCCTTGGGTTAGGACGGTTTTGTGGATGATGGGGGTGGAATTGAATTTTTTTGAAATCATGGCCAGACCGCTTTCCCGCATGATGGCCTTCATTTCGTATGGAACGCCGGGAATGGACAGCACCACGCGTCCACCGCGTTCAAACCACATTCCTTGGGCCGTGCCTTTGGAATTGTGGAGGATTTTGGCTCCCTGGGGCAAGTCGGCTTGGGTGAGGTTCATCTCCGGCATCCTCAGATCCCGGGAAGCGAAAAAGTCTTCGATGTATTTCAAGACGGCTTCGTTGCGAACCAGCGGCATGTCGAAATACTCCGCCAAGGTTTCCTTGGTGATGTCGTCTTGGGTGGGGCCCAAACCGCCGGTAATAATGGTCAGTTCGGCGTCGACCATGGATTTGTCGACGGCCCGTAAAATGGCCTCCCTTTCGTCGGAAATGGTGTGTACTTCACGCAGTCTCACCCCGATGCGGTGGAGTTGTTCGGCCAACCAGCCTGTATTGGTGTCGATGGTTTGGCCGATGAGGATTTCGTCTCCTACGATAATGATCTCGGCGAACATTTTGCAAATGTAATATCCCTCGGCTTCCAGAGAAGCATGAACTCCTCCTTTTCGTACGATTCGTCCATTTTATTTCAACGCTTCGCGATGACGTATTCAAGGATTTGCACCACTTGACCGGGGTTGCGGCACACGGCCTTGGCGGCTTCGTTCACTTCTTTCAAGGCGTGGTCGTGCTCGGGGTCGTGCAGCGTGACTATGGGTTTGCCCAACGCCGAGGCATATCCGGCCTCGAACGCTGCGTTCCACTGCCGGTACTTCGGTCCGAAGCGAACCACCACCACATCGGCTTGTTCCAAGAGGGTGCGCGTGCGGATGGCGTTGATGCCGGCGCCCTTGCGGTCGCGCCAAAAATCTTTTTCTTCTTCGCCCAAAATGTTCACCCCCACCATGTCGCTGGCGTCGTGGTCGGTCACCGCCGAACTGAATTCGATGTTCAAGCCGAGGTTTTCCACCCCTTTGATGATTTCTTCTCTCCAATCGCTGTGGATCTCGCCGGAGAGGTATACTTTCCATGTTTTGTCGGACATATCACGCAGTGTTTTTATAAGGATGTCGGGAAATGTTTCCGCGGTGGTCATCGCCCCTTCCTTTCGGCATCATCAACGCCCTGCGGGCGCGAATGTTCATGCACCGTATTCCCGCACTCCGTCCCCCCGATAACCGCGTATTTGGATACCTTTGCGCCACCTATCCACGCAAAGAAATGGAGCAAAACAAATCTCGGAAAACCTTCCTTGTTCTGGCGGCCTTTTCCATGGTGATCACCGTCGCCTTCGGTGCACTGGGCGCCCACGTACTGAAATCGGTATTGACGGTGGAGCAGTTGACGTCTTTTCAGACGGGAGTGCGGTACCAAGCCTGGCATTCCTTGGCGCTGATGCTTATCCAGTGCATTCCCTCGGAATTTCTGAAAGCCGGTGCGGCGAAAACCACTTCGATTTTGATGGCGATCGGGATTTTACTTTTCAGTTTTTCAATCTACGTTTTAAGCCTGCGCGACGTGTGGTCTTTGGACGAGGGGATATCGTTCATCGGTCCGCTCACTCCCTTGGGCGGTTTGTTTTTCATCGCGGCGTGGGCGATGCTCGGCATTTCCGTTTTCCGGGGGAAGACGGCCTGAAGCGCGTCGCGGGCCCCGGTGCGCACCGGCGGGTAGAAAATTCATTATGATAATTTTATCTCCCCGTCTTTCGAAGGCGATTCCGGCGTCAAATCGGGGCGAACTGAAGGAAAATGCGTTAACTTTGTACCCTCAAATCCGAAGACTTAAAAATCCAATTATCATGAATCATTACGGAATCGTTCCGGAGAACCACGACCTGACCTCTTTGGGTCTACAACACGCGGACAACGTATTTTGGAACCTCACCCCCGCCGACTTGGTCGAAGAGACCATCGCCAATGGCATGGGGCAGTTGAGCGACACGGGAGCTTTGGCTGTGGACACCGGCGAATTTACCGGGCGATCGCCCAAAGATCGCTTCATCGTCGAGGACGACATCACCCGGGATTCGGTATGGTGGGGAGACATCAACATAAAGTTTTCACCCGAAAAGTTCGATCGTCTCTACAACCGTATGGCGGCTTACCTGAGCAACCGCGACCTCTACATCAGGGACGCGGCGATTTGCGACGACGAAACGTACCGCATGCGTCTGCGCGTGGTGACGGAATACCCCTGGAGCAACCTCTTTGCGTACAACATGTTCCAAAGGTTGAGCCACGAGGAAATGATCAAAAACGACCCGGAATGGACCATCGTGTGTGCACCCGGGTTCATGGCCATCCCCGAAGTGGACGGCACGCGACAGCACAACTTCGCCATCCTGAACTTCACCCGAAAAATGGCCATCATCGGCGGTACCGCTTACACCGGCGAGATCAAAAAAGGCATCTTCAGCGTTCTGAACTTCATTCTGCCCCACCAAAAGAACGTGCTCTCCATGCACTGCTCGGCCAACGTGGGTAAAGACGGCGACACCGCGATCTTCTTCGGACTTTCGGGTACGGGGAAAACCACCTTGTCTTCGGATCCTCACCGCGGATTGATCGGCGACGACGAACACGGTTGGTCGGAAGACAGCGTTTTCAACTTCGAAGGAGGGTGCTACGCCAAAGTCATCAACCTGTCGAAAGAGCATGAGCCGCAGATCTACGACGCCATCAAATTCGGCTCTCTGCTGGAGAACGTGGGCTTTAAGGAAAATTCGTCCGAACCGGATTACGCCGACGGATCGAAAACCGAAAACACCCGCGTGAGCTACCCGATCGACTACATCGACAACGCGGTGAAGCCCTCTCGTGGCGGAACTCCCAAGAACATTTTCTTTTTGACCGCCGATGCGTTCGGAGTGCTTCCTCCCATCTCCAAACTGACACCGGCGCAGGCTTCGTACCACTTCATTTCCGGATACACCGCCAAGGTGGCCGGCACGGAAGCGGGAATCACCGAGCCGGTATCGGCGTTTTCAGCGTGCTTCGGTGCGCCCTTCATGCCGCTTCACCCCGGTAAATACGCCGACATGCTCTCGGAAAAAATCCGCAAGCACGACGTAAAAGTGTGGCTGGTGAATACCGGCTGGTCGGGTGGTTCGTACGGCGAAGGAAGCCGAATCAAATTGAAGTACACTCGAGCCATGATCCACGCGGCGCTGGACGGTGAACTCGACAATGTGGATTACGAAACGCACGAGGTGTTCGGGTTGGCCATGCCGACCACTTGCCCCAACGTGCCCTCGGAAATCCTGTCGCCGAGAAATACTTGGGCCGACAAATCGGCTTACGACCACAAAGCCAATGTATTGGCCGGTAAATTCGTGGACAACTTCAAGAAGTTCGAAGACGGAGTTTCCGACGAAATCGTAAACGCCGCGCCCCGCGTTCAAGCCAAAGTGTGATGCATCGCGCTTGGCGTCAATTACACCTTATAGTAAAAGCCCCGGGGAATCTCGGGGCTTTTCTTTTTCTTCGCATCCGTGGAATTGCACTTTTTTCTCGACCCCGATTTTGACCCGGAGAAGGGCGGCTTGAACGCCGATGAATCGCGGCACGCGGTGAAATCACTCCGCCTGCGCGCCGGCGACCGCCTGGAAGTAGGCGACGGAAAGGGAAGGGTGTACACCGCTGCGGTGGTCGACACGGCCGGCAAGCAACTGAAATTGGAGGTGGAGGACAAGAGAGTGGTTGAAAAACCGAAAAATACCTTGGTGCTGGCCATCGCCCCACCGAAGAATCAAGCGCGGTTCGATTGGTTTTTGGAGAAATCCACCGAACTCGGGGTGGACGTCATCGTGCCGATTTTGACCGATCGCGCCGTGCGCACCTATGTGAAGGAAGGCCGGGCGGAGCGCGTGTTGCTGGCCGCGAGCAAGCAGTCGCGTCGACCGTTTTTGCCGGAATTCGCCTCGGCGGAACCTTTGGAGTCTATCTACAAGCGCGCCACCGGACATCGCTATTTGGCGCATTGCCGAAATGAACTTAATCGGGTAAAGCTGAGCGACGAGCCGAGGGTGGAAGTGGACGGTTTGGTGTGGGTGCTGATCGGCCCGGAGGGAGATTTTTCCGAAGCGGAAATTCGGCGTGCCGATGAGGTGGGTTTTCGGGGATTGGATCTGGGTGAGAGGAGATTGCGTACGGAAACGGCCGGTGTGCTGGCGGTTGGTGTGATCAAACTCCGGCAGGATTCGCGGGAATGATGGTATAGGTCGTCGGGATTTGTGTGAGGGCGGACGGCGGCATCCCTGTGCGCATTGGGTCGTGGGGTTGTAGCGGGGACGGGGCGACCTTGGAAGCCCCCGGAAAGGCGTACAAACCCCGGCCGAATAGGTGCAGGATATAGCCGGTAGACCGACCCCGGCCAAGGGATATTTTGCAAAAAGAGTAGGGAATGCCCAGTGTAGAACCCTACTGAATGCGAGGGAAACGGCCGGGGACACACCCTGAAAACGTTGAGGAAACGGGAAATCCCCTCGTAGGGAAAGGAAGGTGGGAACGGTGGACAATTACACGCATGAATTTCTATATTTGCGGCCTTTAACGATCGGATGAGCGTAGAAGAGTTTTTTGATCTTTTTGAAAAAGAACTGAAGTCCAATCCCGAATTGACAGGCTACCACAGGCTGGTGAACTCGACGAAGATGTACGAGTTCAGGAGGGCCTATATGGAACAGCGCATGCGGTTTGTGGCGCGGTGGATCGGGGATGAGCCGGCGAAGATTTGGGACGTGGGCTGCGGCTTCGGTACGACGGCGTTTTTTCTCGCGCTTAACGGGCACAAAGTGGTGGGCACCACGCTCGAATACTACTTTGAAGGCATTTCGAAGCGGAGGAAATATTGGGAGCAATTCGGCGATTTGTCTTCGCTGGAATTCGAATACAAGAACATTTTCAGCGAGGAGCACGAAGCGGAAAACTACGATTTTATCGTGGCGCAAGACACTCTGCACCACCTCGAACCTTTTGCCGAGGCGGTGAAGATTTTTCATAAAGTGCTTAGGCCGGGCGGGAAGATCGTGGTGAGCGAAGAGAACGGGAGCAACGTGTTTACCCGTATTCGGCATATCAAGGAAAGGGGCTTTAAGCGCATCGTGGAGGTGTACGACGAGAAGCTCGACGAGCACTTTTTGCTGGGCAACGAAAACACCCGCAGCCTGAGGAAATGGAAGAAGGAGTTTTCCATCATGCCCTTTGAATTCGATGAAGACAGCATCGAGTACATCCGCTACTTTTTTCCCGGCAAGTACCGTTCGACCGAGAGGGAGAAGGTGATCGCCGAGGAGCAGCGCATCTGGAGAAAAAACACGGTGAAGCGGGAGTATTTTTTCTTCGGGATGAATTTTGTCATCGACAAGAGGGGCGGATCGGCCGAGTAAGGCCGCCTGGAGCAATGAAGATCGCCGTAAACACGCGTTTGCTCATCAAGGACAAGCTTGAGGGGATCGGTTGGTTTTCGTACGAAACGCTGCGCCGATTGGTGGAGTGGATGCCGGAAACGGAATTCGTATTCATCTTCGACCGCCGCCCGCATCCGGATTTTATTTTCGGCGACAACGTGACGCCGGTGGTCGCTCACCCTCAGGCGAGGCACCCCCTGTTGTGGTACTTGTTTTTTGAATACGGCGTGGGCGCCGTGTTGAAGAAGCACCGTCCGGACCTGTTTTTGTCGCCCGACGGTTGGCTGTGCCTGCGCACCGACGTGAAATCCCTGCCGGTGATGCACGACCTGAATTTCGAAGTGCATCCCGAATTCATCACGCCCCTCACTCTCAGGTACTACAAGACTTTTTTCCCGCGTTTTGCCGAACGCGCCACGCGCATCGCCACGGTATCGGAATTTACCAAAGCGGAGTTGGGCCGGCACTACGGCGTGGCTCCCGAAAAGGTGGACGTGGTGTACAACGGCATCAACAATCGGTACGAACCTTTGTCCGAAGAGGCGCAGGAAGCCGTAAGGGCGAAGTACACGGGCGGGGCGCCGTTTTTACTTTTCGTGGGTTTGATTCACCCTCGCAAGAACCTCAAGAATCAAGTTGCCGGCTTTTTCGAGTTTCGCGCACGCGTTTCCGAAACGGTAAAATACGTGGTGGTGGGCGAGACCTACTCCATGGAGAAAGGTTTGCGAGAACTGATCGACTCGTCGCCTTACGGCCAAGACGTGGTGTTTTTGGGCCGTCGGGGGGTGCGGGAGTTGGCCGGATTGCTGGGATCGGCCTTGGCGCTGACCTACGTGAGCCATTACGAGGGATTCGGGATTCCCATCGTGGAAGCCATGCAGGCGGGCACGGCGGTGATCACCGCCGACGCGGCGTCAATGCCCGAAGTGGCGGGAGATGCGGCCCTCTTGGTTTCACCCCGCCGGCCCGAGTCCATCGCCGAAGCCATGGTGCGGATATTTAAAGACCGCGCCCTGAGGGAAGATTTGGTGACGAAGGGACATGCCCGAAGACAAGTTTTCCATTGGGACCGCACCGCCCGCCTGCTGCGGGAATCGGTGGAAAGGACCGTATCGGGTTAGGGCGGGAGATTTATGGGACTGCCCCCGGGCCGACCGGTGGGGGAACTTGATTAGTTTTGTAGCCACTTCTTCGGAACCGTAGAATTTGATGCAACGAACTTTTCTTTCCAACCTCGGCTTGCTGCTGTTGCTCAACCTTCTGGTCAAGCCGTTCTACATTCTCGGCATCGACGCGGAGGTTCAGAATGTGGTGGGTACGGAAGAGTACGGATTGTATTTCACCTTGTTGAACCTGAGCTTCTTGTTCAACATTCTGATCGATTTCGGCATCAACAATTTCAACAACCGAAACATCGCCCAGAACGAGCAGCTGCTGTCGAAGCACTTTTCCAAGCTGCTGAGCATCAAAGCCAAATTGTCGCTGGTCTACGCCGCCATCACCTTGGGGGCCGGGTTCCTTTTGGGGTACCACGTTACGGCCTTCATCATATTGTGCGTGCTGACCTTCAACCAGATATTGGTTTCCTTCATCCAATTCAGCCGGTCGAATCTGGCTGCGCTGCACCTTTTTCGCCGGGACAGCCTCATCTCCATCCTCGATCGGAGCCTGCTCATCGTGTTTTGCGGTATTTTGCTGTTCACCAACATCACCGGCGGGGAGTTTCACATCACGTGGTTCGTCTATCTCCAAACGGTTTCTTACGGGTTGACCCTGTTGGTGGCGATGGTGATGCTCGCCAAACACACGGGAAAGTTGAGGTGGAACAGCGACCGCGTGTTTTCGTGGGTGATTTTGCGCAAGAGTTTCCCCTACGCCCTGTTCATGTTCGTCGGTGCGCTTTACACCCGGATAGACGGCATCATGCTCGAGCAGATCGCCGAGACCGGCAGCCGCGCCGTGGGCGAGTACGCCCAAGGCTACCGCTTTTACGAAGCGGCCGGCATGTTCGCGTACCTGTTTGCCGTGTTGTTGCTGCCCATCTACTCCCGACTGCTCAAGGAAAACCCCGGAGAGATCAAAAGCATGGTCGAGACGTCCTCCCGATTGTTGCTGGGCTCGGCTTTGGCGGCGACGGTGTTTTTCTTTTTCAATTCCGATTTCGTGCTCTACTGGCGGTACGACGAAGTGTCGGAAAGCGCGGTGCTGTCTTTTATGGCGTTGATGGGCGCTTTTTTCGGTATCGCCATGTTTTACGTGTACGGCACGTTGATGACCGCCAACGAAAACCTCCGCACGCTCAACGCCATATCCTTCGGCGGACTCGGGTTGAACGTGATCATGAACGTATGGTTGATTCCGCGGTACGGCGCCTTCGGTGCGGCATTGGCCACGATGTGCACGCAACTCTTCGCCGGGGGGATGCAGCTGATCTTCGTGGTGCGGCATTTCCGGTTCGGCGTCAACGTACGCCTCATCCTTCAATTCGTGGGGTACGCCATCACCACGTACTTGCTCAACGCGTTGGTTCTCGACGTTTTCATCGAAGACACCGCCCTGCGGTTGTTGTCGTCGGCCGTGGTGGGCGTGGTGTTTCTCTTTGCAACGGGCTTGTTTTCAGTGCGCAAATTCCTGGTGGTGTTCAAGTCCGCCCAATAAGTCCAATGGTTCAATATTTCTATTTTTGCGGCGTTTAAACGCAAGCCTTTATACGTGCCGCCAATGGAATCCAATTCTGACCGAGTTTCCCGCGATTCGAGTACCGCTCACGGGAATCCATCCCGCGTGGAGCCCCGAAACCTCGATTTCACGTCCATCTATGAAATCATCGTCCGCAATTGGAAAACCATCGCGGTGGTGGTCGTGGTCTCGGCCATCGTGGGGGTGGTGATTTCCATGCCCATGATCATGACGCCGAAGTTCAAGAGCACGGCCATCGTGTATCCGGCCAACATCGAGCCTTACAGCGACGAGTCCGAAACCGAACAATTGCTCCAGTACTTCGAGGCGGGTTCAGTGCGGGACAGCATCATCGAAAAATTCGACCTGTACAGCCATTACGACATCAAACCCGACGCCAAATCGGCCCGGTTCTACCTCTTGCAAGAGTTTTCCGACAATTTCGTGACCAGCAAAACCTCCTACGAATCCATCCTTCTGGAGGTCACCGACGAAGACCCCGAAATGGCGAAGGCCATGGCCGACGAAGTGTTGCGACAGGTCAATCTGAAATACAACGATGTGGTCAACAGCAAGGCGAGGCTACAGGCAGAGTCCTACTACAACCAAATGACTTACCAGGCCGCCGTGCTCGACAGTTTGGAAAACATCATTTCGGAATTGAGCACCGAAAACCGCGTTCTGGAGTATGGGAGCCAAACCAGGGAATTGGTGAAAGGCTACATCAACGCCCTGTCCACCAATCGATCACAAGACCTGGAAACGCTGGAGACGTGGTTGGATGACACGCGTCAAAAAGGGAGCGTGCTGCGAATGCTTCAAAACCTGAGCTACATGGGTGCGCAGCAGTACTCCGAACTCAATCGATCTTACTTGTATTACCGCGAGAAAGCGTTCAGCGACCTGAGCTACATGGACATCGTTCTCGAGCCCGAAGTGGCCGACAAAAAGTATTGGCCGGTGCGGTGGCTGATCGTGGCCGTATGCATGGTGACGGGTTTTCTGGCTGCGCTGATCGCGGTGGGATTCTTGCGCCGCTGATGCCGCCGTAACCGATGAGTACCGATTCCATATCCTATCGTTACCGGGGCATCACCCCCCGAAACATGCGGTTGGCGGCCGTCTTGGCCATCGCCTTCGTGTTGCTCAATGCCTTGGCGATATACCGGTACGACACTTTCGCCTTCAGTGCATTGCCTCTGGTGGTGCTCGGCGCGGTTTTGCTGGTCAAGAATCCCCGAGCCCTTTTGCTCGTCTTGGTCGTGGCCACGCCTTTGTCATTTAATTTCGAGGACCTCACGGCCTTCAAGGGCATTGGGTTTTACTTTCCCACGGAGCCCATCCTCTTCGTGCTCATGGTTCTCTATTTGCTGAAGCTCGGCCAAGGCTACCGGGAAAGGCGGGAATTCATGCGGCACCCGTTGACCGTCGCCATCGTCGTCAATTTGGTTTGGATCGCCGTCACGGTGTTGTTTTCCCAGCACTTCTTCATCTCTCTCAAGTTTCTGGTTTCCCGCCTGTGGTTCGTTCTGGTCATGTACTTTATGATCAACCACTACTTCGCCTCGCGCCGGTACATTTCAAACTTCGTCAAAGCCTACATTTTCAGCTTGTCGCTGGTCATCATTTACACCGTGTCCCGGCATTCCTTGTACGGGTTTTCCGAAACGGCCGGGCACTGGGTCATGTGGCCGTTTTACAAAGACCACACCTCTTACGGCGCACTCATCGCGCTGTTCTATCCCATGGTGATCTTCCACTTGTGGAGGCTGCGGTGGAAGGGTTTTTCCAAGCTGTTATGGTTGGTCATATTCGCCATATTTTCCGTCGGCCTATACTATTCGTACACGCGTGCGGCCTGGGTGAGCTTGACGGGAGCCGCGGGCGTATTCATGCTCATCAAGCTGCGGATAGATTTTAAGGTGTTTTTGGTTTTTGTGGGTATGGTCTTGGCCGGGTTTTTCGCATTCCAAGACGAGATCATCCACAACATGGAGAAAAATCGTCAGGACTCATCCGACGATATCACAGAGCACATCCGGTCCATCACAAACATATCCAGCGATGCCTCCAACCTCGAAAGGCTCAACCGGTGGAATTCGGCTTTGAAAATGTTTGCCGACAAACCCCTGATGGGTCACGGGCCCGGCACCTACGCCTTCGAATACGCCAAATACCAAAAGAGTTCGGATCGCACCATCATTTCCACCAACATGGGCGACGGCGGCAACGCCCACAGCGAGTACCTCGGGCCATTGTCCGAATCCGGCGCACTCGGTGCGCTGACCATCCTCGCGGTCATGATCGTCTCATTGGCGGTGGGTATCCGGCTCTATTACCAACTCGATCACGATCCCTACCTCAAGGGGGTGGTCTTGGCCATCGTCCTCGGTTTGGTCACGTATTACCTACACGGTGTGCTGAACAATTTCCTCGACACCGACAAAGCCTCGGTTCCCGTGTGGGGAATGATGAGCATCTTGGTCGCCATTTCCATCTACCATCGCCGGGGGAGATCACTTGAAACGGCAGAAAAGTAAGGTGTTGTCGTCGGAATACGGCATCTGGCCGCGGTGTGTGTCCAATGCGTGCACCACGTAGGTGATGAGTTCGTCGATGTGCTGCACTTGAGTGGATTTTTCCCGCACCAACGCACCCAATCTCTTGTTTCCGAAGTCTTCGTTTTTTTCGTTTTCCAATTCCACCACCCCGTCGGTGTAGCACGTGATGAGCGCATTGGGCGCCAGGGTGATCAACCCTTTGTCCAAAAACGGCAGTTCGGGCAGCATGCCCAACCCCACGGTGCCTTCTTCCAAATACACGAATTCATCCCTTTGGATGACGAAAGGGGGATTGTGCCCGGCGTTGATGTAGTGCAGTGCCCGTGAGGGCCGGTGAAAATAGGCCATGAACAACGTCACGAATCGGTCGCCGTTTACGATCTCCACCACTCGGCGGTTGAGCTCGTGGGCGATACTTTCCAAGGTCCAGTTGGTGTGGCGCAGAAGCGCCCGCAAATGCGCCTGCACGTTGGCCATGAGAAAGGCGGCGCTCACCCCTTTTCCCGATACGTCGGCCATGCAGAGAAAAGCTTCTTGATCGTTCAGCGCGATAAAGTCGCAGAAATCTCCCCCGATTTGGTGGTGGGGTTTGTAGTAGATCGCCACTTCGAAGGCGTTGTAGTCTTTCACGCCGCTGCTCACTAGCAGGGATTGCATTTGCGCGGCGAGCTCGAGCTCCGTATTGAAGCGCTCTTGTTCCAGACTTTTATTGAGCAGCACTTTGTTTTCGATGGCCACCGAAATGATGTTGGTCAGCGTCTGGATAAATCCCATGTGCCGTATGATCGGGCTCACCTCGATCATGTCGCCGTCTACGTCGCCCACCAGCAAATACGACAGGGGTCTTTCGTCGTGAAACACGGGAATGAGGAGGTCGAAGCCCCGAAAAATTTCGTTGTCGTTGGTTTGCAGTGATTTGATTTCACGGTACTTCCCGAACACCCGGTCGATGTCGAGGTCGTCGAAATTTTTGTCTATTCCGTATTTAAGGGCGCATTGCCACTCGTTGTCCAATTGTATAAACAACACCAATCGTGTGATATTCAGCTCTTCGTACACCACGCTGTGGTACTTGTCCAGCAATGCCTCCGTGGAGTCCGTTTCGTTGATACTCCGCGTGATTTCCAGCAGGGATTTCAGTTTGTAATCCCGCTGTTTCAGCCGCTCGGTAAGTCGTTCAATCTTTTTGAATGGCATCTTTCAATCGCTTGAGCTCTTCCAAAATAAAAGGAATTTTCTTTGAATTGGCCAATTCTTTGAGTTTCTCCCGCGATTCGGCGACGGGACTGCCGAAGTATGTTTTGCCACCACCGATGCTCTTGGAAATTCCCGTTTGCGCCATCACCATGGCTCCTTTTCCCACCACGATGTCGCTGCGCACGCCGACCTGTCCCCATAGCGTCACGTCGTCTTCGATTTTCACCGTTCCCGCAATGCCCACTTGGGCTGCGATCAGGCAATGCCTGCCTATGGTGGTGTCGTGTCCCACGTGCACCATGTTGTCGAGCTTGGTGTGTGCCCCGATGCGCGTCGTTCCCGTCACGCCCTTGTCGATGGTGCAACCGGCCCCGATTTCCACGTGGTCTTCGATGACCACGTTGCCCACGCTGAGCAGTTTGTCGTATCGCTCGCCCCGGTTTTTGTAGTAAAAACCATGGCTTCCGATCACCGTGTTGGCGTGGATTTCCACGTCTTCGCCGATTTCCACGTTGTCGTACAACACTACGCCGGCGTGCACCACCGAGCGAGCGCCGATGCGGACGTTCTTCCCGACCGTTACGTTCGGTGCCACTCTCGCCGTAGGGTGGATGTCCGCTTTTCCCTCGCCCCATTCCTGCGGGTTGGAAAAGTGGGCGATCAACGCGTTGAAAGTTGCGAAGGGATCCGGACTCAGGATGAGCGCTTTGCCTTCCGGTACATCCACTTCTTTGTCGATGAGGATGGTGGTGGCGTCGCTGCCGAGTGCCTTGTCGTAGTATTTCGGATGGTCGACGAATGCGAGATCGCCGTTTCTCACCACGTGAATTTCGTTGATTCCTTGCACGGGGTGGGAGGGGTCACCCTTGAAAGGCAAGTCGACGATGGCTGCAATCTCTTCAAGGGTGTGTGGTCGGGGTAGATCCATATAGGGCTGATTTCGGATATGGTTATTCCAATCCCGAAAGATACGGCATTTCACTCGTCTCCAACTTTCGTTTTCGGAATCCTGAGTAGGCGGGGAAACTGCGATCTCCTTGTTTGTGGCTATGAGGGAATTGGGCGGGCTCTGAAAAACGATGGCCGAATAAGCGGTTGCACCCGCGCTCTCCCACGGGGCTTATCCGGGCACCTTTGGCAAGTGTATTATCTTTGTGTGTTTTTATAAACCCATATAGACAAGATACGATGCGGAAACTGTTTTTTGTGATTTTGGCGGTGGCTGCCGTCGGAAACGCCGATGCGAAGAATTCGAATTACTGGCAGCAGCGGGCCGATTACGAAATGAAGATCGAATTGAACGACAGCACCCATCAATTCACCGGCTGGCAGAGAATCACCTATTGGAACAACAGTCCGGACACCCTGCACACATTGTACTACCACTTGTACTTCAACGCGTTTCAGCCCGGAAGCATGATGGATGTCCGATCGCGCACCATCGCGGATCCCGATCGACGCGTGGGCGACCGCATCTCAAAACTCGCACCGGATGAGATCGGCTTCATCGAAGTCAACTCCCTGACCATGAACAAGACATCCCTGGATTACCGCGTGTCGGGCACCGTGTTGATCGTGGATCTGAAAAAACCAATCCTCCCCGGAAAGAAAGTGAGGTTGGAAATGGACTTTTTGGGTCAGGTGCCACTGCAGATACGCCGCAGCGGTAGAGACAGTGAGGAAGGCGTGGCCTACAGCATGACGCAATGGTACCCGAAGTTGGCGGAATACGACGCCATGGGTTGGCATCCCGACGAATACGTTGGCCGAGAGTTTCACGGCGTGTGGGGAAATTTCGACGTGGAGATCACCCTCGATTCTGCGTACATGGTCGCCGCATCGGGATTGCTGCAAAACGCCAAGCAAATCGGAAAGGGATACCTGCCCGAGGGAACCTCACCCAAACGCCCCGCCGGCGACAAGTTGACGTGGCGCTTCGTGGCGGAAAACGTACATGATTTCGCTTGGGCGGCCGACAAAGATTACATCCACACGGAGCTCAAAATGGAGGATGGCCCTCACCTGCGTTTTTTCTATAAAAATGAAGAAGACTTGCTCGACAATTGGGAAAAGCTACCCGAGTACACCGCGGAGATCTTCCGCTACGCGTCAGAGCACTTCGGGGAATACCCTTATCCGACTTATTCGGTCATTCAAGGGGGCGACGGCGGAATGGAGTACGCCATGGCCACGCTGATCACCGGACGAAGACAGTTCAGCAGCCTCGTAGGGGTAACGGTCCACGAGGTCATGCATTCTTGGTACCAAATGGTACTCGCTACCAACGAAGTGATGTTTCACTGGATGGACGAAGGGTTTACCACCTACGCCTCGAGCCGAATCATGAGCCACTTGTTCAACCCCGATGAGGACACGCGAACGGGCAATTATTACCGGTCTTATCTCAACTTGGCCAGAAGCGGAATGGAAGAACCCATGTCGACCTACGCCGATTTGTTTCTCACCAACTACGCCTACGGAGCGGCGGCCTACGGAAAAGGTGCCGTGTTTCCCGCGCAACTGGGGTACGTGATCGGCGACAAACACCTGAACCTCGGACTGAAAAGGTATTTCGAGGAGTGGAAATTCAAGCATCCCACACCCATGGATTTCATGCTGGTCATGGAAAAACAGTCCGGATTGCAATTGAAGTGGTACCTCCACTACATGGCCAACACCACCAACACCATAGATTACGGTATCAAACGAGTGTCGGGTGGAGTTCCCGGCACCCAAATCACTTTGGAGCGCATCGGCGATTTCCCCATGCCCATCGACCTCGATGTGTACTTGAACGACGGTACCCACAAACAATTCAACATCCCCTTGCGGATGATGCGGGGTTCAAAACCCGCGGAAAGCGATGAGTTCGATTACGAAGTGTTGCCCGATTGGCCTTGGACGAATACCACTTACACCTTTGAGCTCGACATACCCGTCGACCGAATCGCCACGATCGAAATCGATTCGTCCCGTCGATTGGCCGACATCGATCGGGAAAACAACATCGTGAATCTCGACGAGGACACGCAAATCCACATTTCTAATTAAACCCCTTTGATTTCTTTTCACCGTTTCATGATGAAAAACGTTCTGATAAACCTCCTTTCGGTCTCCGCCCTCTTCTGGATGGGGTGCGCCTCCGACGCCGGCAATGACAATCAAGCGGATCAAGCACGATCCGAAAATCCACACGACATGGAAAAATACGCGAAAGACCCACACAGTTTCGCCGACCCCAACGCGGTAGCCACCACGCATCTGTCCCTCGAGTTGGACGTAGATCCCGGAGCCCGATCCCTGCACGGTACGGCCACCTATGATTTGGAGCGAAACGACGGAGATGAGCTGATCCTCGACATTCGGGATCTCACCATCACCCGAACGTACGACCACGAAAGCGGCGAGGATTTGGAGTTCGAGATCGTGGAAGGAAACGACGCCGGTGACGCGCTCAAAATCACACTGCACGAGGGCACTTCGAAAGTGTCGGTCGATTATTCCGCCTCCCCGAATGCCGCCGCCATCCTGTGGATGGATCCTGCGCAAACGAACGGGGGAACCGCGCCTTTCATGTTTACTCAAGGGCAAGCCATCCTCACGCGTTCCTGGATTCCCATTCAAGATACGCCTTCCATCCGGGTGACGTACGACGCCACCATTCGCGTCCCTGAAGGAATGTTGGCTCTCATGAGCGCCGAAAATCCCGTGGAGAAAAACGACTCTCACGAGTATACCTTCACCATGTCCCAGCCCATTCCACCCTACCTCATGGCTCTAGCTGTGGGCGACATCGCTTTCCGTTCTTTGGGCGATCAAACCGGAGTGTACGCGGAACCGGGTATTTTGGAAGAAGCGACATACGAACTCGCGGATACGCAAAACATGCTGGAAGCCGCTGAAGGTTTGTACGGCGCGTACGAATGGGAGAGGTACGACGTGCTTTTCCTGCCCCCGGGTTTTCCTTTCGGAGGAATGGAAAACCCCCGACTTACTTTCGCCACGCCCACCATTATCGCGGGTGATCGATCCCTGACCGCCCTCGTAGCCCACGAATTGGCGCATAGCTGGAGCGGAAATCTCGTGACCAACGCCACTTGGAACGACTTCTGGTTGAACGAGGGCTTTACCGTGTATTTCGAGAACCGAATCATGGAAGAACTATACGGATCGGATTACGCCGACATGCTCAAAGTGTTGGGGTACCAAGACCTGCAACGCACCATTGATGAATTGGGCCACGACAGCCGGGACACTCACCTCTACCTCGATCTCGATGGACGCAATCCCGACGATGGAATGACCGACGTGGCTTACGAGAAAGGGAGTTTGTTCTTGAGATGGCTCGAAGCCAAAGTCGGCAGGGAACGTTTCGACCAATTTCTGCGCACCTATTTCAAAACCCACGCATTTCAAACCATGACCACGGAAAAGTTCGTGGAATACCTCGACGCTCACTTGCTGAACGAACTCGACGAAAGACCTGACGTGGAAGCCTGGATTTACGGTCCGGCCTTGCCCGAAGGTCATCCCGTGCCGAAAAGCACCCGTTTCGAAGCCGTGCAGGCGATTTTGGACGCGGAAAACGTGGGTAACACGGATGGACCGACTTTCGACACCGGCGACTGGTCCACCCACGAGTGGTTGTACTTCATCCGGGGGCTTCCCGACGACATCGGGGTGGACCGCATGCGAAACCTCGACGCGAAGTTCGGATTGACCGAATCGGAAAACAGCGAAATCGCCGCGGCGTGGTTCGAATTGGCCATCCGCAACGACTACCGTCCGGCCTTCGATTCACTGCGCGAGTTTTTGATTCGCGTGGGTAGAAGGAAGTTCTTAAAGCCCTTGTACGAAGAATTGGCAAGTACCGCCGACCACAAGGATTGGGCGAAGGAGGTTTACGAGGAAGCGAGACCCCATTACCACATCGTTTCTGTCGAAACCGTAGACCATATCCTCGATTGGGAAGGGTAATTCAATTTGTTCGAAAACGATGTGAATTCATCGGTGATCAGACCGTCCGGAAAAGGTAAAGCCGCTGCCGACCCGTAGGCCGAACAGCGACTTCTCCCCTTAAACTAAGCGTTTAATGTCCTTGTGCGTTTAATGCACGATGAGTTTTTTCGTAACCGTTGCACCGTCGTCCACCGCTTGGATGAGGTAAATTCCCGGTTTTAAAGACCCCGTGTCCCAAGTGATGGGCTCGTTGTCCGTAAAGTCGGCTTCCTCACTCCTCTCGGTTTTACCCGTCAGGTCCACGAGTTGGATTCCGACATTTTCCCGGTCTCCCACCATTCGCAGATGGATAGGCTCGCCGGCAGTAACGGGCACCGGATATACTTCCAAGTTGAGTTCTCCGGGTTCCTCCGCAAATCCCAGGGTGCACGCATCTCCCCAAGCGGTCCAAGACCCCAGCACCGACGCTCGGCATACCACGGCGTACGATGCATTGTTGTCCAGCATGGAAAGCTGATGCGAGGCGATGAATGGGGTGGTTGAGGTAATGGTGATTTGGGATTTTGCCGGTGAATTCGGGATGAATTGCGACTCATATACGTCGGCACCCGCGATAGGTTGCAAGTAAATTGCGTCGGTGGCGAAATTAACATTTTCGTTTCCGCACCACTTGTCGGTGAGTGAGGTCGTTTGCCCTTCCGGAAGGATGTGCAAGTTGCACGACGAACCGAATGCTCCCCAGCGGTTGTTGAACCGTATGCGCACCGATACGGAGTAGTCGACGCCTGCTTCCAATCCGGTTTCCGGCAAAAGGGTCACGAAGTTGGAACCGCCGGAGTACACATAGGTCCTTTCAAAGTCTGGATTGGTGAATACGAACTCGTAATTGTCTGCAAAAGCGTAGGGCGTGGCGTAGATATCCGTGCCCATGTACGCGGTTTCGTCATCGCAATTTCCGAACAGCAAGTGCGGCACGGGCAGCACGAACCCGACTTCACAAGGCAAACCGAAATCGGAATCCTTATCGGGGTGAAGGGCTTTGACGCGCACGGAATACACTTGGCCGGGAACGATCATGGCGATGTCGAGGGGTGAGAAAAACGGCGCATCCGTGTCGAAAGAGAAGCCGGCTTCGGGCTGGCCGTTGGGCACGAATTCCCATCGGTAACCGTGGCTGTCCGATACGGCCACACAGTACACGTCGGTATGGATGCCTACTTCGGTTTGCCCGCAATATGCGTTGGTCAGCATGGTATCATCCAAGCCCTCGCAATTTTCGGTGGGAATGATCACCGTATGGGTGATTTCGCAGTCGTGGGCATCGCGCACGGCGATGGGGTAGCTTCCCGCTTCGAGGTTGCCGAAGGAGGGGCCCGTCAGCACCGATCCTCCCCAGTGGATGGAGTAGGGCGGAGTTCCGCCGGAAATCGCCAGCGTTACGCTACCCGTCGGAGTGTCTGAGTCACAGGTGTCGGGGGCGATGTCGGTGATTTCGACCACCAGAGCCTCCGGTTCGCCGAGGGTGAACTCCCTAAAAAGTGTGCAAGTTTCGGTGGTGACGGTCACATGGTAGGTGCCGGCGCCAAAATTCTGTGCGGTCAGCCCGGTTTCGCCCGTGCTCCACGTAGATTCGTAGTTGGCGTTTTGTGGGGATACCTCAATGGTGATGTGCCCGTCGGATGCTCCATTGCAACTCGGCTCGACGATCTCCGAGAGGGTTATCGAAAGTTCATCGCACGGCACGCAGTCGTCTTCGGGATTGTCGTTGCAAGTTCCACACTCATCGTAGTACGCGCTTCCGCCCCAAGTACCCGCGCAATCCTGTACGCAGTCGTCGTCGGGGTTGTCGTTGCACACACCGCATTCGTCGTGGTAGGCGGATCCACCCCAGACTCCCGCGCAGTCCTGTACGCAGTCATTGTCGGGATCGGTGTCACAAACGCCGCAATTGTCGAGTTGGGCAGGGCCGTTCATGACACCCGAGCAATCGTAGCAGCTGTCCCAATCGTCGGCATCCCCGTCGTTGCAGTCCTGGGCATTGCCCACGTAACCTGCCGGTTGGGAACACGCGAGTACGTGGTTGTCCGGGTCACCGTAGCCGTCGCCATCCAGATCGGCGTACCAGACGGTCGGTTCGTGCACGGTGATGTAATTCGTTTTCGTTTCGGTATCCTCGCCGAATGCATTGGAGGTGGTCAGGCTGACGGTGTACGTTCCGGGGGTGGAATACAGGATTCCCGACGGATTTTGCGCCGTGGATGAAGAGGGTTGACCACCGGGGAAGTTCCACAGATACGCCGTGACGTTGTCTTCCGTGGTGCTGGTGAAATCGACGCTCTCACCCTGGCAAGGATTGGTGGTTGAAGCATAGAATTGCGCTTGGGGCGGGGTGCCTTCGATTCCAACACAGAACGTTTTGGTATCCTGTGACGTGAATTGACCTCCCGAAGCGAGGACATTGCCTTCGCCATCCTCGATGCTGAAAGAGCCTTGGCCGTTTTGGCAGCACAATCCGTTGCCTCCGGTATCCGTAATTACGAATTCGTAACAACCGTCTACGAGGCAGAGCTCGTGGGTTCTTACCGTACCCAGTTGATTGTTGGGGTATCCTCCGCCCTCGGCAACGCTGTCTCCGTCTTCGTCCAGAATCGACCATGCAATTTCACCCCCTTTATTGTCGAGGGTTATTTTCACCACGGTAGAATTCCCCGACTCCAAAGCCGTGTATGTTTTCTGGCTGCCATTATTGGAGTTGTTCGGGTCATTCTGGCCGTTTGGTGAAACCGTTCTCGCTTCGAGTGTTCTTTGGCCCCATCCACCGTTGAAGGAGGGGAGGGTGATTTGCGTGTTTTGTCCTGCGAGGAGTACACCGTTCCAAGAGTGAGTGTTCCATGCACCTTCCGTGCGGTACTCGATGTCAACTGAGGTCAAGGTCGTCGTGCCGAAGTTTTTCAGCACCACTACGGGGGTGATCTCTTCGGAGCAGATTTGTCCGGAAGGGGAGAGGATGTTGTTGATTCCCGCATCCGCCACCGGTACGATAACGGGCGTACACACGTCCGAGTTCAGAAGGTTGGTACGGGAGTTCAGTGCGGACAAGCGCATGCGGTCGCGCTGTCCGGCGGTGAACATGTTGCGGCAAACCTCTTGGGTATAGTCCATGTAGTTTTCCACCTGCTGTGTACCGTTGCACTTTGGCATGTAGCAGTTGGAGTTTTGGGTGGTCGGAGGTGTGTCGCACACGCGGTCACCTTGGAGGTTGCAATCCACTTCCGTATCGCAACTCATGCCTTGGAAGGTGTGGTACAGCGCCAGGGCGTGACCCATTTCGTGCGTGAGCGTACGGTTGAGGTTGGTGTACGATTTCAAGTTTCCGGTGGTGCCGAATGCGTTGTGCAACACCACGATACCGTCGCGCGCGGAGGTGGTCGGAAAATAGGCGTAGCCCTGAATTCCGGAACCTCCGTTGTTGTTTTCGATTTCCGAAACGACCCAGATGTTGTAGTACTGTTGATTCGGCCAACGCGAGAGGTTCTTCACGTCGAGTTCGCTGGCTCCGACGTTTCCGGCCGCGGTAATGCCGTTGTTGCAATACTTGGGTACGCTGCAGCCGTTTACGCGGTTGATGCCGGTGGTGGGGTTGCCGTCGGGGTCGCGTTCGGCCAAACAAAACTCGATGCCTACGTCGACACCGGCGCCGTCGCCGTTTGTTCCGGGCATTTTCCTGAAGTCCTCGTTCAACGCCGCGATTGCGCTGTGGATTTGTTCATCGGTGATGTTGGAGCCGACGCCGTATTCTTCACCCGTGTGAATGACGTGTACCACCAAGGGAATGTTAAGGATTTCCTGCGATTTTGCCCGGCCCAGGTTCCTTTCGTCACGGATGGCTTGTACAAGTTGGGCTTCCCTGTTGATTTGTTCCATTCGAAACGCCTCGTCGGTTTCCATGAGTTTGTCATGGATTTCGGTGTGGGCGCATTGATTTTCGGGGTCGGGATTGATGTGCGCGTCGAAAGTGTGTTCACTGTCGGATTGCGCAAATCCCAACTGCCCGAAAAGAATGAAAAACAGGAAAAAAAGAGCAGTAGTAAAATTTTTAGTCATGGTCTCAAAATGCAGATCACGACTTTTTACTCTTATTCTCCTGTCGAGGTTACCTTAATTCAATTTGATTTGATGAAGGGGTGGTTTCATTCGACCCAAGGCCTCTTATCGGGTACGAATGGCTTTTTCGATGTCGTCCCACATCTCGGAGGGCACGGCTTCGAGCCCATTGAATTGGCCCGCTCCCTGCAGCCATTCACCTCCGTCCATGGTCAAGACCTCTCCGTTCATGAACGCTGAGAAATCACTCATGAGATACGCAGCCAAATTGGCGAGTTCCCCGTGTTCCCCGAGTCGCCTCAGAGGCACGCGGTCTTCGAGTTTGATTTTGTCTGCCATGGGTGCGGGCATGAGTCGGGACCAAGCTCCTTGTGTCGGGAAGGGGCCCGGGGCGATGGCGTTGAAGCGGATGTTGTATTTGGCCCACTCCACCGCGAGGCTGCGTGTCATGGCCAAAACGCCGGCTTTTGCACACGCCGATGGAACGACGTATCCGGAACCGGTGGTGGCGTAAGTGGTGACGATATTGAGCACCGTGGCCGGGTGTTTTTCCGTGATCCAATGCTTGCCGAAGGCCAAGGTGCAATTGGCCGTGCCTTTCAACACGATGTCGATGATCACCGAAAACGCGTTGGGGCTCAGTCTCTCTGTAGGGCTGATGAAGTTTCCCGCGGCGTTGTTGACCAGGCCGTCCACGCGACCGAATTTGGCCACGGTGGCTTCGAGCATGTCGCTTACCCGGTCCGGATCCCGGACGTCGCAGGCGACGGGGAGCACGGGAAATCCGGTTTGGCCGCTAATTTTTTCAGCGGTTTTCTCCAGCACCTCCAACCGCCTGCCAGTGATGGAGATATTGGCGCCAAGTTTGGAGAAGCACGTGGCCATGGAGCGGCCCAATCCGGTGCCTCCACCGGTGATCACGATGGTTTTATCGCGCAATACCGTATCTTTAAACATCGGCTCGATTGATTTCATAGGGTCGAATTATCGGTGTGTGAACCGAAAGTACGGAATTCAAAAAATAGAAGTAGAATGAAGATGAGTTATCCCGCAAAAGTGCTCGTGGCCTGGGCAGAGGCCATCGACGGCAACAAGCGGATACGGGAGTGGCTATTGTTGAACGGGTATCGAGAACTCGGTATCTTCGTCTATGCGTTGAACAACAAGGACGACGCCAAGAAATGGCTGTTGGAGAATGGCTTTCAGCACCTTGCCGCCACTATTTCCGGAGCGGAAGGAAACAAGAACGCCATCGCTTGGCTGGAAATGCATAAGTTTGACGTTCTCGCCATGGTCGCCCGATTAGGCGACGGCGACGAGAACGCCTTGGAATGGCTGCTGCGCCATAACCACCGAGAGATGGCGATGGTGGGCAAGCGAATCCAAATCGTGAAGGACATGATTGAACGTGATAACAACGACATTCACAAAATCAGCAAAGAATGACCGCCAAGAGTCCTCACCCACAAAAACCCAAATCCACCTACACCATGAACCGAGTGATCGCTCCCTTTCTCGCATTTTTCTTGATGTCGGCCCTATCCATGCAGGCCCAGGACAAAACCGACCGACCGAGCCCGCCCCGCTCCGCCACCGCGGAAACCACGGCCGGAGAAGTGACCGTCGACTACAGCTCGCCGGGGGTGAAAGGCCGGGAAATTTGGGGTGAACTCGTGCCTTACGGCGAGGTGTGGCGAACGGGTGCGAACGAAGCGACGACGATCACGCTCAGCAGCGACATGAAGGTGGGCGGGAAGACGGTTCCCGCCGGGAAGTACAGCTTGTTCACCATCCCGAGCGAAGGGGAGTGGACGGTGATTCTCAACTCGGTGTGGGACCAATGGGGTGCCTACAATTATGATCCGGGCAAGGATGTGGTGCGTTTTCAGGTGAGGCCCAAAATGGTGGACGAATCGGAGGAAAGGCTGACTTTTACCGTGAGTGAGCGCGGTGTGGTGACCATGGCTTGGGAAAAGCTCCGACTGTCTTTCGAGGTCGAATAATCATCGCATTTTCCTCAAATCGGGTGGGTTTTGGACGCCAAACGATTCCCATAATGCTTCCCATTCCTCTTTGGTTTCGGGCGCCAGACGATAGACGTGGTTTTTGACCACGGCGGTGGAAGTGTACGATTGGCTTTTGTCGGTATGCTTTCGCATCTCCACGAATTTCAGGATTCGGTAAGGAAAAGTGCTCTCGCACTCGATCATCAAGCTGATGCCGAGCTGAGGATAATTCAGGTGGTAGTTGTACGTCTCCACTTGTTTTCCCGCGTCGTCCTTGACTTTTATGAACAAGTTGGCCACGGCCTCGTGAATACCGGGAAAATAAGAACTGTCCGGGATCCGCGAGAGGGAAGGAACCATTTGAATTTTTCCGAGAGGCAGGGTGCCGGGATCAAAGCGGATGCGGTTGCGGACGTCGTCTTCCAAGTACGTTGCCGGGAGCAGGGTGGTATCGGATTGGCCCGCTTTCGACACGACGATTTCCATTTCGCGGCCACGGATTTGCAATTGAGTTTCGGTCGTTTCCTTTTCCGAATCCCAGTGCATTTTTACGCGACGTGTGGCGGGGTGTGCGGGGTAATCCAAGGGAGTCCAAACTTCCGTGTGGGAGGGATAATCCATTCCCGAGGAAGGGAGGATGAAGTCGCCTTTAAGGACCGGCATCTCCGACGGAAGGGTCGATCGAGAATAAATCAAAATCGCCTCGGCTTTCTCAGAGGCGCCGGTGGTGGTGATTTCGTACAGGTTGATCTCGATGAAATCCTCCTTCCAGTACGCTTCGAGGTTGTGGGGTTGATGGACTGTGGCCGTTGCTTCGCGGAGAATGAATTCCTGCGCCGCACCCGATCGGGGCAAAAAGCACGCGGCGATGAACGAGATGCAAAGTATTGGTTTAGAGAATGTCTTCATCGTAAGCGTGGGCTTGTTTCAGGCGTTTTCCGGTGGTCACCAAGTGACGGAAGAGAATGACGTCGATCATGGTGTGCGCGACGCAAGCAGACCAAATTCCCTGTAGGTCGGTCATGAATCCCAGCACCGCAATGGCGACGGTCATGTAGATTCCGTATACCGAAATTCTCCATTTGAACGGGTTGAGGTATCCGTGAATAGCGACGAAAATGATCGCGGTCAACCACACGCCCAAAAGGGGTTGAAGTGCTCCGCGGAAGAACAGTTCCTCGCCGAATCCGGCGCAAATCGACAGTCCGATGATGGCGGGAAGGGACAGGTTCAAACGATGAATGAACACGGAATATTTCTCTTCCACGGGTTTCATGAAGGAGCGGGTGACCAGCCATTTGGCACCGTATCCCGCTGCGATTCCCACCAAGACGCCGACGAGGACCTGTTGACCGATTCCCTCCGTCGATCTCGTCATCACCGCCAAGGCATCGTCTTCGAACCACCGCAGTAAAAACCATCCCGAAATGGGGAAGCCCAAAATGGTGACCGCCCCGGCTATGAACAATTGTTTTCTCATTGCACTGTGCTAAACTCCGAATCCGAATTCGGAAGTTCCGAATATCGTGGTTCCCCGGAAAATTTTCCGCTTCGTACCTTCGCGACCGTTCGATATTAAAGAAATCCATCCTCCAATACGCCGCCATGCCCACCACTTTTCTTAGAAATTTAACCGCTCCCTTCCGGCGTTTCCCTTCGGCGAGCGTGGTTTTCCTCGTCGCGTTTCTCTTTGCCTGTTCCAACGAGCGACCCGCCGAGAAAAGGCCTCTGACGGAAATTCACGGAGAAGCACAAGGTACGACCTACACCATTAAGTACACTGATTCGGTGGAAGTCGACAAGGCGGGCATCGATTCCATCCTCGATTACATCGATCACTCGCTTTCGGCGTGGGATACGGCTTCGGTGCTCTCTCTCTTCAATAGTGCCGACACGGTAACGGTATTCGACACCTTGTTCATCTCCGTGTTTCAATTTGGGAAAGAGGTCAGCGAACGCACGGGAGGAGCCTTCCACCCGATGGTCATGCCTCTCGTGCGCGCTTGGGGGTTCGGTCTGGGAGGGGGGAGGCTGAAAGAAAACGCGAATCCCGATTCGTTGAAATCCTTGGTCACCTACGATTTTACCGTCCGGCGTTTGGAAGAAGGTGGAGTCTTCTTCTCGAAGCCCCAAGGCGTGGCTTTCGACGTGAATTCGTACGCCCCGGGGTATTCGGTGGATATTCTTACCGATTATTTGCGCTCCAAGGGCGCGGAGAATTTCATGATCGAACTCGGGGGAGAGCTGTTTGCCTCGGGCGTGAATCAAAACGGGGAAAAGTGGCGCATCGGCATCGATAAGCCCGTATCGCCCGACTCGCCGCGGGAGTTGGAGGCCATCGTGGAAGTGTCGGGAATGGCCGTGGCTACTTCGGGAACCTACCGCAAGTTTTACGAAGTGGACGGGAAGAAATTTTCACACACGATCGACCCCCGCACGGGTCGGCCCGTGGATCATCAATTGTTGAGTGTGACGGTGATGGCACCGAACGCCGCGCTGGCGGACGCCTACGCGACGGCCTTTATGGTGTGGGGTCCCGATAAAACCAGACAGTTCGTGGAAGAACACCCGGAATTGGGAATGGGGGTCTTCACGATTTACCACGAAGGGGGTGAACTGAAGACCTATGCTTCCCCTTCGATTCGGGGACTGATGGAAGAGGTGAAATAGAAACCGCGATCAGTCGTCTCTTCGACACTGTTCGTTGGGGCGGGCACCACACGCACCGCAGGCGGCGCCGTCTTCTTGCAGGACCGGATTGTTGCTTGCGCAAGTACCGGCGAACTCACCGTTTTTCTTCACCAAAATCTTGATCGCGATGCCGGCGAAGGCCAGTCCAAGCAGTACAATCGATATTAAAATGACTTGCAACATGAGTTTTTGCTTTGGTACAAAGGTACGAAAATCACGGCAGATATCTCAGCCGGTAGGGCTTGGGAAACCCCGGAATCAATAGGGTCGGACACTGCCGGAACCCACGATGTCCGTCTCCACCACGTCGGGGTCGCCGGCGTACCGGATACCACCGTTTCGGCCCACGAAGGCGAAGAGGTATTCGGATGCGTATACGGTCATGTCGCGGGTGGAGGAATTGTTCGCCCAAAGAAGGCGGGAGCGCAGGTTCAGGGCGTCTAAGGGTCCGGAACTCACCGAATATATTTCAGCCACGTCGGTGCGACCTTTTACGGTGATGCGCGTGTAGCCCACGTGCGCGAAAACCTTCGCGGTGTCGGTGTTCAAGAGCAGGCGTATTTCCCCGTTTGATTGCCATTGTTCGTAGGTAAAAGTACCCGTACGGAGGGTGTCGTGGAAGGACAAGTCGCCCGCGAGCTTGTTGTTGAGGTAGGTGATTTCGGGAGCGTAGATGGCGATGCGGGCGACTTTTCCCGGGTCTCGCAATCCTTTGCAAGCCACTTCGTTGCTGATTATGAGTGTGTTTCCCTCGAGTTTCGTGGATATGCTTTCCATCAATTTGTGTCCATAGGAAACCTCCACGCGGTAGGCGGAATCCCGGTAGTAAGTCACGTCCAATCGGCCTTCCAGGTATACGCGGTCGAAATGCGGAAATTCCCTCACCTCCGTTCTGCGTTCGCCGAACCCCGTGAAGCACCCTCCTTCTTCGAGGCAGGAAGTCAGGAGGAAACCTGAAATTACCAGGGCGAATAGACACCGAATGGATCCGAGGGCTTTCACTACGTGGATGATTTGAATGAGAGAATACGACGGCTGAGTCCGATCTCCATGTGGTCGGCTTTGGCGTAATGCGATTTCAGTCCGCAGAACACTTGCCAATCCCGCCACTCGTAGACGAGATGGTAGCGCATGAACACGGTGCCGTCGCCGGTGAATTTCGGTGAAATGTAGTTTCCCACGGCAAATCGAATTACCAGCGGGTCGAAGTGTAGCTGGTACAAGGCGGCGATGTAGGGACGGTAATTGTAAGTGCGTTCACCGGGAGGTTTGTGGATGTCGGCCAAGCGGTGTCGCAAGCTTTCGTTGTAGTTCAATCCTCCCTCGGCGCCGAAGGACGATTTGGGAGAAACGCGGAATACCCAATCTGCGAACACGTTCCCCGCCAAGTATTTGGACCCGCCTATGGGTTTGATTTCCTTCGCGCCGAAGGATGCCCCCAGATTTAATCGGGACGATTTCCGGCTGAATTCTCTCTCTTCCCTTTGTGGAGGATTGCCGCCGTAGGGTCGGTAAGCCAGTCCCAATTTCAAAACCGGCATGTTGACGCCCGAGTTGGGCATTTGAAACGCTCCGTTGGAAAGGTGGTACAGGGCGATGCCCGGATGAATTTCCAAATGCTTCCCCGCCTCTATCCGAAAATGGCCTTCCACTCCCAGAGCGGCGTTCAGTTTTGAACCGATGGCGGAATTGTGCACGTTTTCGTCCGGATCGAAGATCTTTTCCACGTATCCTGCGCCGAAGGACAGCTTGAGAAAAAACAACCTCTTCTTGTCGATCGGCAAGTCGATGAAGATTTTGCCCGTCGCACCCTTGCCGAGGTAGGGCGAACCGTAGTCGTACAGATCGACGATGAACCCCCATTCCGGAAAATTGTACCAATGGTGCCAATCTTTGCGGCCATCCGACCGAAGCGACCCCGACAATTCCACCCCGACGAGCCTGTCATTCTGAAGGTATTCCATTTCGGGGTGATGTGGGATAATGAATCCGGTGAAAGGCGCCGCGCTGAATTTCCACTCCGTTTGCGTTTCTTGACACGTCGCGATGGTGGTCCAAAAGCCAAGGAGCAAACACAAGACGTACGGGGTAGAATTCGACCACATGGGGTCAAAAATAGCCTACGCGGTGAAATGGCCGAATTTCCGAGAAGGAAAATCCCAAGTAATTCCGCCCCCTTGACCATCGCTCACGACAAAAGGAATGCGCTCATCGTCGGGGATCGAGTTCGGGAAAGCCTGAGTGAAAAAGAATTAATTTTGTGGGTATGAAGAACAGAGAGGAGAAATTGAAGGCCTTCGAGCGATTGCTCGTCGTCATGGACGAATTGCGCGAAAAATGTCCCTGGGACAGGAAGCAGACCATGGAATCGTTGCGGCATCTCAGCATCGAAGAGATGTACGAACTCAGCGACGCCATCGTGGACGACGATATGGATGAGGTGCGCAAAGAGCTGGGCGACTTAATGTTGCACATGGTTTTTTACTCCAAAATCGGCGAAGAGAAAGGCGCTTTCGACGTGGCGGACGTGCTCAACGGGGTCTGCGAAAAGTTGATCCACCGCCACCCGCATATTTACGGCGATACGGAGGTTGCAGATGAAGAAGAGGTCAAGGCCAATTGGGAAAAAATCAAATTGAAAGAGGGCAAGAAATCGGTATTGGAAGGAGTGCCTCGATCCTTGCCTTCACTGATCAAGGCGTCGCGCATGCAGGACAAGGCGCGGGGTGTGGGCTTCGATTGGGACAACGCCGAGCAGGTCTGGGCCAAAGTGCAGGAAGAATTGTCGGAGCTCAGGGAAGAAGTGGAAACGGGGGGAGACAACGTTGAGGGTGAACTCGGCGACGTGCTTTTCTCCCTGATCAACTACGCGCGTTTCATCGGCGTGAATCCCGACGATGCACTGGAACGAACCAACCGAAAGTTCAAATCGCGGTTCGAATTCCTGGAACGTGAATCGGCGAAGGACGGAAAGAAACTTTCCGACATGAACCTCGATGAAATGGACGTGTACTGGAACCGCGCCAAAACCGAGGATTGATTCTCGCAGGATTCTCGACGAGACGAAGGAAGTAAGAGAAAAAGCCTAACAGGGTATAGAAAATACGTATGATATTCGGCGGACCCTTCCCTTTGAAAGCCGTATTTTTGTGGTGTTGAAATTATAAACATAAACGGAAATGGCGATACAAAAAATAACCGACGGCGAGATTAAATCCACGCTTGCCACCGATGACAAAGCAATCGTTAAATTCTATGCCGACTGGTGCGGATCGTGCAAATTGATTGCGCCCAAATACAGAAGGCTTTCCGAGGACGAACGCTACGGCGGGGTGTCGTTTTACGAAGTGAATGCGGAGGAGAACGAAACCATTCGGAAAGAAGCCGGTGTAGATAATCTGCCGTTTTTCGCGGTGTACCGGGACGGAAAACTCGTCGAAGGATCCGCGACTTCCAAAGTGGAAAACATAGAGAACCTTTTGGCAAAATTGTCTTGACATGAAAATTCCCGTAATCAAAAAACTCGTTGAAGGATACGACATCCCCGCACTTCAAGCCGCGGAAGAGGCGATATTGAACGAGACGCCTCCCCTTATCCAAGTCGATGGCGACGACGATGGAGAACGACTTACGCACGTCATCGCGGCACTGGAAATCCACCGCAACATGGCGGAAAGCGCCGTGGACATGAAAACCGCACTGCGCAATTACACCCAAAGAGTGAGAAAATCCATCTCTTGAGATATGCAGGAGATTGACAACCGAAATCTCGTATAATTGCTATGAAACTTTAAGAAATTGCCTCCCCTGGGAGGCAATTTTTTTTGGCTCTCACTCTCAGTCCCAAATCTCCCCCAGGTTTCTTATGTCCGCCGCGAGTTCGGCCGAGTACTTCTTCGCGGCCGTGTGGTGCAAATGGTTTCCGTCGGTGAAGTGGAGGCGATTTCCCCAAGCGGAATGATCCAAATAGGGCAGCGCTTTGTCCTCTGCCAATGAGCGAATGCGCTCATCGAAGCCGGCATAGTACTCTTCCTCGATGCGCCTCATGGGCGGGGGGACGGGCAGGCGGAGCAACACCACTCGCCCGTATTCACCGAAATAATCCAAGGTGGCCGAAAGGGCTTCCCACCGCGCCTCCGACGGCGACGACGATTGCACCAATTCTCGGTAGACTTCGAGCTTTTCCTCCGCGTTTCTTCGAAACAGCACGGTATCGAAGGGAAAATTCACTTCCAGCCAGCCGTCGTCGGCGACATACGTCTCGTATGCCTCGTTTTTGAACCCCGTGAGGCGTGGCAAATCGTTCCAATAATTCTTGAGCAGGTATTCGAAATTCGGGTTCATTTCCGGAAAGCGGATGTTCGACGGAGCCATATCGCACTCGGGAAATTCCTCGGCTTCGGAAGAGAGGAATTCATTTTTCACGCTCACCGAAAAGGGATCGACCGTGACGATGAACAAACCGCCGGATTCCTGCGTGAATTTTCGCTTCAACGCGTCCAGATAGCACGGCCCATAAGGCGATTGGTAGATCGTGAAGGTGTAATTGAACAAGGGTTTGCGGTAGTTCAAATCGGCGAGTAAACTGTCCAATACGCCGGGAATGATGCCTTGAGCCGCGCGGGAAGTCCCCGTAATCAACGACGGTGCCTTGGGTCGGGTAAAGCGATGGTATTGGTAATCGGTGGTCGGTCCGGCGTTGATCGCGATGATCAAAAAGTAGAGCACCAGCACGGGCCCGAACCAGAGGGCGATATTTTTCAAAAAGCGCTTCACTAGAACTGAAAGTAGATGAATTCCTCCGCCTCGCCCGCCGAGAAGAAAAACCACAGCACGAAGAGAACGACATAAAGGGCGTATCTGTTGAAACGCGGCAGCCGACCCATCCACTCGTCGGGGTTTTCGCGTCGGGCGTTCCACTCGATTGCGATCAGAAATGCGATGAGAGCGAGAAGCATAGGCGGGAAGAACCGAAAATTTTCCGGCAAGGCGTGCTCCGTCGCCATGCGTTTCAGGTACCGCCACGCCTCACCCATGCTTTCCGCGCGAAAAAACACCCAAGCGATGCACGTCAGGGCGAAAGTCGCCAATATCGAAAGCAGTTCGGAAACCGTGGGCCATCGGCGATTGGCGGCCACCGTATCGAGGTGTCGGCGATTTCTTTTCAGGCCGACCAGAGGAAAAAAGTACAGCGCATTGAGCCCGCCCCAAGCCACGAAAGTCCAGTCTGCGCCGTGCCACAAGCCCGATACAAGGAAAATGACAAGGAGGTTTTTGTGGGTGTGACTCACACTCCGACGGCTCCCGCCCAAGGGGATGTAAACGTAATCACGGAACCAGGTGCTGAGGGAAATGTGCCATCGCCTCCAAAATTCGGCCATGTCGCGAGAGAAATACGGGTATCGGAAATTGACCATGAGGTCAAAGCCCAGAAGCCTGGCCGTTCCAATGGCGATGTCGGAGTAACCCGAAAAGTCGCAGTAAATCTGAAAGGCGAACAGCACCGCGCCCATGGCGAGCACGGCGGAGGGCAATTCGGCGTGGTTGGCGAAGATTTCGTTGACGTACGGCGCGCAATTGTCGGCGATGACCATCTTTTTGAACAGCCCCCACACGATGAGGCGCATTCCCGTCGAGCCCATTTGGTAGGTGAATTTCTTCTTCTCGTCGAATTGGGGCAAGAGGTTGGCCGCCCGCTCGATGGGCCCCGCCACCAGCTGTGGAAAGAACGCGACGAAAGCGGCGAACTTCACGAAATCCTTGGTCGCGGATATTTTCCCGCGGTACACGTCGATGGTGTAGCTCAGGGTTTGAAAGGTGTAAAAGCTGATGCCGACCGGAAGGATGATGTTCAGCGTAAGTTCCGGCGGTCGGTACCCGGAGATCATCTCGATCACCGCGGCGAAGGACTCTACGAAAAAGCCGGCGTATTTGAAGTAGGCGAGCAGCCCGATGTTGACGATAAGGCTGACGGCCAAAAGTCCTTTGCGACGCTTCGGCGAAGTCGATTTTTCCATGGCGAGGGCGGCGACATAATCGACCGCGGTGCTGAAGGCGATCAGCAGGAGAAAACGCCAATCCCACGCTCCGTAAAACACGTAGCTCGCGATCAGAATGAAGACATTCCGCGCACGGATGGCTTTCGCGAAGACCCCCCAATAGAGTGTGAAAACCACGGTGAGGAACGCCGCAAACGCCAAGCTGTTGAATAGCATGGAAGGACTTTTTGGGCGAATATAATGCGATCGGTTCAATGACTCGCCGAAGACCGAATGCGTACGGAGAGAAACACCCACAAAAACCCAAAACGCACTAACGCCCGGACCCCTACAAACGCAAAGCCGCGCGAAGGTTCACCGATCTCGTCGGTTCTTCGCGCGGCTGCTCTAGATCAGCGATCAATGCGTTGGTCAGCGGCCGTTCTTGATGCGGTCGGCTTCATCGGCCGAGATGATGCTCGAGTTGAACAGGCCGACTGCTTCGGCGTTTTCGAAACCGGACTCTTTGAGTCGTTTCACTTCGGCGTTTGCGGCTTCGAGGGTTTCGAATTTGCCGAATACGTAGGTCGTGCTTCCATTGTCTTGTCTCATGGGGCGCACTCCGCCCAGGTTCATGAACTCACCCAGGGTCTTGGCGGGAACTCGCCCGTCGAAGGTGCCCAAGCGCACGGTAAAGTCCACGAACTCCGCGTTGATGGACGGTGTTTGCTTGGATTCGTTGATTTCTTCGGTGACGTTTTCAGCCATGCGCGCACCGGCCTCGCGGAGGGTAATTCGTTTTCCTCCTCGGTAGGCGGTCACGAAAGCGCCTTCGTATCCGTTGAGCAGCAGGTCGACTTTGTATTCGGCGGCGGCTTGCAGCGTTTGGAAAGACCCCGACACGTAGCGTGTCAAGCCGTCGTTTCCTTTGACGATGAGCAAGTTCGGAATGTCTTTGAATACGTTGTTCGACAGAGCATATCGGTAAGCGCCGATCTGCACGCGGAAGAGCACCTCATTGGGGTCTTGGGTCAAGGCGGCGAATTCCGCAGCGGCGGACGAAATTTCGGTGATGTCCACCGGGGTGTTTTGACCGAATTTGTGGTGCATGATCGTGGGCGTGAAGCCGAGATCGGCCATCACTTCGGCGTGGGAAATGGCTGTTCCGAGTTCTTCGAAATCGCCCAAGTAGAAGATGGATTCGCTGCCTTCGCCTTGGCTCTTCAAGTCGGCGATGGAGAGTAGTTTTGAGATTTCGTCGGGCGACAGGTTTCCGGAAGATCCGATTTCCACGCGGTAGCCTTGTGAACGATCGCGCAATACGATATGGTTGCGCGACACGTCGTCGGTGGTGATCCGCGCTTTGTCGTATTGTAGGCTACCCGTACTGTCCATGTACATCAAATACATGTTTTCGAAATCCGCGTCGTTGAGTGCCACGCCATCCGCATCGACGTACGAACCTTGGGGTGTTGCGGGCTCTTTGTCGATGTGATCGGGTACGCCGTCGCCGTCCGAATCGACCGGGCAGCCGCGTTCATCCACGGCCACACCCGCAGGGGTGAAGGGGCAGTAGTCGAGGAAATCGACGATGCCGTCGCCGTCTTCGTCTTCGAAATCGGGAAAATCCGAGGGGTCGAGGATCCCTTGGTTTTGGTCTTTTCGGGTTTTACCCACGTGCAGATTGTAGGCCAATCCAACCGATGAAAACATCATGTGGTCCCGGCTGTTTTTCGGCTTGTTGTATCCGGTTTCGGATGAAATATTGTCGAGATTGTCGGTGAATACGTAGTGAAACTCCGTACCCATGCGGAAGTCGAACCGGTCATTGACGCGCATATGCACGCCGATGCCCATGGGAATGCTGACGGACCTCAGGGCGTAGTGGACGCCGTCGTTCGATTTCCTCAAATCCGTTTCGTAGGTGTAATCCCTTTGGAGGATTTGCGCTTCGCTTTTCAGCGGGGTGGATTCGCTTCGGTCCCTGATCGTTCCGTCGGACCAATAGTGGTACCGGTTTCCGTTGGCGTCGTAGAGGTCGGCTTTGGGGTTGAACTCAAAAGTCGAGATTCCGAGTGATACGTAGGGTCGGACGCTGTGTCGGGTATCCATGAGGTGACCGAAGTTGTACGACACTCCGAGCCCACCCATGCCGATGGACGTTTCGAAATTGGCGTTTCCGAGGGGGAGGTTTTCCTCCGCCCCAATCTTACCGAAGCGCATGAAAGCATTGAGTGAAAAGTAGGGTGAGATCGGGGTTTCGAGTCCAAAACCGTATCCCCAGTTGAGGGGGCGGGTGTGGCCGGTTCCGTTGAGTGTTCCCACGTCGCCGAAATAGGTCAAGGGACCCGCCATGGCGTGGATGCGAGGGCGGAAGAGTTTACCGTCTTCGGTGTGGAAGGGATCGATTTCCAAGTTTGGCTGTGCCGTCGCCGCACCGCTTACGAGCAGCGCGAAGAATGCGATGACCGGGATTTTATGTTTAAGGAGTCGCATGCGTGCGTGTTTATACATGCGTTATACTCCATTCGATAAAAAAAGTTATGGTTCGGCTTTAAAGCCCTTTTTGCGCCGAGGCATGTGATTCACCGAGGGTTGGGAGTTGTGGCGACCACAACGGTCAGGGCACCCAGTTTTGTTGGGAAATCAACAGGGCTTCCTGCACCGTGATGCGCTCACCGTCGTTGTACGCGGTGACGAAGGGCCCTTTGAATTTGTCGTACTTGCCGGTAATTCGTTCCCTGTCGTTTCTCGCCTGCTTGTACACCGTGTGGTGCCCGGTGGTGTACTTGAACAATCCGCCGAGGGTTTCGAGTTTGAAGCCCTCTTGGAAATCGTACAATTTGGCGAAGGTGTCGTTGCTGAGATTGTTTTTTCCGGCGGCGATTTGCACGCGGTAAAAGATGCCTTTTTCCGGTGCGGGTACGTCTACGATGTTGGCGTCGACGTAGGCTTTTTCCGTGGTGGTCGGCTCGGTTTTCGGTTGGGCGGTCACGGGTACTTCCGCGGTTGCGGTTTCGTCGATGTCGGACGATTCGGTAATCGGTTCCGGAGCGGGTGCTTCTTCTTTTTCTTCTTCTTCCGCGTCGTCCTCATCCGTGTCGTTCAACGCGATGACGTCCATGACGTCGGCGCCCGAAGTGTCGCGGGGCTCTTCGGGCTCTGCCGGCGGCACGTAGCCCTTGTCATTTATCATGACCATGCGCGTGATGTCCTCGTCGAGGTACGCGAAATCACCGTTGATTTCGGGCTCGCCGCCATCCATGGCGATCACGGGAAGCAGTTTGTAAATCACCGTCACTTTGTCGCGCCGGGGAATGTCGTACCACACGTATTTCACCGTGTTGCCGTCGGAGGTAAACACGGCCGAGCTCGACTTCATGTCGACGGCCGTAAAGCCAGCGGGGATGTTTTCCTCCACTTTCGCGAACCCACCCATGTCGGCCTTGTCGATTTCGACCACCACTTTCCATTGGTTGGCGTTTTCGGCGGTGAGTGTGCGCGTGGCCACGGGTGTGAATTTGCCGTTGCCGTCGGACGCGTCGGCGGTAGGACGTTCGCCGGCTTCACCTACTTGGATGATCACTTCCGGCGCTTCGTGGTTGTACCGTTGATTTTCGTGGATGTAGGAGAAAGTGCCTTTGATGCTTCCCCAGCCTTGGAAATCCTCGTCGGCCACCAATCGGTATTGCAGGGTGAAGATGTCGTCCCCGGGCAGGGAGAGCCAAATGAACTTCGCGATGCCGTCGTGGAAGGTAAACGAGGCTCCGGCAGTTTCTTCCGATTCGGCGACGAGGCCGTCGCTGAACTCCAATTGGAATTTGGCGAAGCCTTTGATGTTGGTTTTGTCGATGGTTACCGTCACGATCGCCTCCTCACCGGGGGCCATGTGTTGCGGTGCGTCGCTTTCCACGGATACGCGTTCGGGCTGGAACCAATGCATGAGAAACAGGCTGAAAACTTGTATTCCGATGACGAAGATTTTGTACATGCAGGCGCCGATTGGGATATTGTGGTGGATAACAAATCTATATAAAGCCCCTCCCCGGACCGCCGCCGGAAGTGATTTTTGCAAACATGGATTTGTTGATATCGGCGGGTGTTTTTGAGTCGTGGCGCGCCCTCCCACCGCGGTTTGCAATTATTGGGAGGGAAATCACGGCTACCCAAGTCCGGCGGGCCGTATCCCCGTTTGGAATTTGCCGTGCACCTTCTTTTTGCGGGGTCCTCGTGATTTCCAATCGAACAATCCTTTGTATTTTCGGGGCGTTGCAGTTTTTGGACAAATATTACCGCGATCTGGGCCTGACGCCCGACGCCACCGAGCGTGAGATCAAGACCGCTTTTCGAAAGAAGGTCAAATTGTATCATCCCGACAAGAGCGGTACGCAAGACACCCGAGACCTCTTCATGAAGGTGAACAAGGCGTACACCATCCTCATGCGCAAGGACGAGTTGATCCGTCACCTGGTGCAGAAGAGCCGAAAAGCGCAATCCCACCGCACCGCCACCGCGCGGACACAACCGGCGGCGGCCACGGAAGAATACGCCAACATGTCGTTCGCGGAATTCCAAAAGACCCCGCTGTACCGCACGGCCGTGGTGCTGAACTTCACTTTCGACTACGTTTTCGTCGCAGTGGGAATGCTGATGATCATCACCCCGTTCATAAGTTATTTCTTATTCGACCACGATGACGTGGTGAGCGTCACAGGTGAAAAGACGCCTTTCCCGGTGCTTCCCTTGCTGCTAGGCGTGGCCTTTCTTTTCGGGTTGTGGCATTTTATTTTCAAACAAAAAAGGACAGAACACCTAAAACAAAAACAAAATACGGAATGAAGAACCTGAAGATATTCCTCTTGTTCGCGCTGGTCGGATTGACGAGCATTCGATTGTCGGCGCACGAAGGGATGTGGATTCCCTCCACCTTGGCGAAATTGGTGGTGGGCGACATGCAAGCCATGGGTTTGCAGTTGGAAGCCGAAGACATCTATTCCATTAATAACAGCAGCATCAAGGACGCGATCGTGCACTTCGGAGGAGGATGCACCGCGGAGGTGATTTCCGATAACGGTTTGATCCTCACCAATCACCACTGTGGGTACAGCCAAATTCAATTCCACTCTTCCCTGGAGAACGACTACCTCACCGACGGATTTTGGGCCATGAACCATTCCGAGGAGCTTCAGAACCCCAATCTGACGGCCACTTTCGTGGTGCGCATAGAAGACGTGAGCGACCAAATGAAAAAAGCCGCAAAGGACCTTCGGGGCGAAGCGCGGGAAGCCGCACTGGCCACCATGGCGCGCAATCTGGAACGAAACGCGGTGGAAGGCACGCACTACAAGGCGGAGGTGAAGCCCTTTTTCTACGGAAATGCGCACTACATGATCGTCACTGAAACTTTTCTCGACGTGCGCATGGTCGGTGCGCCCCCGTCGTCCATAGGCAAGTTCGGCGGAGATACCGACAACTGGATGTGGCCCCGCCACACGGGAGACTTTGCCCTGTTCCGCATCTACGCCGGCCCCGACAACAAACCGGCCCCGTACAGTGAAGACAACGTGCCATACCGTCCCAAATACAGCCTGCCCATCAGCATGGATGGATTGAAGGACGGCGATTTTACCATGGTTTTCGGATTCCCGGGATTCACGGAGCAGTACCTGACGAGCCACGCCGTGGAATACGTGGTGGAGGTTCAGAACCCCGCGCGAATCGCTATGAGGGAAGCCGCACTCGGCGTGATCGACGCAGCCATGGCCGCGAATGACAAAACGAGGATACAGTACGCCTCCAAGCAGTCCAGGATCTCGAACGCCTACAAGAAATGGATCGGGCAAAGCATGGGGTTGGAGCGCTTCGACGCCATCGACAAGAAATTGGCCCAAGAGGCGCGTTTCATCGAGAAGGCCCGTACCACGAAAGGTTACGAGGGCTTGTCGCAATTGCCCACGGAATTCGCAGACCTATATGAACGCATGCTCCCGTACCGCCTCTCTCGGGATTACCTGATCGAATTTTACTACTACGGCCCGGAAGTATTGCGCTACGCCGCCAATTACCGCAAATTGGTGGAGTTGCGAGACAGCTTGGAGAAAGCGGGCACCTGGGAAGACGAGGTGGCGAAACTGGAAAAATCTCTCGACGGCTTCTTCAAAAACTTCAACGCCGAAGTCGACCGTGGTGTCATGGCCGCGCAAATGGACCTGTTCCTGAACGGTGCGCCCGAAATGCTGCACAGCGCCACTTTGAAAAACCTCGCGGCCAAACACAGGGGGAAGGAAACTTCACCGGCCGATGAACTCGCCTCCAAGAGCGTGTTTTACGAAGAGTCCAAGTTGCGTGGTTTGCTGCAAAAATCGCCCAAAAAGGTGGCGAAAACCATCTCATCCGATCCCATTTTCAAAATTTCCACGGAGTTGCTCAACGCCTACGGATCGGTGGTTCAACCGAAATACGCGGAACTGAACGACGAACTCGACGCCATGATGCAACGCTACGTACAGGCCACCATGGATTTGTTTCCCGATAAGACGTACTGGCCCGACGCCAACAGCACCATCCGCCTGACCTTCGGTAAAATGGAGGGAACCGAGCCCCAAGACGGGCTGATCTACAAGCCGTACACCACACTGGATGGAGTAGTACAGAAGTACATTCCCGGCGACAGGGATTTCGACGTGCCCGAAAGGTTGCTCGAGCTCCACGCCAACCGCGACTACGGCCCCTATGCCACCGACGGGGAGATGAGGGTGTGCTTCATCGGTTCCAACCACACCACGGGAGGAAATTCAGGCAGTCCGGCGCTCAACGCCAGGGGCGAACTGGTCGGACTGAATTTCGACAGAACTTGGGAGAGCACCATGAGCGACATCATGTTCAACGGTGAAATATGCCGGAACATCATGGTCGACGCCAAATACATACTTTTCATCATCGACAAATTCGCCGGTGCGGGCCATTTGATCGACGAGATGAACTTGGTGTATTCGGAAGATGCAAAACCGAACCCGGTTCACGAAGCGGAAGATGCGCCTGCGGAAAAAGAAATGGGCGGTCTTTGAAGGATGAAGTGGAAGCGGGAAGCCGAATCAACCGGCTTCCCTCTGTCTTCCCCTTCGCACTTCGGGTACTATTCCCCAACCAGCGCGTAAGCGCCTTTCACTAAGAATTTTGCCGACGCCGGAAAGGTGTCGGCATTTTTTATTTCCACGTAACCGTCGTGGGTCTTGCCCGGAACGATCTTCACCTTTTTGAACTCACGATTTTCCGTATTGACGCTCAGCAAAGCGAAATATTCTCCTTCCACGTCTACGACGGCTTCTTCGGGCAAGGCGGCGGTTGAGAAGCTTTGGGTTTCGATTTCAGCCTCGACGAACATGCCGACGGCAAAACGATGGGAAATACTGTCGGGCATGTGGCCGTACACCGGCGTGGTGCGTGTTTCCCCGTGGATCGTCGTGCCCACCAAATACACGATGCCACGATACTGCTCGTCGGAGGATTCGGAGGCGTTGAAAAGAATGGTTTGACCCTTTTTTATTTTGGGTACATCGGTTTCGAAAACCTGCATCTCAATGTGCAAGTGAGAATTGTCGACTATTTCCAGAAGCGCTCCGTTTTCGGAAGCGTACGAGCCGATATTCACGTAAATGGCCGATACATGGCCCGAAATCGGTGAGCGCACAAGCACTTCGGAGGTGATGTTCTTCACGTGCAGGTTTTCGGGCGAGATGCCCAAGAGCTCCAGACGCTTATTTAAAGACGCCAACCGGGCGAGGGCCGTGTTGTAGTCGCTTTCCGCTTTGAGAAAGTTCTTTTCGGAGGTGATGTTTTCTTTGTAAAGCGCGCTTTGCCGGTCGAATTCGGTCTCCAAAAAAGCCAGCTGTTCCCGGGTTTCCAAATAGTCTTGCTGCAACTCCACGAACTGCGGGTTTTCCAGGGAGAGCAAAACTTGCCCTCTTTCAACTTTATCGCCTTCGAGGAGGGAAATTCCTTTTACGAATCCACCCATCATGGCGTGCACTACGGCCTTGTCTCGGGGCGGAACGTCGATCAGTCCCTGAGCTCGCACAAAGGAGGGGAAGGATTTTTGCGTCAATCCGTCTACTTCAAAGGCGTTGGTTGTGAATTGATCTTCCGTCAAGGTGATCAACGGAGAATCTTCCTCCCTTTCCGGGATGTTGTCTTCGGTGTTTTTGCAAGCCGCAAAAACCAAGGCCAAGGGGATTAAGAAAAGTATATGGCGGCGTGTCATTGGGGTCGATTTAATGGTTCGTGTCTTCTAAAAGGTAGTGTTGCTTTAAGCTCTCGCGGTTGAACATATAGAGGTTCTCGAGGTAGCTCAGTCGTATATCCATGGCATTTTCGAGGCTTTGGATGTATTGGAAGAAGTCGACTTCACCGCTTTCGTAGCTTTTTCCGGCCGTGTGCTCGATGGCTTCCGCCAATTCCAGTCCTTCATTCTCATAATAGACCAGCATCTCGGAGTATTTTTTCACCTCCTCTTCAAACTGCCGTTCTCGCGCCTCGAGCATTATTTGGTTGTTGCGGCTTTCTTCGTACGCGATGGATTCTTGAATTTTTCCCATTTGGATGCGCGCTTTCCCGGCACCGAACCACAAGGGGATACTCACACCGACTTGGTATCCGATCAGCGGTTGATCGAGTAGGGTGTGTGTGCCTTGAAAATATTCCAAGCTCAAATCGGGAAGCAATTTATTTCTCGCCGCTGCGGTGGACGCTTTGGCGAATTCCACATTCTGCGTGTGCCATTGCCGTAAAGGATGTTCGTTTTGGGAACCTTCCGGAAATACTTTTCCGGTCAATGGAACCACTTCGGGGTTGATGCCGCTCTCCGACTGTGTGAGCTGTTCCAATCCGGTTTTAGCAATCTCGATGTCGTGCAATGCTTGTTGCAATTGAATGTGGACGTTTTTTTGTTTGGCTTGCGCCGTAATCCTCTCTAGGTAATTGCTCTCGCCCAATTCGAAACGCCTTTGGGCGGCTTGTGCGAAGTTTGAAAACAGACTGTCCAGTTTGCGGTACACCGCCGCTTTCTCGTGGGCGTACAAGTACCCGTTGTAAGCCTGCTCCAACTCAAAAAACAATCTGTGTTTTTGGACTTCGTAGCGGCTTTGTTGCAGCTGACCGAAGGCTCGAAGTTGTTTGCTCTCTGAAGTGTAAACCGTTGGGAATGCCAAGGTTTGTTTCACCCCGAAAGTCTTTAAGGGCTCGTCAACGGCTGTATTGCTTTCATCAAAATTGTAATACAGTTCCGTTTTGTCGATGTCCCAAGAAGTGCCCTTTTGTTTGGCGGCTCTTTCCACTTCGTATTCGGCCGACTTTAACAGGGCGTTGTGTTGCACGGCGAGGGCTTTCAGCTCGTCCAAACTTTGTGCGGGCTGTTGGGCCATCGCGGGAAGCGCCAGTAAAAGCGGCAAGAGAGTGAGCGTTTTCGGGGTTTTCATCACCATCGTTCTTAATGACTTTTTGGATTTTCCAAACAGGGAATACAGCACGGGGAGCACGAACAAGGTGAGCAGTGTGGCCGACACCAATCCGCCGATTACCACGGTGGCCAATGGCCGTTGCACCTCGGCACCCGCTCCGGTGGAAACAGCCATGGGGAGGAAACCCATCGCGGCCGCTCCCGCGGTGAGCAGCACCGCCCGAAGCCTGTCGGCCGCTCCTTTTGCCATCAATTCGTCGTCGTGGTCGTGGCCCTCTTTTTTAAGGTCTTTGTAGTGCTCAATCAGAACGATTCCGTTCAAAACCGCAATTCCGAACAGGGCGATGAATCCGACCCCGGCGGAAATACTGAAAGGCATATCGCGGAGCCAGAGGACGAATATTCCTCCCACCGCCGCCAAGGGGATGGCCGAAAAGATCAGCAACGCGTCGCGCACGGAGTGAAAAGCGAAGTACAGCAACACGAAAATCAGCAGCAGAGCGACCGGCACGGCGATAAACAAACGGTCGATGGCGCTCTGCATGTTTTCGAATTGACCACCGTAGCTTATGCTGTACCCCGTAGGCAAGGTGATGTTTTCATCGATCAGCGCTCGCACGTCGTCGACCACCGATTGCAAATCGCGGTTCCTCACGTTGATGCCCACCACCACCCGCCTTCGAGTGTCGTCCCTGGATATCTTGGCCGCCCCTTTGTCATAGGTGATTGAGGCGAGCTCCCGCAACGGAATTTTTTGGCCCGTCGGGGTATCCACCATCAAGTTTTCCAAGTTGTGCAGGTCCTTTCTCACGGATTCGTCCAGGCGCAAAACCAGGTCAAAGCGCTTTTCACCTTCGAAGACCACACCCGCCTTGCTGCCCGCAAACCCCATTCTGATTATTTGGTTGAGGTCGGCGATATTGAGTCCGTAACGGGCAATTTTCGCGCGGTCGAAGTCGACCAACATTTGCGGCAACCCCACGGTTTTTTCGACCGTGATGTCGGCGGCGCCTTCCACGTTGCGAATCAGTCTTTCGATTTCGTGCGCTTTTTGATCCAGTAGGTCCAAGTCTTCCCCGAAGACTTTGATGGCGATATCGGCGCGCACTCCCGTAATGAGTTCGTTGAAGCGCATCTCGATGGGTTGGGTGAATTCCACTTCCATTCCCGGAATCACGCTTAGGGCCTCCTTAAATGCATCGGCCAAACCGTCTTTGCTCGAAGCCGTGGTCCATTCCTTTCTCGGTTTCAGGGTGATAATGACGTCGGTTTCTTCCATGGACATCGGGTCGGTGGGTACTTCGGCCGCACCGATGCGCGTGACGACTTGATCGACCTCGGGGAAATTGTCGATTAGAATCCGTTCGATTTGCGTGGTGGTTTCAATGGTTTTGCTGAGGGATGTCCCCGTTTTCAGAACCGGTTGAATGACGAAATCTCCTTCATCGAGTGTGGGAACGAACTCACCTCCCATCGTCGAGAACGTGTATACGGCCAGCGCCAACAGCACGGCCGCAGCTCCCAAGACCAATTTCTTGGCGCGGAGGGCAAAATCAATGGCCGGGTGGTAAATTCGGTGCAAGGAGTCGATCAGTTTTACGGACAAGTTTTTTCCGGGATTTTTTACCGGCTTGATAAACAGCGATGCCATGACCGGCACGTACGTGAAACACAAAATCATGGCACCCACCAGCGCGAAGCTGAATGTGAGGGCCATGGGGCGAAACATTTTTCCTTCCACACCGCTCAGCGAGAGAATGGGGATGAACACGATCAAAATGATCAACTGCCCGAACACAGCCGAGTTCATCATCTTCGATGCGCCGGAGTACGTGATTTCGTCTTTGACCCCTTGGCGTTGGGGTGCGGGGACGCTTTGCAATTTCGTTTGGTTCTTGGTGATTTGAAAAGCGATGTACTCCACGATGATCACCGCACCATCTATGATGATCCCGAAGTCGATGGCCCCCAAACTCATCAGGTTGGCATCCACGCCGAAGAGATACATCAGCGACAAGGCCACCAACAGGCAGAGGGGAATCACCGAAGCCACCACCAAGCCCGAGCGCAAATTGCCCAACAGCAGCACCACGACGAAAATGACGATCAAACAGCCCAGCACCAGGTTTTCCGTGATGGTGGAAGTGGTTTTCCCTACCAACACACTCCTGTCCAAAAATCCGTTGATATACACGCCTTCGGGCAGGGTGGGGCCGATTTCTTCCACCCGCCGCTTTACGGCGTCGATTACTTTTTTGGATCCCGCGCCCTTCAGCATCATCACCTGCCCCAGCACTTTTTCGCCTTCACCGTTTCCGGTCACGGCGCCAAAACGAGTGGCGCTTCCAAAACCTACCTTGGCGATGTCTTTGATATACACCGGCATGTTGCCGCGGTTCGCCACTGCGATGTTTTCGATGTCGGAGATGGATTTTACAAGGCCTTCCCCGCGGATAAAATAAGCCTGGTTCGCTTTTTCGATGTACGCCCCCCCGGTCACGCCGTTGTTGTTTTCGAGCGCCTCCATCACTTGGCCGATGCCGATGTTCATGGCGGCCAACTTCTCGGTGGTGATGGCCACTTCGTACTGCTTGAGTTTTCCGCCCCAACTGTTGACTTCCACCACGCCGGGAATGCCGGCGAGTTGTCTTTTCACCACCCAATCCTGAATGGTGCGCAGTTCGGTGGCGTCGTACCGGTCTTCGTACCCGGGTTTTACGTCGAGAATGTACTGGTATACTTCCCCCAATCCCGTGGTGATCGGACCCATTTCGGGCGTGCCGAAACCTTCGGGAATGTCGGCTTTGGCCGATTCGATCTTTTCGGCGATCAGCTGCCGGGGCAGGTAATTGCCCATGCTTTCCTCAAACACGATGGTGACCACCGACAAACCGAATTTCGACACCGAGCGAATCTCCACCACGCCGGGCAAATTGGCCATTTCCAACTCGATGGGATAGGTGATGAACTGCTCGATGTCCTGCGTCGAGAGATTTTGGGAGGTGGTGATTACCTGAACTTGGTTGTTGGTGATGTCGGGAACGGCACCGATGGAAATTTGAGTCAGGGAGTAGACCCCGAACCCCGCCAGAAAAACCGTAAATAGAATGACAATCAGTTTATTCCTTAAACTGAATTGTATGATATTGGACAGCATAACACATGTGTTGAAAGTTTAAATGGGGGTGTTTGAGCGCAAACACCGCTTAAAAACCGGATGTATTATGCCGTTTTAGGTGGCTGAAAAATATCGAAAAGCGCCGGGGAAACGTAGTTGATTCGATAGCCGAAATTATTTTCCCTTTCGATGGGAATGAGGCGACTGGGTTCTGTAATCACCTTTTGCTCAGGCAGAAAGAAGGGTGCATTGGGAATGGAACAATTCGAAAATGGCAGTTTTTCGTGTTCGTGATGTTCCTCTTGATTTTTTTGATGGTGCTCGTGTTTTTTCCGCCCGTAATGCTTTGAAAGAAAATCGGCAAAATCGTCGTCGTGGGATTGCTTGTGATATTTGGCGTGGGCGATAAAGTCACGCAAACCCATGATATCCCGCACGTCGATATGCAGACTTTGCAGCAATACCAAGGTGGAAAAAAGGTATGTGAGCAGCACCTTCATACATCGCAAATTTACTCATTCGGAAGGTAGAAACCATTCGCTCCAAGAAATTTAGAACGAGTAAAAACTACGGGGCAATAGAGTCGACGACCACGTCCCGGAATCTGATTTTCAGGCGAAAACCGAGGGCTTTCGCAACCGTTCACTCCCCATGCGAACAGGCGAAGCAGGGTGTTTTGGGTTTTTGTGGGTGTGGCTCGATGGGACGATCACTGCACGCGCGAGGGCGAAGGGCGGCATCGCCACTCGGGCTATGGGTTGCGGAGCGCCGTCGGTGCACGGCGACGGCAGAAGCCCGTGCACCAACGTTGCGACCCGCCCCATGGCCAAGTGGCATACAGCCCGAAGACCGACCCCGACGTGGTGAGGGCAACGGGATGTACCGTCCGATGTGGATGCAATGGAGGACTCCCAAAAAAAGTAGATCCCGGGGGCGCGCCAAAAAACCGAATGCGAAACGGCACTTTCGGGGTTGAACACGGCCGACCAATTTCTTGTTGATGGTTGGAATGACAGCGACGAATTAAAACGCAAAATCATGGATTCTTGGACGGAACGCGATGGGAATTTGGTGAAAAAATTCGAGTTTGAAAATTTTTCGGAGGCCTTCGGCTTCATGACCCGTGTGGCAATGGAAGCGGAGAGGATGCAGCACCACCCGACGTGGAAAAACGAGTACAATAAGCTGGAAATCAGGCTGAGCACCCACGATGCCGGAGGTGTGGTGAAGGACAGGGACAAAGAGCTTTCGCGAAGAATCGACGCGTTGCTCGAGGCGTCGAGGTAGGGAAATCCACGCATTTTTTCCGATTTCAGAATTTCGGTGGGCGCTCCCGGCGGGTGAGAAAAAGAAGGTTTCCCGTTGTCGCGGAAACGCGTGCACGACGCGTGGCCTCGGCTGCAAAACCTTATCTTTGCAGGTTAAATTCCAAAACGCGGTATGGGTGCACTGCTTTTGAAAGAAATTCGTGTGTTTCTGAGTTCGGTGATCGGATACGTCGTAATCGGCGTATTTCTCTTGCTTACAGGGCTGTTTATGTGGGGTTTTCCCGGAAACCTGAATGTGCTGGATCAAGGGTACGCCACTTTGGACACACTTTTTTACGTGGCGCCCTGGGTTTTCATGTTTTTGGTTCCGGCCATTACCATGCGGTCTTTCTCGGAGGAGAGGCGAACGGGCACCATCGAACTTCTTTTTACGCGGCCCCTCACCGATTTGCAGGTGATCTTGGCAAAGTACCTCGCGGGGGTGGTGCTGGTACTGCTCTCCCTGTTGCCTACCTTGATATACGTGTACAGCGTGTGGCAACTGGGCAATCCTCCGGGCAATTTGGACGTGGGCGGCACCTGGGGTTCCTACCTCGGTTTGTTTTTTCTCGGCAGCGGCTTTACGGCCATCGGGATTTTCGCCTCGGCCCTGACCGACAACCAGGTGGTGGCGTTTATCCTCGCTCTGCTGATGTGCTTTATTTGTTACAGCGGTTTGGACCTGCTCGCCGATTTCGAATACTTCGGCACTTTGGACAGCGTGCTTCAGCAATTGTCCATTACGATGCACTACGGCTCGATGAGTCGCGGGGTCATCGATACCCGGGACGTGGTCTATTTCGTCGCACTGGTGGGCATCTTCGTATCGCTGACCAGAGGTGTGCTGCAAACCAGAAAAGGATCCTGATTCATGAAGAAACTGCGTTCCAATAGGGCCACCAATTTTCTGGAAACCACGGCATCGGTGCTGTTCTTCCTGGCACTCGCCTACATCGGTTCATTGAGCTTCGCGCGTTTCGACCTCACCTCCGAAAAGCGCCACACTTTGACTCCCACCACGGTCGACTTGGTGGAGAATCTCGACGACGTGGTATACGTCAAGGTCTACCTCGCCGGAGAATTTCCCGCCGATTACCGCCGTTTGCAGCGGGCCATCAAAGACAAATTGGATGAGATGCGCGCCTATGCGGGCGACAACATCCAATACGAATTCATCAACCCGGGAGAAGCACCCGACAGGAAGTCGAGGGATGAAATGTACGCGGAATTGGTGGAAAAGGGGCTGTCGTACACGGTGCTGCAAATGCGCGATGGCGACGGAGTGACCGAGCGGATTTTGTTTCCGGGCGCGCTGGTGTCGTACAACAACCGGGAAGTGCCTCTCCAAATATTGCGGAACCAAGAAAGGGCCACGGATGCCGAAATGGTGAACCGCGCCATCAACAACCTTGAGTATTCTCTTGTCAACGCCATTTACCAGGCGGGAAAATCGGAACGCGACAAGATCGCGTTTATCGAAGGTCACGGGGAATTGTCGGCGATAGAAACCGGGGATATCCGACGGGAGTTGTCGAAATTTTACGACGTGGAGCGCATCGAGATCGGCGGGATGCTCGACGCGTTGAGCCGGAACATCGCCGGAGAGGGCAAACGGGTGAACAAGTACTCGGCCATTGTGGTGGCGAAACCCGATACGGCTTTCAGCGAGCGCGACAAGTACCTGATCGACCAGTTCATCATGCTGGGCGGACGCGTGCTGTGGATGATCGATCCGATGCAGGTAAGCTTGGACAGCCTGATGACGTCGGACGTTACCATGGCCTTGCCGTTGAATACCAATTTGGAGGACATGCTCTTCAATTACGGCGTGCGCTTGAACAGGAATTTGCTCCTCGACCGCACCTGTGCGCCCATCGCATTGATGACCGGGCCACGGGGCAATGAGCGTCAAGAGTTGTTTCCTTGGTATTTTGAACCGGTGCTCATCCCCACCTCCTCTCATCCCATCGTGGCCAACGTCGATCCCATTCACACGGAGTTTATCAGCAGCATCGATACGGTCGAGGCGCCGGGCATTTCCAAACGTATTCTGTTGACCACCTCGCCATACACACGCATACTGCGGTCGCCGGCGCGGGTGAGCTTCAATATCGTGTCCATCGACCCGAACTTCGGCGAATCCAACAGTCCGAACCAACCGGTTGCCGTACTCCTCGAAGGAGAGTTTACCAGTAATTTCGCCAATCGACTGGCTCCCGCCATGTTGGAAGAATCGCGGTTCGATTTTCGGGAGAAAAGCGTGTTCACGCGCCAGATCGTCATCGCCGACGGCGACATCGCGAGAAATCCGGTAAGTCCCGATCGGACGAAGTTCCGGGAACTGGGTTTCGACCCCATCGTAGGGCGGAAGATATACGGAAACAAAGAGCTGTTGGTCAATGCGATGAACTATCTTCTCGGCGATGAGAGTTTGATTGACGTGCGGTCGCGGACCGTGGTGGTGAGGAAGTTGGACGAACAACGCATTTCGGAAGGCCGGTACTCGTGGCAAGTCGCCAATGTAGCCCTGCCGGTGGTTTTGACGCTGCTACTCGGTTTGGCGCAGTGGTGGATTCGAAGGAAACGCTACCGAAAATGAGGCGATGAATAAATCGAAGTAAACATGAAAAAGGTATTTCTGTGGATCATATTTCTCGGTGTAATCGGTTGGGCGGCGTATATGGCGTTTTTCCAAGACACTTACCGTACGTCCGTGCGGGCGGCCACCGATTTTGAAATCGAAGACACCTCGAGTGTGGGAAAAATCGTCATCGCCGATCGCGCCGGCCGCGTCATCACCGTGGAGAGGGGAAGAGGCGAAGACTGGATTCTCAACGGACAATACCCGGCGAGAACCGACGCGGTCGACGTGTTGCTCATGACCTTCCGCAACATATACGTGCAGAGGCCGGTGAGCAAAAACGCCCAAGAAGAAGTAAACCGAGTTATGGCCGCCGACAGCAAGAAGGTCGACATTTACGACCGGGACGGCAAGCGCATCAAAACGTGGTACGTGGGCCACCCGACCATAGACAACAAAGGAACCTACATGCTGTTGGAAACCCCGAGAGGCGGGCGTGCGGCGGAACCCTACGTCATGGATCTCAAAGGATTTATCGGGGTGCTCAATACGCGTTTTTTCACCGACTTGAACGAGTGGAGGAGCGTCATCCTCCTCGAATACCCCGATATGGACTTGGAGGAAATCACGGTGGAATACCCGGCCGAGCCCGATTCTTCTTTCCGCATCACATACGGAGGAGGAAACGACATCAGTTTGTACCGTGCCGGGTCAAACAGGCCCGTGAGCGCGTTCGACACCACCATCGTCAAAGACTACATGCTGAATTTCAAAATGCTGGCTTTCGAAAACTTCCGAACGGGGCTGACCGAGGCTCAAGAAGACAGCGTGCGCGCCACGATGCCGTACCAGATCATCAGGATCAAAGACCGGGAGAAAGATCACCGCATCGTGTTGTGGCCCAAATCCGATCCCCACCCTCCTCTGGATGCGGAAGGCTTCGTGCCCGACGGGGAGCGTATCTACGCGTCCATGGACGAAGGGGAGTTGGCTTTGGCCCAACGGTACGTATGGGACAAGTTCGGCGCGACCATTCGCGCGTTCAATCCGCGATGAAAGCGGAAAATCCGTGTTTGGCCAAGGGCGCCATTGACAACATTAATTATATTTGTCGCCGAGGCCAAGATGCCCCTTAACCCGTAGAAAGTATGAAGTTTATTGTTTCTTCTTCCGAATTGCTCAAAAATCTCCAAGCCATTGGCGGTGTGATATCCACGAACAATTCTCTTCCCATTTTGGACAATTTTCTGTTTGAAGTGGACAACGATCAACTGACCGTAACGGTGTGCGATCTCGAAACCACCATGAACACAACCTTGGCGGTGAAGGCCGAAGAAGCGGGTTCCATGGCGGTGCAGGCCCGTACTCTTATGGATTTTCTCAAAACGTTGCCGGAGCAGCCCCTGACGTTCACCATCAACGAGAGCCAGAGCTCGGTGGAGATTTCCAGCAGTTCGGGGAAATTCAGGATGGCCGGCTACCCGGCGGATGAATTCCCCAAAAACCCCGAATTGGAAGAAGACAAAATTTCGGTGGTGAAAATGCCGGCCTCCGTGCTGGTGGATGGAATCCAAAACACGCTTTTCGCCACCGCCATAGACGAAATGCGCCCCGTGATGTCGGGCGTCTACTGCGAGTTTACGCCGGAATACCTTCGGTTCGTAGCCACCGATGCGCATAAATTGGTGCGCTTTACCTTGAACGATCAGAAGGCGGATAAGAGCTCTACCTTGATCCTTGCCAAAAAACCCCTCAACCAGCTCAAGAACATCCTGATGACGACGTCTTCGGACGTGGAATTGCAGTTCGATGAGAAATTCGCACGCTTTTCATTCGATGACAACGTGTTGATTTGCAGGTTGATAGACGGAAAGTACCCCAATTACGAGGCCGTGATCCCCAAGGACAACCACAATCGTTTGCTCGTGGATCGAAAAGCAATGCTGAACGCCATGCGCCGCGTATCGATTTTCTCAAACAAAACCACCCACCAGGTTCGTATTCGAATCGAAGGTTCGGAATTGAGTTTGACGACGGAGGACACCGATTTTTCCAACGAGGCTTACGAGCGATTGAACTGCAGTTTCAACGGGGAGGACATGGAAATCGGATTCAACAGCAAGTTTTTGATCGAAATGCTGAGCAGCTTGGATACCGATGAAGTGGAGTTCCACCTCAATGGTCCCAACCGCGCGGGGATACTCCTTCCCGTGCAGAAGGAAGATTCGGGAAGCGACATCCTCATGCTGGTGATGCCCGTTATGTTCAATAACTGACGGGTACGGTAATCCTTTGGGAAATGCCCCTTCACCCCGGCGGGGTAAAAGGGTTATGGCGGTGAAATTAGAATCCACCACTTCGAACAATTGATTTGGGTCGTCCTTGACCGGGGGACTTGGCATTAATTTCAATGCGCGTGCTCGTCTCCTCGTGCAGGAATGTCCACGTTTACGGGTTTAAAGACGCCCGGCAGGGTCACGGATATTTGGACAACATCATCCCGGAGGCGATATATAAAGCGGCTGTTGTTCATTCAAAGTTCTTCGTAGAGAGGGTATTTGTACACGCGGATGGCCATATCGGCGATGTTGATGTGGTATTTTCCTCTATGGGAAATTCTTTTTGAAGGACGAACTTCGTACAATCCGATAGGAGCAAACGTGCAAGGCACCACGGTCATCACCGCATCCTCATATCTCGCTTTCGATTGCGTGTCGATCAACTCGTATGTAGTGAACAAAAACTCCTCCTGCCAAGGGTCTTCGAAAACGAAGTTATCCATGGCAATTCTCGGATTACTGTAATCGTGATCCAACTGCTCATACTTCTTTCGCTTCACTTTAAATCGGTCGGTTTCTTGGTCGTACAGCCATTTTACAATGGAGTAGTAGCCGAGCTTGAACGAATCCAAAGGAACGTCGCGGACCGGGGTCATACCGGGATATCTTCCCTCCCAGAGATATTTTATATTAGCCTTGGTGGTGTCGTATCCGAAGGGCTCTGTGCCGCAGTTGAACTCGATGGTCCAGGTATTCATAAAAAGGGTGTCATGGGGATCTGATAAGTTTTCTCCTTCATCGAGCTTGAAACAATATAGAATGTATTCATTAAAATACGGAACGAAACTTTCTCTCTGATAAAAGTCACAGAAACTCAATGCGGATGTATATCTGAAATATTCAGTTTCAGATATTGGATATTGCTGATTGGTCCAAAACTTTCTTATTTTAAATCTCGACAATGTCATAAGAATCGAACTCAGTTTGTTTTCATAACGTACCACGTCCGCTCTGCGGGTACAATCCGTGCAGAATTGCACATTGATGTCAGGCACCTCCAATTGGTCAACCTTTTCCACAGAACAAGAGGTCAGGAAGAGGATCATTAATGAAAAAATAAATGAACCGGAAAAGTGCTTATTTGAATACTCGCCAAAAATCATTTTCATCGTCTATGTAAAAAGGTTTTCATTTGCTTGGACGCTTCTTCCATGAGCCATAGTTTGGCTTCCGCCAATCCGCGCAAATTTCTTTTGCAATCGATGGCGGGTGTGGAAAAATCCATGACGGAAAGACTGTATTCCTTCTCGGTTTTTTCTAAACTGATTTCAGTTCTTAACCTTGATAGAAATTTTTGTGTTTCTTCGTTCTCATTCACCGTCGCATACAATTCCACCGACCTTTCCTCGTCGCTCACGCTCCGGATTTGCCCTTCTTCGCTTTGAGACATGTAGGTGCTCAGCAGGTCTTTGAGGAAGGACCCCAACACGAGTTCATCGGAAGGATACAGCTTTTCTATGTCGAATCTTTCGGGTTTTTTGGGTTGGTCCTGCAGGCGCATGCCGAGCACGCAATCGCAGTCGGCCCGTCTCAGTTTGGGATTTCCCGCAATGGGGTAATCGCCGGTTTGTCCACGGTAGGTGAATTCCGAAAGAAAAGCCGCATCGGAGGTCGGGCTGGCCGTCGATTCCACATGGTCGAAAGCGTGGATGGGGTAGTTGTTGAGCATCCCACCATCTACAAACAGACCTTGGTATCTTGTTCTTTGCTCAGTGTCGTCTCCGCGTAGGGGGGTGTCCACATACACGGGTTTAAAGACGCCCCGCAGTGTCGTGGATATTTGAACAACATCATCCAAGGGGCGATATGTCAGCCGGGAGTTGTTCATTCAAAACTCGCCGTAGAGAGGAAATTTGTTTACGCGGATGGCCATATCGGCGATGTTGATGTGGTATATATCCGGTGCATACACATAATTTTCTCGTTCCGATATCGGCGGACGTACTTCGTACAGATGAATCGGTGCGAACGTGCAAGGCTCCACGGTCATCACCGCGTACTCATATCTCGCTTTCGATTGCGTGTCGATCAACTCGTATGAAGTGAACAGAAACTCCTCCTGCCAAGGGTCTTCCAATACCAAGTTTTCGGATTTTATTTCAGAAGAGGTTGGACCATAATCACCGTCAAACTGCTCATACTTCCTACGCCTTACTTTAAATCGGTCGGTTTCTTGGTCGAACAGCCATTTTACAATGGAGTAGTAGCCGAGCTTGAACGAATCCAAGGGCACATCGCGGACCGGGATCAAACCGGGGTATCGTCCTTCCCAGGGTATTACCACGTTGGCTCGGGTCGTGTCGTATCCGAAGGGCTCTGTGCCGCAGTTGAATTCGATGAAGGAGTCATTTTTGAAAACGGTGTCCTTGGGATATTTAAAATATTCCGCGAGATCCAGCTCGTAGAAATAAAAGATGTATTCATTAAATCCCGATAGACAACTTTGTCTCTCGTAAACTTCATGAAAGCTCAAGGCCGACCTGAGATCCTCCGGTTTTTCGATGGGTAGGGAAATGTTTATCGCATATTTCCTTGCTAGAAAATCAGACACGGGTAGTAAATTTGATCCTATATTTTCCTCAAACTTCCTTACATTTTCCCTGCGGGTACAATCCGTGCAGAATTGCACTTTGATGTCAGGCACCTCCAATTGGTCAACCTTTTCCACAGAACAAGAGGTCAGGAAGAGGATCATTAATGAAAAAATAAATGAACCGGAAAAGTGCTTATTTGAATACTCGCCAAAAATCATTTTCATCGTCTATGTAAAAAGGTTTTCATTTGCTTGGACGCTTCTTCCATGAGCCATAGTTTGGCTTCCGCCAATCCGCGCAAATTTCTTTTGCAATCGATGGCGGGTGTGGAAAAATCCATGACGGAAAGACTGTATTCCTTCTCGGTTTTTTCTAAACTGATTTCAGTTCTTAACCTTGATAGAAATTTTTGTGTTTCTTCGTTCTCATTCACCGTCGCATACAATTCCACCGACCTTTCCTCGTCGCTCACGCTCCGGATTTGCCCTTCTTCGCTTTGAGACATGTAGGTGCTCAGCAGGTCTTTGAGGAAGGACCCCAACACGAGTTCATCGGAAGGATACAGCTTTTCTATGTCGAATCTTTCGGGTTTTTTGGGTTGGTCCTGCAGGCGCATGCCGAGCACGCAATCGCAGTCGGCCCGTCTCAGTTTGGGATTTCCCGCAATGGGGTAATCGCCGGTTTGTCCACGGTAGGTGAATTCCGAAAGAAAAGCCGCATCGGAGGTCGGGCTGGCCGTCGATTCCACATGGTCGAAAGCGTGGATGGGGTAGTTGTTGAGCATCCCACCATCTACAAACAGACCTTGGTATCTTGTTCTTTGCTTATTGTCGTCTCCGCGTAGAGGAGTGTCCACATACACGGGTTTAAAAACACCCGGCAGAGTCATGGATATTTGGACAGCTTCCACCACCGGGAAATCAGGAGTGTGATACACGGAAAAGTACAGGGTCGACTGCCGGGATATATTTGTACCGGTCAAGACTAAATCCACACCCGTGAGGTCGTAGAATTGACGAAAAGTTAATTCGCCCGGAGGCGTTTCAGGAATAGGATATTCCAGTGATTCGAGTGAGGGGTAAAGATATTTTTCGATCAATGACGAGAAATACCTGCGGGCTGCTAGTCCGACGAATAATCCGCGTTCCCCGATAAGGTTGCCGAAAAAGTTCTTGGCGTTCCTTAACGAGCCAAAGACAATTTCAGACAAAGCAAAAGGAGAACCGTCGTCAAAAAGATTATGGATAAAAGCACCAAAAATAGAATATGCAGTAATTTTGGAACCCCAGGTAATTGGAGTGCTAAGATGGAGCAAATGCCTAATTATGAATAAAAACGGTTTGTCAACAATATTGTCAAAGCGACCAACTCCAACCTCTCCGTCAACTATTTGTTTAAATTTGTTCGTAGGTTTTTCATCCACAAACTGTTCGAAAACGCTGATGGGTCCCTTATATCTTGGTGCGTTTTTTGCTCTGATGTCCGTACGAGCCATTTCTCTTTTGATATCCTCACTGCTCATGCCCAGACTGAGCATGAAAGCTGTAATTGCTCCAGCGGAACTGCCACTTAAACCCTTGATTTTTCTTAAATGGGGCGGAGTTGATATTTGTATGAGGGAGAAATATCCGGTGATGTTCACAACGGGTAAATCAATTTCGACCTGCGGAGCTTCGATTTCTGTACCGTATTCGCCACTATTTTCGCCATTAGGTACAGTTTGGTTTTGTGCAACGCGCGCATGAAAGACCTTTATCGCTGCAGCATTTGCTTTGGATGATCGAAATACCTCCTCACGGATGGCATTTTCCAACTCGTTGATAGGTTCAACGTACAAAATACCTCTGCCACCACCTCCTTCAAGAGATAAGTATTGTAGATTTTCGATGAGTTTCGGCATTTCTGAATACGACGGTTTGAATCAAAGGAGTTCGCCGCTATGATCCGGCAATTCGGGATCCGTAGAAACGTTCAATCTTATCAAGTTTGTAGGAAGTTTAACAATCCATGGCTCCCCATGCGGTTCGCCATCGATATTGACTTGGGAATCCCGTATCTCCTCTACGATCGATAGGTGTAGCTCGTCATTTAGATCGGGTAAATCCTGACCTGCCCATATTTCACCATTGGCTTGATAGTGGAGCACAGCTTTAGTGAATGATGGTCGAACCGGAACGACTACCCGTGTAGCACCCGCTTTTAGAAAGTTGCTAAATTTTGGGTCGTTGTCTTCCAGGTGTATTATTTGCATCCAATTGGCCTTTCTTCCCCAGAAATAAGGATAGTGATGGTAAGTCATGTTTTCCCATTCAAAGGCTTGTTCAAAAAAACGAATGAATTTTCCTTCTGAAACGGATTCGTCGAAATCAAAGTCGGGGTAACCCAACTCGGAAAAATGCGCAATCATACTGTCAAATTCATCGAATCGCGAACCGGTTAGAAACTTTATTGCAGCCTTTTTGAGTTCCGTTTGTTCGATTATACGGTTTCTTTCCGGGTTATATCCGGATATGTGGTCACTCTCGGCATTGCGGATGTTTTGCTCTATAGTTTGAATTTCAAAGTTGTACTGCATTACTGCATCGTAATGGGCTTGCATGATTTTATTAAAAACGGAAAGTTGCCATTCGGCATATGATTTTTCCGTGAGGGTACACTCCACCACCACGTTTACGGCGTAATATGTCTTCCCTGAGTGCACGCTAATAGGTACTTTCCCGGTAAGGTTGTTTAATGTGAGTGTATTCTCGGAATTCTCTGTTGCCGAGAATTCGGCACTGCCCACTTTGACTTTCGTGTATCTGTCATTTCCTTCACTAAAGCTTAAAACCACTTTGGCGCCGGTAGCCACATAGCCTTCCGGAATTATGATGCTATCATTATAAGAATCTAGGTTCCACTCTTCTTTGTTTTGATTGGTTAAGGCAGTTCCCACATACAAATAATTTGAGGGCGGCGGTTCAATATCGGCTACTCTCGCCTGAGCAGCAATAGATCCAAAATTTGATCTATTGATCAAAGCATGACTCAACGGGAGGTTCAATTCTTCCATGATTATTTTGAAAGGATGAACAGGTACTTCCGGATATTCGACAACCTGAGGTTGTTTCATTAAACTGTGGATGTAAAACGCAGCAGGCTCAGGTATCAAAAATTCGTACATCAGTCTTTTACCAATATTGTAAACTTGATTCAGGTATTTTTTGTCGATCCAATGATAATGTCCTATTTTATGGGAAGCGTCCGGTGCAGTGTTGTCCGTTTCATGCTCATTTTTAATTTCGAGCTCTTCAAGTGAAGCTGTGATACGCAATTCTCTTACGCTTTCAATTATTCGCTGACGGGCAGATTCTGAAACCTCTTTGGCTAATAATGTTGCCTGATTTTCGGAATTTGAATTCGAAGATTGCGCCGAATGTTGAGCAAATGCCTCTGCTCGAACAGGACCATAACTTGCACTAAGATTGATGCCGGAAGCAGTTTGATTGGCGGTCTGGCTCACACTATTCATGGCTTGAGACATTTCAAATTGGGTACTGCTTCGCGATTCGGCATCCCGCACTGATTCTCTGAAATTCTCAGTTTCTGCAATCGTTTCTAGGCGGGAAAGACTTCTGGTACTTCTCAATTTTCTTTCTGTTGCCAGAATATTTTCGATATGCGCAATTTCACCCTCTTCATATTTCAAAAGTTGTTCCCTCACTACGAGCATGTCACCTATTCCAAGCGGCTGTACATAGGGTGGGGACACCTCTATGGGGTTAGGTTCACCTCCCCCGTTGCTTCCCGAAGTTGAGTGTTGAGTTTCGATTCGTACAATTCCCGATGCCGTGCGGAGAATTTTCGGCATTGCCTGTGCCCTCTGCAAGGTGGTGTAGTTCTGTTCCAGTTCACTGTCAATTTCCCGTAATACATCCGCCACTACAAACGATGTATCCTTGATACCTATCCTTGATAAGAAAGATTTTGTTTCGGTTTGTAACATTGAGAAATACGACGAATCTAATGAAAATGGCTGCGGTTGTCTTTTGTATTGATCGTAGAACTCGCTTATTTCCTGAGGAGTATACGGTTGAGGTCTTGTGTCATCATCGGGCAATGGATCAATGACCAATTTTTTGGCAAAGGTTTCTAAATCGAGCTTGGCGTTCCGAAAGTCGCTCTTTTGCACTTCATAAATGGTGGTTATATCCTTCCTTGCATTCTCTAAGCCGACAATATTATTTTTGACATCAATCAAATCCGGCGCAGGCTCCAGCTCATCGTGATGATTGGTTTCATCAAACACCCGTTTCGGAAGTGGAAACAAAGGTTTTGGTAAAATAATATTTGCTTCAGATTGGGTTTGAATACCTGCATTGAATTCAACCAAGGGCGAATTCTCATCCAATAGTTCTATTAAGCGACATAATCTTAATGTCATCATTAGATCGCGCAAAAAGCCATCTGCCGAATCAATGATCTCTAAATAGAAAATAGTATTCCAAACCTTTAGTTTTTTTGGGATATACTGGCCTTCCTGGATAAACGAAGTAAGGGATGTACCCACTTCTTCCTGTATTTTGTTCTTGAGTTCTGTCTTTGTAATAGTGGATATGTTTTCAAATAGGAAGAAGGATATTCGGTTAAAGTTGATGAAATCTGCATCCAAAGCATTCTTATCGGAATACACGAAGGATGTCCCCGCCGCTGATTGGGCTACGGTTTCGACAGCTGTCCGCGGATGCGTTTCGTCTAGTTGATCAACCAAAGACGTAAAATAAGGACTGGGTCCAATGTTATATAAAATGAATTTCTCCTCATAAAGCGCAGGGCTTATTTTTTGGGGAGCTCGGACGTGCATGAAGCGAAAAATGTCGGTTTCTGAGATAGCCATGGCGATATATTTAAATCGTTAATTGAAAAACCCGAAGCCCAAACCTACGAATTTTTTCGTATAACTAAAATTCAAACGATTTCAACCGCAATGCATTGTATCTATATTTCGTCATTAAACGCGTGTTTCGTGTTTTCGATTTTGGATGAGACGATATCCTTTCCGCGGAGATCCATATTTTTAATACACTCTTGAAAACTGAGTCGTGTCTGTGTGGCTTTCTCTCTTTCTCTGATCGCGGAACCAAACGCGGCAATCGAGACGGTTGTATTCCGTGGTGGTCTCACGCCATCGTGAATTGCCGGTGGCGACACAAGGATTATATTTGTCCAAAACCAAGCCATGATTCCATTTTCACCGCCCCGCCTCGATGGAGATACCGTCCAAGAAGTCACGGAAACTCTCTTGTCGGGATGGATAACCACCGGCCCCAGAACCAAACGATTCGAAAAAGAAATCACGGCCTATACCGGGGCGCGATCCACACTCTGCCTAAACTCCTGCACCGCAGGCATGGAGTTGGTCTTGCGATGGTTTGGCGTGGGACCCGGCGATGAGGTCATCCTCCCCGCATACACCTATTGCGCCACCGCCAACGTGGTGATCCACTGCGGCGCCACACCGGTCATGGTCGATTGCCGCCCCGGCGAGTTCAACATCGATCCCGAAGGGGTGCGCAACGCCATCACCGAACGTACCAAAGTGGTCATGTCGGTCGACATCGGCGGGTTTCCCGCCGATTACGACGCATTGAACGAAGTGCTGAACGACAGGGAAGTGCAATCCCGCTTCCACCCCAAATCGGATGCGCAAAAAAAACTCGGCAGAATCCTGGTCTTGGCCGATGCCGCCCATTCTTTCGGCGCGGTCTACCGCGGTACACGAGTGGGAAAGGTGGCCGACGTGACGGCCTTCTCTTTTCACGCCGTAAAAAACCTCACCACCGCCGAAGGGGGAGCGGTCTGCCTCAACCTCCCTCCCGATTTCGACACCGACGAAGTCTACGCCCAACTCAACGTCATGAGCCTCCACGGCCAGTCCAAAGACGCCCTGGCCAAGATGAAATCGGGTGGCTGGAAGTACGACGTGCTTTTCCCGGGGTTCAAGTGCAACATGACCGATATCCAAGCGGCCATCGGATTGGTGGAACTTTCGCGTTACGATTCACAAACCCTCCCCAAAAGACGGGAATTGAGCGCCCGGTACAATCAAGGATTCGCGGATCGCGAATGGGCCCTCCTCCCGCCCACCGACGACGGAGCGGGCACGGTGTCGGCTTATCACCTCTACCCCCTGAGGCTGAAAGGGGTGGGCGAAGACAAACGCGACCGCATTATCCAAGCCATGACCGACAAGCAAGTGGCCGTCAACGTGCACTTTATTCCCCTTCCCATGCTCAGTGCGTACCGCAACAGGGGTTTTCTGATCTCGGATTATCCCGAAGCTTACGACGCATACCGGGGAGAAATATCCTTGCCCCTGTTCTACGACATGACCTTCGAGCAGGTGGATTTCGTGGTGAAAACCCTCGTGGATATCGTGGAAAACACCGCCTACTGATGGCCAAGTTCCTGTTCGACCGCGTCGGGGCCCTGATCCTCGTCGCGTTGCTCTTCCCGGTGTGGATCCTTATTCCCCTGTGGATCGTATTGGATTCGAAAGGCCCGCCGTTCTTCGTTCAACAAAGGGTAGGGAAGGGAGGAAAAATGTTCGGATTGGTGAAATTCAGGACGATGCGGCCCCGATCCGAAGAGTCGGGAAAATTGACCGTCGGAAACCGCGACCCACGCGTCACCCGCGCCGGCGCCTTTCTGCGCAAATACAAGTTAGACGAACTGCCCCAACTGTTCAACGTGTTGATCGGCCGCATGAGCTTCGTCGGACCCCGACCGGAAGTTCCCGAATTCGTCGCGCTCTACGACGACAGGCAAAAAGCGGTATTGAACGTTCGCCCCGGCATCACCGACTACGCCTCCCTGCGTTATTTCGATGAAAACGAAATACTGGCTCGGTCCCGAAACCCGAAAGAGACCTACATTCGGGAGATCATGCCCGAAAAGCTGGAAATCAACTTGGAGTACTTGGCGAGAAGGAGTTTTCCCGAGGATCTTCGCATCATCGGCATGACCGTGTCACGCATCTTCCGCGGTTGACGCCCCGCCCTTTCGCACCGCCGATTTCAGAACGTTTAGCTCTCTCGATTTTTCCGGATAGCCCAGCCGCTCATAGGCGTTCACCAAGTTGTCGAGCAATCGCAGCACGATGGTGAGGTGATCGCAGGGCTCGAAGTGCTTGCTCTCCGGTTCGATGGCCAGTTGGTTCAAGAAAGAACTGATTTCCTCCGCGTTCATCAAAGACCCCCGGTTGAAGGGGTTCAGGAAAAACAGCGACCGCATTTCCTCCGTCGGTGCACCCGAAGGCTCCAAATACCGCGCGGTGTCGTTTTCGTCGAGGTAAACCAAAATAAAATGGTGAGGCAGGTCCACGCCGTAAATGGGCACGTTCAGCCGTTGCGCCAACACGATGTAAATGATGCCCAAACTCAGGTCGTTTCCTTTTTTCGATTCCAGCACCCGGTTGATATACGAGTTCTGCGCCGCTTGGTAATTCTTGCGGTTGCCCCGGTACCCGTATTCGTGAAACAAGATGTGGTTGAACACCTTCACCTTCTCAAATGCCGTCAACTCGTCGTTCAGCTCGAGCCAAATGTCCTGATGCAGCTTATTCAACAAACGGTGGGATTCGTCCTCGTCCAGGTCGGGATATTGGTATTTCGCGATCAGCAAGGCACCTTCAAACAAGTCTTCCGCCCCATCACGCGCCCATTTTTCCAAGGCATCGCGCACGGCGTCGAACTGAATCATGTGGATGAGGTCTTCGATTCGGTTGCGGTGATCCAAACCGAAAGACTGGAGCTCCCATACGTTTTCCAAGTTGGGAATCACCTCCGGCCCCAGTGACACCAATCGCGTACGCACCAAGTCGTACACCGATTCGTCCGGGTCATCCAGCAAGCTGATCAGCGCATTCAATTCCTTCGCATCCATTTCTTCCTTCATATACCCTGCTATTGCGTTTTTCAAAGATATTCCCGCCCTCCCATTTCGGGAGGAGCGCCCATCCCTTTTTTACCGGATCATTGTTAATCCCGCGTATCGCCGCAGTTTCCAAAGGTTTATGGGCGTATCCACGGCAACGGTGAGCGCACCTGCTTTTCCCTCGGCGTACATCACCACTCGGTTGGTGCTTTTTACCCTCGGTTCCCGAGCCGTGGCCGTGCCGTACACTGTATCTCCACGCCGCAATTCAGGGGGTGGCACGCCGCCCCGGGGGCTCATAAAATCGCCCCGCCGCGGCGGCCACCCCACCGTTTGCGGCGCGGAGGATGCCGTTCCCGTCACTTACGCGAGACACAATCCGCGGTTACGACGACGGCGGCCGGTGTATCCGTAATCGCACTCGGCCGATAAGTATTAACGATATTCTCCGCGTTATCATATACGTACGCATAGGTCGGAGATCTTCGATCCGAGCCCCGCCCACAAAAACCCTTAAAATCTTACCCTATTCGTTGCAATACGGCATCGATCAGGTGATCCACGTCTCTGTGGTGGTCCCGGGCAAACTCGTTGCGCAAGCGGTTGGCCACGATCACGCACACCGTGGAGCAGCGGTGGCCCAAGGCGGCGCCCAAACCGAAAAGGGCCGAACTCTCCATCTCGTAATTGGCCATGGGTATGCCTCGGAAGGAAAACTCGGTCATCCGGGAATTGATGTCCGGCATGGCCGGCGACAAACGCAGTTTTCGACCTTGGGGAGCGTAAAATCCGCAGGCGGTGGCGGTGATGCCCTTGAAAAATCCCTCCTCAAACAACTCGGAAAGCCCGGCGTCCGAACGTACGGCGTAAGGCTTCAATCCCTCCGTACTCCATCCCGTGCGCGATATGAATTCACTTGCGAGGGCGGCTTCGTCCTCTTCGTAGTCCACGTCGTAAAAGTGCATCACTCCGTCCAACCCTATGGCGTACACGGAGTTCACGAAGCTCCCCACTTCCAGGTCGGGATTCAGGGAACCCGAAGTACCCAGACGGATAATGTCCAAAGGCCGGTGTGCGCCGGTGGGCGTGCGCGAACTCAAATCGATGTGGCGCAGGGCGTCGAGTTCGTTCATCACGATGTCCAAATTGTCCACCCCGATGCCGGTGCTCAATACCGAAAGCCTTTTGCCGTTCACCACGCCGGTATGCGTCAGAAATTCCCGGTTTTCCACCCGGTGCTCCACCTTGTCGAACCGGTCGGATATGCGCCGTACCCGTCCCGGATCGCCCACCACGATCATCGTGTCTGCGATTTGCTCAGGCTTGAGGGCCAGGTGATAAACGGATCCGTCGGGGTTCAGCGGAAGTTCCGAAGATGGAATGGGGGAATCGGATTTGAGTACGTTCGGTTTCATGTCGCCAAGATAAGCCACACGATAAATATCCCGCAGCTTTTCGAAGGTGCCGCCATTCAGGACGAGGAAATCGGAACCGCGCCGACCAACGCTTTTTAGGTGGGTGGATAAGTTTTTGTAAACTTTATGGAAGTCGGCTCGAAGGTGTTGCGCGTATCTTTATTTTAGCGGTAATCGAAGAATCGCAATTTGCAATGGCTGAAATAAACATTCTGGATAAAAGGGATGGTCGGAACTTGAGGGGCGGTATTCTGGAAGTCGACGGCGAAAAAGTAGCCGACATGTCGCCGACCGAGATGTTGGAACTTTCCAACTCGCTGAAGGAATACGTCGTGGAAAACCGAGAGAAATTTCCGAAGACGACGTACGGAATAATCCACGTCGGCGAGAAATCCTTTCGGGTGGTGGTCGGTGAGAATTTTCCTTTTTGGGAAAAGTTGAATGCCGGAGAGTGGGAGCCCGAAACGTTTGAAATTTTCAATCGGTTTTTGAACCGCGACACCTTGTTTTTGGACGTGGGCGCGTGGATTGGTCCCACGGTTCTCTACGGCGGACAACTCGCCGGGCGCACCGTCGCCTTCGAACCGGACCCCAAGGCCTATGCGCGACTGGAAGACAATGTGCGCGCCAACGACGAGGCGCCGTGGAAGAGTAAAATCAGCACGTACCGGTACGCGGTTTCTTACGAAGAGGGCGAAATTTTCATCGGCAGCCGCGACGAAGTGGGTGACTCCATGTCGAGTACCCTGCTCGCCGACGGTGACAACGCGTGGAAAGTCCGTTCTGTCGACCTCGGCGCCTGGCTGGACGGAGAGGTGAAACGGGGCGAAAAGGTATTCTGCAAAATGGATATCGAAGGGTACGAGTACAGCCTGATTCCGCGAATCAGCAAAAGTCTGGAGAATCACCACGTGGTGCTTTACCTCTCGTTGCACCCCACGCTTCTCATGTCGACCTATTTGAAGGGACGGCGCGGTCTGTGGCCCAACCTCGTGGCGCGGTTCAAGATGCTCCGCGCGCACAGGCGCTTGATGAACAGCTTGGGAAAGGCCAAGTTGGAATACACCAACGGAAAACCGTTTCGGCGCAAACGTGAGCTGATGAAATCGTTTTATTACGGTGAGTTCAGCAGAGGATTGATCGCCAAATTCTGAATCCGTAGTTGTGGGTGTTATCTTGGGCTAGGCCCCTGTTCATTTCTCCTTGGCGATCTTTTGCAGCGCGAAGAGTTCGTCGCGCAATCGCGCCGCTTCCATGAAGTCTTGGTCTTTTGCGGCTTTGTTCATTTTTGCCTTGGTCACCTCCATGGACCTCGCCAAGTCGTCCGCCGACATGTATTGCAGCACCGGGTCCGCGGCCACATTCGTCGAATCGGGTTCCACGTAAGCTTTGGAGTCCGTCACTCCCCGGCGTCCACCCGGCACGGAAGTGGCGCGGCTTCGGATTTGTTGGGGTACCAAACCGTGTTCTTCGTTGTACGCCTGCTGCGCCAGTCGGCGTCTTTCGGTTTCTTCGATGGTTTTCCGCATGCTGTCGGTGACTTTGTCGGCGTACATGATCACCGTTCCGTTGATGTTCCGAGCCGCACGTCCCACCGTCTGAACGAGAGACCTTTCACTGCGCAAAAAGCCTTCTTTGTCGGCGTCCAAAATCGCGACCAACGAAACTTCCGGGAGGTCGAGTCCTTCCCTCAGCAGGTTCACCCCGATCAATACGTCAAACGTCCCTTCCCGCAATTGTGAGATGATTTCCACGCGATCGAGGGTGTCCACGTCGCTGTGAATGTATCTGCATTTGATCCCGGCCTTGTCGAAGAAACTCTGCAGCTCTTCGGCCATGCGCTTGGTAAGGGTGGTGACCAGCACGCGTTCGTTCTTTTTCGTGCGCTGGTCTATCTCCTCCATCAGGTCGTCGATTTGGTTTTCGCTCGGCCGCACGTGGATGACCGGATCGGGCAGGCCGGTGGGACGGATGAGTTGCTCCACGATCACTCCGCCCGATTTCTGCAATTCGTATTCCGCCGGGGTGGCGCTTACGTAGATGGTCTGTCCCATCAAGGCCTCGAACTCCTCGAATTTCAGCGGCCGGTTGTCCAACGCCGCCGGCAAGCGGAATCCGTATTCGACCAGGTTTACTTTCCGCGAGCGGTCGCCCCCGTACATGGCGCGTACTTGAGGCAAGGTGACGTGGCTCTCGTCCACCACCATCAGGTAGTCTTCCGGAAAGTAATCCAACAGACAGAAGGGGCGATCGCCGGGCTGTCGCCGGTCGAAGTATCGGGAATAATTTTCGATGCCCGAGCAGTACCCCAATTCCCTCATCATTTCCACGTCGTACGTGGTTCGTTCCTGCAGCCGCTCGGCTTCCAAATTCCGGTGCGATTCACGGAAGAAGTTCACTTGGGAAACCATGTCTTGTTGGATTTCCCAAATCGCCTGGTTCATCGTGGCTTGTGAGGTGACGAAAAGGTTTGCGGGGTAGATGTTCACCTGATCGAAGGTGGCGATCGTCTCGCCGCTTTCCGGTTCGAAAGTGGATATTCGGTCGATTTCATCACCGAAAAATTCGATGCGGATGCAGTGATCTGCGTAGGCGGGAAACACGTCGATCGTATCGCCTTTGACGCGAAATTTTCCCCGTTCCATCAAATGATCCTGCCGGGAGTACAACCCGGCGACGAGCAAGCGCAGCACGCTGTTGCGCGCGGCCAATTGGCCCTTCTCGAGGTGAATCACGCTCTTGTGGAATTCACTCGGATTGCCGATTCCGTAAATGCACGATACCGATGCCACGACGATCACGTCGCGGCGACCCGATAAGAGTGCCGATGTGGCGCTCAGCCGCAACTTTTCGATTTCGTCGTTGATGCTGAGATCCTTTTCGATGTACAAATTGCTCGTGGGCAAATACGCCTCGGGCTGGTAGTAATCGTAGTACGAAACGAAGTATTCGACGAGGTTGTCGGGAAAAAACTGTTTGAACTCGCCGTACAGCTGTGCGGCCAAGGTCTTGTTGTGCGACAACACCAAGGTCGGACGGTTCAGTTGGGCGATGACGTTGGCCACGGTAAAGGTTTTTCCCGACCCGGTGACCCCGAGAAGGGTTTGATGATCTTCACCGCGTTCAATGCCTTCGACCAATTGCCGAATGGCTTCCGGCTGGTCGCCGGTGGGTTGGAATTCCGATGTTAACTTGAATTTCATTAAAATTGCATGTCCGATTGAGCGAATTCGGGAATTTTTTCGGGCCGCGTGAATTCAGTACAAATATCGGAATATCGATTCACGCATTGATCCGCCCATCAACCTTCGTGTGACGGACTGTGTTTACAGTTTGAACACCCCTTCAATTCTTCCGCCATGTTGATTAGACGACTTTTGTACTACCTCAACCCGGTCACCCTGTTCAGGAAAGGCGTCGCGAACCGCAATCTGCGCATGATGCACGGCGTAAACCGCATTTCCATTTTCATGTTCCTGATCTGCCTGATCGTCCTTTGCTATCGGTGGTTTCTCCGTTAACGCCGGGGAGGTACGCTCATCCTGAGCGTTATTGAGGGCCGGGGCACACGATGCACGGGTACTATGAAAAAAAACGCGCCGATGATTCCATCGGCGCGTCCTTTGTTTTTTTTGATTTCGATCCCTTACGCGTTCACGTTGGCTTTCACCGTCAGGATGGTGTTGGCCGGTTGGGTGTTGGCGGTAATGGTGATGGTTTTCGTTTGTGCGTTTTGCTGGTTGCCCGGTTTGTAAACCACTTCGATTTCTCCGGTTTCACCCGGTGCAACGGGTTCACGCGGGTAATTCGGTACCGTACATCCGCAGCTTCCTTTGGCGTTTTGGATGATCAAAGGCTCACTTCCCACGTTGGTGAAAGTGAATATTTTGGTGTTTTCGGAGTTTTGGCTGATGTTGCCGAAATCGTGCACCGTGTCCTCGAATTTGATCGTGGTGGTCGGTGTCGCCGCCGGTCTTTGGTTCAACTGATCCGCGAGAGGTTTTGCCGCATCCGCTTGATCCATGGCAAATTGCCGTGCATCGCTGGCGCTGGCGCTCGAGCCGGTTCGCTCAAATGTGGTCTTGGCCTGTGCGGGGTTTACATAGGGCACATCGTCTTGTGAAATCAGCAGATAAGTGTTTACCGCGAGAAGTCCCGCGATAAAGATCAAAAGTCCATTTTTTAACGTTTCGCTCATGTCTTGATGGTTATTGCTTTGGTGGAAATGAAGCACAAATTTAAAAAACGCGATTCACAAACGGGGGATTTAACAAATCCTTTACTATTCGATCTTCGCGAGATTGAAGGTTTCGTACCGATTATCCTTCAGGATATCCAACGCCTTGTGGTACGTTTGCCAATAGGGGTTGAAGACTTGGTAGTACGCGGAAATATCCCAGAGGTTACGCGCAATCAATGCTTTTAACCGCCCTTCGATCATGGGTTTGGAATGGATGAACTCTTCCTCGTCCCATTCGAAATCGGGGTCTTCCACCAAGGTGTATTCCTTCAATTCTTCGATCACCGCATCCATCCCGAAACCTTCGATGTAGGATTCCACGGTGGGATACTTTTTATTCAACGCCTCCCGGTGTTGGTTGGTGTACGAAATGGCGAAGGTGTTGAGGTGACCTTGCCGGATGAGGTTGGAATTCAACGTCGAATTTTGCGAAGTGTCCAAGGCCACGAACACGTCGGGAAGGATTCCGCCACCGCCGTAAACCGTCCGTTTTTTGTTGGTGAAGTATTTCAAGGAATCGGGCAGTTCCAAGCTGTCCAACGAATACAACTCTCCGCTTTCAAACCGCTTGTACCTTTCTTGGTAGTACGCTTCCAAGCCGTCGTCGTAAGGTTTCTGGATGCTTCTGCCGCTGGGCGTGTAGTATTTTTGCGTGGTCAATCGCACCAGACTTCCGTCGGGGAGGTGGATGGGGCGCTGCACGAGTCCCTTCCCGAAGCTCCTTCGTCCTACGATCAATCCCCGATCCCAGTCCTGAACGGCGCCGGCCACGATTTCGGACGCGCTGGCCGATCCTTCGTTGATCAATACCACCAGGCGGCCCGTTTCGAAACCACCTACGGAAGAGGCTTTGGCTTCCCTGCGGGGATAGCTCCTCCCTTCGGTGTACACGATCAACTTGCCGGGTTCGAGAAATTCGTCGGCCAGGTTTATGCTCGATTGGAGCAGCCCCCCGCCGTTGCCCTGCAAATCCAAAATCAAATCCTCCATCCCTTGGGCTTTGAGCTTTTCGAGGGCTTCTTGGAATTCCGGAACGGTGGTGCGGGAGAATCGGTTCAATTTGATGTACCCGATTTTATCCGTGGCCATGTACGCGGCGTCCAAACTGAAGATGGGTATCTCATCGCGAATGACTTCGAAGGTCAGCAAATCGGGCGTCCCACGCCGCTTGATTCCCAGCACGACTTTCGAATCTTTGGGACCGCGCAAGGTGGAAGTCACTTTGTGATTGGTCACGCCTTCACCGCTGAAAACCTCCCCGTCCACTTCGATGATCTGATCGCCGGGCAGTATGCCGAGGGATTCACTTGGCCCGCCCGCAATGGGTGATACCACCGTCACCGTGTCGTGTATAATGTTGAACTGAATCCCGATTCCTTCGAAATTCCCCTCGAGTCCTTCGTTGGCGCGCGCCACGTCCTCGGCCGAAATGTAGGCGCTGTGCGGATCCAATTCCGCCAACAACGAGCGGATCGCGTCTTCGGTGACCCGGTTGATTTCCACACTGTCCACGTAGCTCTTTTCGATGTGGTACAGCAAGGAGGTGAGTTTTTCCACCGAGGCCTCAAAATCGGTTCGGGAGCTTTCGGCTTCGGGAGTTACTTGTGCGGAGACCTGCAACGTCATCAATGAAACGGCGATAACCGCGAAAATTCTCTTCATGAATGGCATAATCGACTTGAATACTTTATTTCAAAATCCTTCCGGAACTACGGTGTGGAACAAAACGGCCGCACACACGATTCAATTTAACCCCAAATGCGTGCCGACCATTGCGGTAGACGCGTTAATTATGGTTAATCGACGCAATCGGTGAGGGTGTCCGCGTATACGGATACAAACAAAGATAAGGTTTCGGGCTCGGAAGCCGAACTCGAACGATTCGAGGGCTCTGCGCATTTTCGCGATTCGCTTTCTAAAAAGTTGGTGAGTTGCACTCCTACTTCGCATCATATTTTACCGGGAGTCCCCGAAGTCATCCCGTAAAAAAAGGGCCTTTTTGCGACGCCGAAATCCCGCTTTTACCCCCGCCGTAACATGAAGGGCGCAACTCCCGTAAAACGTGCTCGTCAATGAGGAATGTTTCCGACCGGAAAACAATGCTTCGATAGACGCCTCGACAACGCATGCTGCCCGAAAAATTATATACCATCGCGCCCGAAGACTGGAACAGGGTGGAAGAACAATTCGAAAAGTTCTACCCCCCGGTGTACATCTTCGTGACCGAGAACAAGGGCAGCCTCGACGAGGCCCGGAAGATCTACATCGATTCCTTTATCTATTACGCTCGCTCTCTGGAACTGCACGGCCCGACCCTGATCGACAACGGCCAGGCCATGGTCTATTCCTTTGCCCGGAAGTTGTGGATCAAAAAATTGCACGCTCGGCGCGCCGACACGTCCTTCATCCGCCACAGACGAGAATTTTTGGAAGTCGACGACGCTTTTGACGACATCGATTTGATCGATCACAGAACGGACGTGGTGTCGAAACAGCTCGCCGAAATAGGCGAGCCGGCGCGCACCCTCACCTTGGAGTACATCGGCCACGGAAAGGATCTGGAAGAGGT
>CAZNOG010000016.1:0-95980 GCA_964574635.1 uncultured Cryomorphaceae bacterium | reverse complement strand
GCAACTGCGTGGGAACGCCCGTCTACGACTGTCCCGACCTTATGGCCGACTACGGCGATCCCTGCGATGACGGCGACGAAAACACCGAAAACGACTCAATCGACAACGACTGCAACTGCGTAGGAACGCCCGTCTACGATTGTCCCGACCTCATGGCCGACTACGGCGATCCCTGCGATGACGGCGACGAAAACACAGAAAACGACGCAATCGACAACGACTGCAACTGCGTGGGAACGCCCGTCTATGACTGTCCCGACCTCATGGCCAACAACGGCGACGAGTGTTTCACGGTGACCGGTTTGCCCGGAGTGCTCGTGGACTGTGAGTGCACCCCCGAACTGACGTGTCCGGCGGATGCCGGAGGCATCGCCTTCGCCGACGGAAGCGATTACATGGAGTTCTGCGCCACCGACGGCGTACCCAGCACCTTCTCATTCGCGAACGATCCCTCGCCCTACCCCAACATTCCCTTCGTCTGGGTGGGCACCCACGCCGACGGCACCGTCATCAACTACACCAACCAGCTCTCACAAGCCGAAAGTTTCAACTTCGACGAATGGGGTGTGGGCGTGTTCCACATCTACGGATTGAGCTATTCCGTTTGGGCGAGCAACGCACTGGACTTGAAAGAAATCTTCCTCTTGGGCGGAGAAGTGAACATCGCCGAGTTGGAAGGTTGTTTCGACCTCAGCGAGCCCATCGTACTTGAAGGTGTGGCCTGTCCCTTGATCGGCTACTGCTACCCCGTGGAGGTGGTGGCATTCGAGCAAGGCCTACAGACCGACGGAAATCCCGTGGCCGCCGATCGTTCCGATCCCACCACCGCCTTGGGTGAACCCGACCGCAGCAACGCACCCGGCGGATTCGTATCCCTCGGGGTCGGAGGAAGCATCACCCTGGCTTTCGAATCGGCCGTACCCGACCATCCCGGAAACGACCTCCGCATCTACGAGACTTCCTACGCCGGAGACGAGTGCAGCGGACCCTCCGATGAACACGCCGACATCGAACTGTCCATCGACGGCATCAACTTCCACTACGCCGGCACCATTTGCCGCGACGGGGAGATCGACATCGCCGACGCCGGACTCGACGCGGCAATCTTCGTTCGAATCACCAACGCGGAAAATACCGCCTCCCTCGACGGCTTCGACCTCGACGGCATCGAGAGCTTGTACGATTGCGTTGTCATCGAACCCTCCATTTGCGCAGCCGACCAAGTGACGGAGTACTTGCCCGGCACACAAATCGACGGCTCACCACTGCCCGCAGATCGCACCGACCCGACCCGAGCTTTGGGTACGCCTGAGTACATCGATGCTCCGGTATTCGTGACTCTCGGTTACGGCGGCAGCATCGTACTGTACTTCGAGCTCGGCATTGCGAACCACCCCGGAGACGATATCGAAGTGGTCGAAACCACGTACAACTTCAGTTCCTGTGGGGCCTATCCCGAGTACGCCGACGTGTACTTCTCCGACGACGGGGAGAATTGGCACTTCGCCAAAACCGTGTGCAAAGGCGACCCCCGGGTCGACATCAGCGACGCGGCTCCCTTGGACGTGGTGTATTACGTGAAGGTGGCCAACAACGACGACTTGTCGATTTCACCCGACGGTTTCGACCTCGACGGCATCATCTGCCTGAACGAACAACCGGAGCGTTTGCAACCCATGGAAGCCGAATTGGCGGCCGGTGAGCTCTCTTCCCACCCCAACCCCACCACGGGTGCATCGGTGGTCGTATTCTCCACCCCCACATCGGTGCGCACCACCGTCGAGGTGTACGACATGAACGGTCGCCACGTGGCCACCGTCTTCGACGCCACCACCGAGGGCGGTGAAGAGTACCGCATCGATTTCGACGCGAGCGCGTTGCCGAACGGAATCTACATCTATCGCATGACGACGGAGGTCGAAACGTTAATCGACAAATTCATGATTGCCAAATAATCAAACACACAAAACCCCGGCGCTCTTTCCCGCCGGGGTTTTTGTTCGGGGAAATGCGATATTCGCGCCCTGAAACAAACGGCATGTTCGGCATTGCGGAACATCCAACACTTTCCACACACCACTAACCTCTATTTTCCAACAATGAGAAAAATCCTTTCCATTTTGACGATGGCTCTTCTCGGAAGCGCCGCTTACGGGCAAGCGCCCACATTCTCACAAGGTGACAAAGTAATCACCGCAGGCATCGGATTCGGAACGGCCCTCTATTCGGGTGCCGCCTACAAAACGGGTCTGCCCCCCCTTTCCGCCAATTTCGAGATCGGTGTCGCCGACGACTTCTTGGGCGACGGCATCACCTTGGGCGTAGGACCCTACCTGGGGTTCGCCGGATCCAAGTACGAAGTGACCTACCCCACCAATTACGGGTGGAAGTATTCCTACACCGTGATCGGTGCCCGTGGTGCCCTTCACTACACCTTCGTGGATAACCTCGACACTTACGGAGGTTTGATGTTGGGCTACAACATCGTATCTGTGAAGGAGATCGGCGACGTGCCCGTGGGTTTCAGCGCGAGTTCCGGTGGTTTATCCTTCTCGGCGTACATCGGAGGGAGATACTACTTCAGCGATAACCTCGGCGCCATGCTGGAGCTGGGTTACGGAGTGGCTTACGTCAACCTCGGCTTGGCCTTCAAGCTTTAAAGACCCGGTGAAATCGAATCACCCCATTGAAAAAAACCGGAAATGCACGTCATTTCCGGTTTTTTTATGCCATCTTGGTCCACCCCGCGCTTGACGTTCACCCTGAGGCATTGCCGAAAAATCCTAGTATCGTGCTTATGTCACATGGCGTTGTCCCCGATACGAGGATGAAATCCTTCGCGCGTACGAATGAGTCGAACACATTACTGATAAGATGAAGTATTTCCTTTTCACCGCCCTGGTCCTTTTCTCCTTACCGGCGTTCTCCGCACAAATGGACACGGTAAAACTCGAGTCCGAGATCAAACACGTCACCGTATTTCTCAACGGAGCCCAAGTAACCCGCGAAGCAAAAGTGACTTTGGCTGGCAAGCGCGTATTCGTGTTGGAAAACCTGCCCATGGGAATCGAACCCCAAAGCATTCAAGTCGACAACGACGACAAAGGGGAAATCCTCAACGTAAAACACGAAGTGGTTCAACCAAAATCCAAACCCAAGGGCTTGGAGGAATTCGAAAAACGCATGCAAGCGCAGAAGGTCGCGTACCGCGATCTGAAAAACCGTTGGGACATCTTCGCCCTGGAAGAAAAAATTCTCTTGGACAACAGCGATTTCTCGTCAAAAGAAGCGGGGACAACCATCTCCGAGATCAGCGCGGCATCGGAATTCTACAGGAGCAAGCTCAACGAAATCCGTCGGAACCAACTGCGGTTGCAGCTGAGCATGGACTCGGTGAAGGAGGTCATCTCCGAACTGCAACTCGAGACGAGCAAAGCCCTGGCCGGGGAACAGAAACCCCACAGCCGCATTTTCTTCGTGGTGGACAGCGACGTGAAAACGGAAGCGACCTTCAAAATTTCCTACTATACGCCATCGGCGGGATGGACGGCTTCATACGACTTCCGGGTGAACGACATTCGCGAACCGCTGACATTGGTGTACAACGCCGGCATCTTCCAATCGACCGGTGAAGATTGGAAAAACGTCGATCTCACCCTATCCACCGGACGACCCTCTCTCAGCAACCTCAAGCCGGAGCTCGAACGCTGGGTGATCGAGCGCGGTCGACCGATCAATCGAGTTCCCCATACCGATATCGAGGAGGGGTCTTCCACCCTGATGGGGACCGTAACCGACGCCGAAACGGGGGAAGCGCTGCCCTTCGTCAACATCCTGATCCTCAAAGACGGCTCGATGATCATGGGTGCCAGCTCCGACTTCGACGGAAAATATATGGTGAAGCCCATACCGTCCGGTGTGTATGATGTGCGATTCGACTACTTGGGGTACCGCCCCGTCGATTACAAATACGTCCGGATGAATCCCGATCGCATCACCTTTTTGGACACTGAGTTGCATAGCTCAATACAACTGAGCGAGGTGGTCGTCGCAGATGAAGTCGAATACTCCGTACCCCTCATCCATCGCGATGGGGGCTCTTCGGGAGGAGTGGTTCGTCAAGACATCTCCCGAATGCCTTCCCGGAGCCAAGAGCGTGCAAAGAATGTCGGGGGAACGGAATTGCAAGATTTCGAATCCGTGGGATACCAATCGGAAAGGAACATCACCAGCCTGGAATATGAAATCGAAACGCCCTATTCCATCCACTCCGACGGCAAGGACAACCTCGTGAAGATCAAGGAAGTGAAAATGCCGGTCAACTACATTTACAAGACCGTGCCCAAACTCGACACCGACGTATTTCTCACGGCGGAAATCGCGGACTGGTGGAAGTTGAACTTGATTTCCGGTCAGTCCAATCTGTATTACAACGGGGTATTTACGGGCAAATCGGAAATCGACGTCAACGAATTGAAAGACACTCTTTCCGTATCCCTGCACCGGGATCAAAACATCGTGGTCGAACGAACTTCACAACGAGAGAAAAACGAAAAACAATTCTTGGGAAACAACGTACGTGAAACGGTGCATTGGACCATCGCTCTTAGGAACAACAACGATTTCCCAACCACGGTATGGGTGGAAGACCAGTTCCCCGTTTCGGAAAACAACTCCATCACCATCGAGCGCCTGGAAACCTCGGGCGGAAAAGTAGACGATAAAACCGGAAAGATCCTTTGGATGTTGGAGCTCGAACCCAACCAAAAGCAAGAACTGAATCTATCCTATTCCGTAAGACACCCCGCCAATATGCGCTTGACGGTGGAATAAGCTCACGCGGTAGGAGCCGCGCCCATGCCGGGCCTGTCGAAGGGAAGGTGGACCTTGCCACCGATGTACTCCACGCCGAGGAACGGGTCGTTGCGCATGAGCAGCGGACCGTCCAAATCGGCCCAATCGGCCAAGGGGGCGAGGTAAGAGGCGGAGGTCACGGCGCAGGATGACTCCGCCATGCAGCCCACCACGAGGTATTTTCCCACCCCACGGACTTCTTCCATCACGCGCATGGCGCCATCCAATCCACGGGCTTTCATGAGCTTGACGTTTACGCCCTGAAATGCGCCGCCCACCATGCGAAAGTCTTCTACATCCCGCACGCTTTCATCCGCGATCAAGGGGAGGGATGATTCCTCGCCCAAGCGCGCGGTCTCTTCTTCCATCCCCACCGGAAAAGGTTGTTCGACGAAAATACAGCCCAAGGCGTGAAGGTGGTCGATCAGCGGAAGGGCCTGCTCGGAATCCTTCCACGCTTGGTTGACATCCACGCAAAAAGGCTTGGTGGAGTGTTTGCGGAAGGAGTCGATCAACGCCCTGTCGTCCTTGCTGCCCAACTTCAACTTGATCAGCCCGAAATCGGCGCTCTCCTCCAGTTTCAACTTCAGTTCCTCGTCGGTGGAATGGCCGATGGTGTACGTGGTCGCCACCCCGCCCCTCCGCGCACCGATGTGCGCGCCGAAATTCACGCCCTCCCTCTTGCAATGCAAATCGTGCAGCGCGATGTTGATCGCCGCCAAGGGCGCCCGATGCTCGGCACCCAGGGCGTGAGCTACGGATTCGGTGGATTTGCCGGGGTGATCGGGATCGAGAAGGGTCGCGTCCACCCGCTTGAAAAATTCCATGGCGGCGTCGACGTCCTGACCGAGGTAGGGAGGCAACGATGCCTCCCCGTACCCGAAGTGCCCCACTTCGTCGGTAAGGGTGAGGAGGATGGTGTCGGTGTGATTTCGACTTCCGGTGCCCAGCCGAAAGGGTCGGGTCATCTCAAGCCGGTAAGGTCGGGCCTCAAGCTTCACTGTCCGGCCGAAGAATGGTGAATTTCCCTCCGAAGGGATCGGTGTGTTCCAGCAAGCCGTCCAGCCAATCCTTCCCGTAAGCGAGATACGGCAACGGCAGGCCGTAGTGTCGCTCTTGCAATCCCCCTCCGGGAAACAAGACACCCATGATTTTGGAAAGCCGGTAGATCAACACCTCTTGCTTTTTCTTCTCCGCGCGGAGCATTTTCTTCTCGAGGTTGCGCACGATGCGCTCCACGCGCGCCAACCCGCTGTCGGAAGATCGGCCCAAGAGTTTGTCCACCCCTTCCATCCGGCTTTTGATGCGCCCGAAAAGGGCCTCCAGCTCCTCCCACTCGGCGTCGAGGGTGAGGGTTTTGGCGGCGTTCTTCCGGATGAGCGCGTCTTCCAAGGCGCGGTCTTCCGTGCAGAGCAGATCCCGAACCTCGACTTCGAGGGATTCCATCCCCCGTTCGATTTCGGGCGTGGTGAATGCCACGGAGTTCCGAAGCATCACGATGGGATAAGGCACGTGGTAGGTTTCGAACACTCCCTTTAGTTGAAACCAGTAGGCGAGTTCTCCCCCGCCACCGATATAGGCCAAGTTGGGCAGGATGTGTTCCTGATACACCGGGCGGAGGGCCACGTTAGGGCTGAACTTCGTCGGATCGTTTTCGAGTTCGGCGAGAAGCTCTTCTTCGGTGAAGCGCAAACGGGTGTTCACCACGCCGTACCGATCCTCGCCTTCTTTCACGATCCGCTCACGCAGTTCTTGATCGAGGTAAAACAAGTTGATGTCCCGGGGGTGCACTTGCAGGGAGTAATGCTCTCCCAGGGCCTCCCCGGTGGCACGCATGGCCTTCGCGGCGCCGTTTTCCAGGAGTTCTTTTCGAAACAGAGGAAGGGCGGCCCTCTTCAGGTCGGGATCGTCTCCGTCCAGAGCCACAACCCCCAAATTCCCAAACAACGAATGCACGAACAGTCGAGTGGCGTCGGCCATGGTTTCGCTCTCCACATAGGCACGGCGGAAGAGCTTGAGCAATTCTTCGGAACGGTACCCGGCGCCCAGCACGTCGCGCAGTTGCTCTTCCACTTCGGCCATGTCTACCGTCTTCATCCGCCCCACCGCACCGCCTTGGCCGCTCTCCCACTCCAGCTTCTTGCCATACACGTGAAAGTGATTGGCTTCTTCGAAGTCGTGGTCTTCGGTGGCCATCCAAAACACGGGGACGAAGTTTTTGTCGGGGTAGGCCTCCGCCAATGCCTTGCACGTGTTCACCGCCGAAGCGATCTTGTAAAAGAAATAAAGGGGCCCGCCGAAGAGGCAGATTTGATGGCCGGTGGTGACGGTGAAGGTGTTGGGTTTTGATAGTGTGTCTATGCCCGGGTGTTTCAAGCCCGCGGCGGCATACTGTCGTTTGAGCGCGTTGACCAGGGTTTCGCGGTGGGTGTACGACTCGCTTTTCTCGGTCATTTGCGCTTCGAACTCGGTCAAAGCTGCACGGCGACCGTAAAAGGGCCGCAGGTTTTCGTGTCCGCTGAGGAAATCGACCACCACCTTGCCGAAACGTCCGGTATCGGCGTACGGAACGTATTCCGCGCGAAACCGGGTTTTATTTGCCACCTCTGAATTCATTCGTGCAAAAATAGCAAAAGGGATGCTGCCGACGCCCGTCGGACCCCTCCGCCCGGCCCCCGACGATCAGGAATCAAACCCCAATTTCTTGGCGATGTGCTTGGGAATGGCGTCTTTGTGCAGGTAGATGTTCATGGTTTTCAACTTCACGTACGCCTCGCCCGCCAGAAAGTACCCGTCGAGGTCGTTGTACTTGGTGCCCCATGAATTCTTGACGATGTAGTACTTGTCGCCGTTTTGGTCGTGCACCAATCCCGTCACCTGCATGCCGTGGTCGTCGGTGGTTCTCCAGTCGTCGAATTGCTCCTGCCGCATCTCTTGGGTTACTTCCAACTGCTTCACCGGCGTTTGGAAAGCGTCGCTCACCTTGTCGGCGCCGGCGTCGCTGAAGTGGCTGTTGTCCTTGCCCTTCACGCGAATGGTCGATTCGTCTTCGGGCAAAATGGCCAAGCCCTCGCGGAAGGCGAATCCTTTCTCGGACACGTCGGCACCCCACGCGAAGGTGTACCCGTTGGCAATCGAGTAGTCCATCACCTCCATCAATTCGTTCAAGGGCAGGTTGTAGCTGTGCAGGTGGAGCCAATTGTCGGGAATTTCCAGCATGAAGGAGGTGTAGAAAGGGTGGTGTGTGTAGCTGGTCAGCGACACGTAATCGTCCATGTCCAAACCGAGTTCGTCGGCAAGGGATTTGGGGGTATAGGTCTTGCCCCGGTATTCGAACTCTTCGGGAATTTCACCGAGGTAGTTGTCCACCACGGCGTTGAATCCCTTTTTCCACACGGGTGTGAGGGTGCCCTGTTTTTTCTCGATCACCGCGTTGACGTAAGCCTCCAAAATGGCGTCGAGTTCGCCGTGATTGTGCGTTTCCATGCCGTAATTCAAACCGCTGTACGCCTCTTCGGGCACGATGCCATACTTCTCCCACACGTAGGCCACGTCGGTAAACGCACCCCCCGCGCCGAAATTGGTCTTTCCGTGCAGTCGCACGTAGCGGTCGGCCTTGTCGCGGTACGTGTGGTTCACGATGAACATCTCACTGAGGTTGTGGGTGCCCTTGCCGTTGCGGATCAACTCGCTTTCGAAAAATCCCAAAGCCGAAAAACTCCAGCAGGTGCCGGTTCGAAACTGGTCTTGTACGGGGGTGGCTTCGAGGTTTTTAATGACCGTGAACTCGTATCCGCTCTCCGGCTTTATCTTGATGGTTTCACCGTCTTGGGCGAAAGCCGAAATCGAAAACAAGCCGAAGGCCAAGAGAATGACGTTGTACTTCATGGGGTGTGGATTTGTGGTTGAAAGGAAAATCCAAATATAAACCATGCCTTCCCTCAACCGAAAGCCGCCGGGCAAAAATTAACGCCAAAGAGGTGGAAGGAATCCGACGATTCACCCCTTCAGGTCTTCGGGCTCCACCTCGTCGATGGCTTTGTCTTTGGCGTGGCGGATGGTGGCGTTGATCTCGAATCCGATCAGCAGCACGATGGTGTTGAAGTACAACCAGAGCATGGCGACCAAGAGCGTTCCCACGGAACCGTAGAGCTTGTTGTAATTGCCGAAGTTGTTCACGTACCAAGCGAAAAGCAGGGATACGATGATCATGCCCAACGTGGCGAAGGATGCCCCGGGGTTGACCGCCCTCCACTTGCCCGGCAGCCCCGCGCGGTAGAGCAGGGACACCGCCACTTCAAAAAGCAGGACGACGAATATCCACTTGCCCACTTCCAGCGCCAAAATGACGATATCGCCCCCGATGATGTCCAACGCCTGCAAGTACCGGAGCACGGGACCGCTGAACGTAATCAGCGCCACGCCGATGATCACCGCCAAACTGAAGACCACCATCAGCCCGAGGGCGCGGGAGTAGCGCACGAGAAATTTGTGTGAGGTATCGAGGTAGTGGCTGTGGCGGAACCCCTCGAGCAACCCCAGAAAGGCGTTGGTGGCGTAGATGATGGTCAGCAAAAAGGAAATGCTGAACAGGGTTTGTTTTTTCTGGTGGATGAGGTCATCGAGGGTTTTCTCGATGGAGTGAAAAGTGTCCAAAGGCATCAGGTGAGAAATGTAAGAGAAGAGGTTCTCCTGAAAATTCTCGATGGGCACGAAGGGGATGAGCGACAGCAGCACGATCAGCAGAGGCGGAAATGCCAGCAGGATGCTGAAGGAAATGGCGGAAGCGCGAATGGTGATGCGGCCCTTTTTCAAGCCGGTGATCAAAAATCTGAACACCTGGTAGAGGGTCAGACCGCCAAAACCGGGCAATACGAACCTTCGCGAAAAGCGCGACAGCTTGCGCGCCAAGGTCGAACGCCGCAAGCGCTGTATTATACGAGTCGGAAAATCGGCCATAGCGGGCTTTCCACGGGTTATTTGCGAAACTAAGAAAGTCGCGTATTGTGCAAGGACATCCCCGCCGCGATTTGTCAATGCGGGGTTGTTGATGGATTCGCCTCTTTCGCCGCGCGCCGCAGTGGTGGAGGCGTCACTCGGCCATCAATAAGCCTTGAGGCTGATGTCCAAACTCTTCACGCTGTGGGTCAGCGCTCCCATGGAGATGAAATCCACCCCGCATTCGGCGTATTGCCGCGCCGTGGCCTCGGTGATGTTGCCGCTGGCTTCCGTTTCCACACGCCCGTCCACGCGTCTCACGGCTTCCCTCAAATCGTCGAAACCGAAATTATCGAGCATCACACGGTCTACACCTCCCACTTCGAGGATTTCGTCCAACTCTTCCAGGTTGCGCGCTTCTATTTCCAAGGGGATTTCGAGGGCGTGACTCGTGCGGTAGGCGTTTGCCCTCTCGATGGCCGGTCTGATCCCCCCGGCGAAATCGATGTGATTGTCTTTGAGCATCATCATGTCGAACAAGCCGAACCTGTGATTTTCCCCTCCACCGATCTTGACCGCCATCTTCTCGAGAAAACGCATGCCGGGAGTGGTTTTTCGAGTATCCAACACCTTGGTGTCCAGGCCCTCCAAGCGTCTAACGATGCGGCGCGTGGTGCCGGCAATGCCGCTCATGCGCTGCATGACGTTCAGCACCAATCGCTCCCCCTGCAATATCGACCTCACCGAACCGGATACCTGCATCACCACCGTGCCGGGGGTCACGTCGTCACCGTCTTTGGCCAAACTCTCCACCTGCAAGCTCGGGTCGATGAAATAAAATATCTGCTCGGCGATGGCCAATCCCGCGATGACTCCGTCTTCCTTCACCAAGGCGTGCGCCCTGCCCACGGCATCTTCCGGCACGCAAGCCAATGACGTGTGATCGCCTTCGCCGACGTCTTCTTGTACCGCATTCCGGATAAACTCGTCAATGGTCATGTCTTTCAGGATGTTTTTGGATTTATCATTCACAAACAACGGATTTCGAAACATGTTTGCCGATTCTATCTCCATTACTCTATGGTGTAGGCGTACACGAATCCGTCGCGGCCGGCGACAACCAGGTTGTAGTACCCGTCGCCGTCCATGTCTCCCACATCGAACTCCGTGGCGCCGAACAGGGGGAATCCCGGCCTCAAGTTGCCGCGGTCGTCGTAGAGGAAAATTCGGTCGCCGTCGGGTCTGGTCACGCCCACCGCGGTTTCCTGCAAGTCAAATAACTTGGCATACGCGTACCCCTTGCCCTCCAGCCGCGTTTCGAAAACAGGGTTGGCGCCCGTGTCGAAGTAGTACAACCGCGAATCGGACAAGATGACCACGCCCCCGGGTTGCTCCCCCTCTTCGCCCTGCACGTCGTATTCGAGAATGGGATCGGTGGTCAGCGGCAGTTTTTCCAACCGCCCGTCGAAGACCAAACGGTAAGCCGACCCCAAACTGTCGCAGTAGAGCAGCGCGGAAGAAGAAATGTCCTCGCCTTCTTGGATGGACACCCTGCCTTCGTCCGTTCCCCTTCGGTTCATGAAGTTCTCGGCGGTGGCCTCCACTTCGTGCCTCGGCGACCCGCGGCGGTCGAGGAGCAAAACTTTCCCCCGATCGGTCAGCGCAAACAAGTAATCTTTCCTCCCGATGCGGATGTGTCGAATACGAGTCTTTACCTGCGCACGGGGTTCGTACTCCCACCCTTTCACCCGTTCGCCCCGGTTGTCGAAACACAAGATGCCGCCCCCTTCCACCGGAATGAAGAAGCGGTAATCGCGGCTTCGGTCGTAATCGGCTACGGCGACCGGGGCGGTGGCCCGGGCGGGCAATTTCACCGGAAATCCGCTCACGTCCCGACCCAAGCGATCGATGAGATACAAGTGCTCATCCGTGCTGAAAAGCATTTGGTACTTGTGGTTTTTGAACACGTCCACCCGGTGCACGTCGCCGCGGATGGCATCGGACAGCTTTCGATCCCACAATACGGATCCCTCGTTGTTCAGCATGTACAATCTGCCCGTGGAATCTTGTACCACGATGTCGAAATTGCCCGTGTAATGGTTGGTGAAGAAGGTGGGCGGATACGCCACGGGGGCGTTCAACCTCGCCTCCCAGAGGGCGTTGGTTTCCGGACTGTAGCCCGGGTGATAGCGGAGGAAGGCTTGGTTGTAATACAAGTCGCCCTTGTGGTAGTTGGCCTGGTAAACGAAAGCCTGAAATTTTCTGAGGAGGGGTTTGTGGCTGCCGAGGGTTTTGGCGTGCTCGGCGGCGAGGATGTTTTCGTAGATGGATGGCGATCGGGAGAGGGAACTGTAGATCATGAAGTTGGTCTGCGACGACAACTCCGAGGCCAAATCCCTGAAAGAACGGTCGCCGGCCAGGGTGCGCCGCGCGTCGATGGCGTTGATCAAAACCCGCAGTGAATTGGGCGATTGGGCCATGAAGATCACGTCGTCCACCCGCACCACGTAGGGATTCTCCAGTCCGGAAAATGTTCCCGCGAAGAGGTCGCCGTAATACTCGCCCACGTCGAGGCGGAAGATGGGGTGATCACGGTATTCCAATTCTTCCCCGGCTTGGCCGGAAACCTCCTGCAGTTTGGACTGCAACTCCCGCAGCCGTGCCATGGCGTCGGACCCATCGAGAGCCTTGAATGCCGCGATTCGGTTTTGGTCGTAGGCGCTCGACATGGGCTCCACGATAAACATGGCCGCTTGGGAACCGATCCATCCCGTGGCGTATTCCTCCATATCGCACCGGCACATCTCTTCGTACCGCGATTTTCGCTGTGCCATGGAGTACGATCGATTGGAACGGCGCAACAACTCATCGGCTCGGGCGCGGTAGCCGGCGTAATCACCGAATCCGTAAAAAACGAAGTAGGCCGTATTCGACGGCATGTAATTCGCGAGGTCCACAGACACGGGCTTGGAATTTCGGAAGGTATTCAACCACGCGTCGCTGCTGTCGGCCGCCAACACGAATCCGTTGAGGCGCACGGCGTTCGACTTGGTGTTGAAATCCAGTGCCGACCACTTGGCGAAGTCGCGCCCGAAGAAGCCCGCACGGCTTCCTTCCGACGATACGAAAGGGCGCAGCACACGGGCGAGGTTGTCGTACTTCACGTACAATTCTCCTTTTGCGTTTCTGCTGCGCGTATTCCGCACCGTGCGGAAATCGGGGTCTTCCATTACGGAACCGGCCTGTAGCAGAGCGCGAATCGACTCTTCGATCAGAACAGGCGAAAAACTGACGCCCACCAAGCCGTCGTGGATGTAGTAGTGCACGTTTTGATCGAAAAACCGGGGGCGGCATTGGTACACTGTCAGCCCGTCGTATTGCCGCGTCGAGGGCGCTTCGGCGGGTCGGAAAAGGGCCCGCATGGCCGCCGCCACCCTGTCCTGCCCATGATCTTGTGTGACGGTGAAAACCAAGAGGTAATCGTGGGTGCCGCCGCCCATGTCGTGTACGGAAAGTGAGGCTTTGCCTCTGCCGGATATTTCACGGAGTTCCAAGGTGCGCGCGATGGCGCTGTCGAGGCTGCCCAAAAGCGCGTCCATGCGGAAAAACAAATCCGTGGTTTTCAATTCGGCGTAAATAGCGTTATCGGCCGACAAGCGCCTGGGTATTTCCATGCCCTCGGTGGTTTCGAACACCGCCGCCGCACTCTGGGGTACGGCGTTCAGCACGTCGCCCGCTCCGCCATCGTGGTGGTCTTTGAAACTTCTGAAGAAAAAATAAAACGCCGCCGCCACCACGGCGACCAATAACACAAGGGAAACGATTCTTCTCAAGGGCCGAAACTTTGGTGGCCAAAGGTACAAACACCGCCGGGCAATCTTCCCACCTCGGGAACAATCCATCCACCGGATGAAGTCGAAGAAAAGAGGGGCCGGGGCCAAGCCGAAATCGCGATTCGGGACAGGGTCGTCACGCTCGGTTTACGTGGCGGGCGTCACGATTTCCTCGGCGGTTTCCGGCTCGGCCACGCGGGGGAGCAGCGCGAAGGATCGGCGGTGGTGAATGCAGGGACCCATGTCCATGAGGGCGCGCCGGTGCACGGCGGTGGGATACCCTTTGTTGCTCTTCCAACCGTAGCCGGGAAATTCGTCGTGCAGTGCTTCCATGATTTCGTCCCGGTACGTTTTCGCCAAGATGGAAGCGGCGGCGATGGACCGGTATTTGGCGTCGCCGCCTACGATGCACTCGTGGGGCAAAGCGCGGAAAGGCTTGAACCGGTTTCCGTCCACCAACACGCAATCGGGCGGGACGGGCAGCGCCTCCAGCGCGCGGTGCATGGCGAGGATGGAAGCGTTGAGGATGTTGATCTCGTCGATGGTTTCCCTGTCGACCACCGCCACCGCCCTGCATTCCACCTCCTCTTCGATGGCGAGGCGGAGGACGTTTCTGCTTTGGGGTGTGAGCTTTTTGGAATCGTTCAGCAAGGGATGGTCCCACCCCTCCGGCAGCACCACGGCCGCGGCGACCACCGGACCCGCCAAGCAGCCGCGACCCGCTTCGTCGCAACCCGCTTCAAGCATCCCGGCGCGGAAATGTGGCAACAAGGACATGGCGCGAAAGTACGGGAATGGGGAACAAAACAAAACCGAAAAAAATTCGCTTCATGTGTGATGCCCGCAAAAACCGACGGCCGGCACCGAAGACCTCGATCGGTCGTCGGAAATTAAATTTGTACCGATGAATACCCCGATGGACGCCACACCCCCAAAAACCCCCACCCCGCTCCAAGAAGTGTCGCACAGCGACTTGTCGCGGCGCGGCATTCGACTGTACGTGAAGCGCGACGACCTGGTGGACCCGGAAATTTCGGGCAACAAATGGCGGAAGCTCCGCCTGAACCTGGATGCGGCCGTGGAAAATGGCCGCGACACCTTGCTCACCTTCGGGGGTGCGCACAGCAACCACCTGGCCGCGACCGCCGCGGCGGCGCACCGCGCGGGGCTGAAATCGATCGGGGTGGTGCGGGGTGAAGACGCCGACACCTCCAACCCCACCCTGGGTTTTTGCCGCGAAAAGGGGATGCGCCTCCACCCTGTGTCCCGAGAGAGGTACCGCGAAAAAGAAAGTGAGGAAATGATAAAGGAACTCCGGGCGAGGTTCGGCGATTTTCACCTGATACCGGAAGGAGGAGCCAACGAATTGGGGGTGAGGGGCTGCAAAGACATCCTCCGCGAAATCGACGTGCCGGCACACCGGGTTTTCGTGGCCTGCGGAACGGCGACTACCCTCGCGGGCATGGCCTTGGCCAACGAAAACGGCAGCCATTTGTACGGAGTCTCGGCCCTGAAGGGCGGGGGATTTCTGCTGAAGAACCTCGAAAACCATTTGTTCGCTGCACACCAAGACACGGCCAAGGTGCGTTTGATCAAGGAACGCGTGCACTTGCTGCTGAACAGCCATTTCGGTGGGTACGCCAAGATCGACGACGAACTCATCGGGTTCATGCGCGATTTCTACGACCGGACGGGGATAAAAACCGATCCCGTGTACACCGGAAAGGCGGCCTACGCCATGGTGGAAATGGCGCGAAGGCAACGAACCGTGGTTGCGGAAAATTGGGTGTTTATTCACACCGGCGGCATGCAGGGAATCGCCGCAATGGAGCAAAAAACGGGAGTGTCGATTTACTGAAATTGTTAATTAAACATCGACCTGTTGATAACTCTGACGGATTTTGACCAATTTGGGCTCAAACCCGCGTTAATTTTGGCTTACAGAGTTTTTCACACCATGAAAAGTCTTGTTGACAACGTGTTCAGAACCTTACTTGCGCCATTGTTCTTCCTTTGTTCGGCGGCGGGATTGCAGGCGTCGGACGACCACGGCGGGAAACCCGAGCGGTACACCAGAGCCGAATACATCGCCGCGTGGAAAGACGTCGCCATCGAGTCCATGCACAAGCACGGAATCCCCGCGAGCATCACGCTCGCGCAAGCCATCTTGGAAAGTGGGGACGGCAACAGCGAATTGGCACGAAAAGCGAACAACCACTTCGGTATTAAATGCCACGATTGGACGGGTGCGAGAACCTACCACGACGACGACGCCCGGGGAGAATGCTTTCGGAAATACAAATCGGCGGCGCAAAGTTTTGAAGACCACAGCCTGTTTCTGAAGAGGTCGAGGTACTTGTTTTTGTACGAGTACGGCACCACCGATTACAAATCCTGGGCGAAGGGCCTGAAGAAAGCCGGGTACGCCACCAATCCGAAATACGCCGATCTGCTGATTCGGCTGATCGAGGAAAACGACCTTCATAAATACGACAAGGTGAAACCCGGCGCCATCGCTTCCACATCGAAAACTCGCCGTGCAAAAGACGACGGTGAGGCCATCGTGCTCGAGATCAGCCGTGGATTGGAGGTGTTCCGCAGCGACAACCGAATCAAATACGTGGTGGCCGACCGATCGTACCCGGCGCGTGACTTGGCGGAGCAGATGAACATGGGGGCGTGGCAAATTCGAAAATACAACGACCTGGACAAGGGCGACATCATCGAAAAGGGCGAACGCGTGTACTTGCAGCCCAAGCGAAACAAATCGCGCACGGTGGAATACCACGTGGTGCAGGAAGGAGAAACCCTACGAGACATCTCCCAGCGCTACGGGGTAAAAATCAAACGAATCCTCAGACGATCGGACTTGCCGAAAGACCATGTCGCTCAGCCGGGCGACACCCTTCGCTTGCGTTAAAGGCGCGATCTAGCGCGGGATTGGGGCGGCCAACCACCCCGAATTGCTATCTTTGTCCTTCCCGACAGGAAAAAGGTCCGAGCGTCGATCAATTCGAGGAATTCCACACATGAGATTGCTTTTCGTCATTCCGTCGATAACCAATTACTTCACCTTCCTCGAACAGTTGGCGAAGGAACTGAGCGAACGCGGCCACGACGTTCACCTCGCAACTTCCAGACGGCACATCGCACGCATAGAAAGCTATCGCCGCCCCGTGTTCGGCACCATTCACCACATCGATTTTCCCCGCGCCTTATCGCCACTGAAACACATCCGGGCCGCGCGAGACCTCCGCAAACTCGTAGACCGAACCAAACCCGACATCGTAAACATCCACTTCTCCGCGGCGCTGTTCACCACCATGATCGGCAAAGACTCCTCGTGGCCGCCCACCACCGGAACCATCCACGGCTTGGGGTCGCCACTGATCACGGGGTGGAGAAAGTTTTTGGTCTCTCTCGCGGAAAAATGGAGCGCGGAAAGGGTGGACAAAGTGTACGTCCTCACCACCGACGACAAGGAATATCTGAAAAAGCACGCCAAGAAAGCCGACGTGAACGTGCCGAACAGTTTCGGCATAGGGTGCGAACTCGACCGCTTCGACCCCCGCAACGTGTCGGAGGATACCCGCCGGCTCACCAAAGCCAAACTCGACATTCGAGAAGACGACTTCGTCTACGTCTTCATCGGCAGACAGACCCACTTCAAGGGATTCGACAAGGTGGTGGAGGCCTTCGTGGAAGTGCGCAAAACCCTGCCCCGATCCAAGCTCATCCTGTTGGGCGAAAAAGACCTCATCCACCCCAGTTCCCTAAACCCCAAGTTCAATCCTGACCTCACCTCCGAGGGGGGGATCCTGCGCGTGGGATGGCAAGAACAAGTGCAGGACTACTTGGCCATCGCCGACCTCAACATCTTTCCCAGCGAGCGGGAAGGGCTGCCGGTCAACCTCATGGAATCCTTGGCCATGGGCGTGCCCGTAATCACCGTCAACAGCCGTGGATGCAAGGAAGTGGTGCGCTCGGGCATAGACGGCGTGGTGCTGGAAAAAAACACCACCGAACACCTCGCCGCGGAAATGATCCGCCTGCAGAAAGATCGGGAAGCCCTGAAACGATTGTCGGAAAACGCCTTTCGCGACCGGAACCGGTTCGACCGCACGCACTTCATCGAAGATCAATTTCGGATCTACGAAGAACTCACCGGAAAAAACATTTAGGGAGCGCGGGCATTCCCGGATCACGGATTCTGCTCGATGCGCAATTGCTTGATCACGAATCCGTTTTCGGCGTTTTTCAGAAAATAAGTCACCCGGTAATTGCCTTTGGAAGTCTGCAAATCACCGATGTAGAAATAGTCTTCCGATTTGGATTTGCCGCTGTGAATCTGTTTGAACAACGACGGGGGATTGTCGCTGAAAAACCGGGTCAAAATTTGGATGGTTTGGTCTTGGCTGTACACGCCTTCCACGTCTCGAATGCTCAAATCCACTCCCGACGCGAGGTACGTACCCAGTCGCTTGGCGTCGCCACTTTCAAATGCGCCGTGAATGGCTTTCTGCTCACTCACCTGGGCGAACAGCAGTGTCGGCGCCACGAACAAAACCAGTGTCAAAAAATGCTTCATGAAGCAACTTATTTACGGGTTCAAAGCAAATACCAAGCCAATAGGCCGCGTGGTCAAAGATAAAAATTGTATCGTGTTGACCGCGTTTTTCCGCGGTGTATCTCAATTCATTGGTTTCTTTTGGGCGTACCCCCGGTGCATCGGAATCTCTGTCCCACCGCCCGTTTCATTCAAGTTTTCCGCTCCGCTTATCCCTGCCGATGCCCTCATCACCGGGGTCAGTCTACGAGCTGTATCTTTTTTCGTCGGCGCCGGTCACGGCGGGCCGGAGCGGGGGCTTCCGGGGTCGCCCCGCCGAACCCCCGTGACCAAAACGCCGAACGAAAAAAGGATGCCGCCCTTCGCCTTTACGCGTGCAGCCCTTTCATAATTGATCCGAAACGCCATCCCAAAAAACCGATGGCAACAACGTCACCGAAGGATTCCATTCCTCAGCCACCCGTCCACCGAGAGTGGATCACCTTATTTAAAGCTCCAACCCACAAAAACCCAACCCCCCCCCGTCTTTCCGCAAGGAGCATGGAATCGCAGGGACATGCGCGTGCCACACGGATGAAGGTCCTTCCCTCCGCCCTTATTGGCCATCGGCGCCAAAACCGTATTTTTGCACTTCGCCAACGGAATGGCACCGAAAAGGAATCCCAGCATCATGAAAACCATAGCACCTTACAAGCCGAAAAACAAAGTGCGCATCGTGACGGCCGCTTCGCTTTTTGACGGCCACGACGCCGCGATCAACATCATGCGCCGCATCATCCAATCGACGGGGTGTGAGGTCATTCACCTCGGGCACGACCGCAGCGTGGAAGAGGTGGTAAACACGGCCATACAAGAAGACGTGCAAGCCATCGCCATGACTTCGTACCAAGGCGGGCACATCGAGTATTTCAAATACATGCACGACTTGCTGAAGGAAAAGGGTGCCGGGCACATCAAGATTTTCGGCGGGGGCGGCGGCACCATCCTGCCCGAAGAAATCGAAGAGCTGGAAAGCTACGGCATCGCGCGCCTCTACCACCCCGACGACGGCCGGAAAATGGGCCTGCAGGGCATGATCAACGACATGGTGAAATCCTGCGATTACCCCACCGGCCTGAAGCTGAACGGCGAAGTGAAATCGGTGGATAAACGCGACCCGGGCGCCATCGGCAGGCTGATCTCGGCCGTGGAAAATCAACCGGCGGAGTTCAGGGAAGAGCTGGAGTACATCCGCAAACTCGCCGCCGAAAGCAAAGCCCCCGTACTGGGGATCACCGGCACCGGCGGATCCGGGAAATCGTCTTTGGTCGACGAACTCATCCGACGCTTTTTGCTCGATTTCGACGACAAAACCGTGGCCATCGTCTCGGTGGATCCCACCAAGCGAAAAACCGGCGGCGCCCTGCTCGGCGACCGCATTCGCATGAATTCCGTAAACCATCCGAGGGTGTTCATGCGCTCCCTCGCCACGCGGCAGAGCAACCTCTCCTTGAGCAACCACGTGGCCGACGCCGTCGCCGTTCTCAAAGCCGCCAAGTTCGATTTCATCATTTTGGAAACTTCCGGCATCGGGCAGAGCGATACGCAGATCCTCGATCACAGCGACGTATCCCTCTACGTGATGACGCCGGAATACGGCGCGGCCACGCAATTGGAAAAAATCGACATGCTCGACTTCGCCGATTTGGTGGCCATCAACAAATTCGACAAGCGAGGAGCGCCGGATGCCCTCCGCGACGTGAGGAAGCAGTACAAGCGCAACCACAACTTGTGGGACGCCGACGTGGAAGACATTCCCGTGTTCGGCACCATCGCCTCCCAGTTCAACGACCCGGGCATGAACACCCTCTACCGAAACGTGATGCAAACGGTGGTGGAAAAAACGGGTGCCGATCTGGAAACCGCGTTTGGCGAAACCAGCGAGATGTCGGAAAAAATCTACATCATCCCCCCGGAACGGACGCGGTACCTCTCCGAAATTTCGGAAACCATACGGAATCTGGGAAAGCGCGTGGAGAGTCAAGCTGAAATCGCCGACCAACTCTACGCCCTCGCCCACACGATACTCCTTCTCGGCGGTCCGGACAAACTGACGGGACAAACCGCAAGCGACGAGCACGGCGAAACCGTCAAGGCCTTGGAGGCGCGCTTTGACGAGAAGTTGAAAGACCTCGACCCGCACAACTGGTCGGCCCTGCAAGAATGGGAATCGCTCAAGGGGCGCTACGCGGCGCCGGAATTCACCTTCAAGGTGCGCGACAGGGAAATCAAAGTAAAGACCCACACGGAATCGCTGGCCCATACGGCCATCCCCAAGGTCCTCCTGCCCAAATACCGCAGCTGGGGCGACATCCTGAAGTGGATACTCAAGGAAAACGTTCCGGGATCCTTTCCTTATACCGCAGGGATTTACCCCTTCAAGCGGGAAGGCGAAGACCCCACGCGCATGTTTGCCGGCGAAGGTGGCCCCGAGCGCACCAACCGCCGCTTTCACTACGTGAGTCAAGGCATGCCCGCGGCGCGCCTCAGCACCGCCTTCGACTCGGTGACCCTTTACGGCCACGACCCCGACCACCGACCCGACATTTACGGAAAAATCGGCAACTCGGGCGTGAGCATCTGCTGCCTGGACGACGCCAAAAAACTCTATTCCGGTTTCGACCTCTGCGCCCCCACCACCTCGGTGAGCATGACCATCAACGGGCCGGCCCCCATGCTGCTGGGCTTTTTCATGAACGCCGCCATAGACCAGCAGTGCGAAAAGTACATCCGCGAAAACGGATTGGTGGATGAAGTGGAAAAGAAAATCGCCGACAAGTACGAAGCCCTCGGCGTGGAAAGACCGCGTTACCGCGGCGATCTGCCCGTAGGAAACGACGGCCTGGGACTGATGCTTCTCGGCGTAACCGGCGACGAAGTGCTGCCCAAAGACGTGTACGAAAAGATCAAGGCCAAAGCCATGCAAGTGGTGCGCGGAACGGTGCAAGCCGACATCCTCAAAGAAGACCAGGCGCAAAACACGTGCATTTTCAGCACGGAATTTTCGCTGAAAGTCATGGGCGACGTGCAGCAGTATTTCATCGACCACGGGGTGAGGAACTTCTACAGCGTGTCCATTTCGGGATACCACATCGCCGAGGCCGGGGCCAACCCCATCACCCAGTTGGCGTTTACTTTGGCCAACGGTTTCACCTACGTGGAGTACTACCTCAGCCGGGGGATGGACATCAACAGGTTCGGACCCAACTTGTCGTTTTTCTTTTCCAACGGCGTGGACCCCGAATACGCCGTTATCGGACGGGTGGCGCGCCGCATCTGGGCGCGTGCGCTGAAAGAAAAATACGGCGCCGACCCGAGGGCGCAGATGCTGAAATACCACATCCAGACTTCGGGCAGGTCGCTGCACGCGCAGGAGATCGACTTCAACGACATCCGCACCACTCTGCAGGCCTTGTACGCCATCTACGACAACTGCAACTCATTGCACACCAACGCATACGACGAGGCCATCACCACCCCTACGGAAGAATCGGTGCGCCGGGCCATCGCCATCCAACTCATCATCAATAAGGAGCTGGGGCTGGCCAAGAACGAAAACCCCATCCAAGGTTCTTTCATCATCGAAGAACTGACCGATCTGGTGGAAGAAGCCGTGTTGTCGGAATTCGACCGGATCACCGAACGCGGCGGCGTCCTCGGCGCCATGGAAACCATGTACCAACGGGGCAAAATACAGGAAGAGAGCATTTACTACGAAACGCTGAAACACACCGGCGAGCTGCCGCTGATCGGCGTAAACACCTTCCTGAACGACAAAGGTTCGCCCACCATCATCCCCGGCGAGGTCATCCGCGCGACGACAGAAGAAAAGGAAGCGCAGATCGAAACCATCGAAAACCTCCACAAGGTGAATCGGGAGCAAACGGAAGAAGCGCTGAAAGCGGTACAAAGCGCGGCCCTGCAAAACCAAAACATCTTTGCCGCCCTGATGGAAGCCACCAAGATCTGTTCACTGGGTCAAATCACCGACGCCATGTTCGAGGTGGGCGGACAATACCGCCGAAACATGTGATACCGCCCGAGGCGGGGTTTGCGGCATGTAGTTTGCAGCTTCACGCGGCGATATCCCCGCGGCGCAACGCTTTGTACGCCGTACCGCGTGGAGTTAAATATTTGTTAAGGATTCGGGCTTTAAAGAAGAGGCCCATAAATTTACCCTTGGATAATCACGACAAGAACCCGGTTTCGGGCGCTTGCCAAGACAAAACCCAAAACCATAGAAATACCATGAAAACTTTCAAAACACTTCTGCTTTCCCTTTCACTGGTGCTGTTCGGCGGTGCCTCGGCCTTCGCCCAACAAGCCGTTGCCGGCGGTCCCGAGATTTCCGTCGACAAAGAAGTTCACGACTACGGAACCATTAAGGAAGGTTCCAACGGCGTGGCCGAATTCACCATCACCAATACCGGAAACGAGCCTTTGATCATTTCCCGCGCCAAGGGATCCTGCGGTTGCACCGTACCCGACTGGCCCAAAGAGCCCATTATGCCCGGCAAATCGGCCAAAATGTCGGTGAGCTACGACACCAAGCGCGTAGGCCCCATCAACAAGTCGGTGACCATTACTTCCAACGCGAGCAACGCATCGACCAAAGTGGTCCGCATCAAAGGAAACGTGTTGGCATCCGAGAACGCCTCGGGCACCCCGCTGAAAAAGCAAGAAGGAGCCCCGATGGTCAACTGACCGCCCGCTCTCGTTTGATATTGGAGGCTGCCCCGGTTTCGGGGCAGCCTCTTTTTTTGCCTTGACCCCTGAAAGGCCTTCCATCGACGACAGGTTCGGCAAACCGAAGCATCGCCTCCAACTTCGCCACGTACCCGCATGCCGTTCCGGCCTGCACCGGTTTTGCAATCCCTTTTGAAGCCATAGCCACGGGCGGGATCCGCCCACTTTCGACGCCCTTCCGGTCCCCTGCTGACGCTTTTTTTTATGCCGTTATTTTTCGGACTTTTGCACCGATAAAAATCCAAGCGAAAGAAATGCCGAAACTGTCCAGAAAAGCGGCGGAGATGCCGGAATCTCCGATCCGGAAACTCATGCCTTACGCCGTTCGGGCCAAAGCCGAGGGCAAACACATCTACCACCTCAACATCGGTCAACCCGATATCAGCACTCCCCAGGTGGTGTTGGACGGGATGAAAAACATCGACCGATCCATCATCGAATACTCCCCTTCGGAGGGATTCGCGGGCTACCGCAAAAAACTCGCCGCCTACTACGAGCGGTCGGGCATATCGGTGAAGCCGGAGGAAATCCTGGTGACCACCGGAGGCTCCGAAGCACTGATATTCGCCATGATGGTCTGCTTCAACATCGGCGACGAAATCATCATCCCCGAGCCGTATTACGCCAACTACAGCGGTTTCGCCACCATGTCGGGAGTGCGCGTAAAACCCATCACGGCCACCATCGACGAAGGGTTCGCCCTGCCTTCCGTGGAAGTGTTCGAAGCGCTGATCACCGAGCACACCAAAGGCATCCTCCTCTGCAATCCCGGCAACCCTACGGGCTACCTGTACGACAAGAGCGAAATCGAGGCCATCGCGGAGTTGGCCAAACGCCGCGGTTTGTTTTTGATCGCCGACGAGGTGTACCGGGAGTTTTGTTACGACGGCGCCAAGCCCCACAGCGTGTACAACTTGGAGGGAATGGAAGAAAACGTCATCCTCATCGACTCCGTGTCGAAGCGGTACTCCATGTGCGGCGCGCGCATCGGCGCGTTGATTACGCGCAACGAAGAGGTTCGCGCCGCGGCGCTGAAATTCGCCCAGGCGCGACTCAGCCCTCCCACCTTGGGACAAATCGCCTCCGAAGCGGCGCTCGACACCCCGCAATCCTACTTCGACCACGTCATCGGTGAGTACGCCGAGCGGCGCAACTTCCTGGTGGAGGGTCTGCGCCGGATCCCCGGCGTTCTCTGCCCCATGCCGGGCGGCGCCTTCTACTGCATGGCGCAATTGCCCATCGACGACAGCGACAAATTTTGCCAGTGGCTGCTGGAAGAGTTCAGCCACGAAAACGAAACGGTGATGCTCGCCCCGGGAAGCGGTTTTTACATCACGCGCGGATTGGGTAAACTGGAAGTACGAATCGCCTACGTGCTGGAGAAAAAAGACCTTGAAAGAGCGGTGGAACTGTTGGAAATCGCCTTGAGGGAATATCCGGGTCGAACGCGGTGAACACCGGAACCGACGCGGAACAAAAAATTTAAAACAATCGAATATCCATGAGCAAAACTGAAGAAGTATCCGATTTGATGAACCGGTTCGGCGAATCGGCCACCCTGGCCATGGCGCGAAAAAGCCGGGAATTGCAAGCCGAAGGACACGCCATCATCAATTTGAGCCTCGGTGAGCCCGATTTCAACACCCCGGATTTCATCAAGGAAGCCGCCAAAGAAGCCATCGACCAAAACTATACGAGATACATGCCGGTAAACGGCTACCAAGACCTCAGGGAGACGGTGGCCGCGAAGTTCAAACGCGACAACGGACTGCATTTCAACGCCGACCAAATCGTGGTTTCCACCGGCGCCAAGCAGTCCATCGTCAACGCCATTCTCGCCACGGTCAACCCCGGCGACGAGGTACTTCTCCCCGCGCCATACTGGGTATCGTACATCGAGATGGTCATCTTGGCCGGCGCCACACCGGTGTTGATCGAGTCGAGCATCGAAGACGACTACAAGATCACGGCCGAAAAGTTGGAAAAACACATCACCGACAAAACGCGCATGGTGATCTTCAGCTCTCCGTGCAACCCCAGCGGCTCGGTGTATTCGGAAGAAGAGCTTCGGGGGTGGGCGGATGTCATTTCCAAGCACCCGCGCATCCTGATCGTAAGCGACGAGATTTACGAGCACATCAATTACACCGAAAAGCACTTCAGCATCGGGACCATCCCCTCGGTGGCCGATCAAACCATCACCGTAAACGGGGTGTCCAAGGCATTCGCCATGACGGGATGGAGGATTGGGTTTTTGGGGGCACCACTTTGGATCGCAAAAGCCTGCACCAAGCTCCAGGGGCAGTTCACCTCGGGGGCGAGCTCCATCGCACAGCGTGCGGCCAAGGCGGCTATGGAAGCGGATCCTTCTGTCATCGACGATATGCGAAAGACCTTCCACAGCCGAATGAAGATCATGGAAAAAATGATGCAGAACATCCCCGGCATGGTGACCAACAGGCCCTTGGGAGCATTCTACATGCTGCCCGACGTTTCTTCCTTCTTCGGAAAATCCGCCGACGGCGTGACGGTTCACACCGCCGACGACATGGCCGAATACCTGTTGACCAAAGCCCACGTCGCCTCCGTGAGCGGAGCGGCCTTCGGTGCGCCGGAGTGCATCCGGTTTTCGTACGCCGCCTCGGAAGACGAATTGATCGAAGCCATGAAGCGCGTAAAAGTGGCCCTGGGAAATTTGAAGTAACCCGCCGCGGCGAGTCGGAAGTATTTCTTCGCCGCCGCACAATACACGAACCATGGACGCCAAGGCGATAGACGAGCTGTTTGAAGACGTGACCAAACGCCGAGCCCTCATTCTGGGCGACGTAATGGTCGACGCTTACCTCTGGGGGCGCGTAGACCGCATCTCGCCCGAAGCACCCGTGCCCATCATCCGCGTCACCGAACGCGAAGACCGCTTGGGCGGGGCGGCCAACGTGGCGCTCAACGTCGCAGCCATGGGTGCCGAACCGGTGATTTGCGCAGTGGTGGGCGAAGACGGCGGGGGAGAAACTTTCAGAAACCTCCTCGCCAAACGGGGGATTTCGGATCGGGGCCTGATCGGGATAAGAGACCGACCCACAACGACCAAAACCCGGGTCATCAGCGGACACCAGCACATCGTACGCGTGGACGAGGAATCCGACGCCGAGGTGGATGAAGCCGGAGAAGAACTGCTCATGGCACGCATTTCCGACCTCATGGAAAACTACACCCCCGACGTGGTGATCTTCGAGGATTACAACAAAGGGGTGCTCACCGAAAACGTCATCTCGCACGCGCTGGACTTGGCCCGCTCCATGGGCATCCCCACGGCGGTGGACCCCAAAAAGCACAACTTTTTCGCCTACCGGGGCGCCACGCTCTTCAAGCCCAACCTCAAGGAACTCGCGGAAGGGCTGAAGCTGGAAATCACCCGGGGCGATTTGGATTCCATCCGCAAGGCGGTGAACCTCCTCGAATCGAAAATCGAAAACGACATTTCCCTGATCACGCTGAGCGAAAAAGGCATGTTCGTGCAACAAGGCGAACGCCGTCACCACATCCCCGCTCACGTGCGCAACATCGCCGACGTGTCCGGCGCGGGCGATACGGTCATCAGCGTGGCGGCGCTGGCTTTGGCCTCCGGTGTGGACGTGCGCGACATGGCGGCTCTGTCCAACCTCGCGGGCGGCTTGGTCTGCGAGCACGTGGGCGTGGTACCCATCGACAGGGAACGCCTGAGGGCGGAAGCCCATATCCACCTCGCGGGGGAATGAAAACCGCCTGAAGCACACAACCGACATGCGCACCAAAACCGTAGCCCCCGAAATGAAACACGACGACATTACACCCTACGAAGACGGAGCTTCCAAGAAAGAGCAGGTGGCGCGGATGTTCGACAACATCGCCGTGAAGTACGACTTTCTCAACCACTTCTTTTCCGTGGGAATCGACAAGCGGTGGAGGAAGAAAGCCATCCGGATCCTGGCGCAAGACCAACCCAAGCGCATCCTCGACGTGGCTACGGGCACGGGCGATTTCGCCCTGGAAAGCATGGTGATCGCGCCGGAGCACATCGTCGGGGTGGACATTTCCAAGGGCATGCTCGACGTGGGACGCATGAAAGTCGCGGAAAAAGGGCTGGACGACAGGATCACCTTTCGGGAAGGGGATTCGGAAAACCTCCCCTTTTCGGACGCGTCCTTCGACGCCGTCACGGTGGGCTTCGGCGTGCGCAACTTCCAGAACCTGAAAGCCGGGCTGTCGGAGATGTACCGCGTGCTGCGCCCCGGCGGCCGACTGGTGGTTTTGGAATTTTCCAAGCCCCGGCGTTTTCCCTTGAAGCAGGGGTACTTCTTCTATTTCAAATACGTCATGCCTTTTATCGGTCGCGTGGTGAGCAAAGACAAAGCGGCGTACTCCTACCTCCCCCAATCGGTTCTGGCATTTCCGGAAGGAAAAGACTTCGAGGCCATACTGGCGGAGGTGGGCTTCGCATCACTGAAAACCCGAACTCTCACCGGTGGCATCGCCTCCATATACACCGGATTGAAACCGTGAATCCATTTGGCGCGGTGAGGGAAATCGTCTTAAATTGCCGGACGGTGCACTAATGAGGTGACCCAAACGTTTTTGTTGTCAATGTCAACCCGAAAATCGATCATCAACACCTTGGGAAAGAGCGCGGCTTTAGTCGTGTTCCTTTTGGTCGTGGCGTCGGCATCGGGGCAGAATTACCGCCCCATGAACCTGGGTGGCTTCGACAAGAAGCCGTATCATTTCGGGTTTTTACTCGGTTTCAATTCGGCCGATTACTACGTGGACCGTCACGTCAACTTCGGCTTCAAAGATTCCTTGCTCAACGTGACCGCCGTGCGACAACCGGGTTTCAACCTCGGCATCATCGCTTCGTTGAACTTCACGAAGAATATCCACCTCCGTTTCACCCCGACGCTGAGTTTCGAGGACCGGGCTTTGGACTACACCTTTTACGTCAACGCGGATTCCACCACTTTCTTCACCAAACGCGTGGAGTCTACCTTCATCGATTTCCCGGTGAACTTCAAGTTCCGCACCGACCGCTTGAACAACTTGGCGGCCTATGTGGTCGCCGGCGGGCGCTTCCGCATCGACATGCAGTCGGAAAAGGACGTGAAGAACGCCGTGGCCGAAGACATCATCGTGAAAGCCCAGAAGCACGACTTCGCCATGGAATTCGGGGGCGGTCTGGACTTTTTCTTGCCTTATTTCAAATTCGGCGTCGAGCTGAAGATGGCTGTGGGCATTCCCAACGTCTTGGTGGAAGAAGACACGCAATTCAGCGCCCCGTTGCGGGGACTGCGCAGCCGGACATTTCTTGTGACCTTCACTTTCGAGGGTTAGCCCTCCTCGTCATTTGCCGATCCGCCTTGCCGCCAAGTGCGACGCGGTGATTCCCGCCGCCACACCCACGTTGAGGGATTCGCCCCGCCCCCCGCCGGGGATGGTGAAAACGATGTCCGCCTTTTCCCTGATCTCGGGGCTTGGCCCGTGAGATTCGCTCCCGAATACGACCATGGACTTGCCGGGCCACTCGAGGCCGTGGATGGACTCTCCGTCCATATCGGCCACGAGAAGGGAAAATTCGCCTTGAAGGCTTTCGGCGACCGGGCGCAAGTCCCCGTACGACACCTTCACACGGAAAATGGCGCCCATGGAGGCCTGCACGACTTTTGGGTTGAACACATCGACGCAATCGGGGGAGCAAAGGAGAGATTCGATGCCGAACCAATCGCAAATCCTCAAGACCGTTCCGAGGTTGCCGGGGTCCTTCACACCGTCGAGCGCGAAAAAAGTGGACGTGGGCCGAAACGCCTCGTCGACGGCGGGTTGACGGCAGATCGCCAAGATCGGTGGGGCCGTTTTCATGGCCGACATCCGCTCCAGATCGGCACGGGTCGCCGTCAGGGCGTCGACCGGTAATGCGTAGGGAAACTCCGCCGGGTCACCGCTGAACGCGATCATTTCTATTTTTGCACCGGTCGAAAGGGCTTCACCCACCATTTTCACCCCTTCGACCAGAAAAGTACCGGTCAAATCGCGGTATTTTTTTTGATGCAGGGCGCGCGTAGATTTGATTTGATTTTTGGATACTTTTCCCTTCATGTCATAATCATTGATTCCCCTTTTTGAGAGACCGACTTCCATACAGGAATTTTATCGTGCCGGCGGTGCTCGTCATCCTGTTGGGAACGATGGGTTGCAATCCGACCAAGCGATTGGCCGACGACGAGTATTTGCTCCGCAAGAACAAATACCAATACGTCGAGAATCCGAGCGGGGTGGACGAGGAAGAAATGAAGACCACCGTTCGCCTCCGCCCCAACCGCAAACTATTGGGTTTGTTTCGCTTCTACCTGTGGGCTTGGAACGTTCCCAATCCCGACAAATTCGAGGAGCGCAACGACAAACGTCGCAAAAAATTGGCGATAAAAAACGAAAAGCGCCTCGCCAAGGGCAAGGAGCCCAAAGAGCTCAAACCTTTCGGCTCTTGGTGGCGGGAAACCGTGGGCGAAGCGCCGGTAGTTTATGATTCGACTCTGGTGGGGCGCAGCATCGCGCAGTTGGAGGCCTACCTCGTCAAGCACGGATATTTCGACGCAGTCGTAGACACGACGATCGCTTTCGACGACAGCCGGCAAATGGCCACCGTGACTTACCTCATCGACGCGGGAAACCCCTACATCATCGACAGCCTCACCTTCGAAATCCCCGACGCGCGGCTAAAAAGCTACTTGGCCGAATCAAGGAGCATCAAAACGTCCGTCGAGGAAGGAAACCGTTTCGACCTCGACAAGTTGGACGAAGAGCGGGAACGCTTGACGACGTATTTCCGGAATTTGGGGTATTACGATTTCAACAAGTCGCTGATCTATTTCGACGTCGATTCCACCCTGCCCGGATACAACCTCCACGTGGTTCAGGGCATCTACCCGCGCAAAGTACCCTACGAAGGCGATCCCGACTCCATGGTGGTCAAACCGTACAAGCGGTACTTCATCCGCGACATCCACATCGTGGATCAATCGCTTTCGGGAAGAGCGGACGAATTGGCCGGCGACACCGTCTACCTACCGGGGTACACCATCGTAGACCGCGACCAACTCGGCGTAAAACACAAGATCCTCGCCCAAAACGTTCTGTTTCGGGCGAACGATCTCTACCGTTTGGATCGGGTCACCTCGACGTACCGACGGCTGAGCACCTTGCCGATCGTCGCCGCCACCCGCATCGATTTCCTTCCCTCCACCGACCGGTTGGACAACGACAGCCTCGACGCCACCATCCGCCTCATTCCCTCCAAAAAACAAGGCCTCACCGCCGAGTGGAGCGGCACGAACCAAGGCGGATATTTGGGGGTGTCGGGGGCCGTAGGATACCGAAACAAAAACGCCTTCGGGGGGGCGGAAACCTTCGACTTCCGCATCGCGGGTGGCGTGGAGGCCCAACGCATCCTCACCCTCGACGAGGCGACCACCTCCGACTTGGAAGTCGCCAACAGATTCTCTTTCAACACCGTTGAAATTGGTCCCGAGATATCGGTCACCTTTCCGAAATTCCTGCTGCCCATCCGCGCCGAACGGTTCGCCAAATCGGCCAATCCCCGCACTCAGCTACTGGCCAACCTCTCCTACCAAAGTCGCCCGGATTACGAACGCACCCGCTCCTTCAGTTCCATTTCCTACCAATGGTCCGAATCGGCCGCCAAGCAGTGGGTGGTGAGTCCCTTGGAGTTCAGCCTCATCAAGATCAACCCTTCCGAAGCCTTCCGTCGGCGGTTGGAAGAGATCGGCGATCCCTTTCTGATCAACACCTACCAAGACCACTTCATCCAGAGCTCCAGGGTGGTTTATACCTTGAATACCCAGCGGTCGGAGCGGCCCGGAAGGAACTTCTTCTTCTACCGGGGATCGGGGGAGACGGCCGGCTCCCTCATGCGGGGTCTATTCCAAATGAGCGACGCACCGACGGACGAAAGCGGTCGCTACGAAATACTGGGGATCCCTTTCGCGCACTACCTGAAAACCACCCACGACGTGCGGTACTACCTCAACCACAACGAGAAGATGAGCACCGTATTCCGGCTTTCGGGCGGCATCGGCAAGCCGTTGAAAAACCTCAAGGTACTGCCCTTCGAGAAGAGCTTCTTCGGCGGCGGTGCAAACGGGATCCGGGCCTGGCAGGCGCGGACTTTGGGACCCGGGTCTTACCGGGATTTCAGCAGGAACTACGACAAAATCGGCGACATCCTCATCGAGTTCAACGTGGAGTACCGCTTCGATCTGCTCGACATTCTCGAGGGGGCGCTCTTCGTGGACGGCGGAAACATCTGGACGTTGAATCCCGAGCCTTCCCGCCCCGGGGCCGATTTTTCCTTCGACCGCTTCGTGGAAGAGATCGCCATCGGAGTGGGTCCCGGATTCCGATTCGATTTCGACTTTTTCATCATCCGTCTCGACTTGGGATTACAAGTCCGGGACCCGTCGCTCGATCGGGGCGAGAGGTGGTTTTTTCAGCCCAAATCCAAATACAACGCCTACATTCGCGAGCTCAACGAAGATCGGCCGGCCCACGACCACTTGGATCCGTACCGGCCGCGGTGGAACCTGAGTTTGGGAATCGGTTACCCGTTCTGATCTAGGGAGAAAAGATTTTTTACTTTTGTAGCATTCGAAGGCAGCCCTATGGGATGGTTTAAAAGAATCAAGGAAGGAATCACCACGTCGACCAAAGACAAGAAGGAAACCCCTGAAGGTCTGTGGTATAAATGCCCCAAGTGCAGCCATGTGGTAAGCATGGACGAGCACAAGGAGAATTTGTGGGTTTGCGGTGAATGCAGTCACCACGCGCGCATCGGTTCCAAAGAGTATTTCGGCATTCTCTTCGACGACGGGAAATTCACCGAGTTCAACAAGTCCATGAGTTCGGGCGATCCGTTGAAATTCGAAGACACCAAAAAATACCCCGATCGGATCAAGGCGAGCCAAAAGAAGACGGGCTTGAAAGACGCCATCCGCACGGCTCACGGCCCCATCGGCGAAATCGACGTCGTGGTGGGCGCCATGGATTTTGCCTTCATCGGCGGCTCCATGGGGTCGGTGGTTGGAGAGAAGATATCCCGGGCCATCGACATGGCCATCAAGCGCAAAGCTCCTTTGATATTGATATCCAAATCGGGTGGCGCCCGGATGATGGAGGCCGGCTATTCCCTCATGCAGATGGCCAAAACCTCGGCCAAGCTCACCCTCTTGGCGGACGCCGGATTGCCGTACATCTCCGTGCTCACGGATCCGACCACCGGCGGGGTGACGGCCAGTTTCGCCATGCTGGGCGATTTGAACATCGCCGAGCCCAACGCGCTGATCGGATTCGCCGGTCCACGGGTGGTGAAGGAAACCATCGGAAAAGACCTGCCCGAAGGATTTCAGACGGCGGAATTCGTCATGGAACACGGTTTTCTGGATTTCATCGTCCACCGCCACAAACTCAAAAGCGAGATCGTGCGCACCCTGTCGATGTTGACCCAAAAATCACCGAAAAAGGAAAAAAAGACGGTGGAACAAAAAACCTCCAAATCCAAGAAATAAATTCTATCTTTGCCCCCTGTTTTTAAAGACCGCATAACTAACATTTCCACAATTTAGGCATGTATCTGACACCCGAAAAGAAAGCCGAGATCTTCAAGAAACACGGCAAATCAGAAAAAGACACCGGATCGTCGGAAGGGCAAATCGCACTTTTCACGTACCGAATCAACCACTTGACCGAGCACCTTAAAACCAACCGCAAGGACTTCAACACCGAGCGGGCGTTGGTGGCTTTGGTTGGGAAAAGACGTCGACTACTCGACTACTTGAAAAATACCGAAATTGAGCGCTACCGAGCCATTATCAAAGAACTCGGTATCCGAAAATAATCGGCCCACGCGCCGAAAACATACGAAGAGAGGCAATGGACCGCTATGGTCGTTGCCTTTTTTTGTGCAGAATGAAATTGAAAACCCGGGAAAGGTCCCGACATGTACACATAGAACAACGAAACAAAGATGAATTACGAAGTAAAGACCAAGACCATTGATCTCGGCGACGGCAAACCGATTACGATCGAAACCGGCAAACTCGCCAAGCAGGCGCACGGATCCGTGATGGTAAGATTGGGCGACACCATGATGCTCGCCACGGTAGTTTCCAACAAAGACGCAAAGGAAGGAGTGGACTTCCTTCCTCTGACGGTGGACTACCGCGAAAAATACGCTTCCACGGGGCGATTCCCGGGCGGATTCTTCAAGCGTGAGGCGCGTCCCAGCAACGAAGAAATCCTGACGATGCGATTGGTCGACCGGGCATTGCGACCCCTGTTCCCCGACGACTACCACTCGGAAACCCAAGTGATGCTCGCGCTGATGTCTTCCGACAAAACCAATATCCCCGACGCCCTGGCGTGCTTGGCGGCCTCCGCCGCAATCGCCGTGTCCGACATCCCGTTCAACGGGCCGGTATCCGAAGTGCGCGTCGCCAGAAACAACGGAAATTTCATCATCAACCCGACTTTCGAAGAGCTCGAAGGATCGGATATCGACCTCATGGTGGCCGGTACCGAGTCGAGCATCGTTATGGTGGAAGGCGAGATGAGCGAAGTGAGCGAAGACGAAATGGTTCAAGCCATCGCCGCGGCGCATTCCGCTCTGAAAGTGCACTGCCGCGCGCTGAAAGAACTCGGCGACATGGTGCCAAAATCCCAACCCAAACGCGAGTACAGCCACGAAACGCACGACGAAGAACTGAAGAAGCAAGTGATGGACGCTTGCTACGCCGACTGCCTCGCCGTGGCCAAAAAGCAATTGGGCAAAGACGACCGCAGCAAAAGCTTTACCGAAATCTTCGACCGCTTCATGGAGCGCTATTCCGAAGAAGAGCAAATCGAGAAGCGAGAATTGGCTTCCAAGTACTTTAAAGGCGCGATGAAGAAAGCCGTTCGCGACATGGTGCTCAACGACGGAATCCGCCTCGACGGACGGAAACCCACCGACATCCGCGACATTTGGTGCGAGGTGGACTACCTGCCCGGCACCCACGGTTCGGCCATCTTCACCAGGGGCGAAACACAGTCGCTGACCACGCTCACCTTGGGTTCCAAACTCGACGAACAAACCATCGACACCGCACTGAAGCAAGAATCCGATAAATTCCTGCTCCACTACAACTTCCCCCCGTTTTCAACCGGTGAAGCCTACCCCATCCGAGGAACTTCACGTCGGGAAATCGGCCACGGAAACCTCGCCATGCGCGCCCTCAAACGAGTGATTCCCGGCTCCCCGGAAAATCCCTACACCGTGCGGCTGGTGAGCGACATCCTCGAATCCAACGGATCGTCGTCCATGGCCACTGTGTGCGCCGGATGCCTCGCATTGATGGACGGCGGTGTGAAAATCACGGCTCCCGTTTCGGGAATCGCCATGGGATTGATCAGCGACCCGGAAACGGGAAAATTCAGCGTGTTGTCCGACATTTTGGGCGATGAGGATCACCTGGGCGACATGGACTTCAAAGTGACCGGCACCGCCAAAGGTCTCACGGCTTGTCAGATGGACATCAAGATCGAAGGACTCGATTTCGAAATCCTCAAGCAGGCCCTGTACCAAGCGCGTGAAGGAAGGCACCACATCCTCAACGAGATGTTGAAAGCCATCGACAAACCACGTGAGGACTACAAGCCCCACGCTCCGCGCATCATCTCTTTCACCATCCCGAAAGACATGATCGGCGCCATCATTGGACCCGGCGGAAAGATCATCCAGGAAATCCAAGAACAAACCAACACCGAAATCGTCATCGACGAGGTGAACGGCGCCGGAAAAGTCGACATCGTATCGAGCAACAAGCAAGATATCGACGCCGCCGAGAAGCGCATCCGCTCCATCGCCTTCCCACCCACCGTGGAAATCGGCGAGGAGTACGAAGGCAAGGTGAAAACCATCATGCCCTACGGCGCCTTCGTGGAGGTAGTGCCCGGCACCGATGGATTGCTGCACATTTCCGAACTGGAATGGGGCCGTGTCGACAAAGTCGAGGACGTGCTGAGCGAAGGCCAGATGGTAAAGTTCAAAGTGGTTGGCAAAGACCCCAAAACCGGAAAAATAAAACTTTCCCGGAAGGTCTTGATGCCCAAACCCGAACGCTCCAACCAGAGGTAAAAAACGGGGGAAAACTCCCCCTCGAAAGGGCCCGAAGTTGAAAAGCCGAAACGGCCCGACAACTTCGGGAACGCCCTGATTACGGGCAAAATTCGGTTCCCGCATAGAAGTGAATTCCCACTTTTCGGCACCCGTCATGATTTGTAACCAAAGATTGACGGGTGTCGTTATAGGGGGCAATGCGACAAAGAAATAGTAGCATCACACTTCTATGAGACAGTTAAAAATATCAAAACAGGTTACCAATCGCGAAAGCGCCTCGCTCGAAAGGTACCTGCAGGAAATCGGCCGCATCGAATTGATCTCCCCGGAAGAGGAGGTCGAATTGGCGAGAAGAATCAAAAAAGGGGACACCGACGCCCTTGAAAGATTGACCAAAGCGAACCTGCGCTTTGTCGTCAGCGTGTCCAAGCAATACCAAAATCAGGGACTCACCCTCCAGGATTTGATCAACGAGGGCAACGTGGGCCTGATCAAAGCCGCCGAACGCTTCGACGAGACGAGAGGATTCAAGTTTATATCCTATGCCGTTTGGTGGATCAGACAGTCCATTCTTCAGGCCATCGCCGAACAGGCGCGCATCGTCAGGCTGCCGCTAAACAAAATCGGCGCCCTCAACAAAGTGAACCAGGCCATCGCCAAACTCGAACAAGAATTCGAAAGACCGCCCACCGCCGAAGAACTTTCCGAATGCCTGGACATGACCATAGAAGAGGTCAGGCAAAGTCTGGAAAGCATTACGCGCGCAGTATCGATGGACGCTCCCTTGAGCGCCGACGAAGAGGACGGAAAATCCCTCCACGAAGTCGTCTACGAAGAAAACGCCCCCACCCCCGACGAACCCATGATTTCGAAGTCGCTTGGACTCGAGATCGAACGATCGCTACACTCTTTGTCCGCAAGGGAAGCCGACGTCGTAAGATTGTATTTCGGCCTGGTCGGCGACCATTCACTCACCCTCGAAGAAATCGGCGACCGCTTCGGCCTTACCCGAGAAAGGGTGAGACAGATCAAAGAAAAAGCACTGAGAAAACTCAAACACACATCCAGAAGCCAGCGCCTCAGGGCCTACCTCGGATGAACGAAAATAAGTGAGACGATAAACAGAAAAACGAAAAGGTTCCGGTTTCCGGAACCTTTTTTTGCTCCACCCCCAAGCTCTACACGGGAAGGAATACCCGGACAGCCTTCTTATCTTCGCAGCGCAATTCTAAAATTTTTCGGGCATGTCTCTTCTGGTCTCTCCTTCCATCCTTTCCGGCAACTTCGCAAATCTCATCGATGACATGGAAATGCTGAATTCCAGCGAAGCCGACTGGATACACGTAGACATCATGGACGGCGTGTTCGTGCCCAACATCTCCTTCGGGTTTCCGGTGATGGAAGCGATCAACAAGCACACGCTCAAACCCTTGGACGTCCACCTGATGATCGTCGACCCCGACAGGTACATCCGTCGGTTCAAGGAAGCCGGCGCGAACATCCTCACCGTTCACCTCGAGGCGTGCCGCCACCTTCACCGCACCATACAGAGCATCGTGGGCGAGGGCATGAAAGCCGGCGTCGCGCTGAATCCCCATAGTGCGGTAAACGATTTGGAAGACATCATCCAAGACATCGAGTTGATCCTGGTCATGTCGGTAAACCCCGGTTTCGGCGGACAGAAATTCATCGAAAACACGTACCGCAAGGTGGAGCGCGTGAAAAACCTCATCGAAAAAACCGGAGCCAAAACGCGCATCGAGGTAGACGGCGGGGTGAATCTCGAAAATGCTCCCAAGCTCGCCGAAGTGGGCGTAGACGTGGTGGTGGCCGGCAACGCCATCTTCAACTCACCCGATCCCATTGCCACCATCGCCGCCTTGAAGGCCGGCCGATAATCCGCAATGCAATCGCTCACGCCCGTGTGCCGGGTGTTTTGGGTTTTTGTGGGTGGGACATCCCGCATCCCGTTATCCGTTGAGTGAGGGCAAATTCTCTGCGAAGCCCAATCCCGCGTGAGGGCGCATGCCGGCGGCTCGGTGCATTGGCGGCGCAGTCGGGCGCAATCCGGGGTGAGCGACCACCGGAAGCTCCACCGCGGATATGCGGCGACGCGGCGGGAATGCACCGACCACAGGCAGTAGACCGACCCCGGCACCACATGCAAAGTCCATGCGCGATTTCCGAGGAATTTCACGGGAAGAGCCTCACCGGCCGGAAAGACCCGCCGGGGGCACGCCCAAAAAATCCACCGACACGCCTGAATTCGAATGCGACGTGAAAAACCGCCGAATCAGAGGGCGATTTTGAATTCCACGCGGCGATTTTGCGCGATGGACAGCGGAGTGCTGCGCGTGGATGCCGGCTCCTTGTTGTCGACCGATTCGGTGATGATTCTCTTGCGGTCGATGCCTTTGGAAACCATGTAGGTCATGACTTTCATGGCGCGCTGGTTGCCGAGGTCGCGCAGTTGCATTTCCGTTTTGGCCAGCTCGGCCTCTTCGTTGTCGGTGTGACCGATCACGCGGATGCGCATCATGGGGTTGGCTTCGAGCAGCTCGATGATCTTGTCGATGCTGCGCTGTGCGATCGACACCACATCCGACTGGTACTGATAGAAATACACGTCGACGGCTTCCACCTTTTCGGTGATGGTCATGTCGTCGGTCAGCGGCGTGGTGGACGAGAAAATCACTTTGCTTTCGGGAATTTTCGATCCCGCGCAGCCACACGTTTCGTTGGCGGCGACTTCGTAAACCTCCACGTCGTCGATGTAGTAGTAGGCCATTGGTTCGGCGCCTTCCTCGGCGTATTTGTCGGCCAAAGGCACTTCACGCGTATTGGTTCGGGAATCGGGCATGAAGTTGCCCAAGGTCAGGTAGCGCTCGCCGCCCTTGGCGTTGATGCGCGTACAATACTGCCACCAGCCTTCGGTGTCGGAAACGATCTCGTTCTTATCGGACAGCACGGCATCCGACAGCTCCATGGAAATGGCGCTTTTCAGGGACGGTTTGCTCGACGAAAGGTGGGCGCCCAAGTTGTTTACCGCATGCATGCTGCGCTCGGCGAGAGAGGCGCGGTACCTCACGCAGTACAAGCCGTTTTTCTTCAGGCGCGATTTCAATTCTACCGAAATGTAGGTGCGGGGCACGCGGTTTCGGAAACTGTACATGACCACGCCGGCGTAGTTACCGCCCTCGAAAGGTTCTTGGCTTCCGAACTTGTTGTCGGGCACGGCCACGTATCGGCTTTTGATCTCGGATGCGAACAAGTCGCTGATTTGGGGCGTGGGGTTGAACCACGAGGTGGTGAGGTCGAATTGTCCGTCCCTGCGCAGCCTGTCTTCGTATTCTTCGAATCCCGGGTTGGGCACCAAGTTGTTCGGATCCTCTTCTTTGGCGGCTTCGTCTTGGGCGCTTACGCCCATGGAGGCGAAGAGTGCGAAGAGGATGAGGAGTGCTTTAGGCGTGTTCATATTCAAATTCTTTTACGGTGTTGACGAAAATTTTGACGGCTTCGGGATCGGTATCGGGATAGACGCCGTGGCCCAGGTTCGCGATGTGCTTGTGCCCCCCGAAGGCTTGGAGCATTTCGCGGGTCTTTTTTACAATTTCCTTGCCGGGCGCGTAAAGGGCCGTCGGGTCGAGGTTTCCCTGGAGGGTTTTGTTCATGGCTTGACTTCGGGCGAAATCCACCGGCACGGTCCAGTCCAACCCGATGGTGTCGCATGGCAAAGTGGCCAAATCACCGATGGAGAAATTGGCTCCCTTGGCGAAAAGCGTCACCGGTACGCGGGGGTGGATGGCCTCGGCGATGCGACGCATGTAGGGCAACGAGAATTCCGCGTAATCGCTGCGATCGAGAACGGCGGCCCAGGAATCGAAAACTTGCACCAAGTGAACCCCGGCGTCTACCTGCCCGTGCAAGTATGCGATGGTCGATTCGGTGACCATGTCAAGGATGCGGTGCGCGAGATCGGGGTTTTGCGCGATCATTTTGCGGGCTTTGGAAAAGGTCTTTGATCCTCCGCCCTCGACCATGTAGCAAAACAACGTGAATGGCGCACCTGCGAATCCGATGAGGGGCACGCGGCCGTCCAATTCCCGAAGGGTGATGGCGATGGCTTCGTACACGTAACTCAGGTCACCCGAATCGGCGATGTGCAATTTTTTGAGGTCGCTTTCCGCCTTGATGGTTTGCGGGAAATGCGGACCCACTTTCTCGACCATTTCGTACGGCAAGCCCATGGCGTCGGGGATGACCAAGATGTCGCTGAAGATAATGGCGGCGTCGACGTCGAGGATATCGACGGGCTGAATGGTGACTTCGGCAGCCAGATGCGGCGTTTCCACCAGTTCTTTGAATCCGGACAAACTGTTGCGGATGGCCCGGTACTCGGGCAGTATTCTACCGGCTTGGCGCATGAGCCATACGGGCGTTCGTTCCGTTTTCAGTCCACGGGCCGCACGCAAGAGCAAATCATTCTTCAATGGGGTCATTTTCTTCATGTTCGGTTGCCATCCGCGGGGGAGCCGCTTTTGGCGAGAGGAGAGCGGCGGGCGCCGCCGCAGCGGTCTGAACCCGGGAAGTGCCTTCCGTCAATCCTCAAAAATAGACATTCGCAACGGAGTGGCGAACCCCGCGGGGGTGAACACCTGGAAAAAGGGTTGAAACCTCACCACGTATAGGTGAAATCGGCGCCGAGGTAGTAAAATTCCGCTTTGGGTAGGGTGTGAAGGGTGAAGTAATCGGGTCTCACCCCCACGATCATGCGATCCCTCTCGGGGGCCCACATGTACCGCGCCATGACGGAGAAGGAAAATCGGGGCGTGAAATAATACCCGATTCGGGGCGTCAGGCCGGGCCAAAACTCCGTTTCCGACTCGGCGTCGGTAATGTCGTACGAAGTAAGGTTGATTACTCCCCCGGCCTGAAGTTCGCCGAAAAATCCATTGTGTTTCTCGGTAAGGTAGGCGCGGAAGGCCAGGTCCAGGGGTATTTGATTCGTGGATGAGGACTTTTCACTGTCCATAAAGTGATAAAAGCCAACGCCTGCGAGCAGGGTGAATTCTTTGAAAAGGCTTCGTTCGAGTGCCACGCGGGAACCCAATGCCATTTCGAGTTGGTCGCTCAGGTCGCCGAAAGGAGCCAACACACCGAATGAGAGTTGCCCGTACCACGGGCCCGTGTTGCCTTCGTCGGGGTTGGTGTCCTGCGAAAAAGCCGGAAGGGCGGCCGTGAGTACCCAGCCGAAAATCAAGATCAAAATCGCATTTCTCATGGTCGATGCAGGTTTGGATGTGTTCGATGGACGGTCAAAAATCGGAAATTGTATCGGTTAGGCAAGGTCGGAGGCACCTTTTTAAGATCGGATAAAGTCGAGGGTCGGATTTCTTAACGTTAAGGGAGTGGGAGACGTCGTTTCCTCCGGTCATGCAAGCGGAGAAATGACGACGCCGGGATGATGGGGATTTCCCAACCGATCCCGGCGTCAATATTTGTCAAAAGAAGAGGATACGAATACCCTCCCTCTTTATGCAAATCGGATTAATTGAACATGTAGGCCACACGCAACCCGAGGTAACCGAAGGTCGTGGCATCGGTTTCGACGGTCATTGTCTGTCCCGTAAAAGGCTCAGTTATGGTTTCTTCTTGACCCGGCACGAAGATCATTTGGTAACGCAGATCAAGCGACAACTTTTCCGTAAGGAAAAATCCTACATGCGGCGCCAAACTGAAGTCCGCATTCGTCTCGTTATCCACCAAATCGCTGTCGTAGGAGGACATGCTAAGATGCGTACCGGCTGAAACTTGGGCAAAAAAGCCTTCGCGTTGTCCGGCCAAATAGTAGCGTGCACCGAGTTGGATAGGGATTTGCCCAAAGGTAACCCCATCTCCTTCCGTCATGTAGTAAATGTAACCGGCGTTCGCGAGTACGGCGAAATTATCGGTCAAGCCCAACTCGTAGGAGACGGACGCACCGATACCGAGGTCATTCCCTTCACCGAAGTCACCTAACGGCAACGCCAGTTCTATACCTCCCGAAAAAACGTTCTCTTGGGCGGTAGCTGATTGAGCTGCGAAAAGTCCGGCAGCTGCGAAAAGAAAAGAGTAAATAATTTTTTTCATCACAATTGTTTTTTGTTGACGGCACAAATTTAAACAAACAATTCATCCTTCAAAGCAATTGTCATCCACGATGATTCCGCGCGTAATACAGAGCCCCGCCACCCCCTTCGGGAAAGGTGGCACGCGCGTTTCGGATGCGATTTCCGACCACATAAAAAAAAACGTCGGGAATGGATCCCGACGTTTTGAATGTGCGTTCGGATCGCCTCGGCTCGTACCGATATGCGACGGAACCGAAAAAAAGGAGGTTCAGCTTTAAACCCTTTCGGCTTCGCGGATCAGGTTCAGCGCCGATCCGGCCTTGAACCACGCGATTTGTCCTTCGTTGTACGTGTGCAACGTTTCGATCCTTTCGGTTGTGCCGTCGCTGTGGCGCAACTCCAAGTAGATGGGCTCGCCGGGAGCGATCGTATCGAGATTCACCGTGTCGATGGTATCGTCTTCTCGGATCTTGTCGTAATCGCTTTCGTTGGCGAAGGTCAGGGCCAACATGCCCTGTTTCTTGAGGTTGGTTTCGTGGATTCGGGCGAAGGACTTCACCAGAACGATGCGCACACCGAGGTGGCGGGGTTGCATGGCCGCGTGTTCACGGGAAGAACCTTCACCGTAGTTGTGGTCGCCCACCACGATGGTGGGAACACCCGCCGCCTTGTACGCGCGCTGAACGGTGGGAACGGCGCCGTACTCGCCCGTCAGTTGGTTTTTCACCTTGTCGGTTTCACCGTTGAAGGCGTTCACCGCGCCGGTCAGGGTGTTGTTGGAGATGTTGTCGAGGTGACCGCGGAATCTCAACCACGGCCCGGCCATGGAAATGTGATCCGTGGTGCACTTGCCGCTCGCTTTGATGAGCAGTTTCATCCCGGTGATGTTCTTGCCGTCCCAGGGCGCGAATGGCGTGAGAATCTGCAGTCGCTTGGAGTCGGGGTTCACTTTGATCTCCACTTCCGAGGCGTCCTCGGCGGGAGCGATATACCCGGGGTCTTCCACTTCGAACCCTTTTACGGGCATTTCCGGACCTCTCGGTTCTTCCAGTTTTACCTTTTCGCCCTTGGCGTTGACCAATTCATCCTTCAGTGGATTGAAGGTCAAATCGCCGGCGATGGCGAGGGCGGTGACGATTTCGGGTGAAGCCACGAAAGCGTGTGTATTGGGGTTTCCGTCGTTTCGTTTGGCGAAATTGCGGTTGAAAGAGGTGATGATGGAGTTCTTTTTCTCCGGGTTGTTGGAGTGCCGTGCCCACTGCCCGATGCACGGTCCGCACGCATTGGCGAGCACCACTCCGCCCACGTTGCGGAAGGTGTCCAAGAATCCGTCCCGATCCACGGTGTAGCGCACCTGCTCGGAACCGGGGGTAATGGTGAATTCCGCCTTCATGCCCAGGCCTTTGTCCAGGGCTTGACGAGCCACGGATGCGGCTCGGGAAATGTCTTCGTAGGAAGAGTTGGTACACGATCCGATCAATCCCACTTCCAGCTCCTTCGGCCATCCTTCTTCTTCCACTTTCTTACCGAATTCCGAAATGGGGGTAGCCAAATCGGGGGTGAAGGGTCCGTTCACGTAGGGCTCCAAAGCGGAGAGGTCGATCTCGATGACTTGGTCGAAGTACTCGTGCGGGTTGGCGTACACTTCGGGGTCGCCGGTGAGGTGCTCGGCGATGCCGTCGGCCAGGTCGGCCACTTCGGCCCTACCGGTACCGCGGAGGTAATCGGACATTTTCACGTCGTAGCCGAAAGTGGATGTCGTCGCACCGATTTCGGCGCCCATGTTGCAGATGGTGCCTTTTCCCGTGCAAGACAAGCTTTGGGCCCCTTCGCCGAAATACTCCACGATGCTTCCGGTACCTCCCTTCACGGTGAGGATTCCGGCGACTTTCAGAATCACGTCTTTGGCGGAGGTCCAGCCGTTCATTCGTCCGGTGAGTTTCACACCGATCAATTTGGGGAATTTCAATTCCCAGGGCATGCCGGCCATCACGTCGACGGCGTCGGCACCTCCTACACCCACGGCCACCATGCCGAGTCCACCGGCGTTTACGGTATGGGAGTCGGTTCCGATCATCAATCCACCCGGGAAGGCGTAATTTTCAAGAACCACTTGGTGGATGATCCCCGCGCCCGGCCGCCAAAATCCTATGCCGTACTTGGACGAAACCGATTGGAGGAAGTCAAATACTTCGGAGCTGGCGGAAATGGAATTCTTCAAGTCTTCCTTGGCGCCTTTTTCGGCCAGAATCAAGTGGTCGCAGTGAACCGTAGTGGGAACGGCCGTGGTTTTCTTTCCGGCTTGGACGAACTGCAGCAAGGCCATTTGCGCCGTTGCGTCTTGCATGGCCACCCGGTCGGGTGCGAATTCCACATAAGAGTTTCCCCGCTCGTAGGCCTCTGTCGCCTCGCCTTCGCTCAGGTGGGCGTACAATATTTTCTCGGTCAAGGTGAGCGGTCTGTTCAAAAGCTTCCTCGCTGCATTTACGCGATCGGGATACTTGGCGTACACCGATCGGATCATTTCAAGGTCAAAAACCATATTGATTTAATTTGTGACAAGTGATTAAAAATTCCCCCTATCCCCTTTTCGGGAATATAAGAAATCCCTCGGATACCTCCACACACGGGACGAGGCGCGGTTTCCGAACGGAAAATCGGCGCCTTTCCGCGGATTTCGAACCGCGAAAATAGGAATTATGATGAGCGGTAAGCAAGTCCGGGAATGGGTTTCGTAATTTTATCGCCCGAATCATCAAGCCTGCCGCCGTGAGGAAAATCCAATGGGAAAACGTGTTGATCGCTTTGCGATCGATCCGAAGCCAAGTGTTGAGGACCACGCTCACGGCTTTGATCATCGCCGTGGGCATAACGGCTTTGGTGGGCATACTCACATCCATCGACGCCCTGCGCTCGAAGATCGAAAGCGATTTTTCCGCGATGGGCGCCAACACCTTCAACATCCGATCGGCGTCTCAAAACCTGCGCGGACAGCGCGACGGGCAGCGCGACAAACCCAATCCACCCATCGACTACCGCCAGGCGATGGATTTTTTGAATCGGTACGACTTCCCCGCGCGGTCGGCGGTGTCGAGCGCGGTGAGCTTTAGCGCCAGGGTGAGGTTCGGCGCGGAAGAAACCAACCCCAACGTACAGATCATCGGAGGCAGCGAAGACTACCTCCTCACCGCCGGATACAAGGTGGGAAAGGGGCGGGGATTTTCGAGCAACGAACACGAATTGGGCACGGCCGTGGCCATCATCGGCGCCGACGTGGAGGACAAGTTGTTCAAAAACGGCTTGGTGGATCCCCTGGGGAAGAACATTTTCATCGGGCCGAGGCGGTACGTGGTGGTGGGCGTGTTGGAGAGCAAAGGAAACAGCATGGGTTTCAGCGGCGACAACCAGATCATCATTCCCCTCGGAAACGCCAAAAACGAGTTCGGCACCGGCCGCACGGATTACGCCATCAGCGTGCAAACCGACCGGCCGGAAATGCTGCCCGCGGCCAAGGATGCGGCCATCGCCCTCATGCGAAACATCCGACGCGACCGGCCGGGACAGGACGACAGCTTCGGCATTCGACAGAGCGACAGCCTCGTCAACCTCCTCTTGGAGCAAATCTCGGTGATCACGCTCATCGCCACCCTCATCGGTATCATCACATTGCTGGGCGCCTCCATCGGTTTGATGAACATCATGCTGGTGTCGGTGACCGAAAGAACCCGGGAGATCGGTGTGCGAAAATCCATCGGCGCGGCCGCGAGAACCATCCGCAACCAGTTTTTGGTCGAGGCCATCGTGATCGGGCAAATCGGCGGATTGCTCGGCATCATATTGGGCATCGGCGCGGGCAACCTCATCTCCATGCTGATCGACAGCAGCTTCATCATTCCGTGGCGGTGGATCATCTTCGGCGTCGTGGTGTGCATCTTGGTGGGGCTGGCCAGCGGTTATTACCCGGCCAAGAAAGCCGCGGCCCTCGATCCCATCGACGCGCTAAGACACGAATAGAAGGCGGGAAAAGTTGGGCGAAAACACGTGGAAACCGATCTTCCGCGGTTCACGCGAGCTCCCCTTTCAAAGGTCTAGGAGTACGCGATAAGATTTGGAGACTTTGGGGGTGTAACGTCAGAGCGGATTGGAGGACAAGGCCGTGAATCGGATATCCGAACGCAAAACAAGGTCGGGTGAGCCACACCCACAAAAACCCAAAAAACACTCGTCATCCACGCGTCATCGGCTCTGCCACTGTGCGAATTCCTTGGCGAAATAGGTCAAGATCATGTCGGCGCCGGCACGACGGATGGAGGTGAGCAATTCAACCATGGCCGCCTCGCCGTCGAGCCACCCGTTGGCGGCTGCGGCCTTGATCATGGCGTATTCGCCGCTCACGTTGTAGGCCGCGATGGGCAGGTAGGAGTTTTCTTTCAACATGTGGATCACGTCGAGGTAGTAGGCCGCCGGTTTTACCATGAGGATGTCCGCACCTTCGGACTCGTCGAGCTCCGCTTCCCGCAAGGCTTCCCGCGCATTTGCGGGGTCCATTTGATAGGTTTTCTTGTCGCCGTGCTTGGGTGCGGAATCCAACGCATCGCGGAAGGGACCGTAGCACGCGCTGGCGTATTTGGCCGTGTACGACATGATGGAAACCTCAGAGAGACCTTCGTCGTCAAGAGCTTCTCGGATGGCACCCACCCTTCCGTCCATCATGTCGGAGGGGCCGATTACGTCGACACCGGCTTGGGCCTGGGCCACGGCCATGCGCACCAGTACGGGCAGGGATTCGTCGTTCAGGATTTTTCCGTTTCTCACCACGCCGTCGTGGCCGTCGCTGCTGTACGGATCCATGGCCACGTCACTGACGATGGTCGCTTCGGGAAAGGCCTCTTTGACCTCCCGGATGCGGTGCAGGTAAAAGTTTTCCTCGGCGTAGGAATAGGAAGCCAGGGGGTCCTTCAGTCCGTCTTCCACCACGGGAAACAGCGCGAAGGAACGGATGCCCGCCTCCATGCATTCCGAAAGTTCTCTCATCAATTGCTCGCGGCCGAGGCGCGATTGCCCCGGCATGGAGACGATGGGCTCGCTTTGATTATCACTGTCGAGAATGAACAAAGGGTAGATCAACTGCTCAACCGACAGCCGCGCTTCGCGGACGAGACCGCGGATGCTTTCCGATTTTCTGTTTCGCCTGGGTCTTTCATTCATTTTCATACATGTCTATGGTGGTCAACAAGCCGTTCACCTCTTGGATGACGTCGTTCAACCGCGTGCTGTACGAGGTTTGCAACTCGAGAATCTTTTCGTCGCTCAACTCCGAAAGGTCCATGTTGCCCTCGGGGTCGAAATACTTCGAGCCGTTGTCGTCCATTCCGGGAATGCCGGGGACGGCTTCTCCCCATCCGTCGAGCAAGTTGGTGCTCTTCTCGAGTCCCCGCATCATGGCTTGGTACGCCTCCATGCGCTCATCGTCGGGAGAGGTGCGCTCGATCTTGTCTTCGATCTCGGCTTTTTTGGTTTCCAAAATGGAGTAGACGGAATCGAACCTGGCCGTGGCCGCCAAATGAATGGATTTGGCTTCTTGGATTTTGCGGTTCTGGCTTCTGCCGGTCGATTCGCAGGACATCATAAGGGTCGCGGCTGCGGCGACCAATAGGGTGACTTTGGTAAAGGAAAATAAAGCTTGCATGGGTTTTACGCGGCGGAAACGCCGGTTTGTGTTTGGTGGTTGGTGTTTGGGTGGTCCGTGAAATCGGATGTGGAAGACCGTTGCTGTTCGGTTTGGGAACCACCGTCTTTGCGGGGAACGGGATCGTGGCCGTGCCCTCCCCAGGGGTGGCACTTGGATATGCGCTTCAACGCCAGCCACGTGCCTTTGAACGGCCCCCATTCGCGAATGGCCTCCACGCCGTATTGGGAACACGTCGGGGTATACCGGCAATTCCCGCCGAAAAGCGGTGAAATGACGTGTTGGTATACGCGGATGACGAACACCAATATGGCTTCCAGAATTTTCACGGCGCAAAAATACGCTTTTGAGGGGTAAGCACCTTGCATCGGTGGGGCGAATGGCGTCGGGGGGGTTCGCTAAAAATATCCGTGCCGGCCCGCGCGGGCCTTTATTCTTGTCAATTTGTCACGGTTCCGCCTTTGGTCTGCTCTTTGCCGACGACCCGGCGAAATCGGAACGATATGACAAAGAAGAAAGACAGCGAACATATAAAGAACCAAATGGACGAGCAGGCCACCGCGCGGGAAGGCGAAGTGGAAAACCAATACACGCAAGGCGATCATGAGGCGAAAGCAACTCCGTCCGACGGAGGCCACGAGGGCGAATCGCTCGAAAACCCCGGTGGAGAAGCCGGTGCGGGCAATGGCGAACTGACGAAATTGCAGGAATTGCAAGAGAAATATGACACCTTGAACGACAAATACCTCCGCCTGTACTCGGAATTCGAGAACTACAGACGGCGGACGTCCAAAGAAAAAATAGAGGTGTTGAAGTCGGCTTCCGATCGGTTGATCCGCGAGTTGCTTCCCGTACTCGACGATTTCGACCGCGCCATTGAAGCCAACAAGGATGCGAGCGACATCCAAGGCGTGAAAGAAGGTTTCGAACTGATTTACAACAAGTTTTTCGGTATCTTGAAAAACGAGGGTCTGAAACCCATGGACTCCCTGCACAAGGATTTCGACACCGACCTTCACGACGCCATCACCAACATCCCCGCCCCGAAGGAAAATTTGAAAGGCAAAGTGGTGGATGTAGCCGAAAAAGGGTACCTGATGCACGACCGGGTGTTGCGTCACGCCAAAGTGGTCGTGGGACAATAACGGGTGAACCCCGCTTGCGGCATCCACGCCGGTGGTGAGCGCGCAATTGACGTTATTTGCCCCGGCGAATTAAAATAAAAGTCACCCGCCCCCGCGGAATCGCGGACGGCGGGTAGAGCATGCAATTATGGCCAAGAGAGATTATTACGAGATACTGGGTGTGTCCCGATCGGTGACCACCCCGGAATTGAAGAAAGCTTACCGCAAACTCGCGCTGAAGTATCACCCCGACAAAAACCCGGGCGATGGGGAGGCCGAACAGCGCTTCAAGGAAGCCGCGGAAGCATACGAGGTGCTGAACAACCCGGAGAAGCGACAGCGCTACGACCGCTTCGGCCACGACGGCTTGAAGCAAGGAGCCGGTTTCGGCGGGATGAGCATGGACGATATCTTTTCCCAATTCGGAGACATCTTCGGAGGGTTCGGCGGATTCGGCGGAGGAGGGGGATTCGGCGGTGGCCGCAGAGCCACGCGCGGTTCCAATCTCCGCATCCAAGTAAAACTCACTCTGGAAGAAATCCTCCAGGGCGCCAAGAAAAAAATCAAGGTCAACAAATTGGTCCCGGCCAGCGGCGTGACCTATAAACAATGCGCGACCTGCGGTGGACACGGAAGCGTTTCCCGGGTGACCAACACCATTTTGGGACAAATGCAGACCACCTCCACCTGCCCCACCTGCCACGGCACCGGAAACGTCATCGACAAAAAACCGGCCGAAGCCGATGAGTACGGATTGGTGCGTAAAGAGGAAGTCATCGACCTGGACATCCCCGCCGGCGTGGAAGAAGGCATGCAGCTCAACGTGCGCGGACGGGGAAACCACGGCCCCATGGGCGGAAACCCTGGCGACCTTCTGGTGGTGATCCGCGAAATCGAACACCCCACGCTGAAGAGAAACGGCCAGAACCTGCATTACGACCTCTACATCAACTTCGTAGACGCGGCTCTGGGCTCGACCGCCGAAGTGCCCACCGTGACCGGGAAAGCCAAGATCAACATCTCACCCGGTACGCAAAGCGGAAAGCTCGTGCGCTTGCGCGGCAAGGGTCTGCCTTCCATCCAATCTCACGGAAAGGGCGACTTGATGGTGACCATCAACGTGTGGACTCCTCAAGACCTGACCAAGGAAGAGCGCAAAATTTTGGAATCACTGCGCGGCAAGGAGAACTTCGAACCCAAAGTGGACCACGACGAAAAAGGGTTCTTTCAGAAGGTGAAAGACCTCTTCGACTGAGCCCTTCTCCCTAAAGACAAAACTCAGGTTTTGCGGTGCTGCTTCTTGGCGGCGGGGAAAAGAATATTGTTAAGAATCAAGCGGTACCCCGGTGAATTGGGGTGGAGATTGAGGTCCGTGGGAGGATCGCCCACGCGGTGCTGGTAATCCTCGGGGTCGTGTCCCCCGTAAAAGGTCCATTGGCCCCGACCGTATTCGCCGTGGATGTATTTCACGGTTCCGACCGCTTTGCTTTCGCCCATGATCAACACGTTGCTTTTGACGTATTGCTTTCTGAACGCGGTGGTTTGGCCCATGAATCCCTTGATGACCTGGCGGTGATTTTGGGTGAGCATGGTGGGCACCACGTCCCACTTGGCCGAGAATTCGAAGAGGGTGAAAAAATCTTGGGTTTGGGGAACCTTGGTGTGCAAGTCGGTGGCGTCGATGCTCGAGAACTCGTAGACCAAAGGATCGCGCTCCAAGATGAAGTCGGTGAATGCGAAAGTGCGTTCAAAATCGAGCTTTGATTGGGCGGAGGGATCGGCCGGGTCGCCGTCGTACATGCTCTCGCAGATATCGGTTTGATGCGCCGCCAAAGCGATGTCGTAGGTATCGGTGCCCGAGCACATGGTAAAGAGGTACCCGCCTCCGGCGGTGTACTCCCTGATCCTCTCGGCCACGGCCAGTTTTAATTGAGACACTTTCTCGAAACCCAGTTCGGCGGCGTCCGCTTCCGCATCCCGCACTTGCTCCCGGTACCACGCGGCGTTTTTATACGTGCGGTAAAATTTCCCGTATTGGCCGGTGAAATCTTCGTGGTGGAGGTGCAACCAATCGTACCTGGGCAGCTCCCCGCGGATGATCTCGGGGTCGTAAATTTTTTCGTAGGGAATTTCGGCATAGGTCATCACCAAGGTCACCGCGTCGTCCCAAGGTTGGTTGGTCTTGGGGGTGTACACTGCTATTTTCGGGGCTTTTTCCAGTTTTACCACGTCCATATTCACCTCCGGGTCGGCGATGTCGACGATGATGGATTGCGCCTGCAAATCGGCGATCACCTGGTAGGTCACCCCGCGGATGATGCACTCTTCTTCGATTCCCTTGTATTGGTCTATCAGGAAACTTCCGCCCCGGTAGTTCAAAAGCCACTGCACCTCGATGTCGTTTTCCAACACCCAGTACGCGATGCCGTACGCTTTGAGGTGGTTGCTCTGCGATTCGTCCATGGGGATCAAAATCTTGGCGCCGAAGGCCGCCGTGGAACAAATCAACGCCACCACCAAAATGGCGCAGGTGCGATAGGTTTTTCGAATCCGCTTAGAAAGGCGAGTCATTGCCGGGTCTGTCAAAATAGTCTCCATCATCATCATTCATCTTCGAGGGCAGGGTCACCGTTTTTTGGAATTGGTCGAATCCTATGTCGTCGTACGAGGACATAAAACCCGGATCCATGTTCTCAAAACGTGCGAACTGCTTCACAAATTTCAAATTTACGGTATCCAAGGCACCATTCCTATGTTTGGCGATGATGATCTGCCCCACATCCCTCAAGTCGTTGCCGTCTTCATCCTGCTCGATCTGGTAATATTCGGGTCGGTAGATGAACGAAACGATGTCGGCATCCTGCTCGATGGCACCCGATTCCCGAAGGTCGGAGAGAATCGGTTTCTTGTCGCCGCCCCGCGTTTCCACCGCCCGGCTCAACTGCGATAAGGCGATGATGGGCACGTTCAATTCCTTCGCCACGGTTTTCAGCGACCTGGAAATGGTGGAAATCTCTTCCTGGCGATTTCCGCTGCGATCGCCGCTGGCCGTCATCAATTGTAAGTAATCGACGATAATGATGGATATATTGTGTTTGGCTTTCATCCGTCTCGCCTTGGCCCGGAACTCGAAGATGCTGAGCGACGGCGTGTCGTCGATGAAAAGCGAGGCGCCGCTGAGTTTTTTGATCCTCGTGTGCAATTGCTGGAACTCGTGGGGCTCCAGATTTCCCTGACGCAATTTTTCACTGCTGATGCCCGTCTCGGAAGAGATCAATCGGTTGACCAATTGCACGGAGCTCATCTCCAGTGAGAATACCGCGACCGGCATTTTGAAATCCACCGCGATGTTGCGCGCCATCGACAACACAAAGGCCGTTTTACCCATGGAAGGCCGCGCGGCGATGATGATCAAGTCGGAATTTTGCCACCCCGAGGTGATGCGGTCCAGAGCCGTGAAGCCCGTCGGAACCCCGCTCACACCGTCGACGTTGTCTTTGGCGTTTTCAATGTTGGTGATGGCCTCTTTCAATACGTCCGACAAGCTGTCCCAGTCTTTGCGGATGTTTCCCTGGGCCACGGAAAACAAGTCGTTTTCGGCTTTGTCCAAAAGGTCGAATACATCCGTACTTTCTTCGAAAGCCGTTCGGATGGTTTCGGTGGAGATGCGGATCAATTCCCTCAAGATATGTTTCTGCGAAATGATGTGCGCGTGCACTTGGATATTTGCCGAACTCGCCACCCGGTTGGTGAGGGATGAAATTTTGTACGCCCCACCCACAAATTCCAAATCACCCATTTTCCGCAGCTCCGCGGTGACGGTCATGATGTCGATGGGCTCGCCCCTTTCGAAAAGGTTGTAGATGGCTTGGTATATTTTGCCGTGGGCTTCCCGATAAAAACTATGGGGCGAAAGCACGTCGATCACCTCGTTGACGGCCTTCTGTTCGATCAACATCGCACCCAATACCGCTTCCTCCAAATCCACCGCCTGGGGAGGGATTTTCCCGTGCTCTTTGTTTATAGGATTGCCCTCCGTTAGATAGCGCTTTTTTTCTTTCTTTCTTTGTAGCTCTTCCATGGCTCAAATATACGATTGTAAAAGCCGTCGGGCACCCCGGGGTCGATGCCGATTATCAAAAGATATCCAATGCGGTTCTCAACATTTGTTCATAGTATAGCCTTAGGCTGCCTACTGCTTGGCTTTGCCGCATGCAAAGACAAGACGGACAAGGAGCCGCCCCGGGTCACCATCCAAAAACCCTACGAGAACCAAACCTTCCAAACCCTCGACACCATCTGGGTGGAAGCCTCCATTACCGACAACGAACAGTTGGAATGGGTGGTGATCCAATTGCTCGACGCGCAGTACAAAACCCTTTCCATATCCAAAACGGTGAACGCCTCCGGCTCGAGTTACCACTTGGCCACGGAGTTTTTCATCGACGGCCCCGAGCTCGAGTCGGGCACCTATTACATCGCCGTGCGAGCGAGCGACGGTGAAAATATCGGCTCGGCCTATGTTGCCGTGGGCATTTCGGCCATCCCCCGAGAGGTGGAGGGCCACTTTGCGGTGACCCACGAAAACGGACAAACCGGAATCTGGCAGCGCGGCACGGGCGACGGCGCCTACGAACTCATCCACACGCAGTACGACGATTTCGGCGGAGCGGCGCTCAACTACCGAAAAAACATCTTGGGCGTGGCGTCGCGAACCGACGGGCCCGCCGTATTTTACGACACAAACGAGTGGGAAAGCGTATTGATCATCCCGGGTGTGGCCGGCGGTCTGCCGTATTTTACCGGCATGAGGTACAACCCCGGCACCGGACGCACTTTTCTTTGGAAATACGACGGCGACATCATGGTCTTCGACGACTACGTCCAACAGGTCAATACCTTCGACATCCCCGACGGGTACACGCCCGTAGACGTCTTCGACCTCGGCGATCGGCATTACGTGGTCGACAAGCAAATCGCCGGACCGAATTATACCTTGAAAACGTATTCCCAAGCGGGCCTTCTGCTTTCGTCCCTCAACGTAAACGGACGGTGTAAGATGGTGTCGAGAAAGAGCAACGACGAACTCTACCTCTGGATCGACGGGGTGGACGGAGCGGAACTGAAAATCCTCAACCAATACTCCTTGTTGCTCGGTTCGCCTTACAGCCGGCCCGGCACCGATCTATACGACGTGGCCGAGATGTCCGACGGAGTTTTCGCCCTGCTCACTTCCGACGGCCTGTTGGTTTACGAATACTCTTCCGGAAATACCATCGTGGTGTCCATGAGTCTCAACGCCCCGGGCACCATCGCGTACGACGACATCGCCGGTCAATTCCACGTGGTGCAAAACAACTCCATCCACCGCGTGGCGTACAACGGCAACATCGTGCACACCTTCACCTTTCCGCAAAAGCCGGTGTATATCGCAGTCGATTACACGAGGTAAATCCGTACCGATCAGGAGGTCACGCCCATGGATGCGAATTTGTCGATGCGCTCTTTCACGCGCTTGTCGGGTGCCATGGCCATCAGTTCGGGCAAGTGTTTGAGAACCGCCTCTTTCACGTTGGCAAACGCCGTTTCCCTGTCCGAATGGGCTCCGCCCACCGGCTCCTTGATCACACCGTCTATCAAGCCGTTTTTCAGCATGTCTTTCGAGGTGAGTTTGAGCGCCTCCGCAGCCTGCACCTTGTGATCCCAATTTCGCCACAGAATGGTGGAACAATTTTCGGGAGAAATCACCGAGTACCAGGCGTTTTCGAGCATGAGCACCCTGTCGCCCACCCCGATGCCAAGCGCGCCGCCCGATGCGCCCTCGCCGATGATGATGCACACGATGGGCACCTTCAGCCTCGCCATTTCAAAAAGGTTGCGCGCGATGGCCTCCCCTTGGCCGCGTTCCTCGGCTTCCAAACCAGGAAAAGCGCCGGGAGTATCGATGAGCGTCACCACCGGGATGTCGAATTTTTCAGCCATTTTCATGAGCCTCAGCGCCTTGCGATACCCTTCGGGGTTGGGCATACCAAAGTTTCTGTACTGCCGCATTTTGGTGCTTATTCCCTTCTGCTGGCCGATGAACATAATCGTTTGCCCATCCACACGGCCCAGACCACCCACCATCGCCTTGTCGTCTTTCACCGTCCGGTCTCCGTGCAGTTCTACGAATTCCCCACCGGTCATCGCTTCTATATAATGCAGAGTATAAGGACGTTCGGGGTGGCGCGACACCTGCACGCGTTGCCAGGGAGTCAGGTTTTTGTAGATCTTCGTTCGCTCGCCTTCGATCTTCTTCTCGAGGTCGCGAATCATTTTCGACACATCCACGTCGCTCTTCTCGGAAATCTCCTTGGCCTTCTCCAACTGCTCCATCAATTCGCCGATGGGCTCTTCAAAATCAAGCAATACCGCCATGATTACATCAATTTGAGGGACGAAAGTTAATGTTTATTTAACAGCACACGCACAGCCATGTTGCAAAACCTGCGGCCCCGATTGGTTCTATTTTGTTTTGGGCGTGCCCCCGGAAATAGGGTTCCTATTCGTATTTCGCTTTTAATCAAACTCATACACTGGTCAAAACCACTGCAAAACCCTCCGGGGTCGGTGTACGGCCTGTATCTTCATCTCCCCCGCCTCCGTGCCGTAAGCCGCCGAGACGAGCTTCCAAAGTCGCTGTCCCGGCGGCACGGCACAGGGGCGGCGGCGATGAAGGATGCCGGCCTTCCCCCTCACGCGCGTGAAAACCATCCGCCATCCCATTCCACGCTCCCCGTGGAAGATATGCACGTACCCCGTGATTCTCACGTCGTCTACGAGGCGGAAACCCGCGCGAGACTTCCCCTTCACGTCCCGGCGCAGCCCAAACCGACTTGTGGGAAAGTCGCCGTTACACTCCGTGAGAGCCACCGTACTTTCCCCTATTTTTGAAGCGAAAAACCTTTTGATTTGCTCCAACTCTTACAAAGCTTGAAAGGCGGGGAAATGGAACTCGCCGACCTTCCCAATCCCGTTGCGCGCCGGGGTGAAGTTTTGGTCCGCACGGCCTTTTCGGCCATCAGTACCGGCACGGAAGGCCGCACGGTGAGCGACGCCCGAAAGGGTTGGATCGCCAAGGCGAAGTCCCGTCGCCAAGAGGTGGAGAAAGTCATCGACACGGCGCGCAAGCAAGGCATCGCCGATACGTACCGGATGGTCATGACCCGACTTGAGGCAATGAACCCCCTGGGCTACAGCGTGTCGGGCACGGTGGTCGAAGTGGGGCCCGGGGTGCGCAACTTCCGTCCCGGCGATCGAGTGGCCTGCGGAGGCGGCGGAGCCTCCCACGCCGAATTGGTCGCCGTCAAGGAAAATCTCTGCGTCAAATTGCCCGACGAGGCTCCCCTCGACCAAGCCGCATTCACCACCATCGGCTCCATCGCCATGCAGGGAGTGCGGCGGGCGGAATTATCACTGGGCGAAACCGCGGTAGTGATCGGCCTGGGAATCATCGGCCAAATGACCATCAAACTGTTGCAGCGCGCGGGCGTGCGCGCTTTCGGCATCGACATCCGTGAAGAACCCCTCGCCACCGCCCTGCAATCGGGGGCGGAGCGCGCCGAATCGAGACATTCCGAAACCCTCGAACGCGGCGTTTTGGAATGGTCGGGAGGCCACGGGGTCGATGCGGTAATCATCACCGCGGGAGGCGGCGATACCGACGCGGTCAACCTCGCCGGGGCGCTCTGTCGCCACCGGGGCAAGGTCGTGATCGTGGGCAACGTCGCCACCGGATTCGAAAGGAAAAATTACTACCGCAAAGAACTCGACTTGAGGATGAGCACCTCCTACGGCCCCGGACGCTACGACCCGGAGTACGAAGAGAAAGGAAAGGACTACCCCATCGGCCACGTGCGGTGGACGGAAAACCGAAACATGCAGAGCTTCGCGGCTCTTCTCGCCGACGGCATGGACATCGGCCACCTCATCACCCACCGCTTTCCCTTCGACGAGGCCGAAAAAGCTTTCGACGCCGTGGTGGCGCGGAGTTCGGGCATGCTGGGCGTGCTGTTGGAGTACGACCTCACCAAAGACTTGTCGGCGCCAAGGAAAACCGTGCCTCAACCACCCACCCAAAGCGTATCGCTGATCGGTGCCGGATCTTTCGCCGGCAACTTCCTCCTTCCCCACCTCTCGGGATTGATCGCCTTCGACGCCGTGGCCACTTCCCGCCCCCACACGGCGGAAAACGCCATGCGCAAATTCGGCTTTCACCGATCTTACGCCGACGCGAGGCAGCTCATCGAAGAATCCCAAAGCGGTGCGGTGTTGATCGCCACTCGCCACGATTCGCACGCCCCATTGGCGCTGGCGGCGCTGGAAGCGGGAAAAAGGGTGTACGTGGAAAAACCCCTTTGCCTGACCAAAGAAGAATTGGGATTGCTGGAGGAGCAATTGCGCCGCCCCGACTCGCCCGACCTCATGGTGGGATTCAACCGGCGGTTCGCCCCGCACATCCAAAAAATCCTGCCCCTTCTCGACGGGGGGCCGGTGGCCATAAATTACCGCGTCAACGCCGGGCACGTTCCGCCCGACCACTGGGTACACGACCCCGAAACGGGTGGAGGACGCATCCTCGGCGAGGCCTGCCACTTCATCGATCTATGCACCTACCTGGCGCAAAGCCCCGTCTCGGAAGTATCGGCTTTCGCGGCTGAGACACACCCACAAAACCTCGACACATTCACCGCGTCCCTCCGCTTCGAAAACGGTTCCATCGCCACGGTATCGTACTTCAGCAACGGAAACAGGGCCCTGCCCAAAGAGTGGCTGGAAATCTCCCGTGCGGGGATGTCGGTGCAGATCGACGACTTCCGGACGATGACGGTGTACGGCGGTAAAAAGCGCACCTTCAAACTGCCCAAACAAGACAAAGGTCACGCGGCCGAAATGCGGGCCCTCGCCGAGGCGCTGAACGCCGGCGCACCCCTGCCCGTGTCGGTGGAAGATTCTCTCCACGCCACCGAAGCCACCTTCGCGGTACTGGAATCCATCGCCTCGGGCGGTGAAAAAATAACCGTATCCCGCAATGGATGAGGCCCGAAACCGCGTGGAAATGGCTTTCCGAACATTGGAGAGTCGCGTCAGGAGCAGGGATTTTGCCGGGTACGACCCCTACGACGCGCTCACGGGTTTCCTGCCGTTGAGCAAAATGGGCAAGTGGCCGGCGGTGCTCGCCATCCAGGCCGGCAAGCGCATGCCCGTGAATTTCCGTCCCCTGTTGGGAATACGCAAAGCTCACAATCCAAAAGCCTTGGGACTCTTCCTCTTGGGCTACTCCCTCCGCCCTCCTACGCCGGAGAGGGAAGAAATCTGCAACCGCTTGTTCGAACGGCTAATGGAACTCCGCAGCCCGGGCACCGAGGGCATCGCGTGGGGATATCCCTTTCCGTGGGCGAGCCCTGCGAAATACCTTCCCGCGTTTTCGCCGACCGGAGTGGTGACCGGGTTCGTGGCCCAAGGATTGGAAGCCTACTACCGCGCCTACGGCGACGAAAGGGTGCCCGAAGTGCTGGAAGACATTTGCCGGTTCATCACCGCCGATTTGCACCACACCGAATCCCAAGGCTTTTACGCCATCTCTTACAGCACCGTGGAACCCGATTTTTGCCACAACGCCTCCCTGTTGTCGGCGCAGGCTTATGCGTCGGCTTACGCGTTGAACGGCAACCGAGAGTACGCCCGGAGCGCCGAGCGCGCGCTGCGTACGGTGTTGGACCGGCAGCATCCCGACGGGCGGTGGGATTACAGCGAAAGCCTCGCCACCGGAAAAGTGCGCGTGCAAACCGACTTTCACCAAGGATTCATCCTCGATTCCATTCTGTCGATCGCCGGGAACGGCGTCGTTCCTCTGCACGAGGTTCGGGATTGCTTGGAAAAAGGATTCGAGTTTTACAAAACCCGACAATTTTCACCCCGGGGGCGGGCGCTGTGGCGGCTGCCCAAAAGCTTCCCGGCCGACATTCACCACCAGGCGCAAGGCATCGTCACAGCGGCGCGCATGCACCGGGCCGGCGTTGCATCCGCCTTGGACATGGCCGTTAAAATCGCCGATTACGCAGTGGAACATTTCCGCGCCCCGCACGGAGGATACCGGTACCGCATCCACCGGGCATTTACCGACCGCACGGAATACATGAGGTGGGGAAACGCGTGGATGTTTGTGGCTTTGGGGGAGTTGCTCAACACCATGGATGCCGGCACAACGACCCGAGCTTACGCAGGCCGGGGAGATTCACGAAAGGCCGCGTTGGAGGCATGAGTCGGTTCTTGTTTTATATGGGCCATCCGGCGCACTACCACAATTTCAAAAACGTATCGGCCCGCCTCCGCAAAGAGGGACATCAAGTGCTGTTCGTGGCTCGCGGCAAGGACGTGCTTTTTGAACTGTTGGAAGGCGAAGAGACGGATACCGTGCGGCTGCCGGCCCGGAAACCGTCGGGAAAAATCGGATTGGCCGTGAATTTGGCCCGGAGGGAGTGGAAACTGCTCCGCGTTGCGCGCAAGTGGAAACCCGACCTGATGGCCGGCACGGACCCCGGGATCACCCACGTGGGAAAGCTGCTGGGGATTCCGGCGGTGGTGGTCAACGAAGACGATTCGGCGGTGGTGCCCATGATGGCGAAAACCGCATTTCCCTTCGCCACGGCCATCTTGGCCCCCCGGTGCTGTGACCAATCGCCGTACAACCACAAAAAAATCGCGTACCGGGGCTACCAGGAACTGACTTACCTCCACCCCGATGTGTTCACACCCGACCGCACCCTCCTACCGCCGGCCATGCGGGACGCCGAAACGTATTTCATCCTCCGCTTCGCCTCGCTGCACGCCCATCACGACGAGGGACGAAAGGGCATCGACGATGACCTGGCGAAGCAGCTCATCGAAATCCTCCTCCCCCACGGAAAGGTCTTCATCACTTCCGAACGCACCTTGCAAGCGGACTTGGAACCCCACCGCTTGCCCGTCCACCCCCGGCTTATCCACCACGTCCTGGCATATGCGCGGTTGACGATAGGCGATTCACAAACCATGACCGCCGAAGCCGCGGTACTGGGAGTGCACGCGGTGCGCTTCAACGATTTCGTCGGCGAATTGAATTATCTCGAAGAGTTGGAACAGAAGTACGGGTTGGCCACCGGTCTGCGTACAGACCAACCCGAAAAACTCTTGGAAACCGTAAAAAATCTGGTTCAAGATCAGGGACTAACCGCAAAAATGCAGAAACGGCGCCGCGACATGCTGTCCGATTCCGACCCGGTGTTGGACGTTTGGGTCGACACTTTCCGGCGGTTGGTACGCAAAAACCACGCAATAGCCGATACGCACCGGGAAATGTGAAAAACTATTCCACCCCCGGTCTAAAGCACTGACCTACACGGTTACTTTTAACCTCGAACCAACGAGGTATTGGATATGCTTACGGCCACCGAAGTCTCCAAATTGCACGGCTATGTCACGAGCGATTTGTTGCGGTACATTTCTCCCGGTCGTGAACACGGTGCCGGGAGAAACGAGATCGTCAAAATCACCGACGCGTTCAATTTGTACACGCATCGGGACGGATCTTTGGATCAGTTCACCAACCTTCATCGGGCGAACGACATCCGCGACTTGAACGACTTCTTCCGCACCGTCAACCGCAAATTGAAGGAGGGCGGCGTATTCATCGGATCGGCGGAAACACTGGAGCAACGAAAAGAGCGTCTGTTCAAAAAATTTCCCCGGGGGCTGAACGTACTTTATTACTCCATGGACTTCGTGTTGAAGCGCGTTTTCCCAAAATTCAAATACACCCGCAAAATCTACACGGTTCTTACGGGTGGGCGCAACCGCGCGTTGTCCAAAACCGAATTGCTCGGCCGCTTGGTGTACTGCGGATTTTCCATCTCGGACGTAAAAGTGATCGACAACGTGCTTTATTTCAAAGCGGCGAAGACCGGCCCTCCATCCGATCAACCCGAACCGAGTTCCGGCCTGCTGCTGAAGATCGAGCGTTTGGGACTGAGGGGAAAACCGATTACGGTGTACAAGTTCCGGACCATGCACCCTTACGCGCAATACATCCAGGAATACGTTTTCGAACAAAACCATCTCTGCGAAGGAGGTAAATTCGCCGATGATTTCCGCATCACCAAATGGGGAAGATGGATGAGAAAATTCTGGATCGACGAAATTCCCATGCTGTACAACGTCTTGCGCGGCGACATCAAGCTCGTGGGCGTTCGGCCCATCAGCGCGCATTACATGAGTTTGTACACACCCGAGCACAAAGACCTGCGCATGCAGGGGAAGCCGGGGCTGATTCCGCCCTTTTACGCAGACATGCCCAAGAGTTTGGAAGAAATCATGGAATCGGAGTCGCGATACATCCGCGCCTACGTCGAATCTCCCTTCAGCACCGACTGGAACTACTGCGTAAAGGCCTTCTCAAATATTTTTCTGCACAAAGCGCGCAGCCATTGAGGGCCCTCATCGCCCTTGCGACGTTGGTCGTCGGATTGGCCTTGGCCCGGGAATCGGTGGCCCAGCCCGTGTTCGAACCTTCGGGGGCGTCGGTGTACGGCTTTTTGGAAGAGATGGCCGCCGAAGGTGCGATTTCGCTGAACACGTTTTCCAAACCCCTGACGCGAGGTGAAATCGCCAAGGCGTTGCGCACGCTCGATACCGCGCGGGATTCCTTGACCCCGAGGCAACGCGAAGCGTTGACATTTTACATGCGCGACTACGGCAAGGAATATCGCGTAGGAAAAGATTGGGATCGGAGATTGGATTTGTTTTACCATTCCGACAGCAATTTCCGCATCACCGTCAACCCCATTGTCGGCGGTATCGCATGTGTGAACGGGGGCGAGAATCTCCACACGAGAATCGGGGCTGAATTTCATGGAGCCGCCGGCGGGTTCGGCTTTTACGGCTCCCTCCGCGACAATACCGTCGGCGAGGCGCGGGCTTTGCCCAACCACCTCACGCCCGCTCCGGGGCAGAACTACAAGCACATGACCGAAAGCGATCGGAACGATTACAACGAAGCCATGGGAGGGCTGGGCTACGGCTGGGCCTGGGGCGACGTCTCCATCGTGAAAGACCGCCTGCGTTGGGGCAATGCAGAAAGGAGCGCGAACATCTTCTCGGGAAAGGCACCCTCCTTCGCTTCCCTCTATCTGCGAGTCTACCCCACCGACTGGCTGCATTTCCAATACATGCACGGTTGGTTGGTGTCGGAAGTGCTCGACAGCGCACGGACGTATCTCACCCCACACGGTCACCGAAGGCAGTACACCAACAAAAACATCGCGGCCAATGCCCTGACCATCCGAACCAATTGGAAAGTGGATTTTACGCTCGGCAATTCCATCGTGTATTCCGACAACGGTCTTGAGCCGGTGTATTTCATCCCCTTTCTGTTCTACAAATCCGTCGACCATACCTACTCGGGAACGGGCAGCAACGAGCTGGGCCAGAACTCACAGATGTATTTCGACGTGGCCGTCCGATCCATTTCGGGATTTAAGTTCTTCACGACTTTGTACGTCGACGAGATATCGTTGGGCAACTTTTGGGACGGGGAAAAGCATACGAACATCGTAAGCCTTCAAGTGGGTGCCACGGCGTACAACCTCATCGACGGCATTCACCTTTCCGGGCAGTACACGCGTACCGCCCCGTGGACGTATCGCCATCAAATCCCCTCCACCAAATTCGCATCCAACTCGTACGGATTGGGAAACTACCTCGGAGAAAACGCCGAGGAACTCTTCGCCGCGATTAGATGGACCCCGAAGGCCAAGCTGCGTTTCGAGTTGTCGGCGGTGCGCGCCACCAAGGGTCCGCCCCACGAGTACGCCATCGTGCACGGCAACGCCAACGTTACGGGACTGAAAACCCTTGAATCCGTGGCGTGGAGGCAAACGGAAGGCGCGGTTTCGGCGCACTGGGAACCCATTAACGGAGCGGTGGTGTTCGGCGAAGTGAGATACACCCGAATCGAAGGGGAAGAATCGTGGAGCCCACACGGGGAAGGTTTGTCCTTCGGCGGGGGATTTCGAATCGGATTTTAGTGGTGGGGGAATTCAATTGCCCTCTTTGCCGCCGTCGAGCAAGTACTGCATCTCAAACAATTTGAGCTGCAGTTCAAACATTTTCATGCTGATCTGTTCCAGATCGTCTTGTTGATTCTCCGGGGTGATGGGGTGGGACATCCTGGAGCGGATCGGAGCATCGATGTTCACGTCTCTCGGCGCGACGTTTTCCTTTTTCGATCCGAAGAGGTTCCACTTGCGGTTTCCCGCTTCGGCGTCATCCGATTTTTTCTTTCGTCGGGATCTCTTCGGCGGATAGTCTTCCCTTTCCCGGTTGAAATTGTACCTCAGACCCAGTCCGAAATAGGAATACTTGTCTTGGGCCGAAAAATCCCGATCCCAGGTATCGAAGCGATCGGTCATGAGGTTGTTCAGCGTGTAGCTGAAGGTCACGTCCGTTTTGTAGTTGACCCTGTACCCGAACGTGAATCCCACGGGGACGTTGACCGCCATGGCCGGCGACGTTTTCGACTCGGCGGTGTACCGCTGCGTGGGCGGTCGATCGTCGGTCATGACGTACCCCACGTAATCGCGGATCCGCCCGTCTTCGGCGCGCCAATACGACAAACTGCGGTAGAGGGAAATGCCCACGCCCACTTCCGCGAGAAGGTAGGTTTTCGTGCTGCGGAGCTTGTCGTCTTTTCGGAAGAGCAAGTTGAGCACTTCCAGACTCGCCACCGCCGAGATGGTGTTGAAGTCCGTTTCAAAATCCACAGGAAGGCTTTGCTTCCCGGGCAGCCGACCTCCCGCAACGCTTCCTTTTTCAAACTGCACTTTGGCTCCGATTCCGTACTTGAACTGACGGGCGGCGTATGCGCGCCAGCTGAATTTGTAGTACGTGGAGAAATCGCCGAGGGGGGCGAAGATGTCGTAATCCGCCAAGTCGCCGTGGAAGTGCGACACTCCTGCCGAGGCCCCCACGGAAAAACCGTTGAAGAACTCGATGGGTCTTCCGAGCTTATCGTACACGGTGGACGAAAGCACCGCCCGCTTGGAGCGATACGCCTCCAGCCAAGGGTCGGTATCGTTGGCGCGGGCGTGTACACACGTCATTGCGACCAGACAAACCGTTGCGATCAGGACACGATAATTCACGAAGTCAAATCTGTGGAAATAATCCGAGGCGCCCAACGGCGACAGGGTGTATTTTTAAGGATGGTTGTGTTGATAACATCCACTCCCTTTGCGCCGAACACTTCGTTTTGATGGCTAACATTGTGTTTGCTAATGTTGGGGATGAAAAAATCACTGCTGTTCGTTTTGGCATTTTGTGCGTTGAGCAGCGGCGTGGCACAAGACACCATCGAGCGGGAGTATTTCAGGAATGCCGCCGCGAAAAACGCTTCCATCGCCGCCGCCCGTTATGCCGAGGAGGGATACTACTACACCAAGTTCACCACTTTGGTGTACGCGGTAGACAGTTCCCGCGTGTACGCCGACACCGCATTGTTTTTCGTGAAGCGCGCCCTGATGTTGGCCGATACCGCGCTCTACCACGCCCCGCCCTCCAGCCTCGAAGCGATAAATTACCTGCAATCCGGAAAAGAGAAAACCACCGTGGCCGATACGGTCATCCGGGAATTTTATCCGATGACGGACATCCTGTCGCACCGGTATTTCGGGAATCAGGCGTGCATGCACTTGAGCAACGCCGTGATGGATTTTTTCAACGCGTCGTTGTTGCTCAAAGGCGAGGACGGTGAGGGTCCCGATTACCGCGTTTTGCCCTTCAGCGACGAGATCTTGCGCCTCGAAGCCGACGAAGCTTCTTTTCAACACGCGGAAAACCTCTACCAAACGGAAATTTCCGAATTTCAATCCACTCTGGAGGAATTGGATGAAGCGGACGCCCAAACCGATTCACCGGCGAGAAAGGCCAAAATCCGGGAGTGGAGGGCGGAAATCACACAGCAACTCGAACAGTCGACCGGGGAGCTGAAAAACGTCTCCTTCCGCATCGAACAAATCAGGCAATTGCTGGATAAGAAATACCGGGACGACGTGGCCAACGTGGAGCCGCCGGAGCACAGCGCACACTTCGAAACCGACGGCGACGCTGAGCGCATAGAGATGAATCCCCCCGACATAGACGGCTTGGCGTACAAAATTCAATTGGGTTACTATCCCGCCGACGTGGACGTGGACGATTTCCACGGGCTGTTCCCCATTTCGGGTGAAACCGTTCGGGACGACCTGTCGCGCATTTTCGCCGGCTTGTTTTTCACTTACTCCGACGCCAGCGAAGGCATGAGGTACATCCGCCAAAACGCCATCCCCAACGCCTTCGTGGTGGCGTTTTTGAACGGTAAAAAAATCAGCTTGAGCCGGGCGGTGGAAATCGAAAAACAACGGGGTGTGAAATAACCGCCCACGCACTTACTTTCCGAAGGCTTCCCCATCCCCCCCGAGAGATTTCAGACGGTCCGGATAATCGGTAATCAATCCGTCGACACCCAGGGAAATCAAGTTCTCCATTCGGGCCACGTCGTTGACCGTCCAAGGGATCAGCTTCATGCCGCGACTACGACAGAAATCCACCAAAGCTGCATCGACCAAGTCGTGAAGAGGACTGTAAATATCGGGGGTGAAACCCAAGCTGCGAAGATGTTCATCGGGCGGCTCTTGGTCTTCGACAAGAAGTGAGTACCGGCCGCGAAACCCCAGTTTTCTCAGGGCTTGCAGCGTGCGGACGTCGAATGACTGTACGATGCAGCGCTCCACCACACCGGCCGAGGTGAGCACGTGGGACAGGCGTACGGCGAACCCTTCGGGAGGGGGGTGCAGGTGGTGGTCGCCCCCCGGCGTGGACTTTGTCTCGATGCTGTACCGCGGGGGAGGGAGTCCGCGTTTGGAGGCGTGGTACTCGGCCGCTTCGATGACTTCCTCCAGGGCGGGAATATGCGTTTCCACTTTTCGCTGCGCAGGGAAATCGGGATGAGGAAGGGTGCCGCATCGGAAGGTGCGGAGGCGGTGGAAAGGGGTGGCGAACACCCTCACCTCGTCTTGGCTCTGGATGGGGCTGCCGTCGGGGTAGCGACACAAAAGCGGGGACACGAAGGGATCGTGGTTGACGACCACGCGGAGGTCTTCGGTGAGGACCACGTCCATTTCCAAGGTGTTCACCCCGAGATCGAGGGCGTGGAGAAATCCGGGAACTGAGTTTTCGGGAAAGAGGCCTCGGCAGCCCCTGTGGCCCTGCACGTCGAATGCCGGTGGCACCGCGGTGTTCCGTCGGTTTTTCCCTTGATCGGGTGGGGTCGTTTCGGTTTCGTCGGCGTGCTCCGGTCGCGAGGTCATGGCGGGGTTCGAAATCAAAATTACGTCAAAAAGCGACGTGGTTTACCCCTTCGGAGGGCAATGAAAATGTGGCGCTGCGTGAGGGATCGACGCGGCATCCTTGATTTCGCCCCGGCTTAGGGAGCCCGGCCGCACGGGTGCGACCTTGGAAGCGCCCCGGTGGGCCGTGGCACCCTGCCGGGGGCGAAGTCAAGATACAGCAGAGAGCCTGGCCCCCGATCGGGGAGGTGTAACAAAAAGAATGCGGAAATTGAGAAGGTGGTCGTCCACTCCGGGTAGTGTGGATTCGGGGGCACGCCCAAAACAAACTCGAGAATGGATGCGGGGTAATATTTCAAAAGTGATTGTATAAAAAGGATTAAAAAAATGGGTATTGGCGTTCAAAAACAATTCACTGCGCGTACTGTTTAATCCTTTGGCGAAATATCGTTAAGTTTGTGACTTGTTTTTTATGAAGAATTCCGCAATGGCAAAAACGAAAACTTCCGAGGAGCGTGTGCGCATGTTGAATGGTGCCATCGCTTATTTGCGTTACAAGGGCTACCACGAAATCAAGGCGCCTTTGAAGGCATTTCCCGATCCTCAGGCGGTTTTTCAGAAGGCCAGCGACGCTGGTTTTGTGCCCGATATCATTGCGGAAAAGGATTTTGGCACATACGTTTTCGAAATCGTGGAACCCGGCATGATGGACAACCTCGAGGAGCGCTTTCCGATGTGGGAAGTGTTTGAGGAATACGCCAAGCGCAAGGGTGGGAAATTCTACTTGTTCGCGTATGTCAGCGATGCGGAGGCTCTGTCCGAAAAGCTCGAGGGCCTCGAATTGCAAGCCGGCGTGATAAAAATCAGCAACTGATCTCCGCCGAGTTTCCGGTTTTGACTGCCGATCCTGCTTTCTTATTGAACCAATGAGAAGAATCCATGTCTGACAAAACCGACACACACCTGTCCTCCCGGGTCGACATTTCCTATATGAATGCCGTCAAGCCCCCCACGCTGACGGAAGAGAGCGAAGTAGTGGGCTTTCTGCACAAACACCTCGAAAAATACGGTGATCCCGAACATCACATCCGCGCCGCGATCGAATACGCGTGCAGCGGTCACAAAGGCAAGGGCGGCTTCGTGGTGCTGGGCCGTGTGGACGGCCGTCTGGCCGGCGCCGTGGTGGTAAACCAAACAGGGATGTCGGGGTATATTCCGGAAAATATCTTGGTATACATTGCCGTGGACGGAAACATGAGGGGAATGGGAATCGGAAGAAAACTCATGGTCAAGGCGTTGAACTTGGCGAGGGGCGACGTGGCCCTGCACGTAGAACCCGACAATCCGGCCCGCAAACTGTATGAATCCCTGGGTTTTACGAACAAATACTTGGAAATGCGGTACCGGAAGGAATCCTAAACGACCGGTTCAGCCATGCCCACTCCAGATACGTTGATCGCCCTCAGACACCACCTCCACCGCCACCCCGAAACCGCGGGAGAAGAAGTGGAAACGGCCGGAGTACTGCGAAGCTATTTGCGCGATCACCTGCCCGAATTTGAAATCACCTCCGATATAGGTGGACACGGCCTGCTGGCGGTGAGGCGCTTCGGCCCCGGTAAAACCGTGGCTCTGCGCGCGGAATTGGACGCGTTGAACATCGCGGAAGCGGCCCACGACGGACCTCGATCGGAAATCGAGGGCAAGGCGCACCTCTGCGGGCACGACGGCCACATGGCGATGATACTCGATGCGGGGCGAAAAATCGAAGCGTCGAAGCCCGAGGGCGGGACGTTGATACTGATTTTTCAGCCCGCCGAAGAAACCGGCGAAGGCGCGGCGGCCATGCTCGAAGACGGCCTGACGGAGCGCGTATCGCCGGACGTGCTTTTTGCCCTGCACAACATTCCCGGCCGGCCCACGGGCAAGGTGTTTGGCCGGGACGGAACGTTCGCGTACGGCAGCGTAGGCCTTCAGGTGGAATTCGCCGGGAAATCGGCTCACGCCGCCCACCCCGAAAACGCGAAAAACCCCCTCTTGCCCGCGGCGGAATTGATGAAAGAATTGATGTCGGAAGCCTCGTCGAATCGCGAACACCACGCCTTGGCCACACCGGTGGGATTGACCTCCACCGGCGGAGCCTTAGGCACGAGCCCCGCCCACGCCCGACTCATGATGACCTTGAGGGCGGACAGTTCCGAGGCGTTAAAAGCCCTGATGGACCGCGCGGAAAAGACGGCCGGGGAAATTTCACGAACCACCGGGGTGGACACGCGGTGCGAATTCGTGGACTACTTTCCCGTCACGGAGAATCCGGCGATGACCGAAGACCTGCGGGAAGCGTGCTTTAAAGCCGGAGTGGAGTTTGAGGAGATGGGGGAGCCCTTTCGTTGGTCGGAAGATTTCGGCCACTACGGGAGGCACTTGCCCGCTTACATGTTCGGCATCGGTTCCGGAGAAGACAACGCGGCGCTGCACGCGCCCGATTACGTTTTTCCCGATGCACTGATCGATGCGGGGTCATCGGTATTCTTGGAACTGTTCAAAATCCACACCTCCTCATGAGAGCCGCCACGTCATCATCGCATATCATATTGGATCGGGGCATGCTCGCCAAGAATCTGGCCTTCATCCGAAGCCGAATGAAGCGTCGGGTAAAACTGTCGGCCGTGATCAAGGGAAATGCCTATGGACACGGCATTCGTGAAATGATTCCCATGCTCGAAAACGAAGGGGTGAACCACTTTTCGGTGTACGGAATCGAAGAAGCCATCGCCTTTCACGAATGCGCGTCCCAGGATTCGAAGTTGATGATCATGGGGTACTTGTCGCGGGACAACCTCCCGTGGGCCATCAGCCAGGGGTACGAATTTTTCATTTACGACCTCTACCAATTGGAGCAAGCCATCGAAGCGGCCAAGACGGTGGGCACCCCTGCGCAAGTGCACATCGAGGTGGAGACCGGCATGAACCGCACCGGCGTCGACGAGCACCACATCCGGCAGCTGGCCGACATGGTGAAGGACAACGAAGTGCATTTGGTGCTCAGCGGCATTTGCACGCACTTGGCCGGGGCGGAAAGCATCTCGAACTATTACCGCATCAACAACCAAATCCAGCGGTTCAAGCGCTATCTGAAATTTTTCCGGGAGCGGGAAATCAACTTCCTCAAGCGGCACGTGGCATGCAGCGCGGGCATGATCCGCTACCCAGAAACGCAATACGACATGGTGCGCGTAGGCATCATGCTGTACGGTTTGTGGCCGAGCCGAGAAACCTTTATTCACTACCTCAACGAGCACAGCCACGTGAAAAACGGGCTGATGGTCGACGACCCCATGTCGTCCATCCTGTCTTGGAAAACCCAAGTGATGACCATCAAGCACGTGGAAATCGGCGAATACATCGGGTACGGCACCACGTATTTGGCCAACCGGCCCATGACCATCGCCATCATACCGGTGGGCTACGCGTACGGCTACGCCCGGGAGCTGAGCAATCAAGGGCGGGTGCTCATCGGCGGTGAGCGCGTGCAGGTGGTGGGGCTGGTGAACATGAACATGATGGCCATCGACGTGACGGAAATCGACCACGTGAAGCACGGCGACGAGGTGGTGATCATCGGCTCTCAAGGCGATAAGCGCATTACGGTTTCGGCCTTCGGGCAGATGAGCTCGCAGTTGAATTACGAATTGCTCTCCCGATTGCCGCACTACATTCCAAGAATCATCAAAGACTAATGGCATTTATCGAACTCGATACGGACAAACTCAGGAAGAACTACGAATTTCTCGACCGCAAATTCGAGGAGCGGGGTATCGAATGGGGCGTCGTGACCAAACTGCTCTGCGGCAACGAATTGTTTTTGAAAGAGGTGCTCGCCCTGGGCACCAAGGAAGTACACGACTCCCGCATCAGCAACCTCAAGGTGGTGAAAAAGCTGGATCCCAACGTGCAGACCGTGTACATCAAGCCCCCCGCCAAGCGGAGCATCTCCGACGTGGTGAAGTACGCCGACGTGAGTTTGAACACGGAATACTACACCATCAAAAAGTTGAGCCGGGAGGCGGAACGGCAGGGCAAGGTTCACAAGATCATCATCATGATCGAATTGGGCGATTTGCGCGAAGGCGTAATGGGCGAAGAGTTCGTGGATTTTTATCGGGCCATATTCGAATTGCCCCACATTCAAGTGGTGGGCATCGGGTCCAACCTCAACTGCCTCCACGGCGTGATGCCGAGCGAAGACAAATTCATCCAATTGAGCTTGTACAAATCGCTCATCAAAGCAACATTCAACGTCGAGTTTCCTTACATTAGCGGTGGCACATCGGTGGTATTGCCGATGTTGTTCAAAAACCAGCTCCCTAAGAGCGTGAATCACTTCCGGATAGGAGAAACGCTGTTTTTTGGCCTGAATATTGAAGAACAAAGCACTTTTGAAGGCATGCACGACGACGTGTTGAAACTGCGCACCGAAATCATCGAGCTCACGGAAAAGCCCGTTGTGCCCACCGGCCAACTGGCCGAAAACCCCAGCGGTGAGATGGTGGAAATCGACGAAACCTTGTACGGCAAGACCTCCCTGCGCGCCATCGTCGACGTCGGGCTATTGGACATCACCCCCGATTTTCTTGAGCCGTACGACCCGAACATCGAGGTGGTGGGCGCCAGTTCGGACATGCTTATCCTCGATCTGGGTAAGACCGAACGGGAATACGCCGTCGGCGACCTCGTCGATTTCCGCATGCAATACATGGGCGCCTTGGGCGTCATGAACTCAGACTATATCGAAAAACGACTGACAAGCAAAAGCCATGAAAATTCCTAAGTACTCTTTCAAGCACACCTTTTACACCGCATTGCTGGCGGTCTTTTTATTGCCCCTCGGCGTGCAGCACGCACAAGCCCAAGACGAGGATCCCTTCAAGGACATCCTGTTCATGATCATCGACCGGGATTACGAAAAGGCCCTCTCGAGAGCCGAGCGATTCCAAAACAGGGACGATACCCGCCGGGATCCTCGACCCTACATTTACGCTTCCATGGCCTACTACGAGATTTCGAAAGACGAGACTCTGCGCGAGAAATACCCCCGGGCGTTCAACGAAGCCATTAAAAACGCCTACAAAGCCAGCCGTTACGACAAGGAAAACGTGTACATGCCCGAGCATTCCCGCTACATCAACGAGTTGAAGGCCGACATCATGCGGGAGGCGCGGTTCGAATTCGAACAAGGCAGCTGGCGCAAAGCCATCACCAATGCGAAAAACGTGGTGCGCATCGACCCGAACGACCTCAGCGCCATGTTGCTGCAAGGAGTGGCCGAAGTGAAGAGCCGAAACGAATACCAAGCCAAGGTGACATTCGATGCCGCCGACGAAGCGCTGGCCAACTTCTCGCCGTCCGACATCTCCATGGACGCCAAAGAAGCGTACCGCTACGCCTTCTTGCAGTTCGCTGACCTCATGGCCGAGCAAGGCAGCAAGGAGCGCGCCCGCCCCTACCTCGACGCCGTGGCCGAAGTGTACGCCGACGATCCCGAGTTCTCGAGGGTGTACGATTCCTACTGATCCGCGAGGGCCTACTCTTCCCCGATCCGCCGCCCACGACGGAGGACGGACGGGGTGTTTTGGGTTTTTGTGGGTGGGAAGTCAGGGCATTCCAATCCGTTCCGTCAGGCGCGATCCGGTCAACCGGGCGGTTCCGCGCCGACTAAACTCGCTTCCTACCGACAAAGTCCGCCACCCCGGCAGAGATTGACGGCGCCGCAGGCTATTGGGAGTACATCGAGAAAGTGCCACGACCCCCGAACGGCAGCGTCTCCGAGAGAAATTCGTCGGAAAAACGCTCTGATCACGGCATGCCTTTTGCGGACAATTTTGCCCGAATAAAGGCGGAGAATCCTCCGCGAAAACGCATAGACAGAAAATATGAAACAAATGAAAGTCGAAATCTGGAGTGACGTGGTTTGTCCTTTTTGCTACATGGGCAAACGCAAATTTGAAATGGCACTCGAGCGTTTCGAGCACAAAGACAAGATTGAGGTGGAGTGGAAGAGTTACATCCTGAACCCCGACATGTCGAAAACCGAACCCGTAAACACATTGGACCACCTCGCGGAACGCAAGGGAATGGCCCCGGCCCAGGTCAAAGACATGTTTGCACAGATCACGCGTGCGGGCAAGGAAGTGGGATTGGAGTACAATTTCGACAAATCGCTCTCCGTAAACACCTTCGACGCCCACCGCTTTTTGCACTACGCAAAATCGCAGGGCAAATCCAACGAAGCGGAGGAAACCTTGTTCCGCGCTCATTTCACCGACGGACTGAACGTGGCCGACCACGAGGTACTGGCTACGTTGGGTGAAGAAATCGGATTGGATGCCGATGCGGTTCGCACCACGCTCAAGGGCAACGAATTCGCCGAGGCGGTGGACACAGACATCTACGAGTCGCGTCAAATCGGAGTGCGGGGCGTGCCCTTCTTCGTACTCAACCGCAAGTACGCGGTGTCGGGTGCGCAGGAGCCGGCCGCATTTCTCGAAGCGTTGAACAAATCTTACTCCGAGTGGAGGGAGCAAAACCCCGAGTTGGAAGTCATCCAGGGCGACTCTTGCTCGGTCGACGGAAATTGCGATTGACCCCGAAGCGGGGAATATCCTAAAGAACATGAAAGCCGGCCGCGAATCTTCGCGGTCGGCTTTTTCATTTCGGGGATTGCGATAAACCCGGGAATTCCGGTTAATATTGTATGACTTCGGTTTGCAGCCACACCCACAAAAACCCAAACCCCTCGCACCAAACCCTTCAAAACCAAAACCCCCTTGCCAGAACTCGTTATCGAAGCGCGAAAAGCGCTGATCGCACCCGGAATGGAAGTGCGCCGCATCCTTCCCTTTCGCAAACGCAGGATGGTGGGCCCGTTCATCTTTCTGGACCACGCCGGGCCGGTGGAAGTGCCCATGACGGGCGAATCCAACCTCGACGTGCTGCCCCACCCTCACATCGGCCTTTCCACGGTGAGTTACCTCTTCGGCGGGAAAGTGATGCACCGCGACAGCCTCGGCGTGGAGCAGATGATCGAACCCGGGGAAGTGAACTGGATGACCGCGGGCAAGGGCATTTCGCACTCCGAGCGCTTTGAAGATCCCGGGGTGCTGAGCGGTGGGAACTTGGAAATGATCCAAACGTGGGTGGCCCTGCCGGAAAAAGACGAAGAAAGCGACCCCGAATTCACCAATTACAAGAAAAACGCCTTGCCGACTTTCACCGACAAAGGCGTGTGGATGCGGTTGATCGCCGGGGAAGCGTACGGGATGAAGAACGATGTCAAGACGCATTCACCGTTGTTTTATATCCACGTGGAACTCGAAGCCGGCGGGCGTTTCGGGATGCCCGACAACTATTCAGAGCGTGCGGTGTACGTCACCAAGGGCGAGGTGGAAATCGAAGGAATTCGCTACACCATGGGTCAGATGCCCGTATTCCCAAAAAACCGCAGTCCGGTAATCGTGGCCAAAAGCGCGGCGACCCTTTTGCTGCTGGGAGGCGAACCCCTCGGCGATCGGTACATTTGGTGGAACTTCGTTTCATCGCGCAAGGAGCGGATCGAACAGGCCAAAGCCGACTGGAAAGCGGGGCGCATAGAGCTGCCGCCCACCGACAACGAAGAGTACATCCCCCTGCCCGAAGATCGATCCAGACCTTCGGAGCCGCCGGAAGCCAACCCACTTTCTTGAATCATGGACAAATACACACTTCCACCCGCGACACACATCGGCCACGTCCACCTGAAGGTCGCCGACCTGCGCCGATCCCTGGATTTTTACTGCGATTTGTTGGGGTTTGAAATCACCACGATGTACGGCGATCAGGCGGCCTTCGTATCGGCCGGCGGGTACCACCACCACATCGGACTGAACACGTGGTACAGCGAAGGCGCGCCACGCGCGTCGCGGCACGGGGTGGGACTTTTTCACACCGCCATATTGCTGCCGACGAGAAAGGATTTGGCCCGATTGTGCCGGCGGATTATTGAGGAGGAGTACCCCTTGACCGGAGCTTCAGATCACGGGGTTTCGGAGGCCTTGTACTTGGACGATCCCGACGGCAACGGGGTGGAATTGTACCGAGACCGACCGAAGGAAGAATGGGGGTACGACGAAAATGGGAACGTAATCATGTACACCCGGCGATTGGATTTGGAAGGTCTGCTCTCGGAATTGGATTGAGCGCCGCAGGAATTGAATTAGGAATTACGAATTAGGACGCATCAGTTTGCTCCGGGCAAAGCCCTCTCAATGAAATGATTGCGGTGTGTCTCCGTCATCGCGAGCCGTAGGCGCGGCGATCCGGCACACTCCAATAGCCGATCCGAGTAGATCACCGCTTGGCCGGAGTCACACTCCTCCCAACAACCCACCTCCTCTACCTCCTCTACCTCCTCCACTTCCCGCCTGGCTTGAGTCCAATCCCCTCCTCCAACCCAAACCCACTTCCTCAACTTCCTCTACCTCCTCTACCTCCTCAACTTCCTCCCCCTCCTCCACTTCCTCGACCTCCTCCACTTTCATTTTCACCCCTTCACCACCACCTGCACCACAAAGTCCCGCACTTCTCCGCTGTCGCCCCGTGCGGTGACGACCACGGTGTAGGTCCCGGCCGGGTGGGCTTCGGGTTCGGGCCTCCAGAGTTCCAAAGACTCGCCCGGCGAGGAAGCCTCCCCCCCGTGGAGTTTGTTGCCCCAGCGGTTGAACACTTCCCAGCGGATGTGCGCCACGCCTGCGAGGCGGGCCACGAGGGCGTCGTTCTTCCCATCGTTGTTCGGGGTAATGATGTTCGGCACCGCGACCTCCAACCCCGGCCACACCACCAGCGTGTACCGCGCGGTGTCGGCGCAGGTGGAGTCCATGTAGAAGGCCAACAAAGTGACCTCGTACTCCCCCGGTTCGTGGAAGGTGTGGCGAAAGTTTTGGTTGTTGCGCATGGGTACCCCGTCGATGAGCCATTGGTAGCTCGAGGCGCCGGTGGATTGATTGTCGAAAAACACCTGCAAGGGCGAGTACCCGCTCTCGGGGTTTGGGGTGAAGGCGGCGGTTTGCAAAGTCTTCAGGGGGATGGCGAAGGTGGTGTCCCAGGTGCAACCGGCTGCGGTGGCGATGGACAGTTCGTAATCTCCATGCGGCAATTGAGCGAAGTCGCCGTTTTGGTTGGTCTTGCCGTTCAGCGTGTAGATCAGGGGCGCTTTCCCCGGGGTGTTCACCGCGGTGATGCGCCCCGTGTTGGCCGGGCATGCCGAAGGGGATACCGTCACACTTTCCGGCCTCGGCACGTCCTGCACGTCCACGAAGACCGGGATGGTTTGGGGGCACACCGACGCGTCGTCGCTCCACATGCGCACCCGGTACCACCGTGAGGAGTCCGCAAAGCAGAGCGGATTGGCGAGGGTGGAGTCGCTCAGCCCTGCGGCGGGCGTCCAGGCGTAGTGGTCGTAGCCCTGGGCGGAGAGCTGAGCGGTGTCGCCACGACAGAAGGTGACTTCCCGTTCCACGGCCGACTCGGGGACGGTGCAGGAGGGGGTGTATACTATAAAAAATGCCGGGTGGGGGTTGGCGCCCATTGATGGGAGAAAACTCAATCCGAGTTTTTGTAATTCTTGAGAAACAAGGTAATTGTTAATAACGGCAATCCCGTCGCTTCTATGCACTCGGGTGTTCGCGGTATCGTCATCCAGTCCGTACAAAGTGCCTTCTTCATAATAAAAATGACCCCTTACCCCCGATGCATGGGGGTTGATGGCGTCCGCCCCCCAAATGTATCCAAGTAAACTGTCATTTATGGTGATTCGCGTGTGGTCCTCAAAAGGGTTTCCCCAAATTGCACCCCCAACCCTGTCCGAATAAATTGCGAAACCAACGTCAGTTGTTGACTTGTATCGAGGAGTTGCAAAACCATAGATTTGTGTGGCATCTTGCCGTTGAGAAGCGGTGTAGATTCTGAAGCATGTTGTGTCGGTCATGTTTGGTGACGTGTATAGAAATGCAAAACTCAGACTCCACCAGCCTTGACCTGCAGCTATTGGTGTATTCGGGTCATATGCGTTCATGAATATCGATATGCTGTCGCCAAACAATTCAATTTCCTTCGTAATTTCTTGTACATGAACTGCAAAGAAGTTAACAATTTCCTCTGGTTGCTCCAGACCTATTTGAAAAGTATAGTCCCATTCGAAATCAACATTATTTACCGTAAATGGCTTGGTTTGAGGTCTACCCCATCGATAAGTCATTGCATAAGCCGCTTTCAAAGTATAATCATCTTCCCATTTTATTTTGGTATGTCCGTCTATGAATGACAGGGAGGTTCTTCCCGCCACGGTTACCCCCCCTACGAAACACTCTTCCAAGAAGAGGTTTTGGGCGTGAACCCAAACCGTGCCAAACATCGGGAAAAGCAGAAAAACCAACTTTTTCATCAAAAAGACTTTCAAACACTTGCAAATTTGGCTTTTTTTCTTAGCCTCGCAAATCAAACATCAAAAACCTCATTACCATGAAGAAATACAGATGTTTACCCGTTTTGATTGCGATGTTGCTTTCAGGTTCGCTTGTGCATGCACAAAACCCATTTTTGACTTTTTGCCCTGTGAAAAACTACGGGGGTCCGCCACTGTTTGTTGACGACCCGGAGGAGCCCGGGTTGAACTCCCTCGTCTTTTTTGAAGAAGAGGCGGGTTCGCTTCACTCACAAATTGAAATCGCCGTGTCGCAGCTCGATAACGGGCTGACCGATGATCTGGTGAACGCCGCATATAACGGGGCGGGCGTGGATGAAATAGAACCCATGCTTGAAGAGGCCGGTACGATGGTGTCGTCCCGCGTTCTCAGTGCGCTTCTCGCGTCGCCGCACGAAGCGGTAAACGCTTTGGCGTACGCGGCCGCCGGCGAGGCGACGAATTCCTACGTGACCTCGTCCAACTTCGAGCAAATTTCGCTTCCCTCCTCCGGAATCGAAAACCAGTTGAAATCACTCCGTGCAGCGGAACACGAATTGTGGCTGGAATTTACCGGGGCGTATCAAAAAGACACCTCGGGGATGATCGGAGCGGAGGCGCTTCTCACGGCGCTCAACGAGTACAAACCCAATACCTCTCAGCGCTTTGCGGCCGTTTTGGCGTCGAAGCTCGGTCAGCCCGTACCCGATTGGATTGACGTAAACAATCGTGTGTCCGGTCTGATGTCTTCGGCCATGCTTCCTACCGTCGGTGAAGACGGGTCGCTGCCGGGCCACAACGACGAATGGTTTATTTCCGGTCAGTTCAATTCGTTTTCAAAAACGCGTTCGCTGTCGGCCTTGTATACGTCTCACGACGCTTCTTTCCTTCCGTACTTCCCCGTACCTCAACCGACTTTCGGCGCCGATGAAGGCAAGAGCGGAGAAACCGGCGGGAAGGAAAGCAAGGACGGATCGGCTATGAAAGGTGGAACTTCCATCACGATGTCGCCCAATCCCTTCGACGACCGTTTGACCGTCCGCGCCGTATTCGCCGTAGAACTGGAAACGAACGCCACGGTGCGCTTCCACGACGCTTTGGGCAGGGAAGTCTCGGTTATGGAAATTCCCGTACGTACCGCCGATCACCAAATCGACACTCGAGCTTTGCCGGTCGGAATGATCCTGTACACGGTGGAAGTGCAAGGTGAAATCATTCAAACCGGAAAGGTGGTGAAGACTGAATAAGAGAAAGCTTCCGGTTTATTGATCGAATTCTTTAACGGCTTCCGGTTTTTCCGGAGGCCGTTTTTTCTCCCCGTGTTACGAATTACGAATTGCGACGGATCAGTTTGCTTCAGGCAAAGCCCTCGCAATGGCATGATTGCGGCGTGTCACCGTCATCCAAAGCCGTTGGCGCGGCGATCCATCTTACTCCAATAGCCGATCCGAGTAAATCACCGCTTGGCCGGAGTCACCTTCCCCCCTTCAACCCACCTCCTCTACCTCCTCTACCTCCTCCACTTCCCGCCTGGCTTGAGTCCAATCCCCTCCTCCAACCCAAACCCACTTCCTCAACTTCCTCTACCTCCTCTACCTCCTCAACTTCCTCCCCCTCCTCCACTTCCCTTTCAAATGAAATTAGGCATCTTTGTAGGTGGCATGCCGTATCGGTATTGCAAATGAATGTTCCGTGGACAGAAAGGATTTCTTGAAATATATGGCAGTATTACCCCTCGCCGGAACCGCATTGAATTTGCACGAATTGGGCAAAATGGCGGGTGCCTTCGGAAATACCCGGGAGATGCCCGTGCTGTTCTTGGGTCACGGAAGCCCCATGAACGCCATCGAGGAAAACGAATTCGTACAGGGATTCCGCACCATCGCCAAACGCATTCCCAGGCCCAACGCCATTCTTTGCGTGTCGGCGCATTGGGAAACCAAGGGCACTTTCGTGACGGCCATGGATACCCCGCGCACCATCCACGATTTCGGTGGATTTCCCCAAGAGCTGTTCGACGTGCAATACCCCGCCCCCGGCTCGCCGGAATTGGCGCGGGAAACGAAGTCCATCATCGAAACCACCGAAGTGGGCCTCGACGACAAATGGGGCTTGGACCACGGAGCGTGGTCCGTCATCAAACACCTCTACCCCAACGCCGAGGTGCCCGTGGTACAGATGAGTCTGGATTACGGCAAAAACGCCCGGTACCACTACGATCTGGCGCGGGAACTGAGGGCTTTGCGCTCCAAGGGAATATTGATCATCGGCAGCGGAAACATGGTCCACAACCTCCGCATGGTGGCGTGGCGAAGACTCAACGAGACTTACGGTTTCGACTGGGCCCTGGAAGCCAACCAACGCATGAAGGACTTCATCACCCAAGGCGACCACGCCTCCCTCATCGAGTACACCAAGCAGGGCGACGCTTTCCGGTTGGCCATTCCCACGCCCGAGCATTACCTGCCGCTGCTCTACACCTTGGCCCTGAAAACGAAAAGAGACCGCGTCGAAATATTCAACGACAAACCCGTGGCCGGATCCCTCACCATGACGAGCGTCCTTATCGAACCGAGAAGCTGAATCCCACTGTCGCACCGCAATGAAAACCACACCCGAACACAACGAGCGCATAGCCCGCATGACCTTCGCGGAGGTTTACCCCCACTACGTGGCCAAGGTGGAACGCAAAGGCCGTACGGTGGAAGAACTTCACCGGGTCATCCATTGGCTCACCGGTTTCGGCGACGATGAGCTTCAAAAGCTGATCGAGGAGAAAGTGACTTTCGCGGAGTTCTTCTCCCGGGCCACCCTGCACGCCAACGCCCACATGATCAAAGGCAGCATTTGCGGATACAAAATCGAAGAAATCGAGAATCCGCTTACCAAGCAGGTGCGCTACCTCGACAAGGTGGTGGACGAACTGGCGAAGGGACGGAAAATGGAAAAAATCCTGCGCACGGCGTAAGCGAGTAGCCCAAGCCGGCGCCGCCTTACACCCGGTACAATTTCTCGTGGTATTCGTCGAGCATGCGCTTCATGCCGAAGGCGTCTTTGGTGTCGAGAATGCTGCGTTTCATCATCTCCTCCCATTTCGGTCGGTTGTCGTAGTACGTGGGGATGACTTCCTTCAACAGCACGTCGTACAGCGCCGCGCCGTCGTGGGCGTCGTGCTCCGCTTCGGTTTCACCCACGAATCCGTCGCCGAATTGCCATCCGTTGCGACCGTGATCGCACGCCTCGGGCCACCAGCCGTCGAGTACGCTGCAATTGAGCACGCCGTTCATGGCGGCTTTCATGCCCGATGTGCCGCTGGCCTCTTTGGGTCGGCGGGGATTGTTGAGCCACACGTCGGCACCCCGGGTCAGGGCGGCTCCGGCGGCAATGTCGTAATTGGGGATGTAGGCCACCGCGTTCGGGTATTTCTTGCCGAAACCCACGATCTCCATGATGAGTTGCTTGCTGCCGTCGTCTTGGGGGTGGGCTTTGCCCGAATACACGATCTGCAACTTGCCTTCCCGCAGAAGGGGGTCGATGATTTCCGGCTTTGAGAACAGCAAGTTGGCTCGTTTGTACGGCACCGCCCGGCGTGAAAAACCCAGGGTCAGCACGTCTTCTTTCATATCCGCACCGGTTCTTTCCTTCACCATTTTCAGCAAAGCGCGTTTGTTGTTCAGGTGCACCTCCCGGATGTCGCCCCGTCCTTCCGCGGCATCGATCATGGCAGGATCTACCCAGGTGCCATGGTGTATGGCGTTGGTGATGGCGATGATTTCCGCGCGCTCGTCGACGTCGGCCCACATGCGGTTGGCCGTTTCGCCGTGAAGTTGCGCCACGGCATTGGCTTTTCGGGAAAGCCTCAACGCGCCGACCGTCATATTAAAGGGTGCACCGCCCAGTTTCACGAGTTCTTCGACGGTGAGTCCGCAGTTGGCGCCCATGTAGATCAAACGGTCGATGGGATGCGACTCGTTGCCCTGCACCACGGGCGTGTGGGTGGTGAAGACGATTTCCTTTCGGCTGTTTTCCACCGCTTCTTCGGTGCTCATGCCGCTTCGTTTCTTTTCGGCGATCAGTTCGAAACCCGCGAACAGGGCGTGGCCTTCGTTGAAATGGTACACATCCACGTCGATGCCCAGGGCGCGCAGGGCTTTTACCCCGCCGATTCCAAGCACCATTTCCTGGGCGATGCGCTCCTCGCCAAACCACCCGTATAGTTGGCCGGTGATCCACTCGTCGCCGTTTCCGGCCTCTTCGGTGTCGAGAAGGTACAAGTCTACGTTTCCGAAAGCGGTGCACTTCCACACTTTCACGGGCACCTTCCTCCGTCGGATTTCCACGTCGACCACCACGCCGGTGTCTTCCAGAAAGTCGTAGGCGCGGCTGCGGTACGAGTCGTACACTCCGTGGTCGTCGTAGTATTGGTCGGTATATCCTTGGCGCCACTTGATGCCTATGCCCACCATGAGGTAGCCGTGGTCTTTCGCGCCTTTGAGGAAATCGCCCGCGAGGATGCCCAACCCCCCGGCGTACGTTTTGAGCTTGTCGTCCAAGCCGTACTCCATGCAGAAATAAGCTACTTTTGGTTTGGTGTTTTGTGGGTGGGTCGTCATTGGGTTCAGTTTGTGCGTTTTACGCGCAAGCACCTCGGATCACAATTTCCGGGTTTCGCGCAGTGCAAATATAACCTCAACCTTTGTGACCCGCCTTCTGTTTCACCACTGTTTATCCATCCTTGACACCCCGATAAAATGCGCATTGCAAAAGCCGTCGCCCACCTGCGATCCGACCCCATCATGAAACGCGTGATCGAAACCCACGATCCCCCCGTGCTGCCTCCGCCGGTGAGCAATTTCGAATCGTTGGCCAGCAGCATCGTTTCCCAGCAATTGTCCCTGCGTTCGGCCGCCGCCATTTGGAGCCGTTTCGATATGCTTCTCGACCGTGAGATCACCCCTGAAAACACCCTTCGCCAATCCGTGGAAGACCTTCGGGGCGTGGGTTTGTCCCGCCCGAAAATCGAATACCTCCACTCCTTGGCTCAAGCCTTCGTCGACGACCCGGCCGATTACGAAAACCTGTCGCACATGAGCGACGGTGAAGTGATCGAACACCTCACGCGCATCAAGGGAATCGGCGTATGGACGGCGCATATGTTTTTGATCTTCACCCTGTTGAGGGAAGACGTATTTCCCGTGGGCGATCTGGGCATACGCCGCGCCATCGAAAGATTGTATTTCGAGGGCGAGAAGCGTCCTCACGGTGAGCTCGTCACATTGTCCGAGCGCTGGACGCCCTTCAGGTCGGTGGCCAGCCTCTACCTGTGGAAGAGCGTGGACTGAGGTGTTTCCGGTCAATCCTTCCGATCGCCGGTCGTCACAAGGCGGCAAGACCCCAAAAGATTATCTCCGTGATGCAAACTGACCACGTACATACCGGCGCTGACCGAGGTGAGTGGCAGTGAGAAAAATTGCACTCCATCGCCCGAGGCGGTGAATTGTTCGGAGGAAATGGTGCGCCCGCTCACATCGTTCAAGCTCACTGTCAGAGTCGACCCTGCTCCGGGACTGCGGTATACCAAGGTGGCGGGTCCGATGGAGGGGTTGGGAAACACCCGGATTTCTCCATTCCCGAGTCCGCCGCGGAAATCCAGGACGGTGGTTTTGGCTTGTGGGGATTCATCCACCGATTCGTAGAGTTCACCCGATCTTGCGCGGGAATAAAACTCATAGGAGGAACCGGGTTTGCCTTGAAATTTCTTACCGAACTGTTTGGCATCGTCCAGCCACTTGGTCCAGCCTTTTTCGCCTCCCACTTCTCGGTAGTACACGTCAAAAGCTTCTACCGGCGGACCGAAAGGCGGGGTGAGGTTTTCCCACTTCACTTCGAATGATTCCGGGCTGTAGAGCGGCAGATCGCGCACCGCGCTGGCCAGCTCACCCCCGGCGATGGTATTGCTCCAGGTATTGGTTTCGATGATTTCGTTGTTATCGAAAATGATGGCCGCCTTGTTTTGGATACGGGTGCCCGGACTGAGATCGCGCACCGCCTCGATTTGGTAGGTCACGAATCCCTGTCCACGACCTGTGCTGTCGTTGGGCCACAAAAAACCATCATAGGCCCCCGTGACGATGCCTTGCGTTTCGGGATTGATGGTGATCAGTTCGAAGAAAGCTTTGTTGGTCGTGGGATTGGTGCCGGCGATAAAGCGCAGCGACTGGTTTTGGAATGCACTTCCCAATGGAAAGGTCTCCTGCACGAAGGGCGAAGCATTGAAGTGGAAGGCGGTATCGGCAAATCCGAAAGAAATCACGCGGAAACTCACGGTTCTCAGGTTGGAGTCCAACGGGTTGTCGATGCGCACGCGGGCAGCCGGCGCCGTGGATTCCGGTGTATTTTCGAAGTATACCGTATACTCGAAGGTTTCCGAACCTTCCACCAACCTGGCCGGACCGGTTCCGCGGGGCCCCACGATTTCGTTCGGGTCTTTGGAGTTGGTGTTTTCCGTTTTCTTCCGATCCTTGGGATTGTGGTGTGTAATGCGAGGCGGCTGCGGCTGCGGCAGCGGACAAACATGACTACCCTCCCTCCGCATATTCACTTTCACGCGATAGGTTGTGCCTCCTTGCGACCACGTGGCGATTTGTTCACACTTATTATCGGTATAGCTCATGTCTACATAATCGCTCTCACTGTCATCGTTTATGCAATCGAACATGTCCGTCAATTCCGTGTAAAAGGGCGTATCCTCATTTGCGGTTAGATCGAGTTCCTTCTTTTGGTCGATCAGGCCCTTGAACGCGTCGTACCGCTGCTTGATGTTGGAGTCGTGATCGATGAATTCATTTATGTTCTTCTTTACATCGTCTTTGAAGCCCGATGCACCTCTGGCTTTTTCCGCCACGGCGTAGGTTTGCTCCGCCAATCTTTGGGTCATGGCGTCGGCATTGAGAATTTGACCGCAATCCCTTTTCGCGAAATCGGCCAAAACACCCGTGGCGCCGCCTATGGCATTTGCGAGCATGGTAACGTAATAGCTGGTGCCGGCGTCCTCCACCCTGCCTGTGAAAGTGTATGGCGACCTATTCAGCACGCCCAAGCTCGCTTGAAAAACGACGGTTCCGGGAAGGGAGCCGTTTATCTCGAAGTGAAAGCTCTCACGAGACCGCGCATGGACTATGGGTACATATGCGCCATAGTACACGGCATCGTCGAACACCCCGAGCAAAATGGGTTCGGCGGCGTTGTACTCCGTTGAGATAAAGCCCGTGCCGTCATATCCCGGAAATGTACTCCCCAAAAAATCGACATCCAAGCCCGTGCTGCCCGAGTCTTCCATGAAAACGGCCAAGATCAGGATCATATCGTAGAAATTCGAGTAGCCGTGGTTGCCGTAGGAAACAGTGATCGTAAAATCCTCATCGGAGCGGGAAGACGTGGGTGCGTTCACTTCCGCAAACAACACGGCCGCCTCATCTTCACGCACCTCCACCGGTTCTTCCCAAACGGTATAGTCGCCCGAGGACCGCTTACGCACCATCAATTCATACATACCCGGAGGTGAATTGCGCATGTCGATGTAGGCAACAAGTTCGGAGGGGTTTTGTGGGTAGGTCTCAAAAGCGTAGACCGTATCCATACCTTGAATCAAAGCCACATCCAAACCGGCGCTATCCGCGAGGTCGAAACCCGAGATACGGAGCGTGGTATTGTGGGAAGTTCCCACCCATTCGGGATGAAGGTCGTATACGCTGAACGATTTGAGTTCAGCGCGGAGGAAGTAATTGCTTACGGGCACAAAAGCCGGATGGAAATGCGGCGGAATGTAAGGGGCTTGTGTTTTGATGTAGTCCATGCGCTCCGCACCCACCGGTACGATCACGTGTTGCTCGCTTTGCATGGGGCTGTCATGGCGAAAGTCATGCTCCAAAGGCGTGGGAACGAAGCCCTCTCCAACGTACATTTCGTAGACCGGTTGGCTTTCATTGCCCATGCCGTATTGCTCGTTTTCCTCCTCGTCTTCCCACATGTGGGCGATCATCCCAAAGCCATTGGGAATTTGGATTTTGTAATCGTGCCTGTCCGGTGTGGGGTCATAGCCTGAGTCGTATGACAGTGATGATACGCTGATATTCCAACCGTAATGAGAGAAGGAAAGGTCATTGTCTTCGGATTGATATGAGTTTCTGCCAAACTGCCGTTCGTAGGTGACTCCGGGGAAAATCTCTGGCACGTTGTCGATTTCGAAAGGCCCGAAGACCCGGGTATTGTTGGTCTCATCCGATTCGTAAACGTTGAGAAAGGCATCGATCTTTTGAATGATGTAGTATTCCCCCGCCACGACAGGCACGTAGATGAAATTTGAAAATTGCCCCGCCGTTTCGCCCGGCCCAAGCACGATTTTCCCGCCAAAATTGTCATAATCAGCCACGATATCCAGCCCCAATAATTTGTCATCGAGGGAATACACATCATCCTCGGACAAGAACCACGTGTTGTAAAATTTCCCTACGAAGTTGTTGGTACTTGTATTTTGGACGGAGTACTCCATTCTTTCCGGATTGCCATCGACTATGTCGATGTCCACGAACTCCGTGGCAAAATCGACCGGTGGTGGAAGATCGACGAGCAGGGTTTGGGTGCTCACCACGTGGTTATTCATTTCATTGGTTCCTTCCGCGATTTGATCGTCGGCATCCATGACGAAAATCACGTAGTACTCGCCCACACGGTTGAGCGGGATAGCGATGCTGTCGGTGAAATTGTCCGTGAAATTCGCATCGAACGCTTCGGCCATATAAATGTAGGACCTCAGAGTATAGTCGTCTTCGTCGGGGAAATCATCCGAAGAGAGCAGCACCCTTTCCACCCAGTTTCGGTTGGTCACGGCAGCATCCCCGAAATTATTTCGAAGTACGGAGAGGGTGATTTCCTGACCGGCGTGTACATGCACGGGCACTTCCAAATCGGTTGGCGAGAAGTCCGGTGCAGGTCCGGTCTCCACCTGCAGTGCAAACTCCCGAGTATTGTTCTCTCCAAAGTATTCGAAGACCTCATCGGAAGTGTCCACCTCTGCGATCAGCACGGCATTTTCCGGCAGTCCCACGGGAAATTCCATTTCAAAAACGGCGGTGTAAGACGCGTTGGCAGGTAACTCTCCGGAAAAGATGCTCGTCGCTGAATTCCATTCATTCCCGAGAGCATCCACCAACACCAATTCATCCACCCACGTAGCCATGTCGATGGCCGCCCCTTGGTTTTTCACGTTGATTTCCACTTCGAAGTTCTCTCCGGCCTTCCAGTTTTGGGGCAGGAGAGAAATCGGCAGCCGATCGGGAGCCCGGGTGCTGTCGTGCACGATCTGAAATACATCGGTGACCTTGTGGTTATTTTCTTCCATTCCGTTTTCCCAGACTTCCTCATCTCCATCGGTATAAATACCGAGGGTGTAAAATCCGGGAGGTATGTCCAAGGGAATTCGGAAAGGGGCGGACAAAAGATAAGTGGCTCCGGCCGGCAGTATGCCCGATCTAAAAATATCTTCGAAATGCAGAATCTCATCGGAGGTTTCACTTCTGAGGTAGATGCGATCTCGCCAGGTGTCCACTTCGGTAGGTACCTCGCCATTGTTACTCACGTGGACATTCATATCCAAATCATCACCGGCCGTGAGCAAGGCCCCCGGTGCGGTGAATTCCACTTCCAGATCGGGAGCAGGACTCTGTGCAACGGACACGGGGAATCTAACGATGTTGTTATCGTCATTCGGGTACTCACACGCGTCATTTACCGCATCCACCCACAAATAAACATAGGCATCACCGTAAATTTCGTGCGGAATCTCAAACTGGATTTCAAAATCGAGTACATCATCCGGTGCCATGTCGACGTTTCGGAAGGTATCCGCGGTCATTTCACTGATATCGAACATAAAAGTGTCGCTGTAGGAGACGAATATCCGGTCTCTCCAGACTCCGAAGGCGGTATCGGCGCCTAAATTTTCTACTTGGTAGCTCAGCGTGGCGGTGGTATTACTCTCCCACCCGGAAAGCGGAACTTCGGCGGTGGGAACGAGGTCGGGAGCTGGACGGGGAATGATGGTGATAGGCGAGGAAACCAAGGCGTTATTTTCTTCATTCAATTCAGCCACGTGGTTCCACCGATCAGCGTAGATGGTGAAGACGAATTCTCCCTCCGTACATTCAGGCAGGGTAATCGTCATCGAAACAATGTAGGTATCATCGACTTCCAGGTTTCCGGCACGGCTGAACACCCGTTTGTAATCTGAGGGTCCAAAAGAAAGTGTGGTATCGCTGAAATAGATGTAATCCACCCAATCGCCCGAGAATACTCCCCACAACCACCCATAGTAAAAGTCGTGGGGCAATTCCGTGGGAGAAGTGGTTTCGGTTCCCACATTCCGGACTGTATACGAGATGGTGACTTCCTCACCGGCAAAACTCTCGGCGGGCACTTGGATGTCTTCCACGATCAAGTCGGCCAGTGGGCTTTGGTTCACAAAAACCGAATCGACCATAGCGTCGGAGAAATTGTCGTTGCCGTCCACCTCCTCCACCACTTGGTCGTAGCCATCGGTTTGCACCCGCACATAGGCGTATCCCTGACCGATGTACGGAGTTTCGAAAATGACGCTTCCCTGGTAGGAATCGCCGGGCATCAGCCCCACCACATTATCGCCTAGGGCGACGGGGTCATTGGCTATGGGGTAATTTGCCGCCGCGAAGTTTTCCAATTGAGTTTCATACCACAGAAAGTCCTTCCATTCGCCCACCGCCGGTGCGGTTCCCGTATTGGTCACCGTAAAATCGACCTGGAGTTGGGTGCCCGAAAACACGTTGTCCGGCATTTCGATGGCGGTGACCACCAGATTGGGCAAACTCGGGGCGGTAACGGTAAACGGTGCCGAAACCGCCGTATTATTCGCGTTATCTTCAATGAGTTGCGCTTCCGCATCTATTTTTACGATGATGTACTTTGTGCCTTGGAGCGCCAAATCCAGCGTGATGATTTGTTGCCGTTGATAAGTTCCGAAAGCCGGCACGCCAACCTGCACTTCATACTCATACAGTTCTTGGTCCGATTCGTCGAGGACGGCATCATCCGAAAGGAAGATGCGGTCTATCCAGGGAGCGGAAAAATCGGTATTGCCGTTGTTTGCTCCCGACCACTGCACGGTCAATGGCTCTCCACCCACCGGGTCGCCGGAAGTAATTACCGTATCGATGGTGAGATCGGCCGTGATCGCCACACCGTCCATTTCATCGGCGCCAATGGTGGGGTTGGTTTGATTCCGCAGTTCCCCATCGATGTCTGTGGGGATTTCATCCAAGGGAGTCCCTTGGTTGAGCAATTGGTTCTGAACGTGAAGGTCCACGCCGGGTTCGGCAAAATCGGGATGAATGGAAATGCCGTCGGCTTCCCATCCGGTGAGCTCCACGAATTCATCGTAATTCAGGTAGGAAATGCCCGTGTCGGTGAATACATACGTGTAAAATCCATTGCTGTAGAAACAATTGAAATCGATAAGAGCCAAGTAGGATTCCGGACTATCGGGGAAGATATAGGTGACGATACCCTCCGTATGATTTTGAAAAAAGATGTTGTTGACGATTCGGGAATCTTGGTTCATGAACACGGAGAGTACCGGGTTCTGGTCGTCGCCGTACACCGAGTTGTGGGCAAATAGGAGGTGCTCGTTCGTCGACAGGGAGACGATTTCATTGAATCCGGAAAAAAAGTTGTTTGCGATCAAGATGGGGTTATCCTCCGTTCCTACGCAGTTCGTAATACGCACCGTTTCCATGGATTTGTAGACGATATTCCGCTGTAGACGCATATCGGTGCAATTTGTGATGGCGAAGCCAATCACATTGAACTGCTCTCCATAAGCCAGGTTATCTTCGATCACGACTCCATCCACGTGATTCAATTCCAAGCCATTCGCGTCGAAGAAAACGTTGTTCGTTATGGTGTAATCGCTGGGATTTTCGTCGGGATAGCTCAAGAACGCATTGCCCGACTGCACACCCGCCGAGCAGCGATGGAAATGAGAATTCGTCACCGTCAGATGGTGAATCGGCTCGCTTGGGACGAAGAAATCATCGGTGATACCCCCCTGAATCGCCGGATCGTCGCGGTTGCCGTGATGGCTGATATTGTCGATGGTGATGTTTCGGCAGAGGCTGTGGAGCAAAATCCCAAGCCCATGATCGGCTTCGGAGGTGTTGATGGAAATATTGCGTATGGTCAGCGCCTGTATACCACTGAAAGCCAATTGATAATTCGTTTCTTCGCCGGCATCGACGTAAGAAATGACCACGTCCGCCTCATCGCCGCTCATCGATTCGATGGTGAGCATTTGGGATTCGGTTTGGTCGGGAATTTCAAACCAGGCTTGTTCCTCATAGAGTCCGTTGGCCAGCCTCAGCGTGACGTTGCCGCTCATACCTTGGCTATTCAGCGCGGCTGCGGCTGCATTTATCGAGGTGAAGTCACCGCCGCCTGAAGGGTTGATCTCGTAGTTCCCGGACATCTGCCCCCAAAGGGATGAGTGTAGGAAAAACAAAAAAAGAAGTGAGGAAATGGACTGGGTCTTGGTTCGCATGATTGGTTGGCTTGACCCGTGAATAAAAAATTGATGACCACGGGAAAATGATTATCAAAAGTACAACAATATAAAATTTTATAAAGTTCTGGGCGTCAGTACAAGTTCTTGCATTTCCAAAAGAATCTGCGCGCCGAGATCGAGATGACCGTCACCTCATGATTATTCGGCTCCCGTACCGTACATTCGCCTTACCATGGATTCGTCGTCGGGCACTTTCACACACGGGAGGTTGAACCTCTTCCACCAAAGGTGGGGCTCGGGACCACACGTACTTTTGGCTTTTCACGGATACGGGCGCACACACGCCGATTTCCGGGAATTTTCCAAACCGTTTCAGCGCGCTTTTACCGTTTACGCTTTCGATTTGGCTTACCATGGCAAGAGCGAAGTGCGGATGAACCGGCCCGACAAATCGCCGTTGACTCCCCGGGAATTGGGTGAATATTTCGAGAACTTCCTTCTCTCCGTGGGCCGGCCCCGAGCGTGGGTGATGGGCTACAGCATCGGCGGGCGGGTGGCATTGAAGCTCGCCGAAGTGATCCCGGAAAAAATCGGGGGTTTGTACTTGTTTGCGCCGGACGGACTGAAGCCCCACTTCATGTATACATTCGTGAGCGAAACCTCCTTTGGGAGATGGATTTTCCGAAGGTTTATCGATCGCCCGGGCTTATTTTTCGGCTTGTTGAATCTTGGCAAAGCGCTGAAATTCATCGACAAAAAAACGCATCACTTCTTGAGTTCGCAGGTGGAAACCGAAGAACAGCGGGTGCAGGTGTACAACGTGTGGACGTTTCACCGGCACATCAAGCCGGACACCGAGGAATTTGTCCGTTCGGTGGAGAAAAGCGGTACGACCCTGGATTTGTTTTTCGGTGCGTACGACAGAATCATCCCCTTGCGCAACGCCGGGAAATTGAAAAAGAAACTTCCCGCCGTGCGGATCCACACCTTGGAAACCGGGCACGCCATGCTCACACCCGCGGTGGCGCGAAAGGTGGTGGAGGAAGGATTGGTGAGATTGCCGACCGGGTAAGACTTGGCCGAAGGGCAAAAAAAAATCCGTCGCGAGAGACTCGCGACGGATGGTATCGTGAGGGCAATTGTAAAAATTACCGCTTGTGGAATTTGTTGTCGGATACGGTCAAGCGCTTGCGGCCTTTTTTACGACGAGCGTTCAGCACTTTTCTTCCGTTCACTGTCGCCATACGCGATCTAAAGCCGTGCTTGTTTCTGCGCTTTCTGTTCGAAGGTTGATAGGTCCTTTTCATGGTGTACTGATTTCGCTGTCGCTGTATTTCTTTCCTGCCGCCTCTTCGCGGGGGTGCAAAAGTAAGGATTTTCGGTGATTGTCAAAATTTTTTGTCGGGAATTAATTCCCGAAGGTTTTCGAGGGCGCAATGGCCCGCGGTTGCGCGCACCGAAGATTCACGCAAAGGACTGAAAAACCGCGACGGACGACAAAGTTACACACAAAGTGCACCAATTGGGAATCGCCCTTGACCAATGTCCTCGGAGAGTCAGATACCACACGTTAAACTCCGATTTCCGATCAGTGACGACCCACCCACAAAAACCCAAAAACCCTACGCACCTCCGCGCGTAACGGAAAATCGGAAGGACCTGCGGCGGCGTGAAGCGGGGTATGGCGGATGTCTGTAACTTAGCCACCGGAAACAGCCAACCATGTCGCGTAGCAAAATGAAGAGAGAGGACCGAAAAAACCCGAAGTCGCCGAGGCAATTCTTGGGCATATTCCGCTTTTTGAAACCCTACGCCCCGACGTTTGCGCTGGGCTTTATCTTCCTAATTCTCAGCAGCCTTACCGCGCTGTTGTTTCCGTATTTTTTGGGGCAGCTGATCGGTCAGGACGGCATGGGTGCACCGGTGGATACGGGCATTCGTTTCGACTCCACGCGGGACATCGTGGTGGCTCTGCTGGTGGTATTCACATCCCAAGCGGTTTTTTCCTTTTTCCGTATTCTGCTGTTTACCAAGGTGACCGAAAACACGTTGATGGACATTCGGCGGGCGGCATTTTCGAAGCTGGTGATGGCGCCGATGGATTTTTTCAACCGCAATAAGGTGGGGGAACTGACCAGTCGGATCGCGACGGACATCAACCAATTGCAAACGACGCTGACCACGACTTTGGCCGAGTTCGTACGGCAGGTCATCACCATTGTGGTGGGCATCGCGGCGCTGGTGTGGCTTTCGCCCCGGCTGGCGCTGATTATGCTGGCCGTCATTCCGGCGGTGGCTATTCTGGCCGTGGTTTTCGGTCGATTCATCCGGAAACTTTCCAAGCGCACACAAGACGCGGCGGCCGTATCCAACGGGATTTTGGAAGAGGCCTTGCAAGGAATTCAAAACGTGAAGGCCTTTACGAACGAATTTTTCGAGATCGACCGCTATTCATCGGCGATACGGGACATCCGGAAGTTGGCTGTGAAGGGGGCGGTATGGCGGGGGCTTTTCGTGTCGTTCATTATCGTCGGCATGTTCGGCGCCATCGTGTTCATCATCTGGCAAGGCGTGTTGATGACCCAATCGGGGGAGATGCTGCAATCGTCTTTCATCGCCTTCATAATGTACACGATTTTTCTGGGTGCCTCCATAGGCAGTTTGCCCGATTTGTACGCCAACATTCAGAAAGCCGTGGGCGCCACGGAAAACCTGTTGGGGCTGATCGGCGAAGAGGCGGAGCCCCTCGGCGATGAAGTGTCCGCGCCTCCTTTCCGCGGCGACGTGCGATTCGAAGACGTGGAATTCAATTACGCCGCAAGACCGGACGTGCCGGTGCTGCGCTCGATTAATCTGGAGGTGAAGGCCGGCGGCCAGTTGGCGATCGTGGGGCCTTCGGGCGCGGGAAAATCGACTTTGGTGTCGCTCTTACTGAGGTTTTACGAGCCTACTTCGGGCCGAATCCTGATCGACGGGCGGGATGCGCGGGAGTACGACCTTTCGGCGTATCGCTCTCAATTTGCGACCGTTCCGCAGGAGGTGCTGTTGTTCAACGGCACCATTCGGGAAAATATCGGGTACGGCGATCCGAACGCCGACGAGGAGGCCATCGTCGATGCCGCCGAGCAGGCTAACGCCATGGAATTCATTTCCCGTTTTCCCGAGGGCTTCGACACCGTGGTGGGCGAGCGCGGGGTTCAGTTGAGCGGCGGACAACGGCAGCGCATCGCCATTGCGCGGGCGGTTTTGAGAAATCCCGCCATGTTGATTTTGGACGAGGCCACCTCGTCGCTGGATTCCGTATCGGAAAAATTGGTGCAAGACGCCTTGGAAAAACTCATGAAGGGCCGCACGAGCATCGTGATCGCCCACCGTTTGAGCACCATCCGAAACGCCGATAAGATCGTGGTGTTGAAGGACGGGCGCATCGCCGAATCGGGAAATCATTCGGAATTGTCCATGCAGAAAGACGGGTTGTACAACAAGCTGCAGCGCATGCAGCAAATCCATGCGTAAACACCTCGGTTCATACGATACCGCCTTAGCGGTGGTGGTTTTGGTCGCCGCACTGGTTTTGAGGCTGTGGAATCTCAGCACCATCCCCTTGCTCCACGACGAGTTGAGCTCCTTGGTTCGGGTGGATTTCGCCTCTTTCGGGGAAATGCTGGAGAAAGGAGTCGCGATCGATGCGCACCCGGCGCTTACACAGGCTTTTCTGTGGTGGTGGGCGCCGCTTACAGAAGGAAACAATTTCGCATTGCGGCTTCCCTTCGTTCTCTGCGGATGGGGAGCGGTGGTGGTGATGTGGAGGTTCGTCGACCTGGCGGGCGATCGGTTTCGGGCCAATTTGGTGGCGGCGGTATTGGGCGCGGGTCAGTTGTTCATTTTCCACTCGGAAATGGCCCGTCCGTACGGGCCCGGGCTGCTCTTCACCGCCCTGTATACTTTGGCATGGTACAAGTGGATTTCAGGCGGAAACCGGAGCAAAAAAAACATGGTGGCCCTGGCGGTTTGGATGGCTTTGGCGGCGTATACCCACTATTTTGCGTTGCTCACGGTGGGGGTGGTCTGGCTTTGCGGTTTGATTTACGCGCGGAAAGCCGCCAGGGGCGGGTACTTCCTGCACGTGCTGTTGGCGGTAGTGCTCTTCCTCCCCCACTTCAGGTTGTTTTTCGTGCAGTTGGGTCACGGCGGCATCGGCGGACCCGACGGGTGGCTGCGACCGCCGCGTTTCGGCGATTTGTTGGAGTGGTTTCAGGAACTCTTTAACTACAACGTGTTTTTGTCTGCCGCGGCGGTGGTTTCGTGGGTCTTCGCCCTGGTGCGGTTCGTTGCCCTCGATCGGAAAAGAGGTGGGTTTTTCGCGTTGATGTGGGCGGTATTCGGCGGGGTGTTTTTGGTGGGGTTCGCGTATTCGCACGTGGTCAATCCCGTCATGTACATCTTGCCCATGAGCTTTGCGCTGCCCTATGTGTGCGTGGCGCTGACTTGGCCCTGGACGCCGCGGTACGTGGCGGTTCGCGCATGCGTGCCCGTGGCGATTTCAGGTTTGATGGTATTTTCCCTATTTCACTCCCGCGACCACTACGGGTGGATGGCCAAGCAGCCCGTGGATTTCGCGGTGCGCGCATTGACCCAAGAACCCGCTTCGTTTTTGTCGGTAAGCGGCAATCCACGATTCATCGAATACACATTGAGGACACGCTACGTCGGTGAGGGCGGCGTTCCCGAAATCAACAATTACTTCGGAACCTTGACATTGAACGAACGGGCGCGGGTTTTGGCCGACTACCGGGGGGGCTCGTACATCAGCGACGGGGTGGATGCCGATTTGGACTACGTGGTCTCCTTGCGTTTTCCTCACGTGGTGGAGATGGTGGAGGGCTTCACGTTTACCGGATGGAAGTTTACCGAGGGGGACGACAATTCGGAGGAGTATTTTCCGACGTGGGCGGAGGGGCGTCCTGACCACCGCGGCAACGAAGAGTTTTTCGGGATCATTGAAATCCCGTTGGACACCATCGCTCTCAACTTCGGCAATGAAATACGCACGGCGGTGCATTTCGGCGACACCTTGCCCGAAAACATGCTCTTGGTATACGACCTCAAGAGGGGAGGCGAAAATCTGCACTGGAGCGCGGCCAACCCTCAGGCGCATGCCGTGGGTGGCGAAGCACCGATTTTGGTCAAGAACCTCCTGTTGTGGGACATTTTCAACACTCCTGAAAGCATGGAAGGCGCGCGGCTATCCATTTACTTGTGGAATCGTGATCGGGAAGACTTCGCGGTTTCGGGATACGTGGTACAGAAGCTGAAGACCAACCCCAACCGTTACGGTTCATTCGGCAGGCGGCCGTGACCGTTGGTTATTGGGGGTGTGTTGAGGACCGGGGTTTTCGTATTTTGTCATCAAAATCTTTTGATTCATGCCCCGAGTACTCACAAAACCCCTTTTTGGAATTGTTAATCAATGGGTGGGGTTTGGTGCCCAAAACGGAGGGACTGATTGGGGAGGTATTGCAAATGATATTAATACCGGAGTAGGAGTTGGCATCGGTGTGCTCGGAGGAAATTACGGTCTTACTGCCAATCAAACATTCAGATACGCACAGGGAGGACAATCTGCAAAAGCATTGTCAGCAGCACATACAGCACATTCATTGAAGGTTGCCAGAGCCTTTGGAAGGGTAAATGTTATTACAGGTATTTTGGGCACAGGTGTTTCGATTAACAATGTGGTAACGAACTATCAGCAAGGTGGCTGGAATCAGGTAAATGGCTGGGATGTAAGTGATGCTCTTGTTGGTACGGGCGGTGTTGCGGCAGGAATATTTTTAGCGTCAAATCCTATCGGTTGGGGAATTGCAATTGCTACTGGAGTCTATTTTGGTGCTCGTTTAGTCTATGATTTATCTAATGCGCCAAAATGAGCTGGTATTATTCATTATGGGCCGATGCAATTGGTTTTGAGAAGGCTAAGCACGGTCATTTCAGAAACTGGAAACCCTACGTTCTATTAGGGATATCTTTTTCTCAAGGGTTAAATCTTGCAGCCGTATTACTTCTGGTAAGCAATTGGATTAAGAATCCATTCTTTTTGACAATTGATCTTTTTCCGGGAACAATGCTTGACGGAGCATTATCAGGCATTATAACTTTGTTCCTTCCTTTTGTACTCCTCAACTATTTGTTAGTACTAAAGAACAAAAAATATGAGTTGATTATTGAGAAGTTTCCCTATCGGAAAGGAAAACTGTACATTGGGTACTTCATCACATCCGTAGCTTTATTTTTTCTTCCTGTATTGATTGGATTTTTGATAAGTAGAATGTAATGTTTTAATACACTTGGGTTATGTATAATATTCTGTTTTTATTCCTTATGGCTGTTTTTCTATTCTCGAGTTGCGAAAAATTCGGATTGTGTGAAGATGATGAATTGAGCTTGGAAAGGGTTGATTACACAGGAAACCAACTTAGAATTGATGGCTACTATTTTGGGGATGTTAATCCGAATAGCACAAAGCCATTTGCAAATATTTATTATTTCTATGAGAACGGTGTGTTCTTCACTTCGGAGGCGGCAAATTTAGATCAGGCCGAATCAGGAACCATAGTCGTGGATATTGAGAACACTTTTGGCAAGAAAATAAAAGGAGCTTGGGGCGTTTTCCAAATCAATGGCAGTTTAATCGAAATTGAGCGGTGGCAATCGAGAATGAGCGGTTGCGAAACTTCCCTTTACGAGCGCGGCAACATACTCAACGACAGTACCTTCGTGCTTACGCGAAGGGAAGCACGCGAAAATGGGAAAGCTGTTGTGGTTAAGGACATCAATTCCATCTTTAAATTCAGGCCATTACCCGAAAAGCCCGACAGCTCAAATAGCTTTATAAACTAAGTATACACAATGAAAATTTGGATATTTATATGGATTAGTTTATTCACATTTTCATGTAAGAAATGTAGTGAATGCGAATGTGTTAAAGATGGCGTAACGGTTGTAGAAAAAGAATGTGCCACTGGAATTAATCAGGAAGACGGTCTTAGATATTGGGAAAGAAGCTTGACCGATAAACAAGGATACGACCGTTGTACTTGTGTCCGGGAATAAAATGAGGTCTACAAAGTGGCCACTTTACTGTTAAAACTCCCGAACGAACCTGACTCGACTGTAAAGACAATTTTCATATTCTCATGTGAATTCCGTTTTCATTACATTTACAAAGTAACCCGCAATAAAACACAGAGCAAGTGGAAACCTTCGATTGTCCGCCGAACACCCAGTGCCCCCCGCCCGGAACTACCACGACGGACTACCTCGGAAATTTTTATTACGAGAACGGGAATTTGCGTGCGGTGTACCACCCCCACGGGCTTATCCGACCCACGCCGCCGAGCG
>CAZNOG010000015.1:0-97077 GCA_964574635.1 uncultured Cryomorphaceae bacterium | reverse complement strand
TTTGGCAAAAATAGTCGAACTTCGCGACACGGGCGGAAATCGCCGGCCATTGCCCGCGCGTCCCGTTCAAGGGGGCGACCGCGGAATGCGCGTAAAACACGCGCCTGCCGAGAACCGCCGAAATCAATACTGAATTGCGATCATGACTGACATAAAAATAGAAGAAGCCACATTCGGTTCGGGCTGCTTTTGGTGCACGGAAGCCGTATACCAGAGCCTCAAAGGCGTGGTGGAAGTGCTGCCGGGGTATTCGGGCGGCGACGTGATAAATCCTTCGTACAGAGAAGTGTGCACCGGACGAACCGGCCACGCCGAGGTCTTGCGCGTGCGGTTTGACCCCACGGTGATTTCGTACGCCGAGTTGCTCGAGGTGTTTTTCCGCACCCACGATCCCACCACGCTGAATCGCCAAGGCGGCGACGTGGGCACGCAGTACCGCAGCGTGATTTTTTACCACGACGAGGAGCAGGAGAAACTCGCCCGCGTGGCAAAAGCCGCGGCCGACAAAATCCGCGAGGGTTCCGACCCCGTGGTGACCGCCATCGAGCCCTTGAAAAACTTCTTCCTTGCCGAACCGGAGCATCGCGATTACTATCTGAACAATCCCGACCAGGCGTATTGCCGCGTAGTGATCCGTCCGAAAGTGGAAAAATTCCGCGAGGCATTTTCCGACTTGCTCGCGCAAGAACCGATTCGCAAGGCATAGATTTCAGGCGGTGCAACACCTGACCGATTATTCGCCCGCCCTCCGCTTCGACGCATCAGCCGGAATTCGGTACGCGCGGAGGGGCGCAAGGTGTTTTGGGTTTTTGCTGGTGTGGCTCTTGGCGGTCAATCCGAGCAAGGCGCAAATCGCTCCGCCTTCAGACACGTTGCACATTGGTCGCCTGCACGGTGTCGCCATAGGCTTGGGAACGGGCTGGGTGGCGAGCATGGTGGGATTGAGCGAACTGTGGTACAAAGAGCATCGGGCGCAATCGTTTCATTTTTTCGACGATTCCAAACACTGGCTTCAAATGGACAAGACCGGGCACGTGCTCACGGGGTACCAAGTGAGTCAGTATTCCGGTGAATTGTTTCGGTGGTCGGGAGTGCCCCAAAAGCAAAGCGCGCTATTGGGTGGGGGAGTAAGCTTGTTGTTTCTCACCGGCGTGGAAGTATTCGACGGTTTGTCCGAGCAATGGGGTTTCAGTGCGAGCGATGTCGCCGCGAATATCGGCGGGGTGGCGTTATTTACCGGACAGGAATTCTTGTGGGGGGAGCAGCGCATCATCGCCAAATTTTCATACACTCCTACCGATTTTGCGGCACTTCGTCCCGAAACGTTGGGAGCCACCCACTTGGAGCGCGTATTCAAGGACTATAACGGACAGCGCGTATGGCTGACCTTCATGCCGAAGAGCTTTGGAATCTTCGGCGACCGATGGCCGGAGTGGTTGGGCGTTTCCTTCGGGTACGGTGCGTCGGGGTTGTTGGGGGGAGACGGGAATCCCACTTTCAATGCCACCGGGGCGCCCCTTCCGGAATTCGAACGCCGGCGCCGGTTCTTTCTCGGTCTCGACATCGACACGAGGCGGATTCCGACCAAGTCCGGGTTTCTGCGATCGGTTTTCGGTGTAATCGGATTCATTAAAGTCCCTTCACCCGCAGTGGAATGGTCGGATGGAGAGGTGAAAGGGCACTTCCTGATGTTCTGAGAAGCGCGTGGATCGGCGTGTGAAGAACATCCACCTCCTTTTGTGGAAAACAGATTTCGGATGAGTTTCCAAGGGGGATTCACCGAGGTAACTTTAGCCCGTAAAACGTTCACTATGGCAGCGAAAAAGACGGCGGGTAAAGACGGGGATCAGAAAATTAAGCGGAAAAGCACGGCCACACGGAAGAAGGGACGAACGGAGAAGAAGATATTCGTTCTGGATACTTCGGTGATTTTGTACGACAGCAATGCCATCAAACACTTCGACGAACACGACGTGGTGCTTCCTATCCAAGTCCTGGAAGAACTCGACAATTTCAAGAAAGGCAACGACACGGTCAATTTCGAAGCACGGGAATTCATCCGGTTTATCGACGGCATCTCGAAGGATCGATTGATCAGCGATTGGGTGGCCCTGAACGGAGAAACTTCGGGGCGGTTCAAGGTCGTGCTGCATACCCGTGGGCACGGCATCGATCCGGAATCGGTGTTCGGCGAAAGCAAGTACGACAACAAAATTTTGCACACCGCCCTCAACGTCAGCAAGGAATACGCCGATAAGCGCGTGGTGCTGGTGTCGAAGGATACCTGTTTGCGCTTGAAAGCCAAGGCCCTCAACCTTCACGCGGAGGATTACGAAACGGGAAAGGTCAAAGACATCTCACACTTGGAGCGCACGAGGGAAGAAATTCGCCCCGCCTCCGAACCGTTGATGGAGTCGTTGTTCCGATCGGGGATCGGAGACCCCGGGCTTCTTGGCGGCATCTCTCTGGAAGCCAATAAATACTTCATCCTCAGAAACCGCAAGAAATCGGTTTTGGCGAGGTACAACAAGAAGGAACACGTGCTCGAGCGCGTGGTTGAGCAGGAAGCATACGGCATCAAGGCCTTGAATGTGGAGCAGAATTTCGCGCTCGATGCGCTTCTCAATCCCGATATCAAATTGGTGTCCATACAGGGGATGGCCGGAACGGGAAAAACTTTGTTGGCGCTGGCGGCCGCACTGCAGCAACGGTCCGGATACCGGCAGATTTTCGTCTCCCGGCCGGTGGTGCCCTTGAGCAACCGCGACCTCGGATTTCTGCCGGGCGACGTGCAGTCCAAGTTAGACCCATACATGCAATCGCTGTGGGACAACTTGAATTACATTAAAAGCCAGTTCAACGTCACCGACAAAAATTACAAGCGCATCGAGACGATGGTGGAAACGGAAAAGATCGCCATTTCACCTTTGGCGTACATCCGTGGGCGAAGTCTGGTGAAAATTTTCTTCATAATCGACGAGGCCCAGAACCTCACGCCCCACGAAATCAAAACCATCATTTCCCGAGCCGGCGACGACACCAAACTCGTTTTTACCGGAGATATCAACCAGATCGACACCCCGTATCTCGACAGTCAGAGCAACGGCTTGTCCTACCTCATGTCTCGGGTGAAAGACCACCCCATAGCCGCTCACATCACGCTTCGCAAGGGTGAGCGGTCGGAATTGGCCGACATCGCCAATACGTATCTCTAAGGTTGTTGCGCACACGGATTGTCCACAACGAAAGAATCGGTTACTTTTACCGCTCCGCAGGAACCGCGCATCACGCGCCGTTTCGCCAAATACCTGTTGAACCAAACCAAATAAACCCATGAAATTCACGAAATTCCTGTCCATCGCAGTGCTCGGCCTGTTGATTTCCTGCGGCAATTTTGCCGAATCCCAACAAGCCGAAGAAATCACAGAAGCCGCCCAAAGGGAAGAAGCTCCCGAATTGGTGGCAATGGAAACCCAAACGAATCAAAATCAAATGGAAATGTCCGAACAAGATCCTCAAAAAACCGATGCCGTTCAGGTGCTCATGGTCACTTCGATGGGGGAGATCACCATCGAACTCGACCGTGCCCGCGCACCCATTACCGTAGAGAATTTTCTCTCGTACGTCGATGAGGGCCACTACAACGGGACCATTTTCCATCGTGTGATCCCCAACTTTATGATTCAAGGCGGAGGTTTCACGTCCGACGGAACACAAAAAGAAACCAAAGCACCCATCGTCCTCGAAAGTCAGAACGGCCTGAGCAACGCGGTGGGCACCATCGCCATGGCGCGAACCAATGTGCCCAATTCGGCGACCTCCCAATTTTTCATCAACGTTCAGGACAACAAAGCTCTCGACTACCGCCCGGGCAATCCTGGATACGCGGTGTTCGGAAAAGTGATTTCGGGCATGGACGTGGTGAACGCCATACGCCAAGTGCCGACCGGCAATTTCAACCGCCACGCCGATTGGCCCAAAGAACCGGTGGTGATCGAAAGCGTGACCCGCGTGGAAAACTGATCCCCTCCGCAATACCTGATTGGGAAGTCCCGTTCACCTCGTGAAGCGGGACTTCCGCTTTTACGAACTTCATATTTTCACCACGTGCACCTTTTTCAAAGACCGAAAATTCTTGCGTTCACCTTGTCTGCGCTTCTCGTCGGAAGTTGTTTTACCTCTTTCGCACAATCGTTTCCCACCGTGGAAGCCGAAACCATTTCGGGAAAAACCGTCGTGGTGCCCGGGGAATTTGCCGGCCGATATGCATTGATCGGAGTGGGCGCGGGGAAGCAAGCCGAGGAAGACCTCCGCACGTGGCAAACGCCGGTGTTCAACAAGTTCATCGCAAAAACGGGGTTGATGGATCAACTCTTCGACGTGGAAGTGTGTTTTCTCCCGCTCTTTACCGGAGCCTCGCAGGCGGTGAAGGGCAAAGTCGTGAAGAAGTTGAGGGAGAACAACGAGAGCATGGTGCTCGAGCACGTGCTGGTGTATTCCGGCGATCGCGGACCTTTTGAAAACATCGGCGTGGACGACAAAAACGAACCGTATTTTTTTCTGCTCGACCCCCGAGGTGAGATCGTCTACCGGGCGGTGGGGAAGTTTCGCCAAAAGTATTTCGACGAGATCGAAGACATTCTCACCGGCACCGAAAATTGAGTAAACCCATCTCGGGGTGAACCGACGGATCGCGGTGATCCCGACGGGCCGTCGCAAGTCCGTGAACGCGTGTTTCGGCGTTCGATTTGGAGGTCGGAAACCGGTTTCGGTTGGTTTCAAAGTGGCTTTGCAGGGGAAAAATGGCTAATTTTGTCGGGAAACCATATTTTGTAATGATGATTGATACAGAACCCATACGCATTCATAAAACGAGCCAAAGCCGGTTGGCGGAAATCGACTTCCAAAACTTGAAATTCGGCCGGGAATTTTCCGACCACATGTTCAGTGTAGAGTACCGCGACGGCAAATGGCAGCAACCCGAAATCATACCTTACGGACCGCTGGAGATGTCCCCCGCGACTTCCGTTCTGCACTACAGTCAGACCATTTTCGAGGGCATGAAGGCCTACAAAAACGAAGAAGGGCGCTTCGCCATGTTCCGACCGGAAATGAACATCAAGCGCATGAACCTTTCCGCCAAGCGGATGTGCATGCCGGAAATTCCCGAAGACCTTTTCATGGAAGGTCTGAAAACACTTTTGAAACTCGATAGCGAGTGGATTCCCAAAGAGGAATCGGCGTCGTTGTACATCCGTCCCTTGCTCTTCGCCACCGATGAGTTCATCGGCATTCGACCCAGCGACAACTACCGATTCCTGATCATGACCACACCGGTAAACGCGTACTACAGCAAACCGGTGAACGTGAAGATCGAAAAAAAATATTCCCGCGCCATGGTCGGTGGAACCGGTCAGGCGAAAACCGGGGGCAACTACGCCGGTTCATTGTACCCCGCCGAACAAGCGAAGAAAGAAGGGTACGACCAACTCCTTTGGACGGATGCAAAATCCCACGAATACCTCGAAGAAAGCGGCACGATGAACGTGATGTTCGTCGTGGACGGCAAACTTCTGACTCCTTCTTTGGGTGACACCGTACTCGACGGGGTGACCAGAAGAAGCGTGATCGAGTTGGCAAAGGACATGGGCATTACCGTTGAAGAGCGCCGTATCCGTGTGGATGAAATCGTCGATCACCTGAAAAACGGCAAAGTTGAAGAGGCTTTCGGTTGCGGTACCGCCGCCGTGATCGCTCAGATCGCTGCCATCGGCGACGGTGAGAACATGTATGAATTGCCACCCGTGGAAGGGAGGAAGCTCTCACCCAAATTCGAAAAGTATTTCCGCGACTTGAAAAAACTTCGCATCGAAGATAAATTCGGCTGGATGGTCGAAGTGTCTTGATCGTTCCTTTGGGTTTGGATTTATGGGAAATCCCCGGCCTCGGCCGGGGATTTCTTTTTTGGGCGAAGGGAAGCTTCACCCGAGGTTTTCAACAATTGTGGATAAGACATGTGGATACGGAGTGAATAACGTCACGATTCCTCCGCCTTCACGTCTTCTTCCGAGAGCGGAATGAACCGGCGGTAGTGGGCGTAGCGTTCGAAGATCTGGTTCACGTACGTGTACGGCTCTTCGCCACGCACGTAGCCGTAGTACACTACCGGATCGTTGAAATACTCGGGGAAACTAAGTTTCAGCGCCATTTCTTCGACGTTGCCCTTCCACACATTCGGGTTGAGCCCGTGTTTCTTGGCCAATCGCCGCGCGTCGAGCACGTGACCTACGCCGCAATTGAAGGAGGCCAAAGTGAATTTGATGCGCTCGAGGGAGTCGGGAATCATCTCGAAATAAGATTCCAAATTGGCCAAATACCGCACGCCACCGCTGATGTTTTCGTGGGGATCCAGCACATCGCCGATGCCCAACTCCTCCGCCGTGGACGGCATGATTTGCATCAAACCTCTCGCTTCGGCCCACGATTCGGCGTCGGGAAGAAATTTGGACTCTTGGTAAATCATGGAAGCCAGCAACCTCCAATCCCAACCGATGGTCCGCGCACCTTCGCGTATGATGTCGTCGAAGGGACTGATTTTATTTTCGTTCAGACTGTAAAATTCGCTCTTCACGCGCCTGCGGAAGTTCCGCTCATTCCGGAAGTACTTGTTGTAGATGGCGTAGTAATCCGACGATTCTTTCATGCCGGCCAGCCACTCGTTTACCGCGCCCACCAACGTCGTGTCCCATTTTGGAAGCGCCCAAGCGATGCGTTGTGAAAAACTCATCGGCACGTTGATGTCGAGGTTGGGGTAGTACGAAGCGCTGATGGAGGCGATGTTTTTGTCGGCCACGGTGTATTTCAACGTACCGTCGGCCACCATTTTAATGATCTCGTCGGTCGAGTATTTTCCCGGCAAGGTGTCGATCACGATTCTGCCGCCGATTTCTTCGGAGAGGTGGCGCAAACGGTGGAAGTACGAAGAGTTGACGCGCACCGAAACCGTGTCGTCGATCAAGTCCATGGGATCGTGGACGAGGTTGTCGTGGATGGCTTTCCAACCTACGGTGCGCCAATTTTCGGGTTTGCGTTGTACCAACACTTGATGCGTCACGAAAAGGGGATCGGTGAAGTTGACCCGGTTTTTTCTCTCGGTGGTGATGGCCAGCGCGTGAGCCACCACGTCCGCCAGTCCGTGCTGCAATTCGTACAGCATGCTGTCGAGATCGTCGCTAACACGTATGGAAAGCTTTACACCCAGATGGTCGGCGAAGCGCTTCAACAGCTCGTACTCGTACCCCATGGGTGCGCCCCGGTACAGGAAATAACTGGTGGCGCTGTAGGTGGTCAACGCCCGCAGGGTATCGCGTTCGATGATTTCCGCCAACAACTCGTTTTCGTACGGGGCATCTTCGGTCGCCCCGTCTTCGGATGCTCGGGTGCCGCAAGACGAAACCAGCATGGCGCTCAGGCAAATGAGCAAAATTTGAAAAACGATTTTTGTCCGCACTTTCAGCTGTAGTGAGTGTCACAAAATACGAATCTTCGAATTGGCGAGCAGGCACCGTCAAAAACGAGACCATTTTTTGACCGTCTTGATTCCGTTCGGTACTTTGCGGCACACGAATGAACCGGGCGCGTGATGACACACCCACAAAACCTCCCCATATCCGAATCTCACCGCGTGCCCGACCTCGTCGAACCAAAGCGCTTGAGCGAATACGCACGAGGTGTGTTTGTGTCTCTGCCTTCGCGGAAAAGCGTGAAGAAGGCCATCAAATCCGGGCGATTGTTGGTGGACGGCCGGCCGTCGTACACCGGTCACTTCGTGCGTTCGGGCCAGGTGCTCACCGTGCTGCGTTCGCCCGAACCGACGGCGGTGTACGATTTGGAATTGCGCGTGATCTTCGAAGACGATCACTTGGCGGTAGTGGTGAAGCCCGGCGACCTTCCCGTGGGAGGGTTCATGCGTCGCAATTTGGACAACGCCTTGCCGGGAAACCTCACGGTGACGAGCCTTCCGGACGCCTTGCCCCGCCCGGTGCCGGTTCATCGACTCGATCGCCTGACGAGCGGCTTGGTCGTCGTGGCCAAAACTTTTTCCGCCGCGGCCGAATTGGGCGGGTTTTTCGAGAATCGAAGGGTGGAAAAAGGCTACCTCGCGGTGGTTCACGGCATACTCGGAGCGCCTATGCGCATTGAACATCCATTGGATGGGAAAGAGGCGATTACGGAGGTGGCGCCAATCGCAGAGGGCGCCCATGCTTGGGGACAATGGACGGTGGTGAACGTGCAACCGATCACGGGAAGAACCCATCAAATTAGACGACATCTGAGTATGGAATCGTTTCCCATCGTGGGAGACGTGCCGTATGGTGGAAAATCCGTGCGTAGGGGCCTGATGTTGTGCGCACGGAAAATTCGCTTTCCCCACCCGGTTCACGGTGAAATCCCGGCATTCGAAATGGATTTGCCGCGGAAGTTCAAATCCTTCCTCCGCCGCGTTGCGCGCGATTCTTCCCTCGGTAACTGACGAGAATCAGTGAACGTGCGGAGCCAAAATGAAGTCGACAGTGCCGCCGCCCATGGAAATTTCCTTCCAACTGTCGGCATCCGAAAAGTCTATTTTGGCGACCGTGCAAGGTGACATCGGACTTTGCATGGTGCCACTGAGGTAATTGAGCATTTCGCTCAATCCCGGATTGTGGCCGAAAATGATCGCCGATTGGGAGGAGTTGCCGAGTTCATTGATGACTTTGAGAATTTCGGGAATTCCGGCGTTGTACAAAATCCTCCTCTTGTCGACTTCCTCCGGATGCTTTCCCCATTCGTCGGCCATCAATCGAGCCGTGGACAACGCCCGCACCGCGGAGCTGCTTACGAGTTGTTGGGGGATTTCACCTTGGAGTTTCAGCCTGCGTCCAATCTCCTTCGCTTGTCGAATACCCTCTTCATCCAATCGCCGGTCGAAATCGCTTGTTACCCCTTGATTGTGGCCTGATTTTGCATGCCGTCCTAAGAATAAAGTTTTCACGGTGTGGATTTTGATTTGACGATTGTTCGCAACGGTTCGGATCGAGACCTCCTCTTTGATCCTCCACCAAACGGCGAATGGAATATCCAAGGAGCCAACCGTTCCCGAACAGTGCTTTGAAACTCATGTTGTGTGGGTTTCATCGTTGGATATTGCGCTCTCGTGGATGATATCGCCGCTTACATCGACGATAGTTTGTGCTAATTTAGAATTTTGTTGGAATTCTCAATAACGGAATGGCAAAAATTTTATGAGCACCTTCATTCCATCTCCCGCAATCTTTCGGTGCTCAGGAACACGCGCCATCTTATTTTGCTAATTTTGAACCATGTCATCTGCCGGAGAAACAAGCGTCACCGAAAAGGGTTTGGCCCTCGCACTCAGTGGGGGAGGGGCCCGCGGTATCGTTCACGTCGGTGTGTTGGCGGCTTTGAATGAGGCGGGATTGAAACCCGTCATCCTTTCGGGCACGAGCATGGGCGCCGTCGTCGCCTCACTGTACGCAGCGGGAGTCGAGCCAAAACGCATGCTCGAACTCGTTTCCGAAAAAGGTTTTCTCGATATGTTCAGCGTGCGCCCGGCCCGCACGAAGTTGTTCGAAATGAAGTATCTGAAGAAGATTCTCGACGAGTATCTCCCCGACGATTTCTCAGAGTTGAAAACCCCGTTATATGTATGCGCCACCAATTTGAGTGCCGGCAAACCGGTCTATTTTTCCACCGGCAACCCGAAGAAAGCGGTGAAAGCCTCGGCCGCGGTGCCCATCTTATTTTCGCCGGTGGCTATTGACGGCGACACGTATGTCGACGGTGGCGTGCTGGACAACCTTCCCGCCAAGCCCCTGGTAGAACAAGGTTTCGGCGATTACCTCGTCGGCGTAGAGGTGAATCACGGCACTTTTGCGCAAGACTTCGGCGGGATGACCGCCATCGCCACGGAAGTTTTCCATCTCATGATCGCCCAAAACTCCGAAATCGGTCTCAAGCTCTGCAAAGAAACCATCGTGCCCGACATGAGCGGCTACTCCATGTTCGACTTTACCACCGCCGCGGAAACTTACCGCCTGGGCTACGAATCGGCCAAGGCGTGGCTCTCCGAATCACGCTTGATCGAAGATCTTTTCGCCGCCAAAATTTCCCGATCCGGGTAAACAGACGACCCCCCTTCGCGGTTATGGTTGAAAGCAAATCCTATGAAATTTGAAAATGTCATCGTCGCCATCGACCAAGAAGATCGAACGCACGTACTGGTCGATCGCGCCACCGATTTTTGCGAATTGGTCGGCGCCAAGCTTTGGGTCTTGCACGTGGCCGATCCCGAGCCCGATTTCGTCGGTTACGACGCGGGCCCCGAGTACGTGCGACTCGATGCGGCTCTGGAGTACCGCGAAGACCAGCGCTGGGTGCAAAGCATCGCCGAGCGCATCAAAGGCCGAAAAGTCGATGCCGAAGCACTGCTGGTTCCCGGATACGTCGCCGAGGTCATTCTCGAATCGGCCGATCGCGTAAACGCGGACATGATCATATGCGGATCCCACCGCAGAAAATTTTTCTTGGGCATTTTCGTCGAGAACACCGCCGTGACCCTGAGCAAAAAGTCGGAGCGGCCCCTGATGATTTTTCCGTTGTGAGTTTCGCGGACTCCTGCCGTTGAAGCACCCGTCGTTTTATTTGGAAATTCTACGCAGATGTTCCGCGCATGCGCCGGGGCGGTTACGAGGTGGGTTTTTGTGGGTGTATCCTCGTATCCCCATGACCGACAGGTGAAAACATTTGCCTTGAATTTCGTATATCCTGTGATTGCACACGGATATGAATCGCTTTGGGGCGGCGTGGGGGTTCACTGAATCCCGTGGAGTTGGGGTGTGCGAATTTGCCCGACAAAAGCGAAAATATATACCTTTAAAACCCAGTTCAAACCAATCCCACAAGTCACCATGAAAATCATTTTGGTAGGTGCGTCCGGCACCATCGGCACCGCGGTAAAAGCCCTTTTCGAATCTCAAGGACACGAAGTTCTTCCCGCTTCGCGCAACGGAAAACTCTCCGTGGATATCCGCGATGCGGCGTCCATTCAACACATGTTCGCCACGCACGGTCCCGTGGATATGGTGGTGTCGACGGCGGGCGACGCCTTGTACGGCGACATCCGCGATCTGGACGACGAGCAATGGGAAGTGGGGTTGAAGAGCAAGCTCATGGGGCAGATCAATTTGGTGCGGTACGGCAGGGCCAACACCCACATCGGTTTTATATTGACCGGCGGCGCCTTGGCGTATTCACCGTGGCCGCGCACTTCGGCCATCGCCACCGTCAACGCAGCCATCGAAGGGTTCGTAAAGGGAGCCGCCGCCGACCTGAGGCACGAAAAGAGGGTAGTGGTGGTGCATCCGCCCTTGCTCTCGGAAACGGCGCAGCACATGGGCATGGACCCGAGCAAATTCCCCGGTGCGGATGAAGTGGCCCGAACTTACCTCGACGCCTTGAATTCCGATTCCACCGGCACGGCGTTCTTCCTCGACGGGTATCCGCCACGACGGTAACCACCGCGTGATATTTCCAACCCGATTTTCCTGTTTTCGGCTGCCGTGTGGCGCAGCTTGGAAAAGCCCGTCAATATATATGGACGATTCAAATTCATGCGTGCTTCGTGGCGGGGATGATCGAAGGCGTTTGCCCACCCACAAAACCCTAAAAAACCAACCCATGGGCGCATGAAATTTTCCGACGTGCGTTTCAGGAAATTATCGTAACTTTGCCCACCTTTTTTAAAAATGACGCCCCCGCGCGTTTATGGCGATGCAGCCGAACGTATGATATTTCCTTCGGGGTGAGTCTTCCACTGATGAACACTTTTTTTGAATCGGGTTTGAAACCCGAAATTTTGCGCGCCCTCGACGATTTGGGCTTCGAAACGCCCACGCCCGTGCAAGTGGCCACTCTCAACTTACTTTCCGAACCGGCCGGCGATCTCATTGCCTTGGCCCAAACGGGAACCGGAAAAACGGCCGCTTTCGGACTTCCTTTGCTGCATAGACTCGACCCGGGCGACAAGCGCACCACGGCCTTGATCCTCTGCCCTACGCGTGAACTGTGCAACCAAATCACCAACGACCTCCGCTCTTTTTCCACGCATATGGACAAACTGTTCGTGACCGCGATATACGGTGGGGCACCGATCTCCAATCAAATTCGCTTTTTGGAAAAAGGCGTGCAAGTGGTCGTGGGTACTCCGGGCCGCGTGGTGGATGTCATCCGCCGAGGTGCACTGAAACTCGACCACGTGAAGTGGTTCATTCTCGACGAGGCGGACGAAATGCTCAACATGGGATTCAAAGACGATTTGGAAACCATTTTTCGTGAGATGCCCGAGGAAAAATCGGTGAGCCTGTTTTCGGCCACCATGCCTCCCAAGGTCGAAAGCTTGGCCAAGCGCTATATGAAGAATGCCCGGACCATCTCCGTAGGCAATCGGAACGAAGGCGCGGCCAACGTCACGCACGAATACGTGGTGGTGAAAGCCAGCGACAAGCTCGAAGCCCTTAAACGATCGATCGATACGAATCCCGATTTCTACGGCGTGGTATTTTGCCGAACGCGTCATGAAACCAACGACATCGCCCGAAAATTGGCCAAATCCGGCCACGCGGCTGAAGCCATCAACGGCGACTTGTCGCAAGCGCAACGCGACGCCGTGATGAAGAAATTCAAATCCGGTGAACTTCGTCTTTTGGTGGCCACCGATGTGGCCGCCCGGGGCATCGACGTCGACAACCTCACTCACGTGGTCAATTATTCCCTTCCCGACGACCCCGAAGTGTACGTGCACCGCAGTGGCCGAACGGGCCGTGCGGGAAAAAGCGGTACGTGCCTTTCGATTTTGCACACCAGGGAAGTGGGTAAAATCCGGGATCTCGAACGCATGGTGGGCAAAAAGTTCGTGTATTCCCAAGTGCCTTCCGCGACGGAGATCATCGCGAAGCGCATACAGCACGCCGCTGCCGAAATGCTGGCGGCGGATGCGGGCCACGCCGATCTGCAGCCCCTGCGCGACATAGTTTACCCCATGGTTACCGGAATGAATCGGGAGGAGATCGTGGAGCAATGGATAAAATGGGCTTACGCGAAGTCGGTTAGCGAGGGACTTTCATCGGGAGATCTCAACGCCAAGCGCGCCGCCAAAGGCGGCGGATTCGCACACGCCGATGGGGTGGAAGCCAAGGTCAAACTCCGCAACGGCAAACCCAAGGGCGGAAAAAGCGGTCGAGACGAGGGTTTTACGACTTTGGAATTGAACATCGGCTCCAAAGACCACCTCAAACCGAACAAACTCATGGGGGTGATCAACGATGTGATGGGGCACGGTGACGTGGCCTTCGGCCGCATCGAAATCGATCGCACTTCGAGTTCCATCGACGTGGAATCGCGGTACGCCTCAGACGTGGCCATCGCCCTGTCGGGTTTGAAATTTGGCAGCCGACGTGTGGACGTGGGAGTGGGCGGTTCGGGCAGATCTTCCGATTTCGGGCCGCGGAAGAACTTCGGGTCGTCCAAATCGCGCAATTCCAAATTTTCCAAGGGCAAATCTTACAAAGGCAAGCGGAAGCGCTTCTGATGTCCGGCGCAGCAAAGGGTTGACCACGGGCAGTTCCCGTGTTTCCGTCCCGCGGTTTTTCAAATTTTCACCTTCGCGTTGCAATTATTATGCGAATGATGCTTATTTTGGCATTCTGAAATTTGCATCATGATGTTGAAGGAAAACATTCGTCATTTGCGCAAGGCGGCGGGTTTAACGCAAGCGGAGCTCGCCGGTCGCATCGGGGTGAAGCGTCCCGTGATCGGAGCGTATGAGGAAGGCCGTGCCGAGCCGCGCATTTCCACGCTACGTTTGCTCGCCGATTTTTTCGAGGTCGATATCGACGCCTTGCTGGATCGGGATTTGTCTACCGGCGAAAACCGCGCGGACCCCACCGGGCGCTCTTTGAGGGTGTTGCCCATCGTCATGGACAAAGAAGAAAGCGGCGAGTACGTGACGCTGGTTCCCGTCAAGGCCGCCGCGGGTTATTTGACCGGTTTCGGCGACGTGGATTATATCGGTGGTTTGCCGCGGTTCGCGCTGCCTTTTCCCGAATTGCCCTCCGACCGTACTTACCGCGTATTCCGGATCGACGGCGACAGCATGCTGCCTGTGCCGCCGGGGTCGTACGTGATATGCGAATACGTGCAGGACTGGAACCTTCTGAAAACCGACGAGCGCTATGTGTTTCTGACCCGGGACGAAGGCATCGTTTTCAAGCGGGTGCGCATCCACCCGGAAAGTCGGGAATACGAATTGATTTCCGACAACGCCGAATACAAGCCCTACCGGATAAAACAGTCGCGGGTTTTGGAAGTCTGGAAGGCGCGGGGGATGATGAATTTCAACTTGGATTCTTTTGCGGGCTACGCAAAGGGCTCCATGGGAGAGGTGTTGGCCGCCATTGAGCGGGTGGAGAAACTCGTGCAAACGCGCGACTCTTCTCCGCGGAAGTAGAGTGCAAGTGCACACGCAGAACAGGGAAACTTCTTGGGATGAATACAGACGTACGTACCATCAGTCACATGGATCTCGACACTTTTTTCGTGTCGGTGGAGCGCTTGCTTGACAGCCGCCTGAAGGGGCGCCCCGTGTTGATCGGCGGGGTGAGCGATCGGGGGGTGGTCGCCTCGTGCAGTTACGAAGCGCGTGCTTTTGGCGTCCATTCGGCCATGCCCATGAAACAGGCGCGGCAGTTGTGCCCCGAAGCGGTGGTGGTGCGCGGCAACTCCGCCACCTATACCGAGCACTCCCGCATGGTGACCGAAATCATACGGGAGCGGGTACCGATTTTTGAAAAGTCGTCCATCGACGAGTTTTACCTCGACCTCACGGGGATGGATAAATTCTTCGGGTGCCTCAAATGGGCCACCGAATTGCGCCAAACCATCATCAAAGAAACGGGCTTGCCCATTTCCTTCGGGATGGCTGTCAACAAAACCGTCTCGAAAGTCGCCACGGGAGAAGCCAAACCCAACAACCAACGCCACATTCCGGTGGGAGGGGAGAAGCCCTTTCTCGCGCCCTTGTCCGTGCGTAAAATTCCCATGGTGGGCGAGAAAACCTACCAGACCCTGTGCAATCTCGGCATCAAACGGATACGAACTTTGCAGGAAATGCCCCCCGAATTGCCGGAGAAGGTTCTGGGAAAACCCGGAGCCGCCATTTGGCAAAAGGCCAACGGCATCGACCATTCGCCCGTGGAGCCCTACAGCGAGAGGAAGAGCATCTCCACCGAACGCACCTTCGACCGCGATACGGTGGACGTGCATAAGCTGCGGAGCATCCTCATCGCCATGGCCGAAAACCTCGCGTTCCAGCTGCGGCGAGGAAACAAACTCACCGCCTGCGTGGCCGTGAAAGTGCGTTACAGCGACTTCGATACCCGCACCATGCAGGTGCGCATTCCGTATACTTCCGCCGATCACCTCATTATTCCCCACGTCAAGGATTTGTTCGACAAACTCTTCAAACGCCGGGTGCTCATCCGCCTTATCGGGGTGCGCTTCAGCCACCTCGTGGAAGGCGCCCAACAAATCAACCTCTTTGAAGACAGCGAACACATGATCAACCTTTACCAAGCCATGGACAAGATGCGGATTCGCCATGGCGACCGGGCCGTTATTCGCGCAGCGGGTATCGAAGCCCGATCCATCGGGAGGGTGAATCCCTTCAATGGGGAGCCCCCCGCCTTGTTGCCCAACCGCAGACAATGACGGGATTGCGCACCCGTTCCACACCCTTTTCCGCCACCGAATGAACCCCGAAGCGGGGGAGCGCGGTGGCCGCATCGGTCATCCCTCGCCCAACCGGCGCCGCGCACACAAAACCTACGCGATCCATTTCCGTAATAGCCAGGAATATCCGCCCTTCGAGAGCGGGAGGCATACGATCTGAAAGCCGAGCCGAGCGGTGCCCGGAAAGAAGGCCAACGAATTAGTAAAAATTTTAGTTCAGCCCAAACAAAACCAATGGAACGCATGTATATTCGTATACGTCAAACCCCCTAAACAACAACCGGAACACAACCGGTTAACCAAAACTTAGAATGCGATGATTCATCCCCATACGGAACTGCGCTTTATCAACAAGGACATCGGGTACGGCGTGGTTGCCACCCATTTCATTCCCAAAGGAACCATCACTTGGGTGCTGGACAAACTCGATCGGGAGTTTACCCCCGGGGAAGTGGAAAAACTCGATCCCGTGTACCGGGAAATACTCGACACGTATTCTTTCTGCAACAGCGCGGGCAATTTGGTGCTGTGCTGGGACCACGGACGGTTCGTCAACCACAGTTTCAACTCCAATTGCCTCACCACCGCCTATGATTTTGAAGTGGCCATCCGCGACATCCATCCCGGCGAACAAATCACCGACGATTACGGCTACCTGAACATCTCCCGTCCCTTTCGCGCATTGGATGAAGGTACCAGGAGAAAAACGGTGTATCCCGACGACCTCCTGCGCTACCACAAGGTCTGGGACAAGAAACTCGCCCGCGTGTTTCCCATGATCCCCGAACTCGAGCAGCCTCTGCTCCATTTGCTCCCGCGAAAAACGGCCAATGAGGTGCTGAAAGTCGCCAAAGGAGAAAAGCGCATGGAGTCCATCCTCACCAATTACTACCACAACGGAAAGGAAAAACACTGAGTGAGGCGAACGCTCCCTTTGCCCTTCCGCCGCCCACCGCGGTGCGGAGAAATCTCCTTCGCGCAAGTGGGTTCCCCGTCGAGGCGCATCCCGTAGGTTCACTATCTTTGCCGAATGATAAAACCCCTTGATCCGAAGAACCTCAAAGCATTTTTGGAGTCGAAACCCCGCGTTCTTATTACCATGCACCGCGGACCGGATGGAGATGCCATTGGCTCGGCTTTGGGTTGGCGACATATTCTCAAACATTTCGGAATCGACGCCGATGTCGTTTCACCCGACGGATACCCCGACAACCTCCATTGGCTTCCCGACGATCAAGTGGTCGTTAATTTCGAAAGACAGCCCGAACGGGCGGGGAGCATCGTCAAAGAAGCGGACGTCGTTTTTTGTTTGGACTTCAACGCCCCCGCGCGCTTGGGTAATTTCGCCGATCTCGTGACGCAGTCCGGAAATAGAATTATCGTGATCGATCACCACCGTTTTCCCCAGCCTTTCGCGGATGAGTACTACGTCGACGACAGCGCGAGTTCCACTTCCGAAATGATCTGCCGTCTGGCCCTCGACATGGGTGCGGAGGAGGCCATAGACCGAAAGGCCGCGCTCTGCCTGTACACCGGCATCGTCACCGACACCGGTTCCTTCCGATTTTCATCCGTTACCCCCGACGTGTTGAGGATGGCGGCGAAATTGCTCGAAACCGGCATGGACCACACGAGGGTCTATTCCGAAATTTTCGACTCCCACACGCTCATGCGCCAAAAGCTGATCGGGTACGCACTTTCCCAAAAGTTGGTCGTGGTTCCCGGAACGTCGGCTGCGTACATATCCCTCTCCGAAGAAGAACTGAACCGGTACGAATCCAAAAAAGGCGACACCGAAGGTTTGGTCAACGAAGCCTTGAGCATTCGCGGAGTGTCCTTCGCCGCTTTCTTTTACGAGAGAGATGGAGCCGTGAAGGTCTCGTTGCGCAGCAAAGGGAAATTCGACGTGCAAGTCATCGCATCGCGCTATTTCAACGGGGGAGGTCACGTCAACGCGTCGGGGGGAACTTCCCGGTTGTCACTGGAGGAATCTTGCCTGAAATTCGAGGAAATAGCCCGTGAATACGCAGCTTTGAAAACAGAAACGCCGTGAAAAAGAACGTCTCGACGTGGTGCTTGGTTTTGCTCGGTTGCGCAGTCCTGTGGATGGGCTGCAACCGCAATTCCCGACACAAGGAGGTCGTCCCCATGACGCGTGAACAACTTCTTGACGCACACAAGCGAAAACTCGACGTGGAAACTTCCCGCATCGATTCCTTCCTCGCCCAAACCGATTGGGAGATGGAGAAAACCAATACCGGCCTCAGGTACCAGGTGTACCACCACGGTCACGGCGACTCGGCCGCCATGGGTCTGACGGCCGAAATCACGTTCAAAGCCCTCCTTCTCAACGGCACGCCCGTGGCTTCCACGCCTCCGGGTGAAACCAGGTCCGTGCGCATCGGCTACGACGACGAAGTGAGCGGCCTTCACGAAGCACTCGATCTTTTGGCCCAAGGCGACAGCGCGCGCTTCATCCTGCCTTCGCATTTGGCGTACGGATTGACGGGCCTGAATAATCAAGTACCGCCCAATGCCGCGATTTTCTACGATTTGCATTTGGTGGATCTGCGCTAGCCTCTCGGCGCTGCTGCCTTCCTGTGGTTCGTCGGTCGAGTACGACCGCGGACCCGAGGGCATGAGGTGGAAACTTTTGGCCTACCGCGATCGGGGCGGAGGGCTCGATTCTGCCGAAATCATATACATGGACGCCGTAGTTCTGTCCACTCGCGGCGATACCCTCGCGCAGTATTTCGACACGGGCTTTACTGCCTCCGCCGACTCGCTTTGGTGGTGGCTGAAAACCAAAAAGTTGGGCGACAGCTTGGAAATCGTGAGAACCACTCCCGATTTTCTATACCCCCACACCGCACCCGGCGACACCGTCATTTACCGCTTGGCCATCGACCGCATGCGCAGCGCCCGTGAACTCGCCGACGCCAAAACCGCCGAATGGCTGTATCTCGATTCCTTGATCCGCACGGATTCCGTCCGCCTGCATTACCGCGAATTCAACGAGGTTTATCTGCGGGTGCTCGCCCCGGGCGACACGTCTCGGCCCGTCACGAAGGGAAAAGGGGTCGTCATTTCCTACTTGGGTGCGCTGCCCGACGGCACCGTGTTCGACGATTCACGGCAGGCGGCCGGGCCCTTGGAGTTCGTGTACGGAAACGAAGGTCAGGTCATCCGGGGGTTGGAGGTCGCTTTGGCCGCGCTGCATCGGGGTTCTCGGGCGCGAGTCATCATTCCCTCTCGATTGGCGTTCGGCGACGGGAGCAAGATCGGCCGCATCCTGCCTCCGTATTCCACGGTGGTGTATTACGTCAGCGTAGAGGAAGTGGCGCGATAAACGTGCAAAGCGACGGACGAAAGGGGTTCCTTTTTTTTGTTTTTGTGGGTGTAACTCATTTGTGTTGGTTGTGTTGCGGCGAGGTCGCCGGGGGAGTTGACCTTTGCCCCGAAAGTCGATTATGGAATAAACCAATCATTCCATTCCATGAAAAACATCAACCAAAACTTTCTCTTCTCCTCCAAGAGCCTGGTGAGAAGGGCCCTCATTTTGGGAATTAGTCTTCCGGTGGTCCTTTCGGCAACGGCCCAAGATGCCATCCCCAATAGAAAACCGTCGGGTGCACAAGCGACTTCTCCTTCCACGGTAATCGGCGAACTTCCCGAAAAAGCGAGGGACACCGACTTCAGTTTCGGAGGTTCCGTCAGCGGTACACCCATACCGCACTTCGATCGCATAGATACTCCCATACGTTGGTATGCCATTGAGAACGAGGCGAACGAGCAATATTGGCGAGGCGTGAATCCCGAACGCATTTGGGTGAGGCTCGAGGAGGGCTTTTCCTTCGATCGGAATGACATCGCCGATTTTCTCCTTGCCCAAGGACTTTCGGAAGTGGTGAGAGAATCCACCGGTCCCGGTCGGGGTGATCTTCGCATATTCAGCGTGCCCGGCCTCACGCCGGCTGAGGTTGTCGACATGGCTCGCGCCGCGCAGAACGTTTCGGGAATCGAAGTCGTCGAGCCCGCACCCATCTTCACCACTTATTTCACGCCCAATGATCCTCTTTACCAATACCAATGGGGACCGTACGCCACGGGTTTTCAAACCGCTTGGGATTTCGCGTTGGGAGGCAATTCTTGGAACGTGGTTTCCGTGATCGACGATGCATGCGACTGGTTTCACGAAGATCTGTTCGACATCGTTTGGTACGGTTGGGATTATGCGCAGAATGACTTCGACATCTATCCCGATGATCCGTCGACTCACAAGCACGGCACGCACGTTACCGGCACTGTAGCGGCAAAAACGAACAACGGCGTGGGCGTGGCCGGAATGGTTTCCGATACGGTGTACTTCGCCAAAGTGGGAAATCCCGATGGTACGATGAGCGACGTTGGAATTTACGACGCCCTCTACGACATCGCCGCCATTAGTCGGATCACCGTCATCAACATGAGTCTGGGAAGCGAATCGCCGAACGCCTCTATCGAAATGGCGTGCAACTACGCTTGGAACAACGGGAAATTGCCCATTGTGGCGAGTGGCAACAACGGGCAGGGAATGATTTCTTATCCCGCGGCGTACCTCTCTACGGTGGCGGTGGGATCGATCGGCACCAATGGGAGCAATTTATACCTCACGAGCTATTCGCAATATGGAAACGAACAAGAACTCGTGGCGCCGGGCGGAGACATGAGCACCAATTTCGGGGTGTTGTCTACCGTGCCGATGAACCTCTACGAAGCCATGGAGGGAACGAGCATGGCTTCACCTCACGTGGCGGGCCTCGCGGGGTTGATGAAACACGTGAATATGGACTTGAGCAACATCGACATCCGCAACATTATGGCCGCGACGGCGACTGATTTCGGTGATCCCGGCTGGGATCCTGTTTTCGGATACGGCATGATCAACGCGACTGCCGCATTGAATGCGGCGTATAACTTCAACGTCGGTACATCGAGGGTAGACGGTGAAGTGGCATTGAGGATTTACCCCAATCCGGCGGTGGACCGCATTCTTCTCGACCGAATAAATTCCGAAAGGGGCGTGTACCGCATTTACGATCCGAGCGGACGGGTTCTATCCACCGGGAATGTGGATGCCGAAGCCAAACCCACGATAGACGTGAGCCAACTGAACGCGGGCATTTACTTCTTCCAACTGGAAACCGAAAGGGGAGAGGCCACGGTTCGGTTCGTGAAATACTGATGCAATAGGAAATTTTGCGCGAGGTTGGAGGGCGATATCCTCCGCCATCGCAGGCATTGCGGCACGATGGCATGGCTCAGCGACTTTAGAAGCTCGGGCCGGGCCTTCGTGCCGCTGCCGGCGTTGGGGGAGATAAAGCCCGGAAACCGACCCGACCTTGGATCGAGAGGGGAACGCATTTCCGAAGCGCATCCACCCGCATGAGTGGATGCGCCGATTAGAGGCAAGGGCGCGCCCCAAAAAATCTTGTCACCGACACGAAAAACCGATTTTTAATTGTCCAATTCCTTGATCCACGCACTGATGGCCTCTAAAGCTTTTGGCGACATGGTTTGGGGAATTTCGGCATACTCGGAGGGCATGCCTGTTTCGGACTCCTGGAAAATGTGGTTCAAGTCCGGCAGTTCAATGATTGTAGCGTTCTGATTTCCACCTGACTCCAGAGCGTCGCGGATGGCGGATAAATTTGGCTCGGAGGCGACTTGTACGTCTTTCGACCCTGTGATGGCCAGCACGGGACAGGAAACTTTTTGCAGGTAGAGGGCTGGTTCGGAACGCAGAATGTCGATCAATTCGGGGATCATCACCTGATCGACCATTTGGGTGCGTTGCTGCTCGGGCACGGCCGGACCCCAAACGGACAGGAAATAGTTTTGGAGGGAATCGCGCAGTGACTCCGTATCGCCGGAATGGCTCGCAATCAACTCGTAGGCACCCCGGAATTGGTTCTGACCGATGGCGATCTGCAAATCACCCACACCCATGCCGCGTTCGATGTCCTCCTTTTGCTGAAGCATGAGGGTGATTCCGTCGACGCCGGGAGAAGCGAGGAGGATGAGCATGTCGATGTCATCGCGCTCGGCTGCCATTTCGGAAGCGACGATGCCGCCCAAGCTGTGGCCGATCAAGCCGATGCTCGAAAATTTCTTTGGATAGGTTTCGCCAAGGTGGCGCAAAGCCGCGTCTACATCGGAGATGTGATCTTCCACGGTCGCGGTTTCGAAGGTACCGCCCGACTTTCCGACGCCGCGTTCGTCGAATCGGAATACCGCGATTCCGTTGCGGGTGAGGTGGTCGCCCAAAACGAGGTAAGGCTTGTGCCCGAATACGAGTCCGTCCCGATCTTGGGGCCCGCTGCCCGAAATGATGATCACCAGCGGGCAAGGCTGATCTTCTCGGGGCGTGGTGAGGGTGCCGCTGAGGGTGATGCCGGCGTCGGGATTTTCAAATTCGACTTCCGTAGATCGGTAGGGGAAGGGCGGTTTGGGCTCTTGGGGACGGGACAATATGATTTCACCTCTCACCAGGGAGAGCTTGGTGTGGAATCCCGATTGGCGGAAGTCGCCGGAGATGCTGTCCGCCGCCGCAAACCTTCCTTTGTACTCTATGCCGAAGTCGGCCAAGGTGATGTGCAACAGCGAGTCTTGAAAGAACACGGAGGTAAGTGGGTAATCGGCAAGCCCCTGTTGCAGGATGTCCATGCTTCCGGAAAAGCCCGAATCACCGGATTCGATATGAAAGGTGAGATCCAGGGAGGCACCTGGGATGTTCAATTTTCCTGTCCACGTGCCCGTTGGATCCTGTGCGAGGGCAGACGCGGTGAGGGTGGCGGTTGCGACGAGGGTAAACAGTATGCGCGCACCGAGTTGTCGAAGTGGGGTCATGAGGGAGATTTCAGACAGTGAAATTAGGAAAATACAGCTTCTAAAAAGGGGAGATATCCCTTTTGGCGATCGATACGACGCGGGTATAAACACCACGGGGATGACTTTCGTCACCCCCGTGGCTTGGCGGCAGTGGGGTGGTGAAGCGATTTTTCCTCCTTGTGAAAATCGCGTCCACCCCTCTTGCAGGTAATAAGAAACCGGGCGTCAGTACATGAGTAGCTTTTCCGTTTTGATAAGTACGCCGTCGTTGTGTATTTCAATGAGGTACGCACCTTCTTTCAGGGTCGACAGGTCGATGGATGACCCGAGAAGATCGCTGCGGTACACTTGTTTTCCGCTCATGTCGCGCACGAGAACGGCGGCGTTTTTCAGGTTTTCGTACCCTTGGACGTAGACGATTCCACGAGTGGGGTTCGGGTACACGGACAGCGATTCAGCGAGGTGGTTTCGGGTGGACGTGGGTTCCCAAATGTATGGCGAGGAGGTGGCCACACAAGAGTCGGGGTTGCTCACGTCGACCGTGTAAACGCCCTCGGCCATTTCATCCTTGTACAGAATCCAAGGGGTGGAGGTGTTGTTTTCCAAGGGCTCCCCGTCGAGGTACCATTGGTAGTCGTAGAACCCGTATTGAGGCATGGCGTAGATCATGTCCTCCAGCTCTTCGATCCAGGCGTTGAGGTAACTCACGTAGGGTCCCACTCCCGAAGAAATGGACACGTCGGGACATTCTTCCCGGTAAACGGTCACGGTGTACTCACCCGGCTGGTCGGCCCAGATGGTGTCGTTGTTCGCACCGGGAATCAACTCACCGTCGAGGAACCACTCTACCCAGGCGTAATTTCCGGGGAAGGACACGTGGAGCAACGTGGAATCGTTGGGGCCGCAAAGTTCGGCGTTGCTGTACGAGGTGATGGTCACGGGCGAGAACACGTAGGTATCCAAAATGATGGGCGTGGAATACCCGACGCAACCGTTGTCGTCGGTTACTTGCACGGTGATCCAATCCGCCGTGCTCGTCAGGAAGCTCGCCGTGGGACCTTCGGCACCCTCGAGCGGCGTACCCAACTCGTAGTTTCCATCGCCGGAATACTGCTTGACGTACCATTCGTACTCGGCGTATTCATCCGGCACCGACATTTCTACCATTTGATCCGGGCAGTACAGGTAGGAGGGAATGGAATCGTATGCGGCCAAGTGGTAGTTGTTCACGCCGTAGTCCGGGTCGACGGATACGGTGGGGTTGAGCAGGGGCTTAAGTCGCACGATATTGGAGGTGAGCTTCTCACCGGTGGGGCAGGAGACGTGCCGCGCCTTGGCGAGGTAGCCATTGAATTCCGATACCTCTTGGGTTTCGCCGGAACCACCGCCCGGAATGGGCAGAAACAGCTCTTCGTACCCTTGGGCACCCATCTGGATGTCGCCTTCGAACCACTGGATGTTTTGCCAAGACCACGTACCGCCGGATACGTTGAGGTTGGTGCTTTCGCCGTCGCAAATGGCGTCGTTGTCGATGTAGATGCTCAGCGTTCTGTCCGTGTAGCTGTGGATTTCGACTTCATTGGAAGTGAGTTCGAGTTCCAGGCATCCCACGGGATTGGCTTTTACCGCGTAGATTCCGGTTTCCGTGGCAGCGTACATGGGCGTGGTTTCACCTTCGATGGCCTGAAGTTCTCCGTCGGTCATGACGTACCATTGGTAATTGGTGTAGTCGCTTTGCGCCCATTCGGACACGGAAATGTAGGCCGTGCTGTCGGTGCACAAGTACTGTTGGTCGTAATTGGTCAGGGAGATGTAGGGGCTGTTGTTGGCGATGCTGTTCAAATTAATGGTGCGGGAAGAAGTGCATCCTTGGTATTCGGCTACCACGGTGATGCGCACGTTCTCTTCGAATTCGAAGGTGAACGACGTCCCCTGGGCCTCGACGATGTCGTCTTCGGTGTAGTCGAAATCGGTATGCATGTACCACGTGTAGTCGTACCCTTCATCGCCCAAAGTGACGATGATTTCCTGCCCCGGGCAGTACGGGCCGGACACGTTGGTCACCAAGCCGGGTTGCAGTACCGTGAAAAAGGAAATGTCCACGGATTCCGAGGTGAGTTCGATCTCGGGCCAGTCTTGCGGAGTCACCGTCACTTGGTAACTTCCGGCTTGGTACGACTGCGAAATCGAAATGGAGTTGGACGGGCCGTACACTTCGAATCCGTCCTGGGTCCAAAAGTACTCCCCGTATTGATCGCCAACGCTGAGAACCACGTCGGTATTCACGCAGACGTTCCCGAAGGAATTCGTATCGGCGGATACCTCGATGACCGGTGCAGTGAAATGATCGTCGAAAAGCATTTTCGCTTCGCTTTGCACGGTGCAGCCGTCTTTGGTCGCTTCTGCGCTGATCCAGTGAGGTGCATCGGGTAGGGCGGTGGTGTAGGATGCGGCGGTGGCCCCGTCGATGGGTGTGGGTTCTTCACCATCCGCGGCCAACAGCCATTGGTAGCCGTCGAAATCGGGCGTGGCGTGGACGGTGATCTCATCGGCCTGTTCATCGAAAGTTCCGGAAATACTCACTTCCATGGGGTGGAGGGTAAGCGTATTCGAAAAAGTCGGGGTTCCGTCGAGGGGCACCTGCACTTTGTACGCTCCCGGCAGAGTGGCCTCGTACGTTTGGTCGGTGGCACCGTCTATGGGTTGGTCGTTGTGGTACCATTGGTAAGAGTCGTAGGATTCTGACACCGTCAAGGTTTCCGCAATCGATCCGTCGGGGCAAACCAGACCGTCTTGGTAGGTGATTTCCACTTCCGAGGCGATGGAAATGTGGATTACGTTCGAGAAGGTCCACATACCGAGAAAGCTCTGGTAATAGCCGCCGAGAATCCACGTTTCTTCGTCGATGGTGAGTGTGAAGGAAAAAGTTCCGTCACCGTTGTCGATGTAGCCGGAGTGTTGGGTCCACTCGGGGTCGGGGCCGAAATCCGGAAATTCGGGTTCTTGGTTGTGGGTGTAAATGGACGTCGGCTCGGAGCCGAAATGATCCCAAGTGAAAGTGACTTCCGTACCCGGTGCCACTTCGTACGGAGGCGACAATTCCGGTGAGGATATCTCTATGGTTTGTGACATGGCCAGTGTCGAAAACAGCAGGGCGGCCATCAGGGTAAAAAATGTCTTCATGGATGAATTGATTTGAAACGGTTACACCATTGTTCGTAAGATTCCGCAATGTAAGTCGGCGGCTTCCTTTGGGGACAAAAGGCGGCGTGACAAATCGTGACATCGACGGGAATCGGCGTGACGCAGGGAAAAAGACGGGATTTTACGCGTTGAGTCTGCGCACCCACTCGGTGAGGTCGACATCGGTATCGATACCGATTTTTTCCCTCAGTCTTTGTTTGCGTTTTCTCACGGCTTCGGGAGTGACGTTGAGCAGTCGGGCGATTTCCTTGTTGGAAAGGTTCAATGCGAAGTATGCGAAAATCCGCAGGTCTCCCGAATTGAGGGATGGGTATTTTGCGGAAAGATTGGCGAAGAAATCCGGGTGAACTTCTTCGAAGTGCTTTTGGAAGGATTCCCAGACGCTGTCTTCACTTCCGGCGCTCTTAAGCGCATTCGTTATTTGCCGGACGGCCTCCCCGCGCTCTTCGTCGGTTTTCTTGGACCAATCACTCAACCGATCTCCGATGGAGGCGAGCATTTCGTTCTTGTTGGAAATATACAGGGCCTTGGCGGTGAGCTCCCGATTGCGGAAATCGATTTCCTGGCGTAGTTTTTCTTCGTTGAGGGCGTTGATACGCGCTTTGTTCTCCATTTCGCGCTTGAGGTTTTCCCGCTGAGCGTGGTTTTTCTCAATCGTCATCTTGTCCACCAAGTGCTTTTGCTCCAGGATGATGTTTTTCTGGTGCAGGTTTTTGAGGTTGCCCCTCATGACGATAAACAGCAGCGCTACGATGGCGAAGCCTGCGACGGCGCTCCCGATCCACAAGGTTTTCGTTCTCTCCGCCATGCGTTTCATCATGGCCACCTCCTGTTCCTTTTTGCCGAATTCGTAGTTGAGTTGGAGTTCGGAAACCCAAGTGATGGACTTCGATTCGAGGAGGGAATCCTTATACAGCAAGACTTTGTTGAGATCGGCGAGGGCGGTTTCGTGGTTGCCGACCGACTGTTCGAGTCGGGATTTGACGTCGTACACTTCAGCCATCATTTCGAGGTCTTTCATGGAGGCGAATCCTTCCCGTGCTTCCGTGAGGTACTTCCGCGCGGAGTCCGGTTTTTGGAGTTCTGTGTAAGTGCGAGCCATGTTGAGGCTGTACTCCCATCGCCGCCACGGATGGTTTACTGTGGAGGAAAGTTTGTGGGCGGAACGGTACATTCCCAATGCGGCGTCGTACTCGTCGCGATTTCCGTAAATGTCGCCGATGCTGTTATACGTGACCCCCAAGTATGAAGAGTCCGGAAACTCCCGAAAAATTTCCGCGGCTTCCTGAAAGTAGCCGATGGCTTTGGAGTCGTCTCCCATTTTTCCCGTCGTGATGCCCAAGTTGATGAGGTTCAGACCCACGCGACGGCTTTCGTTGCGCTCTCGACTGATGTCCAGCGCCTGTTGAAAGTACTCCTCGGCTTTTTCGTGTGCGTTGTTTTTGGAATAGATAATTCCCAGGTTGTTGTAGATGGAGTTCAGGTATTCTTCGTGCTCGGTTTCTTCGGCCTTTTCCAAACTTTTGAAGAAATACGTCAGGGCTTCGTCGTAGGCGTTTAAATACATGTACAGCGCGCCCATGTTGAGATTGCCGAGGATGAGGTATTTGTCGTTGCCCGTTTTTTCGGCTTGGGCGATCACTTGATTAAGGGTATGGAAGGACTCTTCTATTTCCAGCGTTTCGGATTCGTGTATGCCCTTCCTCAGCAGGGAATCCAAATGGGGGTCTTCGAAATCTTCGGGTGGAGGCTCCCGCATCGTACAGTGCATCAGCACAGGTGCGCACGCCAGGAGAAACAACCACTTCACGAGGGAGCGTAGGACGCCTTCGCCGGTATTTTTCGAGTGTATGCTTGGACTGATTGACATTGGATTCAGGATCCTCTTCTCTTATGACATCGGATTTTCGGGAAGAGTGCATCCCACAAAAACCTTCCGCACATTCCTGCGCGCGTCCTCTATTTTTTTCGCATGGCTTGAGGATCGGAAGTCGAAATTAACACTTTTGGCCGTGGACGCGCCAAAATCGGTCTTCTCGGTTGTGCGTGCCGTGATTATTGCTCGTCTTTCGTGTCCTTCCAGGTGGCGTATAGCGCGGCTTGATCGGGTCGGTTGGCTTCTTCGCGCTTCAGGGGTTCACAGGGCCGAAGGGACTCTTTGAAAGAGGCAGGCAGGGACCGGTACAGCGCGGTGCCTTTGGTTTTCCACTCGATCATTTCGTCGGAAACTTTCTTGACGACCTTGCCCGGATTGCCCACCACCACGCTTCTTTCGGGTACCTTCATGCGGGCGGGAATGAAAGTCAGGGCCCCGACGATGGATTCGGCGCCGATGACCGCATCATCCATTACCACGGCGTTCATGCCGATCAGGCAGTTCGCCCCGAGGTGGCCGCCGTGTATGATGGCCCCGTGGCCAATGTGGGCGGACGGTTCCAGCACCACGGATTTTCCCGGAAAGACGTGGATGACGCAGTTTTCCTGCACGTTGCACCCATCGCCGATTTCTATGCGGCCCCAATCTCCGCGCAATACCGCGCCGGGACCGATATACACGTCGCGTCCGATGATGACGTTGCCGATGACCACGGCTTGGGGATGTACAAAAGCATCGGGGTGAACCACGGGAGTGAATCCTTGGTATGAATAGAATTGCCCCATGATTTTATGCATTGGGGTTTTCGAGGACAAGGGCGTATCCTTGCCCCACGCCGATACACATGGTGCAAAGCGCGTATTTTTTTCCCGTGGAGGCGAGTTCGAGTGCAGCCGAATACGTAATTCGCATTCCACTCATGCCCAGAGGGTGACCCAAGGCGATGGCGCCGCCGTTTGGATTGACCCTCGGGTCGTCGTCTGCTAAACCCAGTTTGCGGGTGACGGCCAAACTCTGTGCGGCGAAGGCCTCGTTGAGCTCGATCACGTCCATTTGATCGAGGGTGAGACCGACCCTTTTCAGCGCCAGCAAAGAAGCGTTTACCGGGCCGATGCCCATGACACGGGGTTCGACGCCCACCACGGCTGCGGCGGCGATTCGCGCCAAGGGTTTGAGATGATGCGATTTCAGAGCCGACTCGGAAGCGATCAAAACCGCGCCCGCACCGTCGTTGAGTCCGGATGAATTGCCTGCGGTGACGCTGCCGTTTTTTCGAAACGCCGGCCTCAACTTGGACAATACTTCGACCGATGTGTCGGGTTTGATGAACTCATCGCGGTCGAAAATCAAAGGGTCTTGCTTTCTCCGGGGAATTTCGACCGGGACGATTTCCTTCGCCAGCCTTCCGTTTTGGGTGGCGGCGGCCGCCTTTTGCTGGCTTCTAAAAGAGAATTCGTCTTGATCCTCCCGGGATATACCGTATTGATCCACCAGGTTTTCGGCCGTTTGACCCATGGCATCCGTGCCGTAAAGTTCTTCCATGGCGGGGTTGATGAACCGCCAACCGAAGCTCGAATCGTACATCTTCGAGTCGTTGCCGAACGGTTGGGAGGCCTTCGAGATCACCCAAGGGCCACGCGTCATGTGCTCGACTCCGCCCGCAATCAAAAGATTTCCTTCACCCGCGCGGATGGTGCGCATGGACAAGGCAATCGCCGACATGCCCGAGGCGCAGAGCCTGTTGACTGTTTCACCCGGAACGGTGTGTGGAAGGCCCGCCAGCAACACGGCCATGCGGGCCACATTGCGGTTGTCTTCTCCGGCTTGGTTCGCACAACCCATGATGACGTCGTCGATGAGGGCGGGATCCAAATCGGGGTGGCGCTTCATCAATTCGCGGATGGGGTGCGCGGCGAGGTCGTCGGTGCGCACGGGGCTCAGCGTTCCCCTGAATTTTCCTATGGGGGTTCTCACCCCGTCTACGATGTATGCCTGTTCTGTCTTCAAGGTTCCCAATTTTTACTCGTTCTGTACAGGGTGCCGTAAAAAAGCGCGACGCGTTCTCCGGCCCCGTTGGTGATGTCCACCTGATAATAAGCGGTTCGTTCGCTGCGATTCACTTCCGTGGCTTCGGCCACCAAGGTGTCGCCGTTCACCACTTTTTTGAAGTGGGCGATGGATGTGCCGGTGGAAACGGCCATCTTTCCGTGCCCGTTGCCTGCAAAGGCCAGTGCGCTGTCGGCCAGACTGTACGCAATGCCGCCGTGTGCGATTTCGAATCCGTTCAGCATGTCGGGCTTCACCGTCATGCGCAGTTTTGCGTATCCCGGATTCACCTCCAAAACTTCGATCCCCAACCACCGGCTGAAGGCGTCTTTGCTCATCATCTTATCGACGATCTTCTCGGCGGAGAGGGGAGTGTCGGCCGGCATTTTTTCGTCGGAAGTCATTGGCTCTCGAGCACTTTTTCGGGGTAGAACTTCTGACCTTCGGCGGCCATTTTTCGAATCAAGACGGACGCACGGTATCGGTCTTCGCCGTACCAAGCCTGCAGTTCGTCCAGTTCCTTCAACACGGTTTCCAGTCCGAGTTTATCGGCCCAGGCGAGCATGCCGTGAGGGTAGTTCACGCCTTTGGTCATGGCCAAGTCGATTCCGTCTCGGGTGGAGATGTTCAGGAAAAGTGCGTCGGCCGCTTCGTTGATCAGCATGACCAAGATGCGGCGGATGATTTTCTCACCCAATTCCCGGTCCCGATTGGGCTCGGGTTGGACGGCGTTTTCGCCGTAATCGTAAAATCCCTTGCCGGTTTTCCGACCCAGCCAATTGGCGTCGACCATGCGTTTTTGTGTGAAGCTCGGTCGATAACGGGGATCGTAGAAAAATTCCCGAAAAACCGTTTCCGTGACTGTGTAGTTCACGTCGTTGCCGATGTAATCCATCAATTCGAAGGGGCCCATCCGGAAACCGCCGACATCCTTCACCGCCCAATCGATGGTGGCGACGTCGGCGATGCCCTCTTCCAACATGCGCAGGGCCTCGCCGTAAAATGGTCGGGCCACGCGGTTTACGATGAATCCGGGCGTGTCTTTCGCCGTCACCGTGGTTTTTCCCCAGGCGTCGATCAGATTTCGGACTTCCACGAGCACTTCGCCCGAGGTTTGAACCGCCGGGATGATCTCGACCAATGGCATTAGGGGAGCGGGGTTGAAAAAGTGCACCCCCAGCACGCGGTGAGAAAACGTACAAGCCGACGCGATCTTGGCGATGCTCAAAGACGAAGTGTTGGTGGCGAGCACGGTTTCTTCATCCACAATCACTTCCAAGTGACTGAAAAGATTGCGCTTGGCGTCCAGGTCTTCAACAATCGCTTCAATCACCATATCCGATTCCCCCAGGTCTTCCGGGGTGGAGCAGAAGCGCACTCGTCCGAGAATTCCGTCCGCTTTTTCACGGTCCATTTTTCCTTTTTCCACGAGGCGATTCAGGACGTTTCTCAATTTGGTGGCCGCTTTTTCCAAAGCTTCCAAGCTGTTGTCGCAGACCTTTACTTCATGTCCGGCCGTGGCGGCCACTTGGGCGATGCCTATTCCCATGGCTCCTCCGCCCACAATACCTATTCTCGCGTTCGTGTCCAAGCTTTTCATGTCGAAATGATTTTTGTCTTCCCCCGTGGAAGTAAAGTCACGATGACGTGCCGCCAAAACAGGGGAGGTTCAGCACAAAGGAAATCAAATTTGCACTGAGTGTGGGTTTAAAAATCGGTAAAATGTCCACAGGGCGATTCGGTCACCCCCCGCCCGGTGCAAATGTGCCGCCGATCATTTCCCCGTAAACTCCGGTTTGCGCTTTTCCAAGAAAGCCTGCACGCCTTCGCCATAGTCCGACGTCTGCCCGGCAAGGGTCTGAAGTTCCTCTTCCAAGGCGAGTTGCATGCTCAAATCGTTTTCCATGCTCTTGTTCAACGCTTGCTTCGTGTAGGCCAGCCCTTTGGTGGGCATGGCCGCCAATTGACGTGCCAAGGCTTCCACGGAATCAACGAAGTCTTCGTCCGCATATACTTTGTAAATCATTCCCATGCGCTCCGCATCGGCCGCCGAAATTTTGTCGCCGAGCATCATGATGGCCGCGGCGCGTTGAAAACCGATGAGTCGCGGCAGGAAATAAGTGCCTCCGCTGTCGGGAATCAGGCCGATTTTGCTGAAAGCCTGAATGAAATTCGCCGATGCCCGCGCCACCACGATATCGCAGGCCAGCGCGATGTTGGCACCCGCACCTGCGGCCACGCCGTTGACCGCGGCCACCACGGGTTTATTCAACGATCTGATCTTTTCGATGATGGGGTTGTAATGGTCTCGAACGATGCTTGTCAGTGGCGGACCATTGGGATCGGTCACCTCTTTCAAATCCTGTCCGGCGCTGAACGCCTTGCCTTCGCCCGTAATCACCACACAGCGCACTTCCGGATCCGTATCGCACTCCACGAGCGCTTTCTGCATGGCCAAAGCCATGTCGCGGTTGAAACTGTTGAAAACTTCCGGGCGGTTCATCGTGATTTGCACTACCGCGCCGGAACGCTCCACTTTCAATGTTGCCATGTTCGTTTTTATGGATGAATCGGGCGAATATAAGAACCGGCAGGCGTTCATGGTGCCTGCCGGTCAAAACGAAAGTGGTTCCTCGGTACAAAATGAACCTTGGAATCGGGGCGCTTTTAGTGCTGTAGCACCATGATCAAAGAGTATATCATGCCCGGGATAAAGAACAATATCGTGAGCAGCAAACTGATCCAAAATTCGGTTCCGATACCGTACAAGAGTCCCACGGCCAAGGGCGGAATGAGGATGGCGAGGATGATGTACAGTAACAGGGATCCATCCGACTGAACCACGGGTGCCCCCGCTACCGCTGTGCCGTACACCGGTTTGGGCGCGTTTATTACGGGGAGAAATTCCCGTACCGCTTCTTTGGTTTCCACGGAAGCGGGATTGCGATTTACGGCGGTTTGCCACGGGTCTTCACCGGCTTGGGGTTGCTCGGTAACCGTTGGGATGGACGCGATCGCCGAGGGTGAAGAAGAGGCAGTCCTCAGCGTGTGCTCTTCCGTTTCGGTTTGAATCGCCACCGCCGATTTCGGTGCTACGGCCTTGGGTTCTGCACGTTCGCTGTCGGTCCGTTCGGTTTTGATTTCAGCGCTCTTTTGGAATTTCGGGGTTTTCACGTTCAGCGCGTATCCCGACGTGTATCGTCGTTTCTTGATCAAAGAATTGTCCGAGAGATCGGAGCTCGTTTTGCAAGATGGCAGGGCGAAGACGCCGAGCATGATCAGCGCGATGGCGGGTAGAAAGTTTTTCATGGTCTAGGTTTTAGAATTTTGGGTTTTTGTGGGTGTGGCGTCGACTCGAATATCCCGTTCGATGCCACGATCCGCTTGAAATGAAAATTAACGTTTGGAAAAAAAAAGGTGCTGACCCCGGGCCGGCACCTCCGTGAAATCGATTATGCGTTTTGGGACGCTCCAACGAGTTTGGCGTCCATGGATATTTCCGCACCGGCCAGTACTTTGCTCACCGGGCAATTGGTTTTCGCACCGTTGGCCGCCTGCATGAATCCCTCTTCATCGATGCCCGAAACGCTCGCGCGCACATCGAGATGGATTTTGTCGATGGTGAAACCTCCGTCTCCTTTTTCGATGTTCACCGACGCGGTCGTGTCCAAACTGTCGATGGATGCGCCGGCCTTCGAAAGCTCAACGGCCAATGCCATGTTGAAACATCCTGAGTGCGCGGCGGCAATCAGTTCTTCGGGGTTCGTGGCCGACGTGTCGTCGCCGAAACGGGTTTTAAAGGAGTAGGGCAGCTCGTTGAGTGCTTTGGTTTCGGTGGTCAGGTGCCCTTTGCCTTCCTTGCCGCTTCCTTGCCAGTGTGATTTTGCCGTTCTTTTCATTGTGTCTGAGGGTTTAACGATTTGTATGAACCGGATTTTCGTCCGTGGATCGAAAAATATCCGCGCTGAAAATCCGAAAAATATGGACTCGGGCATACCGGCCCGTCATCCAATTTAAACACGCCGCGTTTGAAGTTGTTCGGAAAAGGAATTTTACTGATAAAAGTCATGTATTCACAAGGGCTTCCATGCGCGTAAAGATTGTATCTTTGCCTTGATTTCAAATGTAACGGATCACTCATTTCCCCGCGTTCGCGGATTATCGTTCCCGGTGCATGACAACCACCAAGCGCATAAAATCAATTCTTCGCTCGTCGGTTCTCGTGTGTTGTGCCTTGGCTTTCTTCCTTCACAATTGGAGTGCGTCCATCATTCAACTCGACTTCCAAATCCATCGGGAAACCGTCGTTTCGCTTTTCTGCGTAAACAAAGAAAGTCCTGAATTGCAATGCGAAGGGCAGTGTCATCTGGACAAACAGTTAAAGTCCGACGAATCCCATAAAAACGACCAACAGCACCAAGGTCGAGATTTCCACCACGGTTCTGGCACCGGTCAGTCTGAATTCCCAGTCGCTTCAATTTTCGGAAGCGCAAACGGCGCATCGTACGCTGTATCTCATGGAGGCCTATTCCGTGTATCCGGCTCCCCCTTTCCATCCGCCCGGAGTGTGACGTGTTTGCCGGCATATCCCGGCCCAACCGTTTTTCACATTCCAAAATCAAACTTATTTCAATGAAAATCCATTCAAAATTCGCATTGGCATGCGGAATACTGGCCGTGGTGTTTGCCGGCGGCTGCAATGACAAAGAAGACGATCCCCAACCTTCAACGCCTCCAACCTCCGAACTGATTATGGTCGGATCGGCGGCGACGGAATTCGGGGGAATCCTCGTGAACGTGTTTGCCCACGACAGCCTCGTGGCCGAATACACCCCCTTGCTCATCGAAGTGCGGGACGAAACGTCCAACGACCTCCTCACCAACGTGGATATTACGGTTCGCCCCATCATGGACATGGGGCCTGACCACGGCTCCCACGGTGCGCCGGTGGAAAGCCCCGATGACATGACCCCCGTGGATGGCAAGTTTCCTTTCAACGTGGTGTTTACCATGCCCGGTGAAACGGGGTGGTTGTTGGAAATCGAAGTGTTTGACCCCATTGGCGACCGAGGCGGAGTGGCCGAAGTGCCCCTGAGCGTCGGTTCCGTCAGCCCGGCCAAAGTTCTCCACCTCTCTCCACTCGAAGGCTCGGGCTGGTCGACCCTCACCATGGCGTTGATCGAACCTGCGAATCCCAAAGTCGGACAGAACGATTTCGAGGTGGCGCTCTTCCACGAGCCTTCCGATTTTGAATTCCTGCCCGTCGAAGACCTCTCGCTCAAAATTGATCCGCAAATGCCCTCCATGGGCCACGGCTCGCCCAACAACGTCCATCCCTCCCACACCGGAAACGGGCACTACCGTGGTGGAGTGAACTTCACCATGACCGGTACTTGGGTGGTGAACGTCCGCACGTCCGACGGCAACATTCCCGTCGACACCACGGCGCAATTCCAGATCGTATTTTGATTCGTCACACCACATAACATGATGCGATACTTCTTGACCATCGCCGGATTTGTCCTCGTGTTGTGCGCGCCCCGAACCGGGGCCGCACAGCCCGAGGTCGAAAAGCGCGATTCCGTCCCCCTCTTCACCCGTGGTGACATCACGCTGAAGGTGTTCGACGTGGAAACCATCGAGGTCCGCCCTCGGTGCGAGTGCACCGGTGAGTGCCACTGCACCGAAGCGGCCGACCGGGACGAAAACAAATTCGCCACCACCGACGCCGTTCTGGCCAAAACCCCCAGGGTTACGCTGATCAGAAGAGGAGAATTCGCTCCCGAACCGGTGCTCAACGGCATGAATTCCGATCGCTTTAACCTCACCATCGACGGGATGAAAATTTTCGCGGCGTGTACCGATAAGATGGACCCCGTCACCGCCTACGTCGAGTCCAACAACCTCCGCGACCTCGCCGTTCATTCCGGCGCCGCGGGCGGTGAATTCGGCTCGACCATCGCGGGATCGATAGACATGAAAACCCAGGGTGCCAAATTGCGTCCCGACACTCCCCTCGAAGCCGAGATCGGCATGGGGTATGGATCGGCGGCAAATTCGTACACCGGGCTTTTTTCCGTCAACCACAGCGGAAATCGATATGCAATTTCGGCCAATGCCATGTACCGCGAAGCCGGAAATTACCGCGCCGGTGGAGGGGCGACCGTGCCGTTTACCCAATTCCAAAAGTGGAACGGCGCACTGTCGGGTTTGGTGATGGTCGGCAAACGACACGTGCTGAAGGCCGATCTGATCATCGATCGCGCCTACGACGTGGGATACCCGGCCCTCCCTATGGACGTGGAATACGCCCACGCGAACATCCTCGGCGTTACGCATATCTTTTCGCCCTCTTCGGGTGCTCTGCGCTCACTCGAAACCAAAGTCTACCACAATTCGGTGGAACACGTGATGGACGACACGAAGCGCCCCGATGTGTTCATGCACATGGACATGCCCGGGTACACCACCACTTACGGGGCGTATTCGAAAGCCGATTTCGGACTGGGTGCCCACCGCGTACTGGTGAAAGTGGACGCATACCACACCAACGCCCTGGCGGAAATGACCATGTATCCGGCGGAAGAAGACCCGATGTTCATGCTCACTTGGCCGGATGTGGACAGGGAATCGCTGGGGTTGTATGCATCCGATACTTGGACCTTCGATGAGAGCAATGCCCTGGAATTCGGGCTGCGCGTGGAAATGATTCGCAGCACGGTCCTCGACGATTTCGGAAGGGATCAAGCGTCCGTTTTCGGGCAGGACTTGAGCGGTGTCGATTACCGCACCATGCCCACCGCTCACCTGACGTACCGCAAAACTTTCGGAAAAGGGATGCGGGCCTGGATGACCGCCGGATACACCGAGCGTGCACCCAACGTGTCGGAGCAGTACGGTTTTTACCTGTTCAACTCCCACGACGGGTACGATTACATCGGACAAGTGGATTTGAAGAACGAACGCGCGTGGCAGCTCGACCTGGGGTTTGACGCCAACGCGGGCGGGTGGGACTTCCGCACTGCGGTGTTCGGGTACAAAATGCCGGACTACATTCTGGGTGTCGTTCAAGAGGGCGTTTCGCCCATGACCCACGGTGGAAACGGAGTGAAAATGTACCAAAACATCGGCACGGCTACCATGGCGGGCGCCAGCCTTCGCGCCGCATACGCGTGGAAAACCGGATGGGAACTAAAAACCACGGCCACCTACACGTACGCCATGAACGAAGATGGAGGCGCACTTCCCCTGATTCCCCCCTTCGAAAACCGCACCTCCCTGCGCCGTGATTTCAAAACGCACTTCGCTCTGGTGGAAGTGGAATCGGCCGCGGCGCAGAACCGCGTGGACGAACTCTACGGCGAAACGCCCACGGCTGGGTACGCATTGCTCCACCTCCGGAGCGGAACTTACTTCGAGTGGAATGGAAACAGGTTGAGCCTGAGTGCGGGCGTGGAAAACATCCTCGATAAGAAGTACACCGTCCATCTGGACTGGGGAGGCATCCACCGTCCGGGGCGCAACGTGTTCGTCAATGCGTCGTTTTCATTTTAATCCGGGGTAAAACCGCCGCGGACACATCGAGCGAAACCTCGGTCGGGATGCATGGAGGAGAGTCACACCCACAAAAACCCCCTTCTCACACCCCTTCGGTGAGCACGAGGTAATGCCGGTGATTTTCTTCGTCGAAATTGACGAAAATCACCTCTTCGATTCCGCTCGCCTCGGCGTTTTGCACTGCCTGAAGCGCCACTTCGGCGGCCTCTTTTTTGGGGTAGCCGTACACGCCGGTGCTGATGTTCGGAAAAGCGATGGTCCGAAGTCCGAGTTGGCCGGCCAGCTTCATGGAATTGGTGTAGCAGTTGGCCAGTTTCTCCGCCTCGCCCGTGTCGCCGCCGTTCCATACGGGCCCCACGGTGTGGATGACTTTTTTCGCTTTGAGATGTCCCGGCGAAGTCGCCACGGCTTCGCCCGCGTTCAGCGGACCGTGCTCGTTGATGATGCCCCTGCACTCCTCGGCGATGGATCGGCCGCCCGCCGCGTGGATGGCCCCGTCTACGCCGCCGCCACCGGCCAGAAATCGGTTTGCGGCATTGACGATTGCGTCGGCTTTGATATCCGTGATGTCTCCTCTGAGAATTGTAATTTTCATGTGGTGATAATTTGGAATGCGCCCAAAAGTGAATGTACGGAAATAATCCGGATATCCCACAAAAACAGCTCGCTCCGAGCCTTGTTCAGCGGGCCGGTCCTTCCACCGCAATTGGTTAATTTTGCCCCGTCTTATTCCACCCTCAAAATAGGCGAAACCGCAATGGGCAATGCACGAAATTTGATTCGCGTCTGGTTGTACACCGGTGCGGGATTGGTTTTTCTCATGGTGGTCGTCGGCGGCATCACCAGGCTCACGGGATCGGGGCTATCCATGTCGGATTGGAACTTAATTATGGACGCCATTCCGCCCATGAACGAAGAGGAATGGAATGATGCCTTCGCGTTCTACAAAGAATTTCCCCAGTACCAAAAACTCAATCGGGGCATGAGCCTCGACGAGTTCAAGGTCATCTTTTTCTGGGAATATTTGCACCGTTTGCTCGCTCGCCTGCTGGGCATCGTCTTCATCATTCCCTTCGCGTGGTTTTGGCTCAAGGGGCGGTTCACCCCGCGCAATCTCCGCCGCATGTTCATCTTGCTGGCACTTGGCGCGCTGCAAGGGCTTATGGGGTGGATCATGGTCAAAAGCGGACTCGTGGACGTGCCCTACGTGAGCCACATCCGTCTGGCCGCACATTTCCTGCTCGCGGTACTCATTATCGGGTTGTGTGTGTGGTACGCCCGTGACCTCGACGATCCACCGGCACGGGAGCCCTCCGTCGCTCTGCGAAAAATCAAACCTCAGGCCATCGCCGTATTGGTCCTGTTTTTCCTTCAAATCACGTGGGGCGCATTCACCGCCGGGCTGCACGCGGGCTTCATGCACAACACCTTTCCACTCATGTCGGGCGGCGTCGTTCCCCCCGGGGCGTGGACCATGGAACCCTGGATTCTCAATTTGGTCGAAAACCCCGGCACCGTGCAATGGGTACATCGAATACTCGGCACCGTGTTGCTGGCCGCGGTATTCGTACTGTGGCGCACCGTCAACCGATCGGCGTCGGATCGCATCGAAAAGACAAGAGTAAGTATTTTGCTGGCGATCATCGTGTTGCAATACGTTCTCGGTGTACTCACCGTCCTCTTCCGCGTACCCATCTTCCTCGGCGTTACCCATCAAGCCGTGGCCATCATTTTCTGGCTGCAGTGGCTGGTTTTCTACCACGGATTGATCAAAGTCGAGAATCGTTTGGGCGAATCCCGCGGGGGGTAACTTCAGACCAACAAGGCGTTTCGCATTTTAATGTCCGGTCATCCATCCGTTTGAGTTCGCACTCCCGCGGGTCGGTCTACCCGCTGTATCCCGCTCGAGGGTGGCAAGGGTACGCATGGCGCGGATACGAGCTTCCGCCGGTCGCTGCATCCGCACCGCGGTACCCTAAACCACCCTCAAGCGGGGATGCCGCGATTCGCCCTTTCGCACTTCCCGATCCCAATCCCCCTCAAAAACAAAAATCCCCGCTCGAGGCGAGGATTTTCGCATATACTGCTTGAATGGCGTCGCAACTCAGAAACCGGCGCGAAGCGACAATACCAAGTTTCTTCCCGCACCGGCGATTCCCGAACTGTACGGTCTGTAGCGTTGATCCGTGATGTTTTCCACCCCGCCGCTTATCGACCAGTGGTTGTTCAACGAGGCCATCACTTTGAAGTTGAGGGTGTACCAAGAAGGGGAGTATGGATTTCCATTGGCGTCTTTCGCGTAGAGATCCGGTTTTCCCCTTTCGCCGACGTTCAGCTCGTCGTAGTCCAATCCGTCGCTCACCACGGCATTCAATTCGAGTCGCACCGAGCCGGTTTCGTAGGTAAACCTCGCGATGCCGAACATGGGGGCGACGTGGCGTCCGGGCGACTTCGAGCCGTCGTCCATTTCTTCCTCACCGCTTTGGTAATTGAACTGCGCCGACAAGCCGAAACCACCGGTCAACTTCACGTCGGCCGAGGCTTGCAAACCGTACACTTCCGCTTTGGCGGCGTTTTGTATGGCTTGGATTCTGCTCATTTCGCCGTCGTACATCAGACTGTCCCGACCATCCGACAGTGTGAAATTCCTTCTCACCAAGGCATCGTCCAGCATGGTGTAGTATCCCGTCAATTCCATTCTCAACCAATCTCCGAAGAGGTGGGAAATTCCCACCTCGAAATTGGTGGCGTACTCGGCTTGCAAATCCGGGTTCGGCACCACGACCGATCCTTTCTCAGAATCGAAGATTTTGCCCATGTCGTCGATGTTGGGCGCGCGGAAACCAGTAGCGACCACCGCCGTCAACCTCGTTTTTTCGCTGGCTTGAAAAATGGCGCCCACATTTCCGGTGAGCGCGCCGTTCGACAAGTTGGCCGTTTCAAAGGGCAGGGCGTAGTATTCCGGCTCGAAAGTCGCATCGAGTTCAAAGCCGCTGTACCGGGCGCCGGCGTTCAGGGTGATCTTCTCCGAAAGGCTGTGGCGGTAGGCACCATACACCCCGAACGACGTCCACGAAGATTCCGGGTAACGCGGGGCCGTGGGTTTCACTTCACCTGTGTTGATGTCGGTTCTTATTCCCACGGATCGCACGTCGTTGTACACCCATTCAGCGCCGTAAATCAACTGCCCCTTTTCGCCGACCGATTTCGTCAGGTCGAGGTTTGCGGAGTACGCATCGACCGTCTCGGTTCGCTCTCGCCGTGATGCGTTGTTGAACTTGCGATCGATCCGGCTTTCCTCAAACGTTTGTTGAGCCAGGGTGAGGGTGAGTAAATCGTACGCCGCCGTTCGTTTGCGGTGATCGATCGTCAGGTTGTTGAGCATCCAGTCCTGGGGGCCGTAGTACCACTCCGCGCTCGAAGGTGTGCCGTCGCTCACTTCCACCAAGCGGTCGTACCGAGGCACGTCAGACGTGGTGGAGTAGTGGAAGCCGTAATTGAAGTCCCATTCGCCGTTGGGTTTGAATCGGATTTTCTGCATGATGTTGCTCTGGCGGTAGCCCGAGTTCAACTGCACTTGAGGATCCTCGTTGTATTTCACCCGGTCGACGGAGTCGAGGCGAACGACCGAAAACTCGCGGAGGTAATCATCGGGACCGTGGCTCCCCATGCGCAAATCGCCGTATCGGGAGAACGTGAACGAAGATACCGAGGCCCACTTCCTTCCGCCCACGTTCACGTCGAAGTGGGTGGTCAACTCGTTGTTGGCCGATGAAAATCGGGAAACGGCTTTGCCGGTCACCAAAGGTTCGTCGTCGTACGAAAGTTGGGGTGTCAGCGTGCGGAAGGTCATCACTCCCCCGATGGCGTCGCTGCCATATAGAACCGATCCCGGACCGAATATCACCTCCGCCGATTCCATGGCGAAGGGGTCGAGGGAAATGACGTTTTGGAGGTTCCCGCTGCGGAAAATGGCGGTGTTCATGCGTACGCCGTCCACCGCGATGAGCAGCCTATTGGTGGCGAAGCCGCGGATCATGGGACTCCCGCCGCCTTGCTGGCTTTTTTGGATGAAGACTTCACCGGAAGTGCCCAATAAATCGGCGGCCGTCTGGGGATTTTCCAATGCGATGAATTTTGGATCGATCTTCACGATCTTGTTCGGAATCAAACGATCCTTTTCCACGCGGCGCGTGGCGGATATGACGATCTGATCGAGGTTGAAATTCGATCGGTTCATGTCGATCACGTAATTGGACGCGGCCAATTCGGATAGGCCGACTTCCATGGACTCGTATCCCAGCAACCGCACGTATACGGTTGCGTCGGAATCGAATTCGCTCAAATCGGCTTGGCCTTCGGCGTTGGTTACGGCGAATTGGTGATGGCCATCGGTGAAAAGCGTCGCCGAGGCCAGTGGTTTCTGCGTTTTTGCGTCACGAACCGTAACGACTTGTGCAGCGAGCATTCCTCCGCAAAAAAACAGGAAGAATGCGAGGATGTATTTGTTCATTTTATGAGATTCTAGGTTGGAACGATGGCTCATTCGGATAATTCAACCAGTAAACGGGAGCCGCATTGCGCATCTCCGCCGAGCGGTGTTTCGAATGAGCGGAATAAATATGGATAGGAGAGAGCCCTTGGGAATTTCGTCGGGATTTCTCGAGTGTTTTTTCACCCACGAAAAACCAACCCCGAACCCTTGAATGGTGCAAGTGGTCCCAAGCGCGTCAAGAACATCTTGGAGGCGGGAAGGTCGGCTCCAAATACGCCGCGTACACTTGATCGGTGTAATGAAAATTCAAGGATTGCCGAGGCTCTTGAGGGGGAGAGGGTACCACCGGGTCGCCTCGGAAGTCGAAATCAAATCCGCTGATTTGCACCCTTTTGCTTTTGTTCTTTTCGGATTGGTGTGCGAGATTCGCCAACTTTTTCCATTTCAGGCCCGAAGCGTCGTCATCCACTTTTTTCTCCACCAAAAAATGAACTCGATCGCCGATGGCGGTTTCGTTTTTCACCGTGTAGGTTTCGCCGCGGAATTCAATGGTCGTGGGTGATGTCCACCGCAGTTCTTTGTGGAGGATTCCCTTGTCGAAGGACAAGGTACTGATTTGGTCGCGCACCACTACTTGCGCGTCGGAGGTCGCCTCCGTGGCGAACCGGCTTTTCTCCAAGTGAACGGCGATTTGCACCACCGGATGAGGCAGTACGACGATGGCGATGAGAAGAGTGGCGAAAAATGACTTCACGGCGTACAAATATACGATCGGGAAGACATGCCGCAAGGCTTATAGGGTAAAGTAAAAATCCTTGGATTTGAATTCCCGGTATTTTGCGTCGTCGAATTTGTAATACCTAGCCGGTTTGTGCGGCACTCCGGTTTGCTTTTCGTCCAGGGGTATTAAAAAGCTCATTTTCAATATTTTCCTTCGGAAGTTTCTCTTATCCAAGGAAGTATTGAGAATGGCTTCATAGAGTTTTTGAAGCTGTCCCAAGGTGAATTTTTCGGGCAGGAGCTCGAATCCCAGAGGCTGGTACTTGCTTTTAAACTTCAATGCCTCCAATGCCGATAGAACGATCTCTTCGTGGTCGAAGCCCAAGCGGGGCAAGTTTTCGATCTCGTGCCAAAAAGCTTCCTTTGCGAATCCGCTGGCGTGAAGCTCATAGTGGTCTGCGCGGACCAATGAATAATACGCGACCGTGATCACGCGGGCTTCGGGCTGTGCGCGGATCGATTTGAGCCAGGCGCTGTCTTCTGCGCGGGTGAGCCGGTTGGGGTCGCCGAAAGACCGGAATTGCTCGAGGTAGAGATCGCTCAATCCGGTGAGCTCCTTCAACACCCTGTTGGCTGCGTCGTCGAGAGTTTCGTCATCACGGATCAGGTTGCCGGGCAATACATAGATTTTGTCGCCTTCGGGATCGTTCAGCAGTTGATCGCGGTCGATGAGCAAAACTTTCAGTTTTTCCCCGTCGAATCCAAAGACTACACAGTCTACCGAGACGTTGGGGTTCAATGAAGTTTCGCGGTGTGGATTTTCCGGCAACATGCTGTTTTTCCTGACAGAGACGGCCGCGAAAGTATCAATAAAAACTTGTTTCTTTGAGCCTTTCCCGAAGTAAGTGTACTTTCTACACTTGTCGGCAAGGCAGAAAGTGGATTTCGTATTTTAGCGCGTTGATTATGGCAGAAATCAAGTCGGACATTCGCAAGATCGCGGTATTTACGTCGGGTGGTGACGCGCCTGGGATGAATGCCGCCATTCGGGCGGTGGTGCGGACCGGAATTTATTACGACGTGCGCATCGCCGGAATTTTCCGCGGTTACGAGGGCATGGTTGAAGGCGACATCCAAGACCTTTCGGTGCGCTCGGTCAACCACATTTTGCAACGTGGCGGAACCATCCTGAAGTCGGCGCGAAGCGAAGCTTTTCTCACGGAGGAAGGGCGTCGGCGCGCGTACGAAAACCTCCGCGACAGCAGGGTGGACGCCGTGGTGGCGATCGGTGGTGACGGCACCTTCTCGGGTGCGCGCGTATTTGCCCAAGAACACGACATCCCCATCATCGGAATGCCGGGCACTATTGACAACGATTTGGGGGGCACCGACTTCACCATAGGGTTCGACACGGCGTTGAATACCGTGATCGACGCGGTCGACAAAATCCGCGACACCGCGGCGTCTCACAACCGTCTTTTTTTCGTGGAGGTCATGGGCCGGGATGCGGGATTTATCGCCGTGCACGCGGGTCTGGCTTCCGGCGCCCTGGCGGTGCTCATCCCCGAGCGCAAGATGGAAAAAGAGGAGTTGCTGCGCCGGTTGGAGGTGGCCCGAAGTCATAACAAATCGTCCAGCATCGTGCTTGTTGCGGAAGGTGGGAAAAGCGGCAGCGCCACCGAAGTCGCACGGCACCTGAAATCCATCGCGCCCCAATACGACACGCGGGTGACCATCTTGGGTCACATCCAGCGCGGTGGACGCCCCAGTTGCTTCGACCGAAATTTGGCGAGCCGACTGGGAGTATCTGCCGTAGAGGCCTTGCTCCAAGGCCGGCGCTCGGTCATGGTCGGCGAGTTGAACGGAAAAATCCGGCTCACCCCCTTCGACGATGTGTTGAAGGAAAAGCGCACCATCGACCCCGATTTGCTGCGGTTTGCCGACATCCTCTCCATTTGATGCTGCCGCGAGACAAAACACACGTTTTATGATACTTATCGCTTTCAGTGGATCCACAAAATGTGACTGGCGGTTGGTCAGTGCCGACCGAACGTACAAGGATATCAGCACCATCGGTTTGAACCCCTTTTTCCAAAACGAAGCGTTCATCGAAGCGGAACTGAATTCCTATCCTCAATTGGAGGCCATCGCCGATTCGGTAAAGGTGGTTTTCTTTTACGGTGCCGGTTGCTCATCGAAAGAGCTCAAACGGGTCGTGGAACGAGGTCTCGCTCCGGTGTTTCCGAATGCCCGTATTCACGTGGACCACGACATGATCGCGGCGGCGCTCGCGGTATACGAAGACGACCCTTGCATCGCCTGCATCCTGGGTACCGGATCCAATTCCTGCCACTTCGATGGAGACATAGCCAGGGAAGAAGTCCCGTCCTTGTCGTACATCCTCGGCGACGAGGGGAGCGGCGCGTATTTCGGAAAGCGCCTGTTGGCGGATTTTCTGTATAAAAAGTTGCCTTCGTCGATGCACGACGTGCTGGTGAACGAATTCAAACTCACCAAGGACATCATTTTCGACCGGGTGTACATGAAGCCCAACGCCAATGTCTATTTGGCTTCTTTCATGCCCTTCATTTCCGAGTTCAAGTCGGAGCGCTACGTACGCAATATGCTACGCGCGGGGCTGGGAGAGTTTTTGGATGCCCATGTGAAGTGCTATCCGAAATTCGAAGAACTCAAAACCCATTTCGTGGGGTCCATCGCCGTGATCCATGAAGACATCCTTCGGGAAGAAAGTGAGTGGCGGGGAATAGACGTGGGAAAAATCATTCGGCATCCGTTGGACGGCCTGATCGAATACCACGAGAAACACCACTTCGACAACCTGTTTTAATCCCGGAATACAATGGCTGACATCAAAGCGTGCATTTTTGATTTGGACGGTGTGATCGTCGATACCGCTGAGTTTCACTTCCTCGCGTGGCGTGAACTCGCCAAAAAATTCGATTATACCCTTACTCGGGAGGTGAACGAAAAGCTGAAAGGGGTTAGTCGCGCGGGTTCCTTGGACATCTTGCTCCAAGAATCCGGAAGAACCGCCACCGACGAAGAGAAACAGGCGTGGATGGAAGAGAAAAACGATCGCTTCCTCGCGTATGTCGATGACTTGCGCCCCAACGATTTGCTTCCCGGGGTCAAGAAGTTTTTGAAGAAACTCAAAAACAAAGGCTATAAACTCGCCATCGGCTCATCGAGCAAAAACGCGCTGAAAATTCTGGATAAGCTCGAAATCACCGGACTTTTTGAAGCCATTATCGACGGCAACAAGATCGAGAAAGGCAAACCCGACCCGCAGATCTTTTTGTTCGGTGCCGAAGCGCTGGGACAACACCCGGCCAATTGCGTGGTGTTCGAAGACGCAGTGGTGGGCGTGGAGGCAGCGCTGGCCGCCGGTATGTACATCATCGGGGTGGGAGAGCCGGACGTATTGCACAGAGCCAACTTGGTGATACCGGGATTTGAGGGCTTGGACACCGAGATTTTTGAAAGACTTTGACTTTACGGGCATGGAAGAGAAAATCGACGGGGTGAGACACACCCACAAAAACCAAAATACCAACCGCTACGCGGCGAAATACACCGTGCACCCGTGGAAGGTCATGGAAGAAGAGTTTCGGCCGGAGATGAACGAGGCCTCGGAGAGCCTTTTCAGCTTGGGCAATGGCAAGATGGGGCAGAGGGCGAATTCGGAAGAGGCATATTCGGGTGACACCCTCCCCGGAAATTATATCGCGGGGGTGTACTATCCCGACAAAACCCGCGTGGGTTGGTGGAAAAACGGGTATCCCGAGTACTACGCCAAAGTGCCCAACGCCGCGAATTGGAACGGAATTCAACCGGTCATCGACGGTGTGAAACTGGACCTCGCGAAGTGCGAAGTGCACGAATTCCGCAGGGAACTCGACATGAAAACGGGCGTGCTCAAACGCGAGTTTGAAGTGAGTATCGCGGCTGGTAAAAAAGTTCGCGTGAGCGCCGAGCGATTCATCAGCATGGCCGATCGGGAAGGGGGAGCGATTCGGTACACCGTGTCGCCCATGTTTTCGGTCGAGACTTTCGAAGTGGAAGCGTTTATCGACGGCGACGTGCGAAATCGGGACGCGAATTACGACGAGCGGTTCTGGGACGAAACCTACCGCCGCATCGAGCCCGACATGGCTTTTCTCACCATGAAAACCTTTCGTACGGAATTCGAAGTGTGTTCCGCGCAAAAGGTGGAGGTTAAATTGGACGGCCGGGCGCTGCCTTCCCGGCAGTTCGCGTCGGACAAGGTGAGGTACGTAGCCAATTCGTATTCCTTCAAAGTCCCGGCCGGCGGGGTCGTGGAAATCGACAAATACGTGGTGAACATCTCTTCCATGGATCATCCGGTGGAAAACCTCGCCGCTCGTGCGGAAGAAGCGTTGAATCATTTTTCCGAAACGGGATACGAGGAGTTGAGGACTCGGCACGAGGAAGCTTGGGCGAAGAGGTGGGAGGTGAACGACATCGTCATCGAGGGCGACGACGCGGCGCAGCAAGCCATACGGTTCAACTTGTTTCACCTGCAGCAGACGTACATCGGCGATGACCCGAGGCTGAATATCGGCCCCAAGGGATTCACGGGCGAAAAGTACGGCGGTAGCACCTACTGGGACACCGAGGCGTATTGCTTGCCTTTTTACATGCTCACCGCGGGAAGCGAAGTGGCCAAAAACCTCCTGCGCTATCGGTACAACCACCTGCCCAAAGCCATCGAAAACGCCGAAAAGTTGGGTTTTACCGGCGGGGCGGCCCTCTATCCCATGGTGACCATGAATGGCGAAGAGTGCCACAACGAGTGGGAAATCACCTTCGAGGAAATCCACCGAAACGGCGCCATCGCATACGCCATCTACAATTACATCCGCCACACCGGCGACGAAGAGTACCTCAAGGAAGGCGGCTTGGAAGTACTGCTCGCCATTTCCCGCTTTTGGGCGCAGCGGGTTCACCGCAGCCCCGATATGGGCAAATTCGTCATGCTGGGTGTGACCGGTCCCAACGAATACGACAACAACGTAGACAACAATTGGTACACCAATTACATCGCGAGGTGGACATTGCAGTACACTCTGGAATCGATTGGGAAATGCAAGGAAGACCGCGCCTTCTGGAGTAAATTCATTCGATATACCGATTTCGACGAACCCAAAGAGCGCATCGTTTGGGACGCTATCATCGCGGACATGTACTTCCCTGAAATGCCCGATTCGCGCATCTTCCTGCAGCAAGATGGATTTTTGAACAAGGAAGACCTGACCGTCGCCGACCTCGACCCGGCCGTTCGGCCCATCAACCAGCATTGGTCCTGGGACCGCATTCTCCGCTCGATATTCATCAAGCAGGCCGACGTGTTGCAGGGGTTGTATTTTTTCGAAGACCATTTCGACCGCGAAACCATCTGCGAAAACTTCGATTATTACGAGCCCCGCACCGTTCACGAAAGTTCGCTCTCGCCCTGCGTTCACGCGATTTTGGCCGCGCACTTGGGCAGGGAGGAAAAGGCCTACGAAATGTACCTCCGCACCTCGAGACTCGATTTGGACGACTACAACCACGAAGTCCACGAAGGCCTGCACATCACCTCCATGGCGGGCACTTGGATGGCCGTGGTGGAGGGGTTCGCCGGCAAGAGAATCCGAGAAGGGGTATTGAGTTTCGACCCCATGCTGCCCAAGAGGTGGACTTCCTTTTCTTTCCGCATCATACACCGGGGTACGGTGATCCGCGTAGAGGTGCTCGGCGATTCGGTGCGCATCGCATCGCTCTCCGGGCCGGAGCAGCGCCTTTTTGTTTATGGGGAATCCCACACGCTGCCGGCCGGTGGTGAAATAAAGATCGCGAGATGAGGGTTTTGACTGTGATCGCGGTGGCCATGTTCGCCACGTCCTGCACCACCTCCCAGGACAGTGCGGAGTTCCGTCCGGGCCGCGCCATCCACGGATTGGGCAGCCCCATCAAGCTCAACCCCGATACGACCACCGTTCATTTGGCCGATTATTTCTTCGACGTGGGGAAGGTCGACACCCTCTACTTCGAGCCGGACTTGCCGGTGCAGTGGTCCAAGGATTCGGGATTGGTTTACGCCGCGGCCAGTGAGACCCATCCGCCGGTGTTCACCATGGCGGTGGTTTACGAGGACACGCTCTACCACATCCCCGTGTTCAAAAGCAAAAAACGCGCGTACCGTTTCGAGTATTTCACCGACGGTGCTCCGAAGGAAGTTTCCGTAAAATCGAATTTCAACGGGTGGAACCACAAAGCGACGCCTTTAAGGTTTTTGGGGGCGGGCAAGTGGATCGCCGATTTGTCTCTGGAGCCGGGGCTTTACGAATACTTGGTCGTTGAAGACGGGCGAGAAATGCTCGACCCCAACAATCCCGATAAAAAGGACAATGGGTTGGGCGGCTACAACTCGACCTTCCGCGTGGGGGAAGAATCCGTGGCCCCCGAGATTTTCACCCTCCGCGCGTCTGCCGACAGCGTGGTGATCGACTACGGCAGGCACCTCTTGGATCCTGTGATCTTGATCGATGACAGCCGCATTCCGGCGAGCGCGGTTCACCGCCACGGCGATCGATTGTCGATTCACACCGGCGTATTTCCAGAGGACCGCAAACGAACGTATCTGCGCGTGTACGGCGGCGACGCGGACAACCGATCGAACGACTTGCTCATTCCCCTCGAGTGGGGGCGCGTAATCACCGATCCCGCCGACTTGACCGGGGAAGACAAGCATACGTATTCCATGTATTTCCTCATGGTGGATCGCTTCGTAAACGGTGACCCCAAAAACGACCGAAAGGTGGGCGATCCCGACATATTGCCTCCGGCCAACTATTTCGGCGGCGATTTGCAAGGCGTATCGCAGAAGTTCCGGGAAGGGTACTTCCGGGATTTGGGTACCAACCTCGTGTGGCTGTCGCCCATCGCGCAAAACCCGCTTGGTGCGTACGGACTGTGGGACAAAGGCGGGGTGGTGAGCAAGTTTTCCGGTTACCACGGGTATTGGCCGATTTCCTCCTTCAAAGTCGACTTCCGATTCGGGGGTGAGGCTGCGCTTCGGGAATTGCTGGACGAAGCGCACCGAGACGGGTCGAGGGTTATCCTCGATTACGTGGCTAACCACGTGCACCAAGAGCACCCGGTGTACGTCAACCATCCGGAATGGGCCACCGATCTGTACCTCCCCGACGGAAGCCTGAACACGGAGAGGTGGGACGAGCACAGACTCACCACGTGGTTCGATACGTTCATGCCAACTTTGGAGCTCCGCGACCCCCACGTGGCGGAGGTCATGTCGGACTCCGCGCTTTTTTGGCTGGAAGCGTTTGATTTGGATGGTTTTCGCCACGACGCCACCAAACACATCGCACTTGATTTTTGGCGCATACTTACGCGAAAAATCAAATACGAAGTGGCGGTGCCCCAAGGAAGAGCCATCTATCAAATCGGCGAGACGTACGGCAGCCCGGAATTGATCGACAGCTACATCGGCAGCGGATTGTTGGACGGTCAGTTTGATTTCAATCTCTACGACGCGGCGGTGGCTGCCTTCGCCAAAGACGATGGCGATTTGGCGAACTTGGACCGTGTGTTTCGACAAAGTCTGGAAACGTATGGTCACCACCACTTGATGGGCAACATTTCGGGCAATCAAGACCGCACGCGGTTCATTTCCTACGCCGATGGATCGGTGGATTTTTCCGAAGATCCGAAATTGGCCGGGTGGACCCGGGACATCCAAATATCCGATACCATCGGGTACAGCCGATTGGCTTTGTTGCACGCCTTCAATTTCACTTCGCCGGGAATTCCGGTGATTTATTACGGGGACGAAATCGGAATGCCGGGAGCCAACGACCCCGACAACCGCCGCATGATGCGATTCGGAGATGAGCTGAATCCAAGGGAGCGAGACATGCTGAAAACAGTGACGGAATTGGTGCACTTGCGAAAGTCGAACATGGCGTTGCTTTACGGCGATATCAAAATCATCCATTTGGACGACGACTCTTGGGCGTACGTGCGCAACTACTTCGACCGTAGTGCCCTGGTGGTTTTCAACCTTTCCGACCGAAGGAAAGACCTGGAGATCGAAATCCCCGAGATATACGGTGGTGAGCGATGGAAAGCCGCGTTCGGAAACGCTTATCAATTCGAGAACCGGACGCTTCGCATATCTTTACCGCCCGTGTCATTTGAAATACTAACACACTGAAAATATGCCCAGAATTCTCTATTTACTCGTCGCACTCTCGTTTATCGCCGGTTCGTGTACCCAAGCGGGATACAAAGAGAGCAAAACCGCCGAAGGCCGAGCAGGCGAAAAAACGGAAGACACTTCCCACGTATCGTGGTCGAAGAACGCCACGATTTACGAGGTGAACATCCGACAGTTCAGCCACGAAGGCACATTCAGCGAAGTGGGTGAAGACTTGAGAAGACTGCGGAATCTGGGAGTGAAAATCTTATGGCTCATGCCCATCCATCCGATAGGGGAGAAAGACCGAAAAGGGAGCTTGGGCAGCTACTACTCCGTGAAAGATTACAAAGCCGTGAATCCCGAGTTCGGGACGATGGAAGATTTCAAGGACCTCGTGTATTTGGCCCACCAAGAAGACATGAAGGTGATCATCGATTGGGTGGCCAACCACTCCGCCCACGACAACGTGTGGGTGGAGAACCACAAGGATTGGTACATCCTCGACGCCGCGGGAAATACCACGCCGCCCGAAGGCACCGACTGGAGCGACGTGGCCGCTTTGGATTACGACAACGAAGACATGAGGGCGGCTATGATCGACGCCATGAAGTTTTGGGTGGAGGAAACCGGCATAGACGGTTTTCGGTGTGACGTGGCCGGAATGGTTCCACGGGATTTCTGGGAAGCCGCCCGCGACAGCCTGGAAGCGGTGAAACCGGATATTTTCATGCTCGCGGAATCGGAGATTCCCGAATTGTTGGAAAAAGCCTTCGACATGGATTACGGCTGGGAGTTTCTCCACATCATGAACAACATCGCGTTGGGAAATATGGAACTCGACGCCATCGACGAATACATGGCCAAGAACGAATCGCGGTACCAACCGAACGATTACCGAATGTACTTCACGACCAACCACGACGAAAACACGTGGAACGGAACGGTTTTCGAGCGCTACGGTGAGGAAGGTCACAAGGCCTTCGCGGCACTGGCGTTTACCATAGACGGTATGCCGCTCATTTACAGCGGACAGGAGTCCGGAAACCGCAGGGCCTTGGCATTTTTCGAAAAAGACACCATCCCGTGGTTGGATTACCCCCTGCAGGATTTTTACGCCGATCTGTTTTGGCTCAACCGCGACAACCCCGCATTGTGGAACGGCTCCTTCGGAGGGGATTTTAAAAGACTCAAAACCACGGCCGACGACAAGATTTACGCCTTCGAGCGCCGGAAAGACTTGAGCAAAGTGATTTCCATCATCAACCTCTCCAACGATACGGTGAGGTTTTCCGTGGAAGACATGGATACCGAATCCATGGTTTCGGTTTTCGGCGAGCACGACAACAGGACTTTTGCCGACAGCGCGACCGCACGTCCTTGGGAATTCTTCATTTTTTCCCGGATGTAACCGTGATCAGCGGGTGCCTCCGTAGGCGATTCGCAAGATGGTGGGAGTGCGGGTTTCCATGTCCTTCCACTTCGTGGTGATGGTGGAGAGTCGGTTTTCGTCGTCGTACTCCAAGGTGTAATGCACGTATTCGTTGCCGGCAAACCCCTCCGACAGCATGTTGTTTTGAGACAGACTTTGCTCCCAATTGGAATTGGTGCCGCTTTTGGGAAGCATCTCCATACCGGGTAAAAAATCGAATCCGAAATTGGGCTTGGGAAGCGTATCGTAGGTGAAATTCAACACCTTTTCAAAGAGTTCTCCCTCGGAATTTTCATAGTACATGGTGGTTTTTACTACGTTTCCACGTTCGTCGTATTCGTAAAACGTAGTGGGTGCGCGACCCGGCAAGTTGGTCGAAACGACCCTCCCCTCGGGTGAGTAATTGAGCTCGAAAGTGCCTTGTATGCGCCCGTTGGCGTAGGTTTGAACCTGCACCACCTTGCCTTGAAGGTCGTACACGAATCGCTTTTCACCCGAGAGATCCGCGGCGGTGTGATCGACGAAATCGACCCGGGAGACCCTGTCGTTATCATAGTGGAAAATCAACTCGGAAAACGCCTTGGTTTCGGGGTGGGTGTACGTGCGTTTGCGAAGCTTGTCGTTCTCGTCGTATTCGTAATGCGCCAACAATCGATCCCGATAATCGGTGACTTTCACCACAACTTCCCCGTGATCTCCCGATCCGGCACAGGATGCGAAAAGGGCCGCGAGCACAAAAATCCAAACGAGTCGGAAGCCTGTCATGATCGGTTGAGGAAATGTGATCCCATGGTGATCAAATATGCGAATAATCACTTACATATTTTCACTCGACTTCGAGGCCGAGTAGGTTGGAGGGATAAACTGGGAACGGGCCGGAACACTTACACCCACAAAAACCCAAAACACCCTGCACGAATGCGCGCAGGTTCATTTCCAGTTTTGGAAAAGTTTTGAAATGTCTTTGTGGATGAGGGAGTTCGAGCACAAAATCGTTTCTCCGAAAAGAAAAGTATCGCCTCCGTGGAAATCGGTGACCGTGCCTCCGGCTTCGCGGATCAGGATGGTCCCCGCCGCGATATCCCACGGGTTGAGGCCGTATTCGTAAAACGCGTCGAATCGCCCGCAAGCCACGTACGCCATGTCGATGGCCGCAGCGCCCGGCCGACGCATTCCACGGGTTTTTTCGTTGATGTCGTGGAGGATGTCCAAGTAGGTTCGCAGCTTTCCGCGCTTGTCGTAGGGAAAGCCCATGGCGACCAGGGAATGGCTTAGGTCGGCTTGTGCGGATACCCGCATGGGCTTGCCGTTCAGCGTTGCGCCCAGACCTTTCGCGGCGGAAAAACACTCGTCGTGGACGGGATCGTAGATGACGCCGAGGACGATTTCGTCGTTTTGTTTGAGCCCCACGCTGGTGCAATAGCACGGGATGCCGTAGAGGTAGTTTGTGGTTCCGTCGAGGGGGTCGATGATCCAATGGTACTCGCCTTGGCCCTCTTCGGAAGTGCCTTCTTCGGCGATGAATCCCGCTTGGGGCAGGACGCTCCGCAGTGCTTCCACGAAACGCCGCTCCGCTTCCTTGTCGGCGTGGGACACCAAATCGTTGGATTTGGACTTGAACTGCACGTCCACGCTGCGGATTTTGTTTTGTTCTTCGCGGAGGTACGCACCCACCTCCCGGCTGATGCGTTCGACTTCGGAGAGCAGTTCCTTAAGCATGGACGGTTTGGTTGATGAGTTCGACTTTGGCGGTTCCGTCGCGGTGGGTGCCGATCAGACGCACCGGCACGACGGTGTTGACGAGGGAGTGGTCGTAGGGCAACGTGACTTTCACGTAGTTTTCCGTGAATCCGTGGAGGTAGTTTCCGTCTTGTTCACCTTCGACCAGAACCTGTTTTTCTTTTCCGATCTGCGATTGGTAAAAGGCGCGGCGCTTTTTGTGTGAGAGGATGCGCAGCCTTTTGGTTCTCTCCAAACGCTCTTCTTTTGGCACGACCGCATCGATGCGGATGGCGGTGGTGTTGGGGCGCTCTGAGTAGGGGAAGGCGTGGAGATACGCCACCGGCAACTCGTTGAGGAAGTGGTATGTTTCGAGAAAGCGCTCTTCGGTTTCGCCGGGAAACCCGCTGATGACGTCGACGCCGATGCAGGCGTCGGGCATGAGGTGAAGGATTTTCTCCACCCTTTGTCGGTACAAGTCGGTGCGGTACCTGCGCCGCATGGATTTCAGGATTTCGTCCGAACCCGACTGAAGGGGGATGTGGAAGTGCGGCAGGAATTTTTCGCTGGCCGCCACGTGTTCGATGATCTCGTCGGTGAGCAGGTTGGGCTCGATGCTGGAGATGCGGTACCGCTTGATGCCGTCGACGTGTTCCAATTCGCGGATGAGATCGAGAAAATCCTCGTCTCGACCGTGTCCGAAATCCCCGAGGTTGACACCCGTGAGCACCACTTCCACCGCGCCTTTTGCGGCGGCTTCCCGAGCCGAAGCGACTGTGGCCGCTACGTCGGCACTGCGGGAGCGGCCCCGGGCCAAGGGTATTGTACAAAAAGCGCAAAAGTAATTGCACCCATCCTGCACTTTGAGGAAGGTGCGGGTGCGGTCGCCGGAAGAAAAGCCCGGCACGAAATCTTTGGTGTGTTTTATGGCCGTCGTGGATGTTCGACCCTTGTGGTAGATGTCGTCACTTTCGAGGTACTCGAGGACATTGAATTTTTCTTCGGCACCCAAAACGAGGTTGACCCCGGGAATGCCGGCGATCTCTTCGGGCTTGAGCTGGGCGTAGCACCCGATCACGATGATGATGGCTTCCGGGTTGATGCGTAGCGCCTTGCGGACGATGTTCCGGCACTTACGGTCGGCGTTTTCGGTAACCGAGCAGGTGTTGATCACCACGATGTCGGGGTGGTCTTCAAAGGGTACCTTACCGTAACCGGCATCGCTGAGTCCCCGCGCGATGGTGCTCGTTTCGGAAAAATTCAGTTTGCATCCGAGGGTTTCGTACGCGACCTTCTTGAACTGATACATGATGCAAAGATACGCGCGTGATTCCAATTGGTCCATCCCGATGGGGATTTCGGAATTTGAAGAGAGAATTCCACCGAACGCCGCCGGATATCGGTTTCTTTCGGGGGCCGTGTAAGGTGTTGGATTTTGTGGAAGTGACTGATTATCTAAATGCGGTGCAGATTTCGAGGCGTGCCCACGTATTTTTGCGTGATTGGATATAATCCATATTTTTGCAGTCCCATTCGGAGAGGTGGGTGAGTGGCTGAAACCACATGTTTGCTAAACATGCATACCGTAACAGGTATCGGGGGTTCGAATCCCCCTCTCTCCGCCAAAAGAAAACCCGTTTTGAATCGCGATTCAAAACGGGTTTTTGCTTTTTGGAAGAATGGCGATGATTACGCCGGGGTGTAGAAGTACTCGTCGTATTCTTCCAGTCTCTGGTACAGCAGTTCGATGGATCGCCCTCTTTCCTCTTCGTTCTCCACGATGTCGTCGATCCATGCGCGCATGGGGTGGAGGTAATTGTGCAATTGGTTGTGCGCCTCGCCGGTCATGGTGCAGAGCGCGAAGATGTTTTTGAACTCCCGGTCGAGTTTTGTGTGCAGGGCTTGGTAATCTTCGTCTCCGCTTCGCGTAAAGTCGGTGACGATGGTCTTCATGTTGCCGATGCCCTCGGTGGTTTCGGGGTTGGCTTCCCAAGGCTCTCCGTTGTCGAGGAGCACTTCGGTGGACGACGCTTCGTGAGATTCGTCGGCGTGTGCGTGATCCGCGTGATCGCCGTGGTCGTGAGTTTCGGTGTGTTCGTGGGTTTCGGTGTGGTCGTCGGCGTTTTGACCGCCTCCGCAAGCGGTGAATATTCCGGCGGCCAAAGCCATCGCGATGAGTTTTACTTTTTTCATGGGGTGGATTTTGATTTTATAAGGCGAATATCGATAAAAATGCGGTGGTAACCGTATCCAAATCAAACCACGAGTTCCTCGAAAAGCCGTTCGAAGGTTTCGTCGAGGTCGTCGGCGAAGCCCGAATGGGGACGGGAAGTCTGTATGGAAGAACTTTTTTCGGCGGTGAGCCAACGGAAGCGCTCGCTCGGCTCCTCGGCCGCGATGGGGTTGTGCTTCGTTTCGCCTCTACCGACCTCGGTGAACATGCGCAGGTTTTCCTCGAGTTGATCGAAATCGCAATCGGGACAGATGGCTGCGAGTTTTTCCCGGTCGAAAGCCGTTTCCACGCGGAGGTATTTTTGTCGCTTGCTGAATAAGATCAGCCCGGCGTTGATGAACTCTCCGCGTTCTACTTTCGGCACCACGCGGATGACGGCGTACTCATACAAGTGCTTGTCGTGCATCTTTGATTCCGGTTACGAATGTGGCGGCGTTTGCCAAGCGATTGCGAAAAAAGCGAATGTACGTATCGCGGATGTCGTCGGGCGACAAATCCTCTCCGGGCCAATCGAGCCAATCGTCGGGGATGAGCCACACGATTTCCTCGATCGTCGAATCGCCGATTCGGGCGCGGAGAGTTTCGTCGGCCTTGTCGATGGCGGTGGCGTAGGGCAGGAGGACGTGGTCCTTAATCAAGGGGAAGGCGCTCTTCGAATGCTTTTCCCAGCCGTCCCACGCGTGGTGGAAAAAGAGGGAGGCGCCGTGGTCGATCAGCCATATCTCTCGGTTCCAGACGAGCAAGTTGGTGTTTCGGAACGTGCGGTCTACGTTGGTGAGGAAGGAGTCGAGCCACACGATTTCCGAGGCCGTGTCGGCGCCGATGTCGTTGACCGCCGGGTCGAAGGTCACGGCTCCCGACAGGTAGTGCAGACCGAAGTTCAAGCCCCGGCTGGCACGCAGAAGGTCTTGAATTTCCTCGTCGCCTTCCGTGCGTCCGAACGCTTCGTCGAGAACCGCGAAAACGGTTTCCGGCACTTTGAATCCGAGGGTTTTGGCGAATGCGCACCCGATCAGCTCGGCGATCAGGGCTTTTACGCCGTGCCCGGCGCCGCGGAATTTCAACACGTACTTAAAACCGTCGTCGGCTTCGGCCAGAGCAGGCAGGGAACCACCTTCCCGCAAGGGCGCGATGTATCGGATCACCTGGACGGTGCGGGGTACGTCGATCGTTTTCATGGGTCCGAAAATACGGTATTTAGGCGTCGGCAAACACGGCGGGAATTTCACTCGATCGACGAGTTGGGGAAGACCCCGATCGGGTTATTCCACGATCGCGGGCGGTTCCGGATCAATCAAGACGTGGTTCAGGATGCGCGCACCTCTTCCTTTTTTCCCTCGTTGATTTTCTCCATCAATTCGGCAAACAGTCGGATGGATTTCACCCTGTCGTTGTGATCGTACATCGACGACACGGTGATGAGTTCGTTTACCTGTGTTCGGTCGATAAAATCGCGGATTTCCTTCTCCACCTTTTCTTTGCCGCCGACGAAGGAATATTTCAACATTTGGTGCAGGGTAGGGTGCTCCAATGCCTGTCTCAAGTCGGCCGTCATTTCGGTAGGCGGTTGCAAGGGCTTGTTGTCACGAGTCAGCACGCCGATAAACATGCGGACCATGCTGGTGAAAAGCTTTTCGGCTTCCGCGTCGGTATCGGCCATCATGACGTTGACTCCCGCGATGGTGTAGGGTTCGGCCAAATATTGCGAAGGTTGGAATTCGCGGTGGTAGATGCTCAGCGCGTCAAACAGATGCGTAGTGGCAAAATGGCTGGCGAACGCGTATGGCAAACCCATTTTGGCGGCGAGGTGGGCGCTGTCCGTGCTGGACCCGAGAATGAAGATCGGCACTTCGACCCCCTCGGCGATGGGCGCGCGCACGGCTCCGGTGCTGTTTTCGGCCGAAAAGTACCTTTGGATGGCCTCCACTTCGTTGGGAAATTGGTGGGTGGCGTGGAAAAAATCGGATTTTATCGCTTGGGCGGTCAGTTGGTCGGTCCCCGGTGCTCGTCCCAAACCAAGGTCGATGCGTCCGGGATACAGATGCGCCAAGGTTCCGAATTGTTCGGCGATAATGAGGGGGGAGTGGTTGGGGAGCATGACTCCTCCCGAACCTACGCGGATGGTTTTGGTGTTTTCCGCGGCGTAGCCGATGAGGAGGGAAGTGGCGCTGCTCCCGATGTTGGGGGCGTTGTGGTGCTCGGCGAACCAGATGCGCTCGTACCCGCTTCTCTCGCCCTCCTTCGCGACGTCCGCGGTGTTGTGCAATGTTTGTTGCATGGTCTGTCCTTCGGAGACCATGGCCAATTCCAGAATTGAATAAGCTGTTTTTCCTTTTTTCATAGCGTCGTTTCTCTCGTAATGCGTCGGAACGGTGATGGTCCGCGCCGATGCCGGGGCACTTTCGGTGCGGCGTCTACAGCCGGCGAATTCCCGAATTATTAGGATGCCCTTTTGAAGTGCAAAGATAACACTTAACTTTCTTTTGTATAGTGCTTTTCCGATGGAAAGGGCGTATCCCGTCGATGGGACGAAGTGGAAATCGTTGGTCTTCCGGGAAGTGAAAAAAACGGAGCCGTACGGGCTATCCACGGCGGCACGCGGGTGTCAAAGCGGGTGATCCCTGCGGCCCAAAACAAAAAAAAAACACCGAAAACTTGTGATTTTCAGTGTTTTTTAATGTGTTTTTAAACTTCGTCGGGGTGGCAGGATTCGAACCTGCGGCCCCCTGCTCCCAAAGCAGGTGCGCTGCCGGACTGCGCCACACCCCGAATCTTCCCGGCTTTATCACCTGCGGTGCAAGAGCCGTGGAAAACGGGCGCAAAGATAGAAAACATTGCGGGAATTCGCATTAAAATCATATTCGTCGAAAACCGGCGATTCACCGGGGGATTTTGGGAGAGAACCGCGATTTCAGGGCACGCAAAACGTCCTCCAAACCATTGAGGCGAATTTCGTACACCGTTTCCATCCACACGCCGAGTTTCCCCTTGGGAAAACCGTTTCGCTTGAACCATTCCAAGTAATGCACCGGCAAGTCGCAAATCAGGGAGTCCTTGTATTTGCCGTAGGGCATTTTCTTGGTTACCACGTCTTTCAACACGTTGGGGTCGGGAGTCATATCGGCCATTTTCGCGGGGTCGGAACGCTGCGAATGTACCACATCCGGCCTTGGTCGCCCCGCGACAACGAGGGAAATGAACCGCCCGAATCCGCGCCTATAATGCGTTGGGAGAAATTTTGTCACGGGGTTTTAAATTACCGGATAACTCTGCTAAATTTGCCGCGCCTGATGACGGGGCAACCTGCCGCGCTCCGAAAGGCTTTGTTGCCTCCTTAGCTCAGCTGGTAGAGCGACGCTTTCGTAAAGCGTAGGTCGCAGGTTCAAGTCCTGTAGGAGGCTCCACCACCGGAAATCGGGATGTAGCGCAGTCCGGTAGCGCACCACGTTCGGGACGTGGGGGTCGCTGGTTCGAATCCAGTCATCCCGACCACCGATGTCCTCATTCCTGCAGCCGTTTCGGCGCAGGGATGCGGACGAAGGTTTTGGGTTTTTGTGGGTGGGTCGTCACGCGGCCGGATCGGTTTTACCGCGCATTTTTCATCCACTTCCGCACATTTTCCAGCACTCCTTTCGCCTTTTCGATTTCCTCTTCCACGATGCCGTGGCCCATGTTTGGAAATACCTGAACCTCTACCTCCGCACCGAGGGATTTCAGCAATTTCTCGCTCTCGCGCACCCTCGTGACCGGCACGTGAGGGTCCGGATCGCTCGTTCCGATGTACACCGGGGTTCCGTCGAAATCTCCCCGGTACCGGCTCTCTTCCAAATCCCTACCGATCAACCCACCGGTAAAGGCGATCACCCCGCCGTACCTCCGCGCATTCCTCGCGGCGTATTCCAGGGCCAGACAAGCGCCTTGTGAAAAGCCGAGAAGCGCGATCCCTCTTTCGGGCACTCCCGCCCCGACGATTTCCTTCACCGCCTCGTCGATCAGAGCCAATGAACGGTCCAATGCAGGTCGGTTTTCCTCCACGGGTGCGATGAAGGAATAGGGGTACCACGTTCTGTCCGGCGCATTCGGCGCCAGTACCGAAAAGTCGTCCACGCCGAGGTGGGGCGCGAAGGAAATGAATTCATCCCCCGACGACCCACGTCCGTGGATCATGATCAATGCGGGAGTGTCCTCGCCGACGTCGCGGTACATGGTTGCGTACTTCTTCATTTTCAATCGAGTTCCGGAAGAGCGTCCTCGAGTTCTTCCCTTCGTTTTTCGTATTGTTTGGGCAATTTGAGGGCTGTTCCCAGTTCCTCCTTCGACTCGTCAACCAGAAATCCCGGTTTGCGCGTGGCGATTTCGAAGAGCGTTCCCCCCGGTTCCCGGAAGTACACCGATTCGAAATAGTTTCTATCGATCAAGGGAGTGGGGGAGAGACCCATGTCGAGAAGTTTCTCGCGGAGCTCCATGGAATCGTCGCGGTGGTCGACGCAAAACGCCACGTGGTGGAGGGTACCACCGGCCACCAAACCGGTTCTTTCACCAGGCACTTCCACCAAGTCGATGATCGCCCCGTGTTCCACCGAGGAAGTGCGGAACCGCATCCTGTTGGTTTCTTGGGCTTCGAATTCGTATCCCAGGGCCTCGTTCAACACGCGGGCCGTCCTTTCCGATTCCGTCAAAGAGATGGTCACTTGATGAAAACCTCTGACGGCCATTTCTTCGGGGATGTCGTCGACCTTCCACGCTTTGCGCCCGTCGGGTTTGTCGGCGACGGTCATTTCCATTTTCAACCCGTCCGGGTCGAGGAAGGTGAGGTAGGTCTCACCGAATTTCGTGGCGGGGTTATTATAGGTGATGCGGTTTTTTTTGAACCGGTCGAGCCAAAAGTCCATGCTGCCCTCCGGTACCGAAAATCCGAATTCCGTCGCCATGCCCACTCCGCGCACGCCTTGGCGGACTCCATCCCAGGGGAAGAAGGTCAGAATGGAACCCGGACTCCCCGTTTCGTCGCCGTAATACAAGTGGTAGGTGTAGGGATCGTCGAAATTGACGGTGCGTTTCACCAGTCGCAGTCCCAAAATTTTGGTGTAGAACTGGAGGTTCCTTTTGGCGTTTCCGGCGATGGCGGTGAGGTGGTGGAGGCCCCGGACTTTGTTTTCCATGTATGAAATTTTTGGTGTTCAACACCCGAGCACCCAAAATGTTGACGGGTTTTTGCTCGGCATTTCAATGCAAGTTACGGGGATTCCCGCGACATTCCACCGACCTTTCCGGGGGTTATGAACAATTGTTCAAAAACCCTGTGGACACGTCGTGAATATCTCGGAGTCAAATCATTCGTTTTCCACCGCCGAAGCCCTTACATTTGAATTGGTCGTTCGAGATACGGCTCGTCCACCCAACGGGGTGGCGGAAATCAAAAGTGGTTGAAGGAGGCGAACGTCTTTTTCATTCGGTGACACACATCGAGGGATAAAGACCCCGGGTCCGCACGGATCTCGATTCGTAAAGGCCGAGGGTTGAAAGAACATCGTTCCATACATCCCGAGATGGCGATCCGCAGGCGCGAGACTCGCGGATTGTACCCCCGTCGGTTGTTGCACGGTTCTTCCGTTGCGACGCACGGCAAAGCGGGGTAGGTGGTTCAAGGATCACTCACCCCCGGTGCCCACGCATCTTTCGGGACTTTTGAATTTGAGAGCGCGCAACGCGCGAAACGAGTCGCATGGAGAACGATCGATTTTCGATCGGTTACGACCGATCGGGAACACGGCGGACCAAATCGCAAGATTTCGTCCGCCGTACTTTTTTCCGCACCTCCGCCGATTCTCGACACCACGATGCAGGGTTTTCAACAATTGTTCATAACCCTTGTGGATGCCCGGTGGAAACTTACCCGATCCGATTCGGTGATCGGGAAATCCGGTTCATTACATTTGACACAGTTGTTCGAGAGAAAGCAAGCCCGCCCAACGGGGCGGGATTTTCCCGAGGTGATCCAAGACGTACATTCGAATTTGGACACACGACACACCTGAACGGCCCAAGATCTTCGACACCCGTCGGGATTGAAAGAACGCAAGTTCCCGTGGCCCGTAGGTGCGCATTCCATGGATTGCGAGAACCGTGGAGGAGTGTCTGACCGCTTTGACGTGCACGCGGTGGACCATTCGCAAGAATCACCACCGAACCGACCGATTCGTGCCCACGGGCATCGCATTGGGTCTACTGCAAACTTCAGAACCTCGAAAATCAGAAGACTGCGCTTCGTCGCCGTCGGAAGCTCGCCGACTGTAGAATGACTTTTTCCGAAATCGCCAAGGCGGATCGGAAAAAACGGCGGACCAAATCGGAAGATTTCGTCCGCCGTACTGTTTTATATTCGCCCCTGACCCCTCCACCGTACAACCAAACTGTTCCGGTCGGTTTACCACCCGTTTCAACACGCAACGCAGTTCCATATCGTCGCAGACGCGCAACTTTCCCACATCCAAAGGGCTTCCGGCAGTTATCAACAATTGTTGAAAACCCTTGTGGAAACGCAGTGGATAAGTACGCGTTAAATAATTAGGAAACAGCCGCTTTCGATGCCTATATTTGACATAGTCGATCGAGAGATAGCAAGCCCGCCCAACGGGGTGGAGTTTTCTCGAGGTGAAGTTGAAAGGGTTCAATCCCTTTGCTTCGAGTACGGTCATCGTACGGTGAAGAATTCGGGTCAGACCGAGTTTGAAAGAATTTCGATTCCATGCCGAACGATGTGAATTTCGGATTCTGTAAAGGTCCGATTGAGTACCGGCGATCCTAGATATTCGTCCGGATGGAGTTTCCCAGGAAATACCCGCTCCGAAGTTTCGACCAACCACACGGTGATTGTCGAATCGACGAATCAAATGGATGGCGGCTTCGTGGAAGACCAGAAGATGGCCCTGCGCTATCGGAAGTTTGTGAACTGTACATCGACCATTGCCAAAATCCGCTACGGCGGTTTGGATAATGCGGCGGACCAAATCGGAAGATTTCGTCCGCCGTACTGTTTTTACCCCTTCCCCAAAACAAGAAATCCTCCTACAACAAGCCGCCCCCGAGAGCCGGCAAAAGCCGATTTCGCCTTGGTTCACTTCCATGGATAGCGAACGCCGTGGAGGTGAAAACGGACTTTGGCGCCATTGAAAAAAGGATATATTTGGCCTACCCAAATCGGACGATGGCGCAATCCAAAAACCGGATCATCATTTCCTTGCTGCTTTTGGCGGCATTGCTCTATATGCCCATTTTCGGCCACTTGGGCAGCCTTCCGATCCGCATCTGGGACGAGTCTCGGCTCGCGGTAAACGCCTTGGAGATGTATCTGAACGGCGACTTTATCGTGACGCATTTCGAGGGTGAGCCCGACATGTGGAACACCAAACCACCGCTGCTGATCTGGATGCAGGTGTTTTTCATGAAAGTCATCGGTGTGAACGAAGTGGCCATCCGCCTGCCATCGGCGCTCGCGGCCCTGTTCACCTGCATCGCTTTGGTCGCATTCTCCATGCGTTATCTCCGCAATCATTGGTTCGGGATCATCGCCGTGTTGGCTCTGGTGACGTCCCAAAACTTCATCGCTATCCACGCCACCCGCACGGGCGATTACGACGCTTTGTTGACCGCCTTCACCACGGTGTCGGCCTTGTTGTTTTTTGCATTCTGCGAAACCCGGGACCGTCGGTTTTTATATCTCTTTTTCCTCGGTACGGCTCTGGCGGTGCTCACCAAAAGCGTGGCGGGATTGATGTTCCTGCCCGGTTTGGCTCTTTATGCCCTGTACCGCCGACGATTGCCTGATTTTCTGCGCAGCAAGCATTTTTATTTTGGACTGCTGGGTTTTGCCGTCGTCGTGGGGGGCTACTACCTCTTGAGGGAATGGAAAAATCCGGGGTACCTCACGGCGGTGCACGAAAACGAATTGGGCGGGCGGTACATGGAAGTTTTGGAAAATCACAAGCACGGGTTCTTTTATTATTGGGACAAATTGATCGCCACCAAACCCGCTCTGATGTACGCCCTCATCCCCTGCGGATGGGTGTTGGGCATGGCTTCCAAGGATGTCCGAATGCGGCGATTGACCGTCTTTTCATTTCTTTTGACCTGTACTTTTTTCCTGATTATATCCGGGTCCCAAACCAAGCTCGATTGGTACGACGTGCCGCTCTATCCCTTCTACGCGATCGCGATTGCGATTCCGATTAATTTTGTATTCGCCTTGTTGAACGATTCCCCGAGGATCCAAACCATTCTGAAAACCAACGTGGTTCCCATGCTTTTTCTGTTTTTGATCTTCGTGGAGCCGTATCGGGCCATCATCGGCAAGACGTATGCACCGAAGGAACTGCCGTGGGACGTAGACTTTTATGAATTGACCCACTTTCTGCAGCGGAGCGCGAAAGGGAAGCACGACTTGGACGGTACATTCATCGCGTTCGACGGCTACAGAGCGCACAATTTATTCTACGTCGAATTATTGAATCACCGCGGAGTAGACGTTTCGTTCAAAGATTGGAAAGACTTGGAGCCGGGCGACGTCGTGGTGGCCCAACAACAGGAAGTGAAAGAAGAAATAATTAACCGGTACCACGCCGAGGTCGAGGAGAGTCACGGTGGGGTCGTCACATATCGCATCCATGGTGAAAAATGAAAAACTGTTGTCCGTGGTCGTGCCCATTTTCAACGAAGAGGGGAATTTGGACACCATGCATGCGCGATTAACGCAGGCGCTGTCCAACGTGGCGTGGAATTACGAAATCCTGTTCGTCGATGACGGCAGCAGGGATGGGTCCCGGCAAAAGATCCGGGAATTGGCCGACCGCGATCCCCATGTGTACTACATCTATTTCAGTCGCAATTTCGGGCACCAAATCGCCGTGACGGCGGGGCTGGATGCCGTGCGTGGGCAAGCGGTGGTCATCATCGACGGCGATTTGCAAGACCCGCCCGAGTTGATTCCCCAACTGCTCGGAAAATACGGGGAAGGCTACGACGTGGTATACGCCCGCCGTCGGTCGAGGGAAGGGGAGACCGCGTTTAAGAAGTTTACCGCCCGAATGTTCTACCGAACTTTGAAGCGAATCACCTCCATCGACATCCCTCTGGATACCGGCGATTTCCGACTCATCGACCGCAAGGTGGTGGAATACCTCAAGCGCATGCCCGAGCAGAACAAGTTTCTCCGCGGTCAAATCGCGTGGCTTGGGTTTCGGCAGGCGGAAGTGCTTTTTCAACGCGACAAAAGGATGCACGGAAAGTCGGGATATACCTTGGGCAAGATGTTTCGCTTCGCCATGGACGGCATCACCGGATTTTCGGATCTCCCCCTGCACTTCTTGGTCCGCATCGGATTCCTCATGGCGGTGGTTTCCTTCTTGGTCATCCTGTTCGCCCTGTACATGCACTTCATCCTCCAGCGCACCATTACGGGTTGGACGTCCCTGATCATCACCTCCACCTTCATCGGCGGGGTGCAGCTCCTGTCCATCGGCATCATCGGCGAGTACTTGAGCAGGATCAATCGTGACGTCAGGAAGAGGCCGCTTTACATCGTGGAGAGAACCAATTGCGGTCCGGCGGCCAACGGCGAGGATTTCGACGGAGCAGGATCAACCGATCCTCACGCTCCGCGTCGCGGTTGATTCCCGCAGTGCCTGGTCGAAAGTGGTGAAGATCATCAAGCCGGGAAAATCCACCAATCCGTTGTTGAGTGCCGTAATGCTCTCGAGGTCCAAGTGGTTGGTCGGCTCGTCGAGCAGCAACAAGTTGGGCATGGACAACATCGCGCGGGCGATCATGCATCTCATCTTTTCCCCTCCGCTGAGCACGTTGGCTTTCTTCAGGGTTTCCTCACCGCTGAACAGCATTTTTCCCAAAAATCCGCGGATGTAGACTTCGTCTTTGTTTTGTGAGTATTGTCGCAACCAATCAATGAGGTTGAGATCGGTTTGGAAGTACGCGTCGTTGTTGGCCGGTACGTAACCGTAGGAGATGGTTTGACCGAATTCCACCGTGCCCGCATCGGCTTTCATGTTTCCGGTAATGATCTCGTAGAATGCCGTGGTCGCCAAGCTGTTTTCGCTTTCCAAGGAGATTTTCTCACCCTTTTGCAAATTCAAGTCAAAACCTTCGAAAAGCAGATTCCCGCCTATGCTTTTGGTGAGGTTGTCCACGTGCAGCACTTGGTCGCCGGCCTCGCGCTCGGGCGTGAAAATTATGGCGGGGTACTTTCGATTCGATGGTCGGATCGACTCCACGTCGATCTTGTCCAGCAACTTCTTGCGGCTGGTGGCCTGACGCGATTTCGAAGCGTTGGCGCTGAATCGGGCGATGAAGGATTCGAGTTCTTTTTTCTTCTCCTCCGCTTTTTTATTCGCCGCCATTCGTTGGCGAAGAGCCAGCTGGCTGCTTTCATACCAGAAGGTGTAGTTGCCGGTGTACAGGCTTATTTTTCCGAAATCGATATCGGCGATGTGCGTGCACACCGTGTCCAGAAAGTGGCGGTCGTGGGAAACGACGATCACCGTGTTTTTGAAGTTCAACAGGAATTCTTCCAGCCAGTGAATCGTTTGGCTGTCCAAATCGTTGGTCGGCTCGTCGAGAATCAGCACGTCGGGGTTTCCAAACAGCGCCTGAGCCAGCAGCACACGCACTTTCAACCTTCCCGGCAAGTGCTTCATTTCCAGGTGGTGATTCGCCTCGTCGATTCCAAGTCCCGAGAGCAAAGCACCCGCGTCGGATTCCGCGTTCCATCCGTCCATTTCTGCGAATTCCGCTTCGAGTTGGGAAGCTTTGAGTCCGTCTTCCTCCGAAAAATCCTCTTTGGCGTAAATCAGTTCTTTTTCCCGGATGATATCCCACAGTTTTTTGTGCCCCATCAACACCGTGTGAATCACCAGTTCGTCGTCGTACGCGGCGTGGTCCTGTCGCAGCACGGCCATGCGCTTGCCGGATTCCAAATGCACGCTGCCCTTGTTCGGGTCTTCTTCACCGGCGAGAATCTTCAGGAAAGTCGACTTTCCCGCGCCGTTGGCACCAATGATGCCGTAGCAATTGTCACCGCCGAACTTGAGATTCACTTCATCGAAAAGGACCCGCTTGCCGTATTGCAGGCTGATGTTCTGTACTTCCAGCATAGGTATGGGGATTTTTGGGGGCGCAAAGGTACGGATTTGTTTTGGTTTTGTGGGCGGGTAAGCCCTATGGTAGACAGACGCAGGGCGAGGTCATGGACGTCTCACCCCCAAATTCCCATACCGAACAGGGCGAAATCGTATTTCACCGGGTCTTCGGCGTCGAACTCCCGCAGTCGCTCCGTGAGTTCCACCACCGCCTTCCAGTCGTTTTGTTTGCGTTCCAACAGGCCCAAGCGTCGGGCTTGGCGCGAGGTGTGTACGTCGAGGGGGATGTACAAACCTGCGGGTGACAGGGACTTCCAAATGCCGAAATCCACGCCGGACTCGTCTCTTCTCACCATCCACCTCAAGAACATGTTCATGCGTTTGGCGGCGGACCCTTTCAGGGGGTCGGGGAGGTGCTTTTGGGTGCGGGGCAGCCCCGGCACGTCGAGAAAAAGGGTTTTGAAGGCGTTCCAACCGCTTCCGGGTTTCTCGGCTTCATTGGCGAAGCTCCGCTTCACGGAATTTTCCAAACCGCCGTACTCTCGATACAGCTTTTGTAGCGCGCGGAGAAAGGTCGTGCAATCGGTGCCGTTGAAGGTGCGGTGAACGAAGGATTCGAAAATTCTCAAGTCGCTCTCTCGGAAATTTACAACAAAATCACCGGGGGAATCGTCCATCCATTCCATCAACCTCGAGGCGTTTCGGATGATGGATTTGCGCTGGCCCCAGGCGATGGTGGCCGTCAGAAACGCCGATATTTCCACGTCCGGCTTGTTCGAATACCGCTTAGGAATCCCGATGGGGTCGTCTTCCACGAAACGCGGGATGTTGTAGCGCGCAGTGCGCTCTTCCAGCAATTCGTACAATTCTTGTCGGGACAGGTCAGGCGTCGATTTGCTCACGTTGGGCGATTTTTCCGTCTACCATGGTAAGCATGCGGTCGGCCATGCGGGCGAGATCATGGTTGTGAGTTACGATCACGAAGGTTTGTCCGAAATCCGCGCGCAATTTGAAAAACAATTCGTGCAGTGCCTTCGCGTTTTTGGAATCGAGGTTGCCGGAAGGTTCGTCGGCGAAAATCACGTCCGGGGCGTTCATGAGCGCGCGGGCCACGGCTACGCGCTGCTGCTCACCACCTGAGAGTTCGCCGGGTTTGTGTTCGGCCCTTTGAGCCACGCCCAAAGTTTCCAACAATTCGAGCGCTCTTTTTTCGGCGTTTTTCTTCGACACCTTGGCGATGAAGGCCGGGAGGCACACGTTTTCCAACGCGGTAAATTCCGGCAAGAGGTGGTGAAACTGAAAGATGAAACCGATGTGCTTGTTGCGGAATTTCGCGAGGCCCTCGGTCGATAATCCCATGACGTTTTTCCCGCCGAGTTTCAATTCGCCCGAATCGGCGCGATCCAAGGTTCCGAGAATCTGCAGCAAGGTCGTTTTTCCCGCGCCGGAAGCACCGACGATGGAGACGATCTCCCCGGCTTTTACGTGGAGGTCGACTCCTTTCAGCACTTGCAGGTCTCCGTATGATTTGGTGATTTTTCCGGCGTGGATCATGACGCCAAAGTTAAGTCATTGGCGGGAATGAAATTCTTCTCCGAAAAGCGGGTGTGATTTCCGCCTTCGTGGATGTGATTACCTGCGGTCGCGGTACGGACACGTCAATCTTGGGGTTGGAAGAGGTTGGACGTAATACCCAGTTGAATTCGGAAATCGTGGTACTTACCGTCGAGGAGTCCGGCGGTGACGTCGATTCGGAAGAGGCGGAAGATGTTCCCCACGCTGTAGCCGAGTTCGGTGTAATGATCCACGTGGGGCGTAACGAGGTGGTTGAAGAGGATGTGCTCGGTCAGCCCCGTTTTTCTCAGCGCCGGAATGCTGCTGAACACGAATCGGTTCATCTTCAAATCCAAGTACGAGCTGACGTATTCTTCGGCCGTGCTGAAATCGTAGTACGGCATGATGGAGTAGCTGTTCATGTATTTGAACCGGGTGAAGATGGTTTGGTTCCCCGTGAAATGCGCGTAATCCATGAAGGGCAGCTCCTTGGAAGTCAGGAATTTTCCCGCCTCCGTCCGCAGGTTCAGTTCACCGAAGATTCCCAGTGTGAAGGTGTGCTTGGCTTCGAGGGAGAGAAAATCGAAATCGGTCGTGGCGTTTCCGACATCGGGAATGCCTTTTCTGAACAGCAGGGTGAAGGAAGTACGACCGGGTACGAGGTAGGGCCGGTTGTTGGATCGGTAATACCGACCGTTGGGAAAGTAAGTAATGGTGGCCTCGGTCAAAAACGCGTCGTTCTTCCCGAAACTCGGGTCGGGCAATTCGATGCTGCGGGGAATGTTGGGTTTGTACTCCCCCGACTTCGAGTCGATCCACGCGTAGTCCGTGGTGTTGTACGTCTGCTCCCGATGGTTGTACTCGGCGCCAAGTCCGGCTTTTATCCTCGGGCCGAATTGCCTTTCGGCTTTGATTTCACCGAAGGCGCGGTCGTAGATTTTCATGTAATTTTTCTCCACGAACAGGCTGGAAATCGTATTGGTGAAGGCGGAAATGGGCTCGGAGCGGTTGAACTGCCGATAGTGGGTGCCGCCGGAAGCCGTCAGGGTGGTGCGGTTGAGCGCGTTTCCCGTTGAATACGTCGACGTGATGAAGCCGGTGCCTTTGTCGCGGGAGTGCGCGTACCGGAAGGTCGGACCGATGGTGAACGTCTTGTTGGGTGAAAAAAGCTTTTGGTATTCCACGCGGTACTGCCAGTTGAACCCGTCTACCGTGTTGAAGTGAATCGTGGTCAACGGATTGTAGATCTTCACGCTGTGGCCGTACCCGAAGTGGTGAGTGCCGCCGAAGAAAATCTGTTCGAATTTGAATTTTCTGTTGGTCACGGTATCGGGCAATTCCCCTCGCACTCTCGCCAGACTGTCTTCGAGCTCGTACCCTTTTACTTCCGCGGTCGTCAGCGGTACGGGTCTGACTTTGTCCCAAAACTCGGAATCGATGGTCGCGGCGGCCGAATCGACGGTGGTGCTCGATTCGCCGATCAAGAGGGGTTCGTCTTTCTTCATTCTCTCCTCCTCGGCGTATTCGGCCAGGGCTTTCCTCAACTGCCGTGTGGTAAGGGTGTCGTAGTTTATCGGCCCTTCTTTCTCGGGGATGGGCGTCGCGGTCGGTGAGGGCACTCGATCGACTTCGTCGGGCTTTTTCTCATCGAGCACGGTGAGGTCGTGATTGAGGTCTTGGTTGAGCCGGACTTCGTAATCGCTGACCGCGGCGATGTAGTTGAATTCAAATTCGAATCCCATGATTTTCGCCGTACCGAAATACCGGTGGGATATCGGAAGCCACACGTTTTCCGCCACCGGTGCGAAGGTTTGGACGGCCTTCAACTCGATGCTTTCCACGGTGGTTTTGAAATCCAAGCTGTGGATGTTCCAAAGTCCATCGACGATGTGCAGATCGCCGCTGAAAAACGATTCGCCTTTCAACCTGGGGATGACTTGGATCTTCTCCACCTGATGATCTCCCTCCCTGTATGTGCCCAGGTAGCGGAATTTGTAGAATGCAAAAGCTTTTTTCGAAAGGGGGGAGAGTATCCCCGCCACGTGTTCGGAGTAAAAACTCGTGGCGATGTAATCCATGTACGACGTCTCCGCTTCGGTACCGGTGGATCGCACGTGAAGCACCTTTTGTTCGTATTTGTTGGGACGGGTGTAAGTCACCTCGGTAATGCTTTCCACCGTGTATGCGACGGCTGTGTCGATTCCCTCTTCTTTTACGAGGGGGCGGGCGATCCACAGATAGTCGTTCAATTTCCAGCTGCCCTTCACGTACACTTTGCAGGTGTACCCGTCGAGTTGATTGCGAAAGTACGCAGACTTGGCGATCGCCTTGCGCATGATGGTGTAGGCCGGGTCTTCGTCGCCGGGATGCACTTCGCCGCCCAGAAGGGTATAGGTTTGGGATTGGAGAACGACGTCTCGTTCCAGCCACTCGTCGGTCACCGTAATGGTTTCGGGTACAGGCTTGTAGCCCAGATGGCGGAAATCGAGTCGGTAGGTGCCGGGCTCCAAGGCGATTTCGTACCGGCCTTCCCCGTTGGCGGAGGTTCCCGAACCGGTTTCGTGGATGAAAATGGTCGCGAAGGACAGGGGCGCACCGTCGGAGGAAATGATCTTGCCTCGAATTCCCTGTGCGGATGCGCAGTGAACGGCCAAGAGGGTTGCCATTGCGGCCAACCATCCCCGGAAAAATAACGCGGGGCGGATGGGCGTATGAAAAGGGAATCCATTCATGCGGAGCGGTGGGAGTGAGGCTTTCGGTAAAACACAGTCGCCAAAGATATGCGTTATCACCTCGCATTTCCACAAGGCCGAAATCGATTGTTTGATGGCCGTGGGTTGCGGCAATCCCTGACTCCAAGGCCCACGTCCGGTTGCGTGAGGGATGGAAGCGGCATCCCACCCCCGGTGCTCGGCGATGGAATCCACGGCGGGGAAGAGCGATGGATTGAGCTCCTTATCCCGCCCTTGGATTCCCGCCGAAAATCGGGGGTGGATATAGCGGACAGCCCGACCCGCTCTTTGAGAAGGACAAAAGGCGGAAGGAAAACTTGAAACGGGTGCGAAGGTGTGATTTCAGTCGATTTCGGGGCACGCCCACACGAAAATCGACCGGAAAGGGAGGCGAGTATCGCAGCGAAACGGTGGTAATCCGCACGGCAATTGTATATTTGCGGCGCATAAAAAACAGCGATCATGAACTTACACGAATACCAGGGAAAATCGATTCTGGAATCATATGGAGTGGCCGTACAACGTGGCATTGTGGCGGATACGGCTCAGGATGCGGTGAACGCCGCCAAGGAAATCAATGAAAAAACGGGGTCGGACTGGTACGTGATCAAAGCCCAAATTCACGCCGGAGGGCGCGGCAAGGGCGGAGGAGTGAAAATCGCCAAGAACCTCGACGAGGTGAAAGACGTGGCGGGAAAGATATTGGGGATGCAACTCGTCACCCCGCAAACACCGCCGGAGGGCAAATTGGTTTCCAAGGTGCTGGTGGCCGAGGACGTGTACTACCCCGGCGATTCCGAACCGAAGGAAATCTACATGTCGGTGCTTCTGGACCGCGCCAAAGACAAGGTGGCCATCATGTATTCTACCGAAGGAGGTATGGACATCGAGACCGTGGCCGAGGAAACCCCGGAGAAAATATTCATGGAAGAGGTGGATCCCGGGTTGGGCATCCAAGGATTCCAATGCCGCAAGATCGCCTACAATTTGGGGCTGGAAGGCAAGGCGTTCAAAGAGATGACGAAGTTCGTCAAGTCGCTGTACGACGCGTACGTGGGCAGCGATGCCAGCTTGTTTGAAATCAACCCCGTGTTGAAAACTTCAGACGACCGCATCATCGCGGTGGACGCCAAGGTGACGCTGGACAACAGCGCACTGTACCGCCACCCGGACTACGCCGAAATGCGAGACCTGTCCGAAGAAGACCCGGTGGAAGTGGAAGCCGGCGAGGCCGGATTGAATTACGTGCAGCTCGAAGGAAACGTGGGGTGCATGGTAAACGGTGCCGGACTGGCCATGGCGACCATGGACATCATCAAACTTTCGGGCGGAGAGCCGGCCAACTTCCTCGACGTAGGGGGAACCGCCGATGCCAAACGCGTGGAAACGGCCTTCCGAATTATCCTGAAAGACAAGAACGTAAAGGCTATTTTGGTCAACATCTTCGGCGGTATCGTACGGTGCGACCGCGTGGCGCAAGGAATCGTCGACGCGTACAAGAACATCGGTGATATCGACATTCCCATCATCGTTCGATTGCAGGGAACCAACGCCGAAGAGGCCAAGCAACTCATCGACGATTCGGGCCTGAAAGTGCACTCCGCCGTGCTTCTGCAGGAAGCCGCCGACAAGGTGAAGGAAGTACTGTCCTGAGTGCGGTCCGGTAAAGCCTGCCCACAACCGATTATGTTTCACGGTCGTGCCACGCGGCGACCGGCGCGTAATTTGCTATCTTGTCGGGTATAACAATCGTACACCATCCGACGTTTGAGGGTAGCATGCGTCTTGTGATCGCCATATTGATTTTTTGCCTCGGAGGGCTTGCCTCACACGCCCAAGCCCCGTCAAAAGTCGTGGTTCACGACGGGCTTTACTTTCTGGAAACCACCGTGGTGGACGGCGATACCATTCCCGTGGTGACGCTGAATCCGACCTTGGTTTTTTCGGAGAGAGAGTGGAGAAGTCAGCGGCACAAGCGGCGGTGGACGAAACTGCACCGCAACATCGTGAAGACGTACCCCTACGCCAAAGTGGCCGGAGAGTTGATCCACGAATACAACCGGAATTTAGAAACCCTCGAAACTGAAGCCGAGCGCAAAGCGTATATGGACAAGGCCGAAGAGGAACTCATGGCCGAATTCGAAGGGGATATCCGAAAAATGACCATCAGCCAGGGTCGGGTGCTGCTCAAACTCATCGACCGGGAGACCGGCTCCACCAGCTACGAGTTGATCAAGGATTTGAAGAGCGGATTCACCGCCTTCATGTGGCAGGGCATCGCCAAGCTTTTCGGTACCGACTTGAAGGCGAATTACGATCCCGACAACAGCGACGAAGACATGATGGTGGAAGAAATCGTCATGCAGATCGAGGCCGGTTTGATTCCGGTGGACAAAAGGGAGGTGAAGACGGCCGCCGCGCACGAAGTGCTGCAAAACAAGTCTGACCGCCTGAAACGGCAAATAGAAAGGGAAAAGCGCCGACAGTTGCGAAGGCAATCCGACGGCTGAACCTTTTCCCTTTTCTTATGGGCGCTCTGCCGGGCGCCGATCAGCGTTTTGAAAACTTGTCGGAAACGACCGATTCTTTGGAGCCGGGGGTGTATTTATAAAATCCCTCACCCGACTTCACGCCGAGATTTCCCGCGCTCACCATGTTCACCAGCAGGGGACAGGGGGCGTGGTGCGGTCTTCCGAAGCCTTCGTACATCACGCGCAGAATACTCAGACACACATCCAACCCGATGAAATCGGCGAGTTGAAGCGGACCCATGGGGTGGGCCATGCCCAATTTCATCACGGTATCGATTTCTTCCACGCCGGCCACGCCTTCGTGCAGTGTGGTGATGGCCTCGTTGATCATGGGCATCAGCACCCGGTTGGCCACGAATCCCGGGTAGTCGTTGACTTCCACGGGTGCTTTACCGAGTTTCTTCGACACGTCCATCACGGTCTCGGTGGTGGCGTTGGAGGTGGAATAGCCCCTGATCACTTCCACGAGTTTCATCACCGGCACCGGGTTCATGAAGTGCATCCCGATCACTTTTTCGGGTCGGTCGGTCACCGCGGCGATGCGCGTAATGGGAATGGAAGAAGTGTTGGTGGCCAAGACGGCGTCTTTGGGAGAAAGCTCGTCGAGCTGTCGGAAAATTTTCAGTTTCAGGTCCTCGTTTTCCGTGGCGGCTTCCACCACGAGGGCGGCATTCTTCACCCCCTCCTTCATGTCGGTGGTGGTGGTGAGGCGTTGCAGCGTTTCCGATTTTTGTTCTTCGGTCAATTTTTCCCGGGCCACCATGCGGTCCAGGTTTTTGCCTATGGTTTTCACCGCGCGCTCCAGCGCTTCGGCGTTTACATCCACCAAGTTTACTTTAAATCCGTTTTGAGCGAACACGTGCGCAATGCCATTGCCCATGGTGCCCGCACCGATCACAGTAATGTTTTCCATGCTGTATTATAGGGGTTTTTGTGGGTTGAACGTTCCATCCGAAAATTCCTGCCGCCGGGTTTATTTTCCGTCTCCTTTTAAAATGGTCAGCAGGGTATAGGCGAGAATTTTGAAGTCGATGGCCAAAGACATGTTTTCGATGTACAGCACGTCGTACTTCAGGCGCTGCACCATTTCGTCCACGTTTTCCGCGTAGCCGTATTTCACTTGGCCCCAACTGGTGATCCCCGGTTTCACTTTTTGCAAATGTCGGTAATGGGGGGCGATTTTCACGATCTGATCGATGAAGTACTGCCTTTCCGGTCGGGGGCCCACCAAACTCATGTCGCCTTTGATGACGTTGAAGAACTGCGGAATTTCGTCCAGCCTGGTTTTTCTCATGAACCTCCCGATGCGGGTGATGCGGGGATCGCCGATGTGCGCGAGCTTGGGTCCGCCGGCCTCGGCGTCGGCCACCATGGAGCGGAACTTATAGATGAAGAAGGGCTTGTTGTGCCGACCTATGCGCTCTTGCTTGAAGATGATGGGCCCCGGGGAGCTCAGCTTCACCAAAATCGCCAATATCAGGAAACCCGGGAGCAACACCACGATGGCCACGAGAGAAACCACGACATCGAGCAAGCGCTTCAGGAACATTTGCCACGCCGGCATGATCTCGGGGTTGATTTCCCGCAAGGGCGTTCCGAAGATGCTCGTCATTTTCACAGAGCCGGCGAGGATGTCGTAGATGTCCGGAATGATCTTGATTTTCAGGTCGTGGCCTTCCAACTCCCCCACGATTCCGCGCAGGTTTTTGTGCTCGCTGCTTTCCACGGCGATGATGACTTCTTCCACGCGGTTGTCGCGGATCACCGATGAAATGTTTTCCATGGTGCCCAGCCAGGGCAGTTCGTCTTGGAGGAGCTGATCGTTGCCGTTTACGCTCACGTACCCGATGAATTTGAAACCCGGCGAGGGCGTCAAGTCTTTCAACTCCCGAAAAGCTTGGAGCGCGCCTTCGTTTCCGCCGATGATGATGGTGTTGAACCCGAGTTTGCGGGAATGGATCATCTTCACCGTGCGCGTGGTGAGAATGATTCTGCCGATGAAGGTGAACAGGAAATGCACGGTAAACAGCACGAGCACCGAGCGGTAGTAGCTTCGGTAGTACGCCACTTCATCGTCGAGCATGATGGTGAAAAACAAGATCACCACCCCGATGCACGTGGCGAGAAACACCTGCCCCAATTCTTTGATCCTGTGCCGTCGGTAGATGTTGCGGTACATCCCGAGCAAGGCGTAGAGGCTCACCCAAAACAGGGGGATGAACGCCAGACCGTAAAAGAAGCGCTCGCCGAACACCAGGGGCACGTCGTACCCGAATTTCAGGGGCTCGATGTACTCTTTGCGGAAAATGTAAAATACAACCCACGCCAAACAAGCCCCGAGGATGTCCGAAAGCAAGTATTTCGTGACCTGTGCCTTGCGGTTCATGTCTATTTGGGGTAGATCAATTTAATGTTGTCCATGGCGATCACCGCTTCCGACATTCCGTCGGGCTTCTCGGCTTTCAACAGTATTTGGAAATTCGTCGCGTCCCGGGGAGCGTTGATTTCGTCGGTCAAGTCCACGTAAACCTTGGTCCATTCCTGCGTCGGATTGAGACCCACGACAAATACGCTTCGGTTGATTTGGCCGATCACCCTCAAACCGATTTCCATGGCCACGTCGCCTTTGAAATCGATTTCCAAATACACCGGCACACCACGTGGCATGTCTTCGAGGGGCCACGTATCGGTCGACGAGTACACCAAAAGTTTTTTTCGCGATTCGTTCAGTTCCACCAACCCACCGCCCGAACCCGAGCGCACGTACTCCGGTTGGGTGGTGTTGATCACGCCCACGCTGTCGTCGCTTTGGGGTATCCACACGTTGCCGGGCAGCTCGAAGGCATCGATGAGAAAATGCATTGGACTCCCTTCGCTCGTGCCTTTGAAATATTTGAAAACCACTACGCTGTCGGGTGTGATCGGAACCGATGCTTCGGGTATGATTTCCACGTCGATATCGGTGTTGTCGTAAAAGGGGTAGATGACGCGGTTGGACCCCATCCCGTTGTTTTTTATGCCGGGGGCGATAACGAGTCGACGTTCTCCAGGGCCGTAGATCGGAATGTGGGCGGGCAGTTCGTAAGCCCCGGCGAAATCACCGTCGTAAAACACGTGTACGTCGGTAATGGCGTGCGTATTCTCACCTTCAACCAGTGGATCCGTTTCGAGTTCGGCCGAAGCGACGAACACGAATCCCGGGATGTCTTCTTCCTTGTCGAAGACATCGCAGCCGTGTAAGAACAATAGAAGGCACACGCCGACGGCGGGTAAAATCAATCTCATATTTCAAGAAAATGCAAAGCCGCAAAAATAGGCAAATTGAGGGGTGCCCCGCTTCGGCCCGATTTTACGGATTCCACGCTCAAAAAGAACGTACAAACCCTTCCGGGATTGTCGGACTTCGAACTTAATTGCCGGGCGAGGGTGAAGTGATCTCCAACCGGTTGGCAATCTTGTACGCGATATCGAGGGCTTTGTAGCCGTCTTCTGCGGTCACCGCCGGCGTGGTGTCTTCGAGAATGGACCGGGAAAACGCCGTCAGTTCATCTTTGATGGCGTTGTTCTCCTCGATCTTCGGCTTTTCGAAATAAATCTCTTTGGCTCCCCGCCCGTTGCCCAGGTCGATGCTCATGGAAAAGGGATCGACTTCACCTACGATGTCCCGCATTTTCACCACTTCGGCCGACTTGTTCAGAAAATCCACCGCTATGTAGGCGTTGCGTTGGAAAAATCGCGATTTCCTCATGTTCTTCAGAGAAAATCGGCTGGCGGTGAGATTGGCCACGCATCCGTTGTCGAATTCCAAGCGCGCGTTGGCGATGTCGGGTGCGTCGCTGACGATGGCCACGCCGCTGGCGCTGATCCGTTTGATGTTCGAATTCACCACCGACAATACGATGTCCAAATCGTGAATCATCAAATCCAGCACCACCGACACATCCGTACCGCGAGGGTTGAACTCCGCCAGGCGATGCGTTTCGATAAACATCGGGTTGTCCAAGTGCTCCTTCACCTTCACAAAGGCGGGGTTGAACCTCTCCACGTGGCCCACCTGCACTTTCACGTTGGCTTCCCGAGACAAGTCGATCAGCGATTTGGCCTCTTCGATGGTGTTGGTCAGCGGCTTTTCTATGAACACGTGTTTAAAATTCCGCAGGGCCAGCACCGCGCAATCGTAATGATTCAGCGTAGGAGTCACGATATCCACCGCATCGACATCGGCGATGAGCGACTCCATATCGGGGTATTTTTTGATGTTCAGTTTTTGCGACGCTTCCGTGGCCACCCTTTCGTCGGGATCGTAAAAACCCACCACCTCGAAAGCGTCGATTTGCTTCAGCAGTTTGATGTGAATTTTGCCCAGATGGCCGGCGCCGAAGACTCCGATCTTCACCATGATTCTCGTTTTTCGCAAATGTAAGCAATGCATTCGCCATTGCCCGCGCAAATTCACCCCGGCGAGGCTTCCCCTCCGGCCACCAAGGCGTACCAATGCCTTTCTTTACTTACTTTTGGCCGTCATGAAACCGTTGGATTCTTTTAAGCACAAAGGCCTCCGCAGAAAGCTCGTATCCCAGCTCAGGTCCAAGGGGATCGACAACGAAAAGGTGCTGGCGGCCATCGACAGGTTGCCCCGTCATTTTTTCATGGACTCGGCCTTCCTGCAGTTCGCCTACGACGACACCGCCTTTCCCATCGGCGAGGGGCAAACCATATCCCAGCCTTACACCGTGGCCGTTCAAAGCGATTTACTCGACGTGCACCCCGGCATGAAAGTGCTGGAAATCGGCACCGGCAGCGGGTACCAAGCCGCCATACTGTTCGAGCTCGGCGCAAAAGTGTACACCATCGAGCGCCACCGCCCCCTGTTCAAAAAAGCCAAACAAATCCTTTCCCTCCTCAACACCACCGTCAAAGTGTTTTACGGCGACGGGTACAAGGGATTGCCGGCCTTCGCGCCCTTCGACCGCGTGCTGGTCACCTGCGGCGCGCCCTCCCTGCCCGAAGAGCTGATCAACCAACTCAAACCGGGCGGTGTCCTGGTCGTTCCCATCGGCGAGGGCGAGGTACAAGTCATGACGCGAATCGTCAAAAATCCCGACGGCACGCTGGAGCAATCCACACACGGAACCTTCCGCTTCGTGCCCATGCTCGAAAACCGAATCGGATGAAGGAAGCGCACACACCCGAATACAGGAATTTGCATCGGGTGGGCATGCCCCCGGCGATTTCCTCGGCGTTACAATCCTCTTCGGTTGTCGTTTTTCGTCATTATCCCGATTGTCCGCGCCGGGGTCGGTCTACCGCCTTTATCACGCATTCCGCCCGGGGCGCCGCGATGGCGCGTGCGTGGGGCTTCCCCGTCGCCCACGCACGCACCGGCGGCGCAACCCGGCCGAAATGCGTGGATACCGGCGTCCGCCCTCATGCGGTCACGTCCCTCGCATGCTCCTCCATTCCCGGGTTTGCATCCAATTTGAATAAGAAAAACGCGTTCCTTTTCGATACCACACCATTCACTCAATCATACACCCAATGAAAAAGATTTTGCTTGCGGCAATCATGGCCACCACCGTTTTGGGACTCACCGCCCAACCGGTTTCCAAAAAAGGCGAACAGTACCTCCCCGAAGAAGGCGATTGGGCCATCGGCGTGGACGCCACGCCGATTCTCAAATACGTCGGCAATCTGTTTACCGATGCCGAGAACGACGCGCCTTCGGCCGGATTCACCAACGATCAATTCGCCATTTCGGTCAAGAAATTCGTGCGCAGTGATTACGCCTACCGAGGTTCGTTCCGCATCAACCTCTTGGCCGACAGCTACCGTTCCTTCATTCCCGAATTCAGCACCGAGCCCACCAACACCACGGTAGAAGACAAATACAGCCGCACCTTCACAAACGCCTACTTGTCGGCAGGGGTGGAAAAACGCTTGGGAAACACCCGCGTGCAAGGACTGTACGGGGTGGAAGGCTTCCTGGGCTTCGGGTCCGAAAAACACAAATTCGACTACGGAAACGCCATCACCCAGGAAAACACCAATCCCGAGAGGTCGGAATTCGACCTGATGTTTCAGGACGATCCACGGGAGATTTCCAACGTGTCGGAATCCGGCGCCTTCATGACGGAATTCAAGAAGGGCACCGAATTTACCGTGGGTGCCCGACTTTTCGTCGGTGCGGAAATCTTCATTTTCCCCAAGTGGTCCGTGGGATTTGAATACGGTCTCGGGCTCGGCTACGCGTACCGGGGCAACAGCAGCATCATCGAAGAACAGTGGGCCGTGCCCATCGGCGGCAACAGCGAGCAATTCGTCACCACCGTCACGGACGAGGGCGGGAGTTCACGGTTTCTCCTCGACACCGACAATTCCGGGGGCGCGTTCTATATGTTTTTCTACTTTTGATGCAATCGAAGCCGTGTATTTCCGGCACTTCGGAATAAAACACGTGGTTTGAAAATTCTCAACACAGGGCAAATCCGCCGGGCCGACGCGTATACCATCGAACACGAGCCCATTTCCTCCGTCGCCTTGATGGAGAGGGCGGGAGAGAAGTGCTTTGATTGGATTTATCAGAACGCTCCCTCCCTGTTCGCCGGCGTGGAAGAAGAAAAGAACTTTCTGTTCCGCATTTTCTGCGGCATCGGAAACAACGGGGGCGACGGGTTGGTGATCGCCGGATTGCTGCACCGCCACGGATACAGTGTAGAAGTATACATCCTGGGCGAGGCGGAAAAGGGGAGCGCGGAGTTCGTCCACGAGCACCAAAAACTGTCCAAGCGGAAGGTCAAAATGTTCCGCATCGCCTCCAAAAAAGACATTCCCGCCACGGGAGGATCGGAAACGGTGCTCATCGACGCCTTGTTCGGCATCGGCTTGAACAGACCCGTCATCGGGTTGGGTGCCGAGGTCATCTCCTTCCTGAACGAAAGCCCTTCCAAGGTCATTTCCATAGACATCCCCAGCGGAATCGACGGCGACGGGCGCCCACCCGAAAAGGGGGAAGCCGTGGTGAAGGCGGATTATACTCTCACCTTCCAATTGCCCAAGCTCCCGTTTTTCCTCCGAGAAACGGCGCCGTACGCCGGGCAGGTCGTGGTTCTCGACATCGGTCTTCACGCCGGCTTTTTGAACGCGGTGAGTACCGACCACCACCTTTTCACCATGCGTGATGCGGGACAAGTGCGGCAAATCCGCGGAGTCTTTTCGCACAAGGGAACTTTCGGACACACATTGATCATTGCGGGATCGAAGGGGAAGCGCGGCGCGGCGACGCTGGCTGCCGCCGGTGCCCTTCGCGCCGGTGCGGGATTGGTGACCGTACACACCGACGAGGAGGGTGGAGGAATCATTCACTCCACCTTACCCGAAGCCATGGTATCCACCGATCCGGGCAAAAACGGTTTTACGGCCCTTCCCGACTTGGGCGCGTACGACGTCATCGCGGTAGGGCCGGGTTTGGGAACTTCCGACGAGACCGCCCGGGCGCTGAAGCTCCTCATCCAAGAAGCCAAGGTCCCCTTGGTGATGGATGCCGACGCGGTGAACATTCTGGCGGAGAACCCGACGTGGATGGCCTTTTTGCCGCCTTCGACCATCCTCACGCCCCATCCGGGTGAATTCGCCCGGTTGATCGGCGAAAAACCGTCGCACATGGAGAGCATGCGAAAGCAGTCGGAACTGTGCAAACGCTTCGGAATTTACATCGTGCTGAAAGGCGCGCACACCTCGGTGGGGCTGCCCGACGGACAACTCATTTTCAACGATTCCGGAAATCCGGGCATGGCCACCGGCGGCATGGGCGACGTGCTCACCGGCATCATCGCCTCTTTGCTCGGACAGGGCTACGGTGCGATGGACGCCTGCGCACTGGGCGTTTTTGTCCACGGTTTGGCCGGCGATTTGGCCCTAGAACGCCAAAGCGTGGAGTCCCTGCTTCCCTCTGATGTGATCGCCGGCATGGGTGCGGCGTTCAAAGCGCTCGGAGAAGAATGAAGGCAAAGCACGTATCTTTGGCGGCGCTTGTCCGGATTTTCATTTCGGACGACACACCCACAAAGATTCCCTTTCAATGAACGCGATGTCACCCACGTCCAAAAAGTACGGAGCCGGCCTTCCGCTATACACGGCTTTTTTCGCATTGATCCTTTTGATATCGTCTTGCGGCGAAAACGGCAAGGGCGAGACATCGCGACGTCCGGAAACCCGAAGCGCCGGTCCTTCCATCCGCATCGCCATGCAGTCGGAAACACCCGTTCTATATGGCGACACGTTGTACATGGAAGTTCGGTCGGGCGATACGGCCCTGGCCATCACCGAGGTGTCGATCGGAGCCGTGGGTTTTCGGGGCGACTTTCTCACGACGACCGACGAAACGGCGGCGATTCCTACGGCTATTGTAGGCGGCGGCGACATGCGCCTGCGCATCACCGCCAAATTCGACGACGGGCAAACGGCATCGAGGTATAAGGAGGTCAATATTCTCGCGCCCGAGCCGCCCAAAGACATGCAGCTCGGGGTGGTTCGCAAGTACGACCACGACGTCAATGACTTTACCCAGGGGTTTTTAGTACACGACGGCCACGTGATTGAAGGGACGGGTCAGTACGGTCAATCCAGAATCAAGAAATGGGACTTGACGACCGGGGAAGTTTTGATGGAACAACCCCTCGCCAGGGAGTATTTCGGTGAAGGGATCGCCGTGTTCGGCGACAAGCTGTATCAGCTGACTTACAAAGCTTCCAGGGCTTTCGTGTACGACGTGGAAACCTTCGAGAGGGTGGAAACCCACACGTACGCCACCGAAACCGGCGAGGGATGGGGGTTGACCGCCAACGACACGTCCTTGATTTTGTCGGATGGTTCGTCGTGGATTTACTACTTCGATCCCCACTCATTTAGGGAGATCCATCGTGTGAACGTGTTCGACGACCGGGGCAGCGTAGAGTGGGTGAACGAGTTGGAATTTCACAACGGGCTGATATACGCCAACGTGTACACCCAGAACTACATATTGGCCATAGACCCGGTTTCCGGAAGGGTGGTGGAGAGGATATCCGCCGCGGGCATCATGGATCGATCGGAAGCCACGCCGGGCATGGATGTGTTCAACGGCATCGCGGTGCACCCCGAGACCGGGAATTTGCTGGTGACCGGAAAGTACTGGACCAAGGTGTACGAGGTGAGGGTATTGCCCGCCATGCAGCCTTGATGTTGTAGGGGGAGGTTATTTTCCGATTTGCCCTACTCGTATTTTCCCTTCGAGAAGTAGAATTAAAGTGCCCGCGCACTCGTCGGCGCGGCGACCCTATGCGTGGATTCGCCGGTGATAACGTAGCCGACACGGGAAGTAAAGCAGGTGTTCACTACCCGCGCGGGCCTTTCCGATCCGGTCAAATTTCCCCGATTCCCTGCCTGATGATCACGGGTTCTTCTTGGGTCAGATCCACGATGGTCGACGCTTCGTTGTTGCCGAACCCTCCGTTGATTACGACGTCCACGGCGTGGTTGTACTTTTCGTGGATGAGCTCGGGATCGGTGGTGTACTCGATGATCTCATCGTCGTCGTGCACCGACGTGGCGATGATGGGATTGCCGAGACGAGCCACGAGTTCCCTGGCGATGTTGTTGTCGGGTACGCGTATCCCGATGGTTCGCTTGTTGTTTTTGAAGATTTTGGGGATGCGGCTCGTGCCGTTGAGGATAAAGGTGAATGGCCCGGGAAGGGCCTTGCGCATCATTTTGTAGTCGTTGTTTCTCACGTGCGCGTACGTGGCGATGTCGCTCAAGTCTTCGCAGATAATGGAGAAGTTGGCCTTTTCCGGTTTCAGGCCTTTCAGTTGGGCGACTTTGGCCACGGCTTTCACGTTGTTCATGTCGCAACCGATGCTGTACACGGTATCGGTGGGGTAGATGATCACGCCTCCGTTGCGGAGGATTTCAACAACTTGATCGAGTCTTTTTGGATCGGGATTATCCGGATGGATATTGAGAAGCATAAGCGAAAATTTGGTTGGCCCCGAGAGGGTGAAAAGTGGCTTTGGATGGCTGTGTATAGGGATGCGGCATGGTTACGCTTTCACCGCAGACGCCTTTTTGTGGTCTTCGAGGAATTTTTCGAGCCCGATGTCGGTAAGCGGATGTTTCAACAGACCCATAATCGCCGACAGGGGACCCGTCATGACGTCGGAACCCGCCTCGGCACATTGGAGGATGTGCATGGTGTGGCGCACGGAAGCCGCGAGGATCTCCGTGGTGAAACCGTAATTGTCGTAAATCAACCGGATTTGTCGGATCAAGTCCATCCCCTCGGTGGAGATGTCGTCGAGCCGCCCGATGAAGGGCGAAACGAAAGACGCCCCGGCTTTGGCGGCGAGCAGGGCTTGCCCCGCCGAAAAAACCAAGGTGCAGTTGGTTTTGATTCCCTTCTCGGTGAAGTATCGGATGGCTTTTACGCCCTCGCGGATCATGGGCACCTTCACCACGATGTTCGGGTGGAGCTTCGCGAGATTTTCGCCCTCCTCCACGATGCCGTCGAAATCGGTGGAGATCACTTCGGCGCTCACGGGGCCGTCGACGATATTGCAAATGTCGAGATAGCGGCGAATGATGTTTTCCTCGCCGGTAATTCCCTCTTTCGCCATGAGGGAAGGGTTGGTCGTCACACCATCGAGAACGCCCAAGTCGTGGGCTTCGCGTATCTGGTCTAAGTTGGCTGTGTCGATGAAAAATTTCATGGAATGGTTCTTTCTGGGGTACGGTACAAAATTACGATTCTCTTTGAATGTCGGCTCCCTCGAATCGGGGTTGACCGGCGTGTGAAGGAAACGTGGGGCGGGCGCGCCGGAGAGCGGGAAAGGAATGTCCATAAAACACGAAACCCAGAAATGGCTTCCGGGTTTCGTGTGCTATGAAACGTATGCGTTTGGGCTATGAACCAAATTCGCGGGTGCAATATAGAATTAATTCACAGTTCATAAAAGAATTTCGGGATTTTTATTTGCATCATTCTCATATTCAAACCAATTGCTCGGTTTTTCCCTGCCAAAAACCCATGTGAAGCCCATGTGAAATGAAATTCGGCGGAGGGAAATTTCTTGAAAAACGCCTGATTTGCGATCGGTTCGCCCGAAAAAGGAACCAAAACTCGACGTGGAATTGCATTTAGGGAATCCCATGGGCGGTTGAGGGAAAATGCATCAATCCGGGGAAAATCGTTCTCGACTTCTTACCCGGTACGGCAAGATCCCCGCCATCGACAGGGGTGGGAATTTCCGAATCGCCGGATTGCGCCAGGGATTTCTGTTCGCTTATTGCCAAGGGATTGGAAGGGTGGGTGAGTGCGTGAAGGGCGATCCGGGGAAAGGCCTCGTTTGATTTTGGCAGAATCCTTGACCTAGGGGTGGAGCGGAAACGCACCAAGTGCCACGCGACGCAAAGTCGGTTTCCGCGAAAAATCAAATAAACCAAACAACACAAAGAAAGATGAAAACCAAAATTCAAATCCTGATCGCCATGTTCTTTTTTGGATCCGTAATCGGTCTGAGCGCACAAGACGGTGCGAAATCCAAAGCCATGGAACACGCCAAAAAGAAAACCGCACAGTTGGATCAGTACCTCGACCTGAACGATGAGCAAACCGCCCGGATCGAGAGAATCAACCGATCGTACTACGATCGACGCGCGCAAATCTTCGAAGGTGACCTGAACGACAGCGAACGCAACGAGAGAGTGCGCGGCCACCTTACCCAGTACAAAAACGATGTGCGCGCGGTGTTGACTCCCGAGCAACAACAGAAGTTCGACGCCAAGGTGGATGATCTGACCAAAGACATGGCCGAGAAAATGGAAAAGCACAAAACGAATAAGAACGACCAACGTGGAATGGAGCAATAATCCCATTCCACCGAGAAATCACACGAATCGCAAATCTGTATTCGTTTAATCACTGGGGTGAGGAATCGCCCCGCAAAAGAGAAAGCCCTTCCCGGGGCTTTCTCTTTTTTTATGAGGTTCTGTCGGTAGGTGAAGCGGGTCCTTCGCACCCGTACAAGGGGAAATTTTATCTTTGACGCCTCGATGATTTTTCCTTTTGTGTAGGCTTTCGTTGGTGAGGAAGGACATCGTCGATTGAGGAATATTGCCTGAGGGCGAAGGCCGGTATCCCGAGCCCGCGCTTGTACGTGGGTGCCGGCGGCCCAAAGCGACCTTGTGAAGCTCTTGGGGCGTCTTGCAGCCACTTGCAAGGGCGGGCGAGGATAGAGGCCGTAGACCGACCCCGGCCAAGGTATGGAAAGACCGACCGGATGGTGGAAAGCCGGGGGCAGGCCCAAAGGAAAAAAGGAATTTTTCGGGGTGGAATTTCCCGAAACCGACGTACTAAAACCGCCTAAAACCCGGGGATGTGAAAGACATTGATATCGCTAATTCCGTGGAACCGCGCCACATAGAAGACGTGGCTGCAAAGATTGGTCTGAAGGCTTCGGACCTCTACGTGATGGGCAAGTACAAGGCGAAGGTGGAGGCGAGGCCTGACGGGGCGCCGCGTGGAAAACTGATTTTGGTGAGTGCGATGACTCCGACGCCGCCGGGTGAGGGGAAAACCACCGTATCGATCGGGCTGGCCGACGCCATGAACGCCGTGGGGGCAAATACGGCTTTGGCCCTCAGGGAACCTTCGGTGGGGCCGGTGTTCGGGATGAAAGGCGGCGCGACGGGCGGGGGGTACGCACAGGTCATTCCGATGGAAGACATCAACCTGCACTTTACGGGCGATTTGCCTGCGATTGAACGCGCGAACAACCTGCTGGCGGCCTTGATTGACAACAACCTCCACCACGCGAAACGCAATTTGGACATCGACCCGAGAACGGTGAAGTGGAAGCGCGTGATGGATATGAACGACCGCAGTTTGCGCGACATCGTGATCGGATTGGGCGGGCCGGGGAACGGGGTGCCCAGGGAAAGCGGATTCGACATTACGGCGGCTTCGGAGATCATGGCGATTTTGTGCTTGGCCGAAGACATCGACGATTTGAAGAAGCGTTTTGGACGGATTTTCGTGGGGAGAAAACGCAATGGCGATCCTGTTTTTGCCGAAGAACTCAACGCGCCGGGGGCGATGGCGACTTTGATGAAGGAGGCGATCAAACCCAACCTGGTGCAAACCCTGGAAGGGAATCCGGCTTTTGTGCACGGGGGTCCGTTTGCAAACATCGCCCAGGGGACGAACTCGGTGTTGGCGACGAAAATGGCCATGACCTATGCCGATTACGCCGTGACCGAGGCGGGGTTCGCCACCGATTTGGGTGCCGAGAAATTTCTCGACATCAAGTGCCGCTCGGCGGGGATTTTCCCGTCGGCTTTCGTGGTGGTGGCCACCGTGAGGGCGCTGAAGTACCACGGAGGCGTGAGTCTGGCCGAAACAGCGGTGCCCAACGTCGAGGCGGTGAAGCGGGGATTGGTTAATCTGGGCAAGCACATCGAAAACGGCGAGGCCTTCGGCTTGAAAACCCTCGTGGCCATCAATCGATTTTCGGGCGATACGGAGGAGGAAATCCGCGCCGTGGTGGATTACTGCGCACAAAAGGGCGTGGAAGCGCACGCCGCCGATTACTGGAAGCTTGGCGGAAAAGGCGGTCTCGAACTGGCGGAAGCCGTGAAGAGGGTGGCCGATTCACACTCTCCCGAACCGAGGTTTCTGTACTCTCCCGACATGCCGCTGAGGGAGAAAATCCAACGCGTGGCCGGGATCATGTACGGCGCATCCAAAGTGGTGTTTTCGGCGCAGGCGGAGCTCGATCTCGCGCTGGCCGTTCGTTTGGGCATGGAAGGAGGAGGGGTTTGTCTGGCGAAGACGCAGAATTCACTGAGCGACGATCCCAAGGCGCTGGGGCGCCCGGAGGGCTTCGAAGTGACGGTGAGGCAGATAGAAGTGGCTCGGGGAGCCGGTTTCGTCGTGCCCATTCTCGGCAAAATGATGCGCATGCCGGGGCTGCCGATTACTCCGGCGGCCGAAGGGATGGACATCGACGTGGACGGCCGCATCACCGGTTTGTTTTGAGATGAAGGTTACCGCGCCGGCTGAACATATCGAATCTCTCTCGGCCCCGAAGTGGATTTCGGGAAATCATTGCGCGCGCCCATGAGAGGACTGTTTAACCAACCGTATCCATTGAACGATTCGAGGCTCTCCCGCTTCGGAACGGCGCTCCTCTTCGGTCTGTTCGTGTTTGTCTTTCTCGGTATTTTCAAACCCTTCGAACTGGCCTACCTCGATTCGGGCGTTTGGTCCGTGGCGTTGGGGTACGGATTGGTGTGCACCGCGTGCATGGTGGTGCTCAACGTGGGGGTGTTTTCGCTTCTGCCGAATTTTTTCTCCGACGCCCGATGGACCACCGGGAGGGAAGTGTGTTGGATCGCCCTCAACGTGTTCGTGATCGGCGTGGGCAATTGCTTTTATTCCATGTCCCTCGGCATCGTGGAGGCCGACCTGCGGGGATTTTTCCTGTTTCAGGCGTATACCGTCGCCATCGGGGTGTTTCCGATGACGATTTCCGTGTTGCTGAACCGCAGGCGATTGGAAAGAAAATTCAAACACCAATCGGAGTCGCTGACGACCAAGATTCGAAACTACGTGCCGAATGCGCCGGGCGCCAAACCGAAAACCTTGGAATTGGGCAAGGGCTCGGAGAAGTTCGACTTGGCCCTGGCCGATTTTCTCTATGCGAAATCCGACAACAATTACGTGGAAGTGCATTACCTGGATGCCGGTGGCGAAAACAGACGCGTGATCCGGGAAACGCTGAAAAACGTCTTCGACGCGCTGGGCCACCACAAGGGCATCATGAAATGCCACAAGAGCTACGTGGTCGATCTCACCAAGGTGCACCTGATTTCGGGAAATGCCCAGGGGTACAAATTGCACTTGAAGGGGAGCGAAGAAACCATTCCGGTATCGCGGTCATTGAACGAAACCGTCAAAGCGTACTTTGCCGATAACCACTGAGGGTTGCCGATGGCCAACGCGGCTTTCCCGTTGGCCACATTCCTTGCGGTTCGCCACATTTCGCCCCACACGCCGCCATTTCCACCGCATATTTGCCTCGAACAAAAACGAGGAATCATGCACATCTTATCCGGAATTTTTCTGGCCATTCACATCATCGGCGGCACCGTAAGTTTGGTGGCGGGCTGCGTCAACATCATCCGAAAGAAGGGCGACCGCCTGCACAAGAAAATCGGCAGGGCCTTTTTAATCGGCATGGTCGCAACGGGAATTTCCGCCTTCGTGCTGGCCGTCATCCGTCCCAACCAATTTTTATTCGCCGTTGGGGTTTTCTCGGTGTACATGGTGGTATCGGGGTATCGGTACATCCGGTGGAACCCCGCCGAGGGTCGGCATTTCGGTTGGTTCGACCGGGCGCTGACCGCGGCCATGGTTTTGGCGGGTTTGTACTTCCTGTGGCTGGGCGGCCTGGCCTTGTCGCGGGCCAACGCTTTCGGCACCGTGTTTTTGGTGTTCGGACTTCTGGGAGGCATGTACGTGGTGCAAGATCTGCGGTACCACGGCGGAAGAGCCAAGAGGGCCAACTTCGCCTTGCTCGCGCACATTCAGCGCATGACCGGCGGCTTCATCGCCTCGCTCACTGCGTTTTTGGTGGTCAACGCCCGGCACCTGCCGTCTGAAATTCCCGGGGCGGCGTACTGGCTTCTGCCCACGGTCGTCATCACCCCATTGATCGTACATTGGAGTCGAAAAGCGGCCAAAGCACAATGAAAAAGTTCGCCTTCTTTTGGTTGTTCTTGGGCGCCGCCCTCAGCGCCTCCGCCCAAGTGTACATGGAGAAGCAATCGCGGCACCGCTTTGCGCAACTGACCTTGGGGTTGGACGTGCAGACGAGCATGGGCGGGCACACCGTGTATCCGGACCCGTCGGGCAGGTTGGTCGGGGTGGATTTACCGCCGCGCCCGTCGCCACGATTGTTGATCGGCGGCACCCACTTTTGGGGGCACGCGGATTTCTACATCGCCATTCCCTTGATTTCCCGACCGGTGGAAACGGAGGGCGTGGAACTCGATTTCCTGCGCGGCGTCGAAACCGCATTCAAGTACTATCCCTTCAAAATCCAACACGGCAAGGTGCGGCCATTCCTGGGCGTTTCACTGGCACCCATAGTTTACCGGCAGAATACGGACGCGCGGAGGTACGGGGAGGGGCCGAGGGAGGTTTTTGTGGGTGTGCCTCTCCATGGGGGCGTTACTTTTAATTCCAAAAGCCATCTTTTCGAATTGGGATTTGCTTGGAATTACCTCAATAGGGTGGATTACCACGTATCGCCCCAACGTCGGGAATCGATATCCACGCCGCCTTTTTACGCCGTCATTTCTTATCGGTACATGCTGGAAACCACACTGAGCGCCGAGAGGGATTGGGAATCGGGGAGAACCGCGGAAGTGACGGAAGTTCTGGCCTCGAGAGGCGACCTCGACGGGTGGTTTGTCGGTGTGGGGTTTTCCTCGGCTTTTTGGCTTGAGCAAAGCGAGTACAACCGAAGGCGGCATCCGTACATTTCCGATTACGGTATTTCACTCATGCCCGACGTAGGCTTGGGGTATTACTTTCACGGGTTGGACCTGAACTTGAATTTGGCTTACCGTGGCTACGGCGAGAAAGTAAACGTTTACGGCACCACCCAAGAGGTGAGTCGCAAGTCACTCGGCGTGGAAGCCACCAAAATTTTCGCCGATTACCACGGATTCGCCCCGTTCGTCGGGCCGGTGGTCTCATTCGAATGGCTGGCTTTCGAAGAGTCCGTGGAAGGCGGTTCTTCCGAGAAGCACGAGGATACGAAATTCGCCGCTGGTCTCACCTTCGGTTGGGATATCCGGCCCAATCGTGTGCAGACTTGGGTTTTGAGGACGAACCTCCGGTGGTTTCCCAAACTGAGTCTCGACGGATTGGAGGGCGGTTCCATCGACTTCGGGAATGTGGAGTTCAACTTCATCCAAGTCATCGTCTATCCCGGCAGGTTCTCTCTTTGAGCCGATTGAGCGGTTCGAGGGGCTGTGCGTGGCCGGTGTTGGGAAGGGATAAGTCGGGCGAAAAAAATCGGGAGATTCCGGGGGCTGTTTTTTATTTTTGAGACGGGGCGCTAGGTGGGCATCCGGTTGCTATCGGGGTGTCAGGTCGCTTTGCCTCTAAAATTCGACGCCATGAAAAACTTTCTGAAAGAGCTGTTCGAGTACAACCACCACTTCAATCGTCAGTTGGCCGGCGACTTCTCCGATTTTCCCGAGAAAACGTCGGAAAGGGCGGTGTCGCTGTTCAACCACCTGCTGAACGCACAGCAGATTTGGAACAACCGCATCGACCCGAGGGGCGAATTGGTGGGCGTGTGGGAGGTTCGGGAGACTTGCGAGTTGGTGGATTTCGACCGGTTGAATTACCTGCATTCGTTGGAAATCCTGAACAAGTTTCCGCTGGACCGAACTTTCCGCTATCAAAATTCCAGGGGGCAAGAGTTTGGGAATACCGTTCGCGATACGTTGTTCCACATTGTCAACCACGCCACGTATCACCGGGGGCAAATCGCGACGGAATTCAGGATGAACGGGTTGAATCCCCGCGTAACCGACTACATCTTTTACAAGAGGTAGGGAAAGGGGGAACCGCAGGAAGGGTTTCCATAACCGGTCATGGATGCCATGGGCCGCTGCACATATTCCGTTGGTCTCAACCGATTGAATGGTTAATTTCAAACCGAAATCACAAACGGAACATCATGAAAAATTTATCCGAAACGGGAAAATGGATTTTGGGCATCCTGACCTTCGCCCACTTGTTGGGTGGATTGTTGCTCATCCTCTTGTTCGTTTTCCGTCATTTGCCCGAATTCATCGTATTGGCCGAGACCGACGACGTCAACTGGGTGGAGGTCCTTTCCCTGCTCTCGGGATTGATCACAGGCGCGATTCTGGTCACCATACTCGGTACGGGATTGATGATCTATTACATCTTCCACGCAGCGCTGAACAAACGGTACACCGCCATCATCAAAGTGCTGTGGGTGATATTCTTTTTGACGTGCGGTGCCATTCCGCAGGTCATCTACTTCTTCATAGACATCGTGCCCGATCACGGGGACGAGGCGAAGGTGACTTTGGTCGGGGATGAAAAGGCCTGAGCCACGCCCACAAAAACCCTAAAAACCCTACGAATCCTTACGGCTCGTCGTAGTCGACGCGCATGGTTTTGGTGGTGGGGTGGGATTGGCAGGTGAGGATGTATCCTTCTTCCACCTCCTTGTCGGTGAGGGCGTAATTCACGTCCATGATGGCGTCGCCCTCCATTTTTTTGGCTCGGCAGGTGCAACAGGAACCGCCGGTGCACGCGTAGGGTGCGTCGAGTCCAGCGTCCAAAGCGGCATCGAGGATGCTCTCGCCCTTGTGCACGGTGATTTCCGTTTCTTCCCCGTCGAGGACGATGACCACGCGCGCCTCGTCGACCGGTTCGTTTCCTCCTCCTTCGCCGTCGCCGGCCTCGGTTTCTGCGGTTGCGGCTTCTGCTCCGGCCAATTCGGTGGTGAAGAGTTCAAAGTGGATGTGGTCGATGGACACTCCCTTGCTGATCAGGTGCCCGCGGAGGGTGTTGATCATTTCGAAGGGGCCGCAGATGAAAAACTCGTCCACTTCGTGGGTGCGGATGAATCGGCTCATGAGCGCGTCGCATTTGTCGCTGTCCATCCTTCCGGTGAAGAGTGGATCGTCGGTGGACTCGCGGCTCAGGATGTAGTGCACCTGGAAGCGGTCGGAATGCGCGTTTGAGAGGTCGTCGAGTTCCGCTTTGAAAATCACGTCGCGGTAACTGCGGTTTCCGTAGAACAGGGTGAATTTGTTTTCCGGGTGGGTGGCCAAGGCCGTTTTCAGCAGGGACATGACGGGCGTAATGCCGCTTCCGGCCACGAAAGCCACATAGTGTTTAGGGGTGGGCGCGGGCATTTCCGTGTGGAAATTTCCCATGGGCTTCATCACTTCCAGCTCCATGCCGGGTTGAAGTCCGTTGTTGAGATAGGTGCTCACTTTGCCGCCTTCCACGCGCTTGACGGCGATGCGGAGGTCTTCGTCGACCACGGGACTCGAGCAGGCCGAGTAGGAACGGCGGTACTCTTGTCCGTCGCGAACGACTTTGAGGGTGACGTATTGACCTTGTTTGTAGGCGAATTCCTCGCGCAACTCGCCGGGGATATCGAATGCGATGGAGACGCAGGAGTCGGTCTCCCGACGAATGTCCTTGATTTTTAATTTATGAAATCTAGCCATGAACTTCTAAGAGGGGATGTTGAAAATCGGTGCAAAAATACGCTTTTATTGGCCGGTGGGCAAAAAACCCGATACGAGCCGAAGAAGCCGTGGAGTGGGGTACTCCACGGGTTTTTTCACTTTTCGGCGCACGGCGTTTTTCCGTGGACGGCGTGAGGAAAATCCTCAAAAATCCAAGACGCCCCGGATGGCTGCTTCCACCTTTTCGGCGTTGGGGATCATGGTTTTTTCCAAGGTGGAATTCAGCGGAATGGCCGGCGTATCCACCGAGGCCACGATGCGTACCGGTGCGTCGAGCCATTGGAAGCAGTGGTCTTGGATGGAGCCCGCGACGCTCTTGGCGAAGGTCGCTCCTTCGGTTTCTTCGGTGACCACCAGGCAGCGGCCGTGTCGTTTTACGGCGTCGTACACGTGCTCTTCGTCCCATGGGGAGAGCGATCGGAGATCGACGATTTCGACTTGGCCGGGGAATTGTTTCGCGGCCATATCGGCCCAGTACACTCCCATGCCGTAGGTGACGACGCAGAGGGATTCTCCGGCGGAGATTTTGTCTTCGTCGACGGTCAGGGCCGTTCTGGCTTTTCCGATGGGAACCACGTACTCGCGGTCGGGCAATTTCGATTTGGCGCCATCGGTGCCGGGCAATTTGCTCCAGTACAATCCTTTGTGTTCCAGGATCACCACCGGGTTGGGGTCGAGGAAGGCGGCCTTCATCAACCCTTTGATGTCGGCGCCGGTGGCGGGATAAACCACTTTGATGCCGCGGATATTCACGAGCACCGACTCCACGCTGGAAGAGTGGTAGGGGCCTCCGGCACCGTAGGCTCCGATGGGCACGCGGATCACGGAGGTGGCCGGCCACTTGCCGTTGGAGAGGTAGTAGCTGCGGCTCAATTCGGTAAACAATTGGTTCAGTCCGGGCCAGATGTAGTCGGCGAACTGCACCTCGACGATGGGTCGGGCGCCGGCGGCGGCCATGCCCACGGTGCTGCCGATGATGAAGGCCTCCATGATGGGGGTGTTGAACACCCGGTCGCGACCGAATTTTTGGGCCAGGGTGGCCGCTTCGCGGAACACGCCTCCCAAGCGATGACCGACGTCTTGCCCGTAGAGCAAGGATTCCGGATGGTCTTCCAAAATTTCGCTGACGGCGAACAACGCGCAGTCGACCATCAGTGTGGTTTCGGCGTTATCGGGTTCGCGTACACCCTTTTCTTCCGTCACCGGTGTGGGGGCGAATACGTGGGTGGTCAAGTCTTCCGGTCGGGGGTCCTCCGCGGCGAGGGCTTTTTCGTAATCCGCTTTCACCTTGGCAGTGGCCCGCGCCTCGATCTCGTCGAGTTCCTCCGGTTCAAAACCGAGGTCGAGCAGGTACCGCCGCATTTTGGGGATGGGGTCGCGCTTCACGTGGTCCTCCCAGTCGTCGCGATAGGTTTCCTTTCTCACACCCGAGGTGTGGTGGTTGAGGAGGGGAACATCCGCGTGCACCAGAAAGGGGCGGCGCTCCTTGCGCACGGTGTCGAAGACTTCTTCCAGGGTGCGGTAACATTCTTCCAAGTCGGTACCGTCGATGGTGCGCGCTTCGAGGCCTTTGAACCCCTTGGCGTAGTCGTAGGCGCTGCCCGACCTGATTTCGTCGGCGCTGGCTGAGATATCCCAACCGTTGTCTTGGACCAGAAACACGATAGGGAGTTGCTTCAGCGCGGCCATTTGCAGGGCCTCACTCACTTCGCCTTCCGTCATGGCCGCATCGCCGATGGAGCAAACCACCAGGGGCGGGCTTTCCGATTTGTCGAGTAGATTTTTGGTTTCCAGGTATTTGATGCCCATGGCCACGCCCGTGGAAGGGATGGCCTGCATGCCGGTGGCGCTGGAATTGTGGGGGATTTTCGGCATTCCTTCCCGGCGCAAACTCGGGTGGGAGTAATAGGTGCGTCCGCCCGAGAAGGGGTCGTCGCGCTTGGCCAACAATTGCAGCATCAATTCGTAGGGTTCCATGCCTATGCCCAGCAGGATACTGTCGTCGCGGTAGTATGGAAATACGTAATCCCAGGGCTTCAATTGCATGGCGCAGGCGAGTTGGATCACTTCGTGTCCGCGACTGGTGGCGTGCACGTACTTCGACGTCACCTCCCTGTTTTCCTCGTACAAATCCGTCATGGCCTTGGCTGTGCAAATCAGCTCCCAGGCTTTTTCCTCGTATCCTTTCCTCGTAGATGTTTCGGGCTTATTCTTCTCCGCAGTCGTCATTTTCATACTTCAAAATTCGTCGCCGGTAAAGATAGGAATTCACTGCGATTGGCGCCGATTTCGGGCCTTCCCGCGGAGGGGTCGCCCGTTGATCCGGCACTTGGATTCGGCGGCAACCGGAATGCAAAACGGCAGCGTCGTTCCGGGGCCCGGCGTACGGTTCGGTGGAGGTTGTGGGATAGCAGCCGGTGAAGAACTCCGTGTTGAGACGGTCGGGAATGGAGCGGCGCTCGAGCTTCCGGGGATCGCTTACTTGATTTTGGAGAGGATCTGCTCGTCGAGCGGCTCCACTTTGGAGTCGAAATGCGCCAGCCACTCGCCCTCAGGTGATATGAGGAACTTGTTGAAATTCCAGCTCACTTTGGCGTCGTCCACACCGTTGAGTTCTTTGGTGGTAAGCCATTGGTAAATCGGGTGTTGGTCGCGTCCTTTCACATCGATTTTCGAGGTAAGGGGAAAAGTCACGCCGTAGTTTTTTTCGCAAAAGGCGGCGATTTCCTCTTCGGTTCCCGGTTCTTGTCCCATGAACTGGTTGCTCGGAAAACCGATGATCACGAGTTTATCACCGTACTCTTCGTACAATTCCTGCAAAGGTTCGTACTGCCTCGTGTATCCGCATTTGGATGCCACGTTGACGACCAGGACGTATTTGCCTTTGAATTCTTCCATCGAGAGTTGGTTTCCTTCGATGTCGGTGACGGTGTGCTCGTAAAAGGTGCGGGGTTCAAGGTCTTTTTGTGCTTTCATGCAACTCGTGATTGAAAATAAAGCGAGGAACAAATAAATGGGTTTCATCATCCTGTGAGGTATGAACCCCGAAGGTACGGGAAATTTGGGTTTTTTCGGTGGGAGGAATTCCGGTACGCGAGCATTGTCGAGGCTAGTGGGTCTTCTGAAATGTACTTTTGCAGCCACGGGAAAAATTTTGGCCGAACCCACCGCCTCTTTAAAGGTCTTCTTGGTACTTTAGCCGCGCTTTATACTCGTCATGGCTTTTTTGATGATCCATCCAAAAGTGAGCGGGAATTTTGGTTGCCTTTTCAAATGCCTGGGATTTGCTGCTTGCATTGTTTGAGCTTTCTCGGATTAGTTTTCGAGTTTCGCCAATGGTGACGAAAGGAATTACGGAGCCTTTCGGGAAATAGTGGAAGGATTTTGATTTCCATAATCCGAAGCAAAGCCAGTAGAGAAATTCCCTGTGCTCGTCACATTCTGTGAGGCAAACAAAGCAATTTGGGCTAGCGTTGTTGAGCGGTTTCCCGCTGTTCAATCCTTTATTCAGGATAAAGAAGTGCGGCTG
>CAZNOG010000014.1:0-101769 GCA_964574635.1 uncultured Cryomorphaceae bacterium | reverse complement strand
GGCGAGGACTGCGTCGTGCACAACCTCGATATTTCGGTATACGGCGCCATGGGCACCAACTCCGAGTACGGCTACGTAGCCGTGAACGACATTCTGGTTCCCGCCGGCGTCGACATGACGCTCAACGGCATGCTGACCACCCTGGTTTACGAGGGAACGGGTTCCATCACCTCCGCCACGGTGAGGATTTACGCCGACGACGGCAATAAACCTCTTGGCGGTGCGGGCGACGCCATCGTCACTCGCACGGCGACCCCCATCGCCGAAAATCTGGTCTCTTCGGACTTCGGCGAAGGCGTCTACGAAGTGGAATGGGCCTTCGATCCCATCGAACTCTCGGGAGCTCTCGGAGAGGACGTGCGCTACTGGGTGGGACTTTCCACCACTCCCGACGACGGCTGGACCAACTTCGCGTGGGCGGTTTCGGAGTACCTCAATCTCGGTGCCCACCCTTACATATCGTACGGAAGCGAATTTTACGAGTACAGCTCCGACGCGGACGGCTCCTACATCTTTTTCACCACGTGTGTACCTACGGCCGACGACGGTGGTGGCGGCGGCGACGAGATCGAGGATTGTGGAATGCAGGTGATGCGCGATCCGAATTCTTCGGGAGAGGGATACAACTGTGAAGCGACGAACCACACCGTGGCCAACGACATCGTCGTGGCGGCCAATACCGACATGTACTTGACCGCTGTGATGCCCAGTGTAATCATGAACTCCGGAACTTCCGTTTCTTTTGCAACCCTCACCGTGTATCTCGATGACAACGGGTTGCCCGGTGAAAACATCGCAAACGAAACGCTGGTTGCCGATTCACAAATCCATCAAGGGTCGTACGGGGATATGGAGGCGTATGACATTTCATTCGAGTTTGCTCCGATCTACCTCCCCGGCCGCGCCGACCAAGAAACCACTTATTGGATCGGATTGTCGCTGTGGTTGCAAGGAGGCACCGCCGTTTTGATGGAAGTAACCTCCGAAGAGCTCATGGGACATCCAGTCGCCATTAGTACGGGTGGAAACTTTCTGATTCCCAACGAGGTGCACGAAGGTGTGATTTCCTTCACCGCCGAATGCCAAGAGATCGACGGGCCCACCGATCCTCTTCCGGGATACTGCCCCGCTTCGAATTATGAAATCAACCAGGACGCGGACCACACTTGTTTCGGGTTTGTGTCCGATGGAGGCATGTTTCAGTCGTTTACGGCGGAGCAATCGGAGTCTTCGGGAGCGGGTTTTAAATTCACGGAGCCGTCAAGAGGAATGGAAGTTACGATCTCCCTCTGGGACGGACTGCCCGAGTCCGAAGGAAGCGTGCTCGCCTCCCGCGCCACCGAAACCTACGGCGATCGATGGGTGGACGTGTTCTGGGAGAACGAGGTGACCCTCACCGTCGGTCAAGAGTATTTCATCCGGATTGAAGGAGATGACGAATTGTCTTGCCTGCGCGCGGCGTCGAACATTTACGAAGGGGGACAGGCTTATGCGGGTTTTCAACCTTATTCCGATTACGACTATACCTTCCGCACCTATTATTGCTACGACGTGGCTTGCGAGCAAATACTCATGTCGGGTGGATTCCCCAACAGTTTCCTCACTTCCAAGGACCAGCCGCAAACCGTCGCGACCGATATCACCGTGCCGCTCGGTAACGATTTCCACTTGAACCGGTTGACCGTCTATTTCTGGGTGCAGGCCGGATCGAATATCCAGCACGCCGACATCACCTTTCACGAAGATGATTTCGGGGTACCCGGAACGGTGATGGAAACTCTTGAGGGCGTGGTTCCCACATCCCAAACGTTCGTCATACCGCGGTACGGTTACGACGTCCTCACGGTGGTATTTGATATTCCCACGCAAGTTCTGCCCGGGAAGCTCGACAACTTGACCACGTATTGGGTGAGTTTTGATGTGCAAGCCGGTATCGGCAGCGCGATGATCAATACGAGGTCCGACGCCCGTATTGGACATTTCAGCGCGCTGACAATGGACGCCGGCGATTCGTGGGAACTCAACGAAGGGTGGGACATCTCGGCCACGTTCGAAGGTGAATGCCTTCCCGTTTCGGGCGATGCCTGCGAGAATCCCGAACTCATCGCCGACCAAACGAGTGATTTGAACTGTTTGGCCGCTTCGAGTACGGGGGTGGCCCAATCCTTCACCGCCTCAACGCACGAACTGGCGGGGGCGGCCGTGAAGTTCTTCGCACCGAGCGTGGGGTACGACGTCACCCTGTCGGTGTGGGATGAACTGCCCACCCAAGGCGGTTCCCGACTCGGTTCGAAAACCGTTCAAACCACCGGACAAGCGTGGGTGGAAGTCATTTGGGATTTCGTGGTGTCCGTTGAACCGGACCAAACGTATTACCTCGTGGTCGAAGGAGGATCGGGCTTACCTTGTGTGGCCGGTGAACTGGATGACGTATTTGAAGGAGGTCACGCCTTTGCCGGCGTGGATTACCAAGCCTATCCGGATTGGGATTACGCCTTCAAATTGTTCGGCTGCGACGGTGGTGCACCGGCCGGAAATTGCGAGGAGGAAATTCCCGAGGATTTCCTGTTCGAAGCAGGTGTGAAGACCGCAATCAACTCCGACCACATGGTGGCCAACGACCTCACCGTAGCCGCAGGCGAAAACTTCACCCTGAAGGAGATCACGGCTAGCCTCGTGGCCTTGGGCTCCATAATGCACGCCGACGTGTATTACTACAGCGATAACGATGGATTTCCCGGACAAGAAATCGGATCGCAACTCTCGGTGCCGGTGACCTCGCAAACCGTTGTGGGCGAGCGAAGCGGAATGAACGTGTACCATGCCACCTTCGCGGTTGAGCCTTTCTTGTTCGAAGGGGATCCCGAGGGAGAATCCACGTATTGGATTGGCCTCGACGTGTGCGATTTGACGTGCTCGGGAGAAGTGTACTGGCTCGTTTCATCCACTCAAATCCCGCAAGGGTATGAAATGATGCAGAAATTCCAGGACGGTCCGTGGCTACCTACGATTCCCGGCGCGGACGCCATCTACAAGTGGACCGGAGACTGCAGTGGAATTCCCGTGGGAACGAACGATCGGGAAATCGCCGGTTTCCGGTTCTACCCGAACCCCGCCAATCATTCACTTCACCTCCGCAGCGCTGTCACCATTCGGAGCGTGGTGTTTTACGACTTGCTCGGAAGGCCGGTGCTGGAAAGTGACGTTCACGACCGGTCCTCAACCGTTGACATCTCGGGATTGCCCAATGGCGTGTACCTGATGAAGGTGGACGTGGAAGGCCGAACGGGCACGTACAAAGTAGTTAAACAATAACTCTCGATGAGAAAACAACCTCATTTAAGTAGCTAGTGTGTCGTTTGAAAGTTCCGGAGTCGTCGAATTTGTCGACGGCCCCGGAATCTTTTGTGCCCATGGAGAATGCAAGGTTCGACTCGCCGGGGAAAGCCGTTGAGGCCTGGGCCGAGGTCGGTTTGTTCAACCCGGAAACCAAAGAGCCGGCTCCCTCGGGAACCGGCTCTTTTATTAGATAAACTTTAAAGAACCACGAGTGGTCATTCTCGGATGAACTCACCATCCACTTTGATCATGACTTCGTTGCTGATCAAGAATTCGGGAAAGTCGTTCCCCACGTTGAAATCTTTTCTGTTCAGCGACCCCGTCACCTGAAATCCGGCGATGTCGCGGTCTTGGTCGTCTTGAATGGTGCCGCGGTACCAAAGGTCCATGGTAAGGGGTTTGGTGACGTCCTTAATGGTCATGTTGCCGGTTACTTTGTAGCGGTTTTCTTGATCCGTTTTTTTGATGGAAGTGCTGCGGAAAGTCATTTTGGGGTAGGTTTCCACCTCGAAGAAATCGGCGCTTCGCAAGTGGTCGTCGCGCATTTTCACTTCCGTATCGATGGAATTCACGTCGATGTCGACGGTGAATTGGGCATCGCTGAAGTCGGGCTCGGATGCCGTGACGCTCGCGTCGAACCCGTTGAAAAGGCCGTGAACGTCGGAGATGGTGTTGTGAACCGTGCCGAAGGTGATTTTCGCGTGAGCTTTATCTACGTTCCAAGTGTCTTGGGCGGTGGCGGTAAACCCGATGGTCATCGCCAAAAGGGGCAAAAGGATTGATTTGAAGTTTTTCATGAGTATTGTTTTTAAGGGTTTGGTATTCTTGATTTTGTATTGCAAAATTACCCGGTGGCAACGTCGGAATCGTGCACCTGGGTTAATAAATGCACGGGCGATTTTGTTCGGGATGAGGGAATATTTTTCCGGCAATGCCGCGAGAAATCGAGATGTACGCCCGCGAAAGGACGGAAGATAGAGCTTGTAGACCGACCCGGCTCGCCGAGTATATTAAAGGTGTGAGACGGGAATATTCGTGTGCCATCGAGTGGCTTTTCGGAAAAAAGTGGCCGGGTTTCGCCCCGAAGAAATTTACAACCCGGAAATTCACACCTTTGCGGGACAGAAAGAAGTGAAACGGCTTGTGGCAATAACAAAATAATCTTAACTTCGCAGCCCCAAATTGGGGTAGTACACCAGACAAAGACCTATAACACAGTGGATACCTTAAGTTACAAAACCGTCTCGGCGAATGCGGAAACCGCACGTAAAGAGTGGGTTCTCATCGATGCCGAGGGCCAAACACTCGGGCGACTGGCGAGCATCACCGCGAAATTCCTCCGTGGAAAGTACAAAACCAACTACACTCCCCACGTGGATTGCGGCGACAACGTCATCGTGATCAACGCGGAAAAAGTGGTGTTGACGGGCGACAAGATGAACGCCAAAGAATACATCCGACACACCGGGTACCCGGGCGGACGCCGTTCGCTGACCGCCAAAGAGCTGTTTGCGCGCAAGCCATTCGCCCCCGTGGAAAAGGCCGTGAAGGGAATGCTTCCGAAAAACAAATTGGGCAGCAAGCTCTTTACCAATCTCTATGTGTACGAAGGGGCCGAGCACAAGCACGAAGCCCAGAAGCCCCGCATCGTAGACCTCAACAAGATTAAATAATCGACATGGAAGTTACCAATAAACTCGGGCGCAGAAAGAAATCGGTGGCGCGCGTTTACCTCAAAAACGGCACGGGTTCCGTGACCATCAACGGTCGCGACTACAAGGAATATTTCCCCACCATGCCCCTGCAGTACCGCATTCACCAGCCTTTTGCCATCACCGAAACGGAGGGCAAATTCGACGTGAAGGTCAATGTAAACGGCGGTGGAATTACCGGACAAATCGAAGCGGTGCGCATGGGTATCGCCCGCGCTCTGGTCGAGATCGATTCCGAATACAAGACTCCCCTGAAGCGCGAAGGCCTCATGACCCGAGACCCGCGTATGGTGGAGCGCAAGAAATACGGCCAACCCAAAGCCCGAAAGAAATTCCAATTCAGTAAGCGTTAATACTTGCGCTTGTTTAGTATCTAAATCGGCGGGATCTTCCTTGGGAAGCTACCCGTCGGTTGCCTTCAACAGAATGTAAACTCAACAAAGTACATGTCAGAAAACAACAACCAAGACAAATTCAAGGAATTCCTCGATGCCGGAGTGCATTTCGGGCACTTGACCCGCAAGTGGAATCCCAACATGGAACCCTACATCTTCGCCGAGAAGAAGGGCATCCACATCATCGACCTCAACAAGACCATCGCCAAGCTCGATGAAGCGACCAAAGCGGTGAAGTCAATCGTTCGTTCGGGCCGTAAAATCCTGTTCGTCGCCACCAAGAAGCAGGCGAGCTCACAACTGGCCGAACTCATCAAGCCCACCGGAATGCCTTACGTGACCGAAAGGTGGTCGGGCGGTATGTTGACCAATTTCGCCACGGTGCGTAAAGCCGTGCGCAAGATGGCCAACATCGACAGAATGGGGCAGGACGGTACGCTCGATACGCTTTCCAAAAGGGAAAGACTACAGATCGAGCGACAACGCACGAAACTCGAGCGCAACCTCGGAGGTATTTCCGACTTGGCGCGCCTCCCCGCAGCCGTTTTCATCGTGGATATCCACAAAGAGAACATCGCGCTGCTCGAAGCCAAAAAGCTCAACATCACGACCATCGCCATGGTGGACACCAATTCGGACCCCACGATGGTCGATTTCCCCATCCCGGCGAACGACGACGCATCGGAGTCGATTCGCGTGATCTTGGAAAAAGTGGTGGAAGCCGTGAACGAAGGCCTCAACGAGCGCAAAGCCAACAAGGAAAAGGCCGATAACAAGAAGGAGAAAGCCCAGGCCTGAGGTCGGGCTCATCCCGTCCCGGATATCGCGGTACCCCGCGTCGCACTTCCCACGGCGGATTAACCGCGCCGAAGTCGTGAACCGAAGACGATCGTTTGGAATTTTAAAGAGTAGAGAAAGAAAATGAAAATTACTGCATCCCAAGTCAACGAACTCCGCAAGAAGACCGGAGCCGGAATGATGGATTGTAAGAAAGCTTTGGTAGAGGCCGAAGGCGATATGGAAAAAGCCATCGACATCCTGCGAAAGCAAGGTCAGAAGATCGCCGCGAAGCGAAGCGACCGCGAAGCCACCGAAGGCGTCGTGCTGGCCAAAGCCAACGAAGCGGGAAACCGAGGCGTCATCATCATGCTGAACTGCGAAACCGATTTCGTGGCGCAAAACGCCGACTTTATCGCCCTCGCGGAAAACATGCTCGAAGTGGCCCTCAACGAAAACCCGGCCAACTTGGAAGAGTTGAAAGCCAAGAAATACCCGGGTTCGGACATGACCATCGAAGAGAAGATCGTGGAGCAAACCGGTGTAATCGGTGAGAAACTCGACCTCTCGAGCTACGATTCGGTGGAAGCTGAAAGCGTGGTGGCCTACATCCACCCCGGAAACAAACTCGCTTCCATCGTGGGGCTGAACAAAGGAAACGCCGACGACGTAGGTCGCGACGTGGCCATGCAAATCGCCGCCATGGCACCCGTGGCCATCGACAAGGAAGGAGTGCCCCAAGACGTCATAGACCGGGAAATCGAGGTGGGTAAAGACCTCGCCATTCAAGAGGGAAAACCGGCCGACATGGCGGAGAAAATCGCCATGGGACGCCTGAACAAATTCTTCCAGGAAAACACTTTGCTGAACCAAGCGTTTATCAAAGACAACAAAAAATCGATCAAACAAGTCCTCGGCGAAAGCGACAAAGACTTGAACATCGTTTCCTTCAAACGATTCTCTTTGAATTGATGGGATACGATCCGATGATCAAAGTATAGAAGAAAAGGGGGAGGACGACGTTCTCTCCCTTTTTTTTGATAATTTTCGCACCTGTTTGGGACAAGATTACATTCGATCATGAAGTACAGAAGAGTCCTTCTGAAATTGAGCGGCGAAGCGTTGATGGGCGATAAAAACTTCGGCATTGACAACAACCGCTTGATGCAATACGCACACGAAATTCGGCAGGTCCACGAGATGGGCACCGAAGTGGCCATCGTCATCGGTGGAGGCAATATTTTCCGCGGTTTGCAAGCGGCCGAAGGCGGGATGGAACGCACACAGGGCGACTACATGGGAATGCTCGCCACCGTCATCAACGGCATGGCGCTGCAATCGGCCCTCGAAATGCTCCACCTGAATACTCGCCTCATGTCGGCCATCAAGATGGAACAAATCGCCGAACCGTTCATCCGTCGCCGCGCCATCAGGCACTTGGAGAAAAACAGGATCGTCATTTTCGGCGCCGGTACCGGCAACCCGTACTTCACCACCGACAGTGCCGCTTCCTTGCGCGCCATCGAGATCGAAGCCGACGTGATCCTCAAAGGCACTCGCGTCGACGGCATCTACACCGCCGACCCCGAAAAAGACGAAAATGCCACGAGGTACAGCACCATTACCTTTTCGGAGGTGTATGAAAAAGGCCTCAACGTCATGGACCTTACGGCGTTCACCCTCTGCAACGAGAACAAACTGCCCATCGTGGTATTCGATATGAACAAACCCGGCAACCTCCGCCGCGTGGTGCAAGGAGAGGAAGTCGGTACCTTGGTTAATTTTTAATCATTCAATTCGGTGCGACGCACGTGCGCAACCTAAAACCCGGTTATGGACGACGAAATAGAACTCATTTTGGAAGAAGCGCGGGAGGCCATGCAAAAGTCCTTGGCGTACCTGTCGGAAGAACTCATCAAAATTCGCGCGGGCAGAGCCACGCCGGCCATGCTCGATAGCGTCATGGTCGATTATTACGGCACGCCCACCCCGTTGAACCAAACCGCCAACGTCAACACTCCGGACGCGCGCACCATCACCGTACAGCCCTGGGAAAAGAAAATGATCGAACCCATCGAGAAGGCCATCGCCTACGCCAACCTCGGGCTGAATCCGCAAAACAACGGCGAGCAAATCATCATCACCGTGCCCCCGCTTACCGAAGAACGACGCAGGGACCTCGTGAAGCGCGCCCGGGCCGAAGCCGAACACGCCAAAGTCGGCATTCGAAACGCCCGAAAAGCGGCCAACGACGAATTGAAACGCCTGCAAAAAGAAGGCTTGAGCGAAGACCGCGTAAAAGTGCTGGAGCAGGAAATCCAAGACATGACGGACAAAGCCGTCAAGCGCACCGACGACGAAGTGGAGCGCAAGGAAAAGGACATCATGACCATCTGATGGCGTATGCGCCCGCTGGTCGTCGATAATTTCGACTCTTTTACGTTCAATTTGGTGCACATGCTCGAGGCCATCTCCGACTCGGAGGTGGAGGTCTTGCGCCCCGAAGAAGTCGGGACCGACCGATTCGACGCCGCACCCTACGTCTTGTTTTCCCCCGGTCCGGGCCTGCCCCGAGAGCACCGGGCCTTGATGCCTCTCATCCGCCGGGCGCTCGACACGGGCAAAAAAACCCTCGGAGTGTGCCTCGGACACCAGGCGCTCGCCTTGGCCACCGGCGGCGAATTGCTCAACTGCAAAACCGTGCACCACGGCGTTTCCCACCCCGTCACCGTCAATCCCCGCGCCGCCCTCTTTCGCGGTCTCAATTCCACCCTACACGTGGGGCGGTACCACTCGTGGATGGTGCGGAGCACCGGCACCGACGACTGGATCATCGACGCCCGCGATTCCGAAGGCGGCATCATGGCCATGAGCCACGCCCGCCTTCCCGTATTCGGCGTGCAATTTCACCCGGAGAGCGTACTCACTCCCGACGGTGCGACCATTTTGCGCAATTTCCTGGAGGCGTGAGGGGTGTTTTGGGTTTTTGTGGGTGGGTAATCAGCACGGAGGTTTCCCGCATACATTCCGTTTTTCTTTATGGGGGTAGCCTTACCGCTCAACCCCGTTGCCTCACCGCCTTTCGCGAAAAAAGCGTTGAAGCAATTCCGTGCTCTCCTCCGCCATCACGCCCGTAACCACCTCCGTGGAAGGGTGGAGCAACTTGGTGGAAAAGGTGGTGAATCCCTTCTTGGGGTCCGACGCTCCGTACACCAATCGTCCCACGCGCGCCCAACCGATCGCGCCGGCACACATGGCGCACGGTTCGAGGGTGACGTACATGGTGCACCCGTTCAGGAATTTTCCCCCGAGGTAATCGGCCGCAGCCGTAATGGCCTGCATTTCGGCGTGCGCGGTTACGTCGTTGAGTCTTTCGGTCAAGTTGTGCGACCTGGCAATGACGCGCCCTTCGCAAACCACCACCGCCCCTACGGGTATTTCCTCGGAATCGTACGCCGTTTCCGCTTCGATCAGCGCCCGCTTCATGAAATGCTCGTCGGCCGTTTGAGTTGAATCCATGCCGCAAAGTTAGTACGATTCACACCGCCGCCTGCATTCGACGACCGTCCAAAATGATACCTTTGCCCTCCGAAATCAGCAATTACCTCTTTCATGCACAGAACACATCATTGCGGCGAATTACGTCTGACGGACACAGGCAAATCGGTTGTCCTCTCCGGGTGGGTGCGCCGCTCCCGCGACTTGGGCGGTTTGACCTTTATCGACCTCCGCGACAGATACGGCATCACACAAATCGTATTCGATATGGACGTGCAGCCGGGACTCTGCGAGAAGGCGAGGGATCTCGGGAGAGAAACGGTGGTGAAGATCAGTGGAGTCGCGCGCGAAAGATCCAACAAAAACCACGGCATCCCCACCGGCGAAATCGAAATCGAGGCGACCGATCTGGAAGTGCTCAACCCTTCCAAAACGCCACCCTTCACCATCGAAGACGCCACCGACGGAGGAGACGAATTGCGGATGAGATACCGATACCTCGATCTTCGCCGTGGACCTTTGCTCCGAAACCTTACACTCCGGCACAAAACGGCGTGGCACGCCAGAAAATTCCTCGACGGGCTGAATTTCCTGGAGATAGAGACTCCCTACCTCATCAAGTCCACGCCCGAAGGTGCGCGCGATTTCGTGGTACCGGGATCGATGCACCCCGGGGAATTTTACGCCCTTCCCCAGTCACCGCAAACGCTCAAGCAATTGCTGATGGTGGGTGGTTACGACCGGTATTTCCAGATCGTCAAATGCTTCCGCGACGAAGACCTCCGCGCCGACCGCCAACCGGAATTCACCCAGATCGACTGCGAAATGGCCTTCGTGGAGAAAGACGACGTGCTGGAAGTTTTCGAAGGAATGATCAAGTACATCTTCCGAGAGGTGATACAAGTCGAGCTCCCCGATTTTCCGCGCATGTGCTACGAAACGGCCATGGCCAAGTACGGCAGCGACAAGCCCGACACCCGATTCGCCATGGAGATCCACGACATCGGGGAGCACGCCAAGGGAAAGGGATTTCAAGTCTTCGACGGAGCCGAGTGCGTGCTTGCCATCGCCGTAAAAGGCGCGGCCGATTACAGCAGAAAACAACTCGACGGCCTCACCGATTGGGTGAAACGCCCACAGATCGGCGCCAAAGGTTTGGTTTACGTCAAATACAATGGAAAAGGCGATCTCAAATCGTCGGTCGACAAATTTTTCTCGCCCGAGCAATTGGAAGAATGGTGTGGGGCTTGCGGTGCCGAACCCGGCGATTTGCTCTTGGTGCTGAGCGGCGATTTGACGAGTACCCGCAAACAAATCGGCGAACTTCGTTTGCACATGGCCGATCTGCTCGGCTTGAGAGCCCAAGGTACTTTTTCACCCCTCTGGGTGGTCGACTTCCCCATGTTTGAATGGGACGAAGAGCTGAAGCGCCACCAAGCCATGCACCATCCCTTCACTTCCCCCGTCGCCGAAGACGAGGAGCGTCTGGATTCGGATCCCGGAAGCGTGCGGGCCAACGCCTACGACTTGGTGATCAACGGTTCGGAAATCGGCGGTGGATCGATACGGATTCATCGTCGGGAACTGCAAAACCGAGTGTTCTCACTGCTCGGCTTCACCGCCGAAGAGGCGCACGATCAATTCGGATTCTTGCTCGACGCGTTCGAATACGGTGCACCGCCTCACGGCGGCATCGCCTTCGGATTGGACCGACTTTGCGCCGTCATGGGTGGGTCGGATTCCATCCGCGATTTCATCGCTTTTCCGAAGAACAACGCCGGACGCGACGTCATGCTCGATGCGCCGGCGCCACTTTCTACCGAGCAGATGCAGGAGTTGGGACTCGCCTTGAGGGAATCGGACGAGGAGCCATCCGGGGAGGGTTAATCCCACCGATACCTCATGACGAGGTGGATGTTTTCCCCTTCGAAAACCCTTTCAGAATAGAACACGAATGAAGGGAGGTAACTCACTCCCAAATTAAAAGGAAGTCTTTTTAGTTCGTAGGTCAATCCGGCGGATAGGATGATGCCCGGATTGAGGTACACTGGTTTGTTTGCGTGCGATTCGCCGATGTGGTTGTAGCGATCGTGGAGGCCCAACCTCAGTCCGCCTCCCCATTCACCTTTTATTCCCGTCTCCCCGAGTGGCGATTCCCGGCCCAAGATCAGGCCGAGGCTGACACCCCCGAATCTGGCGCCGGCGAATCCTTCCCACATCCATCCGCCGGGATGGGAGGTTTTGTGTGAAACGCCACCTCCCCATCCCAATCGGATGCCGGTTTCCCTTTGGATGTTTTGGGCGTCGGCCACAGCAATCCACAAGCAGAGGAACATACATGTGAGAACTGTTTTCACCATGTGTTTTTTGCTCGTTGACGCCGTTCGCGCCGATACCATTTCGGGCTGGATTTACAGCGTGCCCCGCGCTTCTTGTTCTCTTTCGATCGCTTCGAAAAGGGCTTTGAAGTTTCCTTTACCAAAGCTTTGGGCGCCCTTGCGCTGGATGATTTCGAAGAACACCGTGGGTCGGTCTTGAACCGGTTTGGTGAAGAGCTGAAGCAGGTAGCCCTCGTCGTCCCGGTCGATCAAGATTCCGAGTTCTTTCAACGGTTCGATGTCCTCGTCGATTTCTCCTACGCGGTCGAAAACCGTGTCGTAGTAATTGGACGGTACGCGGAGGAATTCCACTCCCCGGGAGCGGAGCATGCGCACCGTTTGAACGATGTCGTCGGTGGCCACGGCGATGTGCTGTACGCCCGGCCCATTGTAAAAGTCGATGAACTCTTCGATTTGGGATTTCTTTTTGCCCTCGGCCGGCTCGTTGATCGGAAATTTGATCCGTCCGTTTCCGTTGCTCATGACCTTGCTCATCAGCGCGGTGTAATCGGTGCTGATGTCATTGTCGTCGAAGGACAGCAGTTGTGCGAATCCCATCACGCGGGCGTAGAATTCCACCCATTCGTTCATTTTGCCCCAGTCCACGTTTCCGACCATGTGGTCGATGTACTTCAAACCGGTGGGTTCGGGGTTGTACTCACTTTCCCAAGTTTTGAAACCGGGGAGGAAAACGCCGTTGTAATTTTTTCGCTCTACGAAGATGTGAACCGTCTCGCCGTAGGTGTGGATTCCCGAGCGGATTACGCGACCGTTTTCGTCGGATTCTTCCGTGGGTTCCATAAAGCTCTTCGCTCCTCGCTTGGTGGTTTCCTCCCACGCTTTGGTGGCGTCTTCCACCCAGAGGGCGATCACTTTCACGCCGTCGCCGTGTTTTTTGATGTGCTCGCTGATGGGGCCATCCGACGTGAGGGGGGAGGTGAGGACGAGACGGATTTTGTCCTGCTGAATCATGTAACTCGCCCGGTCTTTCAGCCCCGTTTCCAAGCCCGCGTATGCTACGGATTGAAATCCGAAAGCCGTTTTATAGTAGTGTGCGGCCTGTTTGGCGTTTCCCACATAGAATTCCACATAGTCGGTCCCGTTGATGGGCAGAAAGTCTTCCGCGTCGGGCACGATCTTCTTCAGGTTCAATGGTTCGTGTGCAGTTGATTCCATTATTCCGGTTTAATGATTTTACAATTCCTTAGAAACGCCCAAAGGTACGAAATTAGGCCGTGAGCTCCGTTTTTCGAAAAGTGCAACTCCGTGGTTTTGGTTCCTCATTGGAATACTTCTTCGGGGTGAGAGAGGAGGGATTATAGGATTCCTAATGGATGTTAATGAATGGCTATACGCAATCTTCTTTCCGCTTTTAGGTCACTTATTTACAAAGTTGTGTGGTCGGGGGTGGGGTGTGTGTCGCTCCGGAATTAGGGGATGTTACAAAACGTTTGTGAAAAAGTCGCCCCGGCCCGGACTTGGGCTCCGCAACATAAACCCCTACCTTTGGGGGTTCAAACCTTTTAAACGACACACTATGAATATTATGTACCGTGTACTGTTGGGAGCGGGCCTTTTGCTCTCTCCTCTACTCGGGTTTTCGCAGGAATGTACCCCGCATGAACAATTGGGGTTGGATATACCTGAAAACGCCCTTTTTAATCAAGCGGGTGGTCAGCAATTGGCGGATGACTTTACCGTGTCTGCCAATGTTGTAAACTTCAACGCCACCCAAGTGAAGGTGAATACACTTGCCATGGAACCCGTGGCGTCTTATGACGTCGTAATTTATAGCGATAACAATGGTGCGCCCGGCGCAATTTTCGACGCCGGATTCACCTCCTTGACACCTACGGAATCGGAATTGATCGGAAACGCGTTCGATTTCAACATGTACCGAGACGTCATCGAATTTCCTTCGGCTATCGCACTTCCCGGTGGCAGCGTGTATTGGCTTCAAATCATCGCAAACCCCGGAGATCCCAATAACCAAACGGGATGGGAGGCGCAATCCGAAACCGTGACCAACAGCGTCGCACACTACATTCCGGAGGGTGGAACGGAGTGGTTCGCCAATTCAAACGGATACGACTTGGTCTTCACCATTTCGGGTGAATGCGAAAACGTTGAGGGATGCTGGTCGCCGGAAGACATTGAGCTCTCCAATGTCGGCCCCACTTCCGCCGATATGTCTTGGACCGGTTACGACGCGACCGAATGGGTCGTTGAATACGGTCCGGCGGGCTTCACCCAAGGCGAAGGCACCGAAGTGACGGTTACCACCCCTTCGGTGACCCTTGAAAACTTGGAGTCGCTTACCGCTTATGACGCCCATATCACCGCCATTTGCGAGGACGAGACGGAGAGTGACGTGCAGACTATTTCGTTTAGCACCACTGACTTTTACTGCACCCCGGTAGTGGCTTTCAACGTCGAGCCCATTACACACGTGAATATCGCTGACATCGACAACTACAACTCGGCAAACCCCGAAGACAACGACCCGGTGATGTACTTTCTCGACCAAGAGGCTCTCTTGACTCATGGTGAAACGTACACCGTTACCCTGGAAGGGTTTACCGACGGTGATTGGACGAATGCGTTTACCGTTTTCATCGACTGGAACCAAGACGGTGAATTCAACAACGAAGACGAGCGCTTCGACATCGGTACCATCACCAATTCAACCGGTGAAGACGGTCAACAAGCCATCGGCGATATCGAGGTGCCTCTCTCTGCGGTGACCGGAACCACCAGAATGCGAGTTGCCAAGCAGTATAATGCCTTCGTCACTGATGCATGTGGAGAAATCGGATACGGTCAAGTTCACGACTATTCCGTGACCGTTGAACAATCCGCGACTTGTACACCTCATCAGCAAGTGAGCAATGGATTCGAAAATGGAAGCAACATTACGGACCAATTCGGTCCTCTCGCCAACGACTTTACGATATCGGGAAGTACGGAGTCTTTCGAGGCCCAAACCATTACGGTGAATATGATGGCCGATGCCGGTATCGGAAGTTTGGACGTGGCCTTCTACAACGACGATGAAGGAAGCGTAGGAACCGAGTACGGCACCCCGTTCACAGGTCTGGAAGCTTCTTCCATCGAAGTGATCGGAGAGGCGTTCAACGTCTTTACAGTATACAAAGTGGTCATTGAGTTGCCCACGCCTGTAACGTTCACCCCGGGCGGATCCGATGCGACATACTGGTTGCACATCGTGGCGGCTCCGGGTGAGCCCGATGGGGGTGTATTCATGGAAACAACCACCCAGAATATGATCGGTGCGCCGACATACAGACTCGAAGAAGGTGTATGGGAAGTAGGAGAATCTGACGGAGTGTTCTCCATCACCGGTGATTGCTCGTACATCGAGGGATGTTTCGACCCCACGAATGTGCTGATTTCGGATATCCAAATCGATGGCGCTCATGTGTCTTGGACTCCCAATGGCGCCGCTGAGTACTGGATCGTTGAATACGGCGAGCCAGGCTATACTCCCGGCGAAGGAACTTCTTTCACCGCATACGCACCGATGGTGGACATTGACGGGTTGGACGTCCATACGGACTACGACCTCTACGTGAAGGCGGTATGTGGCGAGGACGAAGAAACCGCGTGGGTTGGACCGATTTCATTTACTTCGGCCGACTTTTATTGTTCCGTGAGTGTTTCACAGTCCGTAGAGCCAATTACTTTCGTCGGCTTGGAAGAGCTGGAGAACTCAACGGACGCGACCATCGACGGTTCGCCCGCCCATGAGTATTTCCTCGATATGTTCGCCACGGTCGAAAGGGGTAACACCCACACCATCACCATCGAAGGAAATTCCGGTGGAAACTACTTGAATGCCTATACAGTGTTCATCGACTGGAACCAAGACCACGTGTTTGATCCTGAAACCGAACGATACGAAATCGGTACTTTGGTGGGCACTACCGGTGAAGACGGCACCCAAGTCGTTGGTGATATCGAAGTTCCCGGCGATGCTGTCCTCGGATCAACACGTATGCGCGTGATCAAAATGTACGTTGACGCGGAAGAGTACGCGCAGAATGCGTGTGAGACGATAGGTTATGGTCAAATCGAGGACTATACCGTAATCGTTGAGCAAGGCGACTTTGCCGGGGTGGATTGTACGCCCCACCAACAGGTGGCCAACAACTTCGAGAACGGCATGTTCAACCAGTCCGGTGGACAGATGCTCGCCGATGATTTCAAAGTCGGTCCGAACGTTGAAATGTTTACTGCACAAAGCATGACCTTCAACATGATTACGCAAGGTGGAATCGACAGCTACGACATCCTGTTTTACGAAGATGACAACGGCACACCGGGTGAGCCTTACGGCAGCGGTTTCGCCGGCTTGACGACGTCTTCCGAGACGTACCTCGGTACGGAATTCAACTATGATTTCTACGAGGTCACTGTAGATTTCCCCACTTCGGTCGACTTCCCCGGTGGAGGTGGTAACGGAGTGACTTACTGGGTACAAATCATTACCTATCCAACCGATCCGGAAACCAACGCCGGATGGGAAAGCACCACAGCTAACATCATCGGCAACTCAGCTGTTTTCAACAACGAAAACGTCGATGACTGGACCGCCGGCGACTTGGACTTGGTGTTCTCGATCTCCGGTCAGTGCTTCCCGATCGAAGCTTGCTTTGCACCCGACAACGTGACCGCAAACGACATCACGACCGAGTCGATGGTGGTATCCTGGGTTCAGGCGGATGACGCTTCCGAGTGGCTGGTTGAATACGGTCCCGCCGGATTCACCCAAGGCGAAGGAATCGAAATCACCACTACCGAGCCTACCGTGACTTTGACGGATCTGACGGAAGTGACGACTTACGACGTGTATATTCAAGCCATCTGTGGAGATGGAGACGTAAGCGAGTGGAGTGGACCCAATAGCTTTACGACCTTGGATATTTACTGTGTCGTGTCGGTAGAGGAGACCGTTGAGCCTATCACGTATGTAGAGTTTGCCGGAATCGAAAACAGCACCACGGCAAGCACGAACGCACCCGGACACGAGTACTTCACCAATTTGGTGGCTGAGGTTACCCCCGGCGAGTCGTACTTGATCACCGTGGAAGGATACACCGGAGGTAACTACGAAAACTTCGTATCGGTATTCTTCGACTGGGATATGGACGGTGAGTTCAACAACGATGATGAGCGCTACGACATCGGTTTGTTGATCAACTCTACCGGTACCGATGGACAACAGTTGATCAACGAGATCACCGTTCCCACCGGAATTTCTCTCGGTACGACCCGTATGCGCGTCGTGAAGAACTACTTCGAGAATACCATCGACGCGTGCGCAGCACTCGGATGGGGTCAAGTCGAGGATTACACGGTGGAAGTGGGACCGGAGTCCGTATCGGATTTCGACAAGTTCGACTTCGCTTTCGGACCCAACCCGACTACCCAATCCCTGAACCTCCGCTCCCAAGAGCTGATCGAGAACGTGACCTTCTACAACATCCTCGGTCAAATGGTGATGAACGAAGCGATTCACACGACATCACACACGTTTGATTTGTCGAACCTCGGCAATGGAGCGTACTTCATGGAAGTGACCATCCAAGGAGAGCGCAAGACGTTCAAAGTGATTATGCAACACTAAACCGAAGGGTTAAACCCGAATGTAAAGAGCCGTTCCGAACAGGAACGGCTTTTTACTTTTCGGGGGGTACCTTGGCGATATGCCGAGAATCGCAATCCGAGAATCCGCGTGAGGGGCGGCAGCGGCATCCCCGACGGGGACGGCGGTGCAGCCGTAGGCGGCGAGAGCGATCTTGTGAGCTCCTCGTTCGCCGTACGGATGCACCGTCGGCCACGATCGGGATACAGCGAACGACCCGACCCCGGAAAAGCGAACGAGGGATGAATAGGAAAATGAAATAAGGGAAATACTTCCCGTACGAAGTGAATCCGGGGGCACGCCCAAAAAGTATCACATGAAAACCGCGATCAGTCTTCCAACCACGATCGCCAGTAATCGGGATCGGCGATTTCCATGGCTTGTTCGGTGATTCGAAGGGGCCGGAACGTGTCGATCATGACGGCCAATTCTTCGGTTTCTTTCTTGCCGATGCTTCGCTCGGTGGCGCCCGGGTGGGGTCCGTGAACGATGCCGGCGGGGTGCAGCGTGATGTGGCCCTTCTCGATGTTGTTGCGGCTCATGAAATCGCCGTCGACGTAATAGAGCACCTCGTCGCTGTCGATATTGCTGTGGTTGTACGGCGCCGGAATGGCTTCCGGATGGTAGTCGTACAGGCGGGGACAGAAGGAGCAGATCACCATGTTGTGCGCCTCGAAGTGTTGGTGTATGGGGGGAGGCTGGTGAATGCGGCCCGTAATGGGTTCGAAGTCGTGGATGGACATGGCGTAAGGATAGTTGTATCCGTCCCATCCCACCACGTCGAAGGGGTTTGTGGCGTAGGTGAAATCGTGAAGCACGTTTTGCTTTCTCACCTTGACGTTGAAATCGCCGATTTCGTCGTGGGTTTCCAAATTTTCCGGACGACGGATGTCGCGCTCGCAAAACGGGGAATGCTCCAACAACTGACCGAATTTGTTGCGGTACCGCTTGGGGGTATACACCGGGCTGTTTATCTGCATGGTGAGCAGACGGTTGTCGGACGTGGCGAATTCCATTTGGTAGATCATGCCACGGGGAACCACCAGGTAATCGCCGTACGAAAAGCTCAAATTGCCCAAGAGGGATTTCAGCGTACCGGTGCCCCGGTGTACGAATATGACTTCGTCGCAGTCGGCGTTTTTGTAAAAGTAGGGCGTGGACTTGCGCGGAGCCGCCAGTTCGATCATGACGTCGTCGTTTACGAGCACCGGAATCCGGCTTTCCAAATAATCGTCCACCGGTTTGATATCCATGCCGCGCAGCAAAGTCGACTTGATGTTTTTGGCAACCGCGATGCGCGGTGATACATCTTTGCTCTCCCCGATGTGCTTGACCTGCGTGGGCCTGTGCACGTGGTACAGAAGCGACGCGGTGCCGCTGAAACCTTCCGTTCCGAAGAGTTGTTCGTAGTAAATGCCTCCGTCGGGTTTGGAGAACACGGTGTGTCTTTTTCGCGGAATTTTTCCGAGCTGATGGTAGATGGGCATGATGATTCGAATATCTGGGAAATACAAATATACACATCGCCACGAGGTGGATGGCGCAATGCGGGGCGGGGGAATGGTTTTTTTGGGCACGCGGATTTCGGAAAGCGGCGGTGGGATTTCACCTGGCAGAAATAGAAAATTCCTGCGCAAACACGGTCAATTGCGTACCTTTGCACCGCAAAAATCGGAGGTGTTATGACATCAAAAATCCTGGTAATGGGCGCCGCCGGGCAGATCGGTACCGAGCTGGTCGAAGCCTTGCGGAAAAAGCACGGTTCCGACGCCGTGTTGGCTTCTGATATCCACGATCTTCCTTCGGAAGGAATCGCCGACGGCCCCTACGAGAGGTTGGACGTACTCGACGCCGCGGCCATGTCCGACTTGATAGATCGGTACGGCGTGGAAGACGTCTACCTGCTGGCGGCGACGCTGTCGGCCACGGCCGAGAGAAACCCCGAAACCGCGTGGAGGTTGAACATGGACGGATTGTTCAACGTGCTGAACCTCGCCAAAGACCAACGCATCAAGCGCGTTTTTTGGCCGAGCTCGATCGCCGTATTCGGACCCCGAACGCCCAAGGATCACACCCCGCAACGCACCGTCATGGAACCCACTACCGTCTACGGAATTTCGAAAGTGGCCGGAGAGAGTTGGTGCGAATACTACCACGACCGGTACGGAGTTGACGTGCGAAGCGTGCGTTTTCCCGGCATCATCGGTTACAAAAGCGCCCCGGGTGGGGGCACCACCGATTACGCGGTGCACATCTTTCACGAGGCGCTGAAACACCGCGGTTACGAGAGCTTTATCAGCGCCGGTACCGCCCTGCCCATGATGTATATGCCCGACGCCATCAAGTCCGTCATGGATTTGATGGATGCCCCTGCCGATCGTATTTCGGTGCGCACTTCGTACAACATTTCGGGCATGTCCTTCAGTCCGCAGACGATCGCCGAAGCCATCCAAAAGCACATTCCCGAATTCGAGATCAGCTACAAGCCCGATTACCGGGACGGCATCGCCAAGAGTTGGCCGTCGTCCATCGACGACGAGTTCGCGCGCCGCGATTGGGGCTGGAAGCCGCAATTCGGTTTGAACGAAATGGTGGCCGACATGCTCGCCAACCTCAGGGCCGCACAACCCGCCTGATTTCCCGATAAAAATCCGACGAAGCACCGGCGGAAACGCCGGTCGCCTCCGCGACGTCCTGACTCTCACGGCGTGGCGGGGCGTATGATCCGATGCGATTTCAGGGTAACATTCGCACCCGAAAATCGTAGGCTGCATAAAAGGAACAATGCCTTATGCAAAGGATCAAAAAATTGAGATGGATCGTGGCCGTGGGGGGATTTTGGATGATGGCGTTTGCGGTGACGGCACAAGCGTCCTCAACCGGTGAAGTCACCAACCGCACTGACGCCAACGGCCAAAAGCAAGGATTTTGGCAAATCACCGGCGCCATGAGCAGCGAAGCCGGATACCGCGCGGACCGCATCGTTGAGGAAGGACATTTTACCGACAACCGACGCACGGGGATTTGGAAGAAGTACTATCCCACCGGCGCCGTCCGAAGCGAAATCACCTACAAAAACGGTTTTCCTCACGGCCCCTACCGAATATATTACCCCTCGGGCAACGTCGAGGAAGAAGGCGACTGGCAAAACATGCGCAACGTCAACGATTTCAAACGCTACCACGAAAACGGACAAGTGGCTCAGGATTTTCACTTCAACGATAAGGGCCGGCGCGACGGCACCCAGAAATACTACTACGCCTCCGGTCAGCCCCAATTGATCGTGGAGATCACCAATGGATTGACCCACGGTGTGTACCAAACCTTCTACGCCGACGGCAGCCCCAAAGAGCGGAAAGAAATCGTTCAAGGTCGCGTCGACCCCGAAACCATCGTGCACTACCCCGCACCCGAAGGCAAAATCGTCCATGTGGCGGATCCCCTTCTGCAAGACGGGGAATTGATCGACGACGGCGAAAAGTCGGCGTTTGAAGACCAAACCGCCGCCAAAGTGGAGGAGTTCGACAAAACCGGCGTGGATCGCCTATACAACTTCGAAAAGCAAGTGACCCAAGAGGGCGAGTTCCGCAATGGCCGACTTTGGAACGGCAAGTGGTACCGATACGACCGCGAAGGCCGCTTGAACAAGACCGAAGTGTACCAGAACGGAAAATTCGTCGGGTTCGAAATCTCCGACGCCGAGCAGGTCCGCTGAGGCCTCACATGTCGTCGTCCTTTTCCAGCTCTTCGTACCTCTTCTTGTCCTCATCCGACAGCGCGCGGTTTTTGCCGGAATTCTTCCCGAATATGCTTTTCGTGCGGGGTTTTTGGGTTTTTGTGGGTGTGTCGTCCGACGGACGATCACCGTCCCCATCCCATTCAACCTCAAATCGGGTGGTTGGAGTGGGGGGCGCCTCCCGGATACCCGTCAAGGTCGTATCCGATTTAAACAGCCCGAATTCCGTTTTCAGGATGTTTTTGATCTCCTTTTTCTCGGCTTGAAAGGTTTCCTTCCGGCTGTCCTTCACCGCGTCTTTGTCTATGCTGAACTGCGGTGAATCCGTGCTTCCGTACATGCGCATGAACAACCTGAGCCCGGTGCCGTCATCCACCACGTACCCGAACTCTTCGTTCTGTTGGCGTCCCGTACGCAGCAATTCGCTCAGTCGAAAATTCAGCGCGTAATCGATGGTGTTGTCGAAGCCGTGCGTGCCCATGACTTCCATGGTCAGCGCCGAATTGCCCAACGACATTTCCGGTATGGTCACTCTGCGGTTGGCGATCACCACGCTGTTTTTCAAATCGTCGAAAGTCACCACCTTGAGGTTTTTTTCCAGCGCATCCACTTTGATCAATGCATTCCAGAGGCCATTGCCGCGGATGTAATCGGCAATTTGCTGCAGGGATTCGAGGTTTCGCAAAATCCCGTCGCTTACCGCCAAATCGGCCTGCGCCTGCACGGTTTCGGTTGCCACATTCAAATCGCGGCCGAACACGGTATTGAAATCGATGTCCAAATCGGCGATGCCGGAGATGTTTTCCGATTTGATTACCGACTGTCCGAAGTTTTCGAAAGATTCAAACACGCGGTCTATCTGCAGACCACGGGCGTTGGCCATGGCCCGTGCCCGGAAGTTTTCCCCGTCGCGGTTCACGATCAGCGACGCATTAACCCGACCCGACGCCAAATCGAAGGATACGGGATTCAGGGTCAGAACGTCGTTTTTGAAGTACGCTTTTCCCGTGACGTTCTTGGCGTCGAATTTTCGGAATTTGATTTCGTCGACGTCCACGGCCAAGTTGAACGTGACGTCTTTGGGCAGCGAGAAGTGGTAGGCCGTGTCTTGGGCGGTCGACTCGGTATTCCACACCTTGTTCAGGTCGAGAATGGGGGCGCTGAAATGCGCCGCGATGTGCAGTTGCTGGCCCGGCTCGCTGAGGTAGGGCAAAGCGTTTCCGATGCTCCCTTCGATCCGGAATGAGCTTCCGTTGATTTTGCCGCCCGCGTCCTGGATGGAGATCGCGTTGTCTTTCAGTTCGATATCGCCCGAGATGTCCGTAAGGGTCTCCGATCGTCCCGCGGCTTTAAAACCTCCGTCTTCCACCCGCAGGGAACCGTTGAAATCGATGCCCCTGAGCAACTTCAACTTGTCTTCGGGTGTATGTCCCCGCGACAGATGGCCGGTGAGATGACCGTTCAAAGCCACGTGTCCCGTCAGCATTTCCGCCCTTTCAATATTCAAAAAATCCTTCAGCGTGGTGAGGTCGATGTTTCCTTTGAGGTTCAGGTCGAAAGTCGGTGAGGAGAAATCGACGATCTTTCCTTTGGCGGTGAGGTTTCCCATGCCGAGCTCTCCCTGCAGTTGGTCGATGTACAAGGAGGCTTTTCCGTCGTCGATGCGAAGAACTCCCGCTCCGTCCTTCACCTCGGCCTTTCCCATGGCCACGGTGTGTCTGAATTTTCCCCTGAGGTTTTCGAACACGGTTTCCATTCGGAAAGATTCCCCGAATTCCAAGATCAAATCCAGATCGGTTTTTCCCTCGGCGGCGTAGGCCGCGAATTCTTTGCGCAAATCGGCCGGGATGAGTTGTGTGACCCGCTCAACGCGGGCGGAAGTCATGGACGCATCCAGCCGCCATTCCGCCGTCTTCCCCGAGTTGTCGAGAGAACCGTGGAGGCGGAAGGGTTGATCCTCGAGTTTCGCCCGGTTGATTTGGAAATGGTGGACGTTCTTCGCCGCGTCCATTTGCAGGGAAAGGGGGCCCACGAGGTGGAGGTTTTCGTACATCGATACTCCGTTGGAAGCCACGTGTTTTACCACGATGTCGGCGTGAGCGTCCACTGTGTATTGCTCGTCGCCGAAATTTCCCTCGGCCGTCGCTTTGTTGGTGAACAGTTCGATCAGGAGGTCGTCGGCGGTGTGCAAGGAGTATCCGAAATCGACCAGTTCGATGTCTTTGAGATTGATGTGGGAGCCGCCCTGAGATGCATCGGAGGAGTCGTCGCTTTCCTTCCAGAAACGGAAATTGTCGCTGCCGTCGGGGTGGTACTTCATGTGGAAGAACCCGGTGTTCAATTCCGCTTCGGTCACCGTGAAGTTCTTTTTGAGAAAATCGAGCAAGCCGATTTGCAGGTACAGGTTTCGGACGTACAGGAGTGTATCCGCAGGATCGCCCGAAGTTTCGGGTATTACGACGTCGGCGAATCTGAGGCTGGCGTTGGGAAAACGGCTGAGCAGGCTGAGGTTGATGTCACCGACCTGCACCGGTACGTCCAGGTTTTTGTTCAATTCCGCCACCAACAGGGCCTTCACTTCGGGTTCGTAGTGTTTGGCGAGGAAATAAGCCGCAACGACGAAAACCATCGCGGCGAGGCAGAGGTAGAGGAGATATTTCCGTATCCTTTTCAAGGCGAGTGTTGCGGGAATTGGGCGGCCCCGGGTTGGTAAACGCCGCGTGGAAAAGAATAGTGTTGCCCCCTGCGCTGCGCGCACCTCGAGCCGCTCATGGGCGCTGACTCGGAACGGCGATGTCTCACAGCATTTTGAGGTTGTTCACTTCTTGTTCCGTGAGGTACCTCCACCTTCCACGGGGAAGGTCTTTTTTCGTCAATCCGCCGAAAACGACGCGGTCGAGTTTGATCACTTTATAGCCCAAGGCTTCGAACAGCCTCCTCACGATCCTGTTTTTTCCGCTGTGGATTTCCAGTCCCACCTGCGTTTTGTCCTTGGCGTCGGCCACGTACGACACCACGTCCACCGCCATGACGCCGTCTTCCAATTCCACACCCTCCACCAGTTGGTGCATGTGTTCGGGTTTGCACGCTTTGTCGAGGTGCACGTGGTACAATTTTTTTACTCCGTGCTTGGGGTGGGTCAGTTTTTTGGCCAAGTCGCCGTCATTCGTGAAAAGCAGCAAGCCGGTGGTGTTTCTGTCCAAGCGTCCCACGGGGAAAACGCGGTGATTTCCCAAACCCTTGAGCAGGTGCATGACCGTGTCTCGGTTGTGGGTGTCCTTTACGGTGGTGATATACCCTTTGGGTTTGTTCATCAGAAGGTACACCGGCTTTTCGGGCGTGACCCTTTCACCGGCGTAGGTCACCACGTCGCCGGGTTTCACTTGCACTCCCATCCGGGTTTCGACTTTCCCGTTGATTTCCACGAGCCCCGATTTGATGAGGTCGTCGGCCTCCCTTCGGGAGCAGAGTCCGGAGTTGGCCAAATACTTGTTCAGACGGATTTCGTCGGACTTTTTCCCTTCCCGTTTCGGGCCGAAATCCTCGCTGCCCGGTTTGCCCCGATAGGGTTTCGCGGCCGCAGGGCCTTTTTGGAATTTCGATTTGAACGCGGGTGTGGTGGCGTCGCGTTCGAATTTTTTCGTGCCGTGTCTTTGGTCGTAGGGCTTTCGACTTCTGAATCCACTTTGGTTTTCGGGTTCCCGTTTTCCCGATGAACGCGGCCTGTCGCCGGATTTGGTTTGTTTGGGGCGTTTGGCGTAATCGGAGGCTTCGCCCCGAGGTTTTTCCCCACGGGGTTTTTTCTCCGCCCTCGGGTTGCCGTCTCGGTCAGGGCGCTGCTTGCGGGGCGAATCGGATCTTTTATCGTATTTGGGTTTGTCGCCTCTGCGTTTGTTGTCGGGTTTGCGGTCGCTCATGTCGGGGGTTTACAGCGTAGGGTAAAATGCGTCTTCGATATGCAAAATCGGGTCTTCGATCATCTCGTTATTGATCGCTATGATATCAAACCGGCATTCTTTCTCAATGTTTCTGTCTTGGAGATAGGTATTTGCCGCGCGGATCATGAAACGTTGTTTTTTCTTGGTCACGAAGTCCTGCGGGTCGCCAAAGGTATTGTTCTTTCTGGCCTTGACCTCCACGAATACGACGCAATCGTCGATTTCCGCGATGAGGTCGATTTCATCCCGTCCGCACCGCCAATTCCTTTCGAGAATTTTGAAACCTTGATTAATCAAGTACGTAAATGCAACCGATTCGCCCGATTTGCCGATGGCATTTGTCGAAATTGACATAACAACAAGAATTTAATTATTACGGGTCAGAATAAAACAAACCGCTTCACTATGAAACAACTCACCAGAAAATTTGCAGCACTCGCCTTTGGTCTGGCTATTGGCCTTGCCGCTTCGGCGAACGATCCCTTTCAGGGAACCATCAAATTTACCAAAACCATTGGACCCGTTACGGCCAATTACATTTATTATGTGAAAGGAGACAAAATCCGAGTTGAGGAACTCGGTGAAAACGGGGAAATCCAAGGTATCATGATCATCGATACCAAAGCGAACACCGTGAAGGCATTGAGCCCCGAGCGAAAGATGTTCATCGACGTGCCCAACAAAAGACCTCCTCGCGACACGGAAGTATACGTTCAGAAAACCGGAAAAACCGAAGTGATCAACGGATACAAATGCACGGAAGTGAAAGTGACCGGGAAAGACGACGGCAGGGAAGTGACCTACTGGGTCGCGGATGACGACTTCGACTTCATGGTTCCCATGCTCGAAACCCTGAACAGAAAAGACAAACTCGCCGTGTATTTCATGAACGTACCCGACATCCACGGAATGTTTCCCATGGTCGGTGTGGAAAGAAAAACCGACGGAGTGGAATTGACGAAACTGTTGGTGAACGAAGTCGAAAAAACCGATCTCGCCAACGACCTGTTCACCATACCTTCGAATTATTCAAAATTTGAAAGAGAATAAATAGGTAGAGATCAATAGTGGTTTAGCGATGAGGGCTGATCGTCATGTACGGTCAGCCTTCTTTTTTTGCCGTGAATCCACGCCCGGTTGTCGTCGATGTGCCCGGATGGATAGCCGAAGGCCACGGGATACCCGTAGGCGCTCACGCGATCGGCGATGATTTCTTCCGCCGTCGAGCCGAAAGGGACGGCGTTGTCGTTCATGTCGGTCATGCCGCCCACCACGAGGCCGGCCAAATCGCGCAACATCCCCGCGCGATCGAGGGCCAGCATCATGCGGTCTACGTGATAGAGGTATTCGTCCAAATCTTCCAGAAACAAAATTTTGCCTTTGGTGTCCAATTGGGTTTCGCTGCCGAGCATGCTGTATAGCACGCTGAGATTTCCGCCGACCATGTCGCCCACGCACTCTCCGCTGCGATTCAGCCGGTGGGGTTCGAAGGTCACGTCGATTTCTTCGCCCCTCAATACCGCGAACAGTCCTCCCAGTGCGTCGGGCGTGTTGGCGGTGAAATTCACCGGCATGGTTCCGTGCACGGATTGCATGCCCAGCAATTGATGCAGGGCGGAGTGCAGGGCGGTGACGTCGCTGTACCCGATCAGCCATTTCGGGTCTTTCGCCCACGCCCCCCAATCGATGCACGACAACAACCTCGCCGTGCCGTATCCCCCTCGGGCGCAGAGAATGGCCCGGCATTCCTCGTCGCCGATGGCGGCGTTCAGATCGGCTGCGCGGGATTCGTCATTGCCGGCAAACTGGTTTTCTTTCTCGAACAGGTTGGTGGCCGTGACCGCCCTGTACCCCGCCTTCTCGATCGTGGCTACCGCCGATTCGATGAATGCGGCCTCTACGGCCCTCGCCGGTGCGACGATGGTTATTTTGTCACCTTTTTTGAGGAATGGCGGGGTGTTCGAGGTCATGTGGAAACTTCGCTTTGGTTATCTTTGCGCGTTACAAATCAAGCAAGAATCCCTTGAAAAACGAAAACCACCCGGAGCGATACACCGTCACGGCGGCACTGCCGTACGCCAACGGTCCCCTGCACATCGGCCACATGGCCGGAGTCTACGTACCCGCCGACATCTACGCACGGTATTTGAGATTGAAACGACGCGACGTGGTTTTTGTCTGTGGCAGTGATGAACACGGTGCAGCCATCACCCTCAAGGCCAAAAAAGAAGGCGTCTCACCCCAAGAACTCGTCGACAAGTACCACGGCATCATCGAGGGGGCCTTCCGGGAATTCGGAATGTCTTTCGATATCTACCACCGCACTTCCACGCAGCGCCACCGCGAAACGGCGCAGGAGTTTTTCATCAGGCTTCTCGAAAACGACAGCTTCACCAAAGAAGTCACGGAGCAGTTCTTCGACTCCGAGGCGCGGCAATTTTTGGCCGACAGATACATCACCGGCACCTGCCCCAAATGCGGGTACAACGGCGCGTACGGCGATCAGTGTGAGCGATGCGGCTCGGCGCTGAGCCCCACCGATCTCATCGACCCAAAATCGACCATTTCGGGTTCCACACCGGTGCTGAAAGAAACCGAACACTGGTTTTTGCCCATGCAGAAGCACGAAACATGGTTGCGTGAATGGATCGAAAAAGGAACCCTCGACGGGGAGTTTCACCACGACGTGAAGGAGTGGAAGCGCCAAGTGATCGGCCAGTGCAAATCGTGGATCGACGGCGGATTGCATCCCCGCGCAATGACGAGGGACCTCGATTGGGGTGTGCCCGTTCCCCTCGACAATGCAGAGGGCAAAGTGCTCTATGTGTGGCTGGACGCACCCATCGGGTATATCTCGGCCACCCGCGAGTGGGCCGAAAGACAAGGAAAGGACTGGAAGCCCTACTGGCAAAGCGATTCCACGAAGCTAGTTCACTTCCTCGGCAAAGACAATATCGTGTTTCACTGCCTCATTTTCCCCATTATTCTCAGGGAACACGGCGGCTATATCTTGCCCGACAACGCCCCGGCCAACGAGTTTTTGAACCTCGAAGGCAATAAAATCAGCACCTCGAGAAACTGGGCCGTGTGGCTGCACGAATATTTGGAAGATTTTCCGGGAAAACAGGACGAGTTGCGCTACGTGCTCAATGCCGTGGCACCCGAATTCCGCGACAGCGAGTTCACTTGGGAGGATTTCAAAAACCGCGTGAACAATGAACTCGTCGCCGTGCTCGGCAACTTTTTCCACCGAACCATGGTGCTTACCGACAAGTTTTTCGACCGACTCGTGCCCGATCACCACGGCATAAAGACCCAAGATCTGCACGATTTGAACACGGAGGAAATCATCGCCAAAACCAAAGTGGAAATCGAAGAGAGGATCGAGGCGTACCGCATGCGCGAGGCGCAATCCTCTTTGATGAATTTGGCCCGCGCGGGAAACAAACTGCTCACGGAAACGGAGCCGTGGAAATTGATGAAAACCGACCCGAAGAAGGGAGAGGCCGTGATTCACCACTGCCTGCAAGTGGCGGCCAACCTGGCCATCCTCTCCGAACCGCTCCTGCCTCACAAGGCCGCCGACATGCGCCGCATGTTGGGGATGGAGCGATGCGAATGGGAAGAAGCGGGCAGGGAAGACATCCTGAAGGTAGGCGCGGAAGTGCGGAAAGCGAAAATATTGTTCGAGCGAATCGAAGAGGACGACATCAACCGACAACTGGATAAACTGAAATCGAATATGAAAACCACGGCGGCTACCACGACCGAGGCTACCCACGCGCCCCAACGCGAGAACGTGACTTTCGAGGATTTTGTACGGCTGGACATCCGCACGGGAACCATTCTCGAAGCCGAGCGCGTACCCAAGACCGACAAACTGTTGAAGTTGCTCGTAGACACCGGGTTGGACAAACGGGTAATCGTGTCGGGCATCGCCGATCAGTTCGATCCCGACGACCTGCCCGGGCGCAAGGTGACCGTCCTACTCAATCTCGAACCGCGCAAAATCCGCGGAGTGGAATCAAACGGCATGCTGCTCATGGCCGAATCCGCCGACGGAAAGCTCTCTTTCGTAAAGAGCGAAGAGGACTGGGGTCCCGGCGCCACCGTTCGCTGACAGCGTCATCGCCGGGAGGTTTGGGCGTTTGCGTCCATTAAAAGTACTTTTGCACCCCGGCCCCGTAGTTCAATGGATAGAATAGGAGTTTCCTAAACTCTAGATCCAGGTTCGATTCCTGGCGGGGCTACCATTCATTTCGCCGGCAGGGTCCAGCGCAAGTGTCGCACGCCTCCGAAAACGCGCGGGGGTTTTTTGGGTTTTTGTGGGTGTATCGTTGGAATTTCAGTTTCCGAACCGGTGTTTCAGCCCGTTCTTCCCGAAAATCGATGAAATTTAAGGCGCCGAAGCGGCAATTGAAAACGGTGGGAATTTTCGGCGATGCGAAGAGAATTCCGCCCCGTCCGAGACGGAAGGTCAATCGGTCGCAGGCTCAAATCACCGCCTTGGGTTTTGCCCGACTTCCTTACCTTTGTATAAATTTTAAGACTCTGATTTATGTATCCTGAAGAAATGGTGGCACCCATGAAGTCGGACCTTACCGACGCCGGGTTTACCGAACTCCATACGGCCGATGAGGTCGACGAATTTTTGAAAAAACCGGGCACCACCCTCGTCGTGGTCAATTCCGTGTGCGGCTGCGCCGCCGGAGCGGCCCGTCCCGGTGTGAAGATGTCGCTTACCGGCGACAAGAAGCCCGACAACCTCAGCACGGTTTTCGCCGGTGTAGACCGCGAGTCCACCGAGCGCGCGAGACAATATTTCCTGCCTTACCCCCCTTCTTCGCCCTCCGTGGCGCTGTTCAAAGACGGCAAGCTCGTTCACTTTTTGGAGCGCCATCACATCGAGGGGCGACCGGCTGAAATGATCGCCGAAAACCTCCAAATGGCGTACGACGAGTACTGCTGATCGCATTCCGATTTAAAGCGGACGCCACCCGCGGTGGCGTCCGAATATTCCCGGTTCCAAACGCCGTTTTATGATAACAAAGAACATGTTTTCCGCCGTGAGCGTCGCGCTCTTCGCGCTGCTCACGTACAATTTCGTAGGCCCTAATTCCGATATCAAACCCATGGTGCCGGGCGAAAAAGCGAAATTGCTCGACCGGAAAATGGAAGACGTTTCGGGTGAACTCGTTTCCCTCGAAGACATCGCCGATAAAAACGGACTTCTGGTGATTTTCAACAGCAACCTCTGTCCCTTCGTGATCGGCAACGGGGAAAAGTCGGAGGGCTGGGAGCGACGGTATACCGAATACCACCAATTGACCTCGAAGTTGGGGGTGGGCGTGGTGCTCGTTAATTCCAACAAAGCCCTGCGCGATAAAGGCGACGGCATGGCCGACATGAAAGCCCAAAGCGAGAGAATCGGTTATCGCGGGTATCACGTGCTCGACAAGGATCACGTGCTCGCCGACGCCTTCGGTGCGTTGGTCACCCCGCACGTATTCCTGTTCAATTCCGACATGGTTTTGGTGTACGCCGGTACCGTAGACGATTCGGTAAACGATTCCAAAGCGGTGAAAGCACCCTACCTCAAAAACGCCCTCGAGGCCATGATGGAAGGCAAGGAACCGAATCCTTCGGTGACGCGGCACCTCGGGTGCAGCATCAAACGGGTGAAAGTCTGAACCGCGGTGGGCACGTATCCTTGATGAATTTCCTGCCAAAGCCAAATAACCGATAGAATGAGTAAAAAAAGAGTTTTGGTGCTTGGCGGCGGAGGACGCGAGCACGCCTTGGCTCTGAAAATCGCTGAAAGTCCGCTCTGCGATGAGGTGTTCGTCGCGCCGGGAAACGCCGGCACCCGCGAGTTCGCCACCAATCTCAAAGTGAACCCCGAAAATTTCGACGCGGTGGCGGAGGCTCTGACCACGCACCGCATCGACGTGTTGGTCGTCGGGCCGGAAGCCCCGTTGGTGGCCGGGATCCGCGATGACTTAACCCGTCGCGACAACCTTCGCCACGTGGCGATCATCGGCCCGGGCAAAGAGGGGGCCAGGTTGGAGGGCAGCAAAGACTACGCAAAGCGATTCATGGAACGCCACGGCATTCCCACCGCGACGTACAAAACTTTCCGCAAAGGCGAGCTGGACGAGGCCCTGGCCTTTCTGCGCTACATGTCGGGACCCTACGTACTCAAAGCCGACGGTCTGGCCGCGGGCAAAGGAGTACTGATATCCGACTCCCTCGCGGAAGCAGAGGAAAACCTCCGCGACATGTTGAACGGAAAATTCGGCGCGGCGTCGAGCCAAGTGGTGATCGAAAGCTACCTCGACGGCATCGAGGTGTCATTTTTTGCGCTTACCGACGGCAAGGATTACGCGATGCTCCCCGAAGCCAAAGACTACAAGCGCATCGGTGAGGGAGATCGGGGATTGAATACCGGGGGGATGGGTGCCGTGAGTCCGGTGCCATTCGCCGACGAGGAATTGTGGAAAAAGGTGGAAGACCGCATCGTAGCGCCCACGGTGCGTGGTTTGCGCGAAGACGGCGTGAAGTACGTTGGATTCTTGTTTTTCGGGTTGATGGTCGTCGATGGAGAACCGTATGTAATCGAGTACAACGCCCGCATGGGCGATCCCGAGACGGAAGTGGTCATACCCCGACTGAAATCCGATCTTCTCGAACTGTTGACGGCCACCGCGGAAGGCGCCCTCGCAGGCCGACGAGTGGAGATCAGCGAGAAAACCGCGACCACGGTCATGATGGTTTCCGGGGGATATCCCGAGGCCTATGAAAAGGGAAAATCCATCGAGGGATTGGAGGGTGTCGACGCACCGGGCAGGCTGCTTTTTCACGCGGGCACCCAATGGGTCGACGGAAGGGTGGTCACCGCCGGAGGGCGTGTTTTGGCGTGCACCGCGCTGGGCGATACGATGGCTGAGGCCTTGAAGGGATCTTACGCCATGGCCGAGGCCATTCAATTCGAAGGGAAGTACTTCCGCCGTGACATCGGCTTCGATCTGAAGTAATCCTTTTTATCTCCCGGAATTTTCTCGGGTTTTCATTCGATTTTCGGTATAAATGAACGTCGCGTAAGGCCGTACCGCGGCATCCTCACTTGGGGTTGCGGCAGGTGAGGCTCAGGCCTCGAACAGCGACGAAGAAGCTCGTTCGGGCCATAGCCGCACGCCGCAAGCGCGAGTGAGATATAGCGGGAAGGCCGACCCCGACCTATGGGAATAAAAGGGGGATTGGACGCGGGGAAAAATCCTCGACAAACGAGAAATTCGCGATACTTGGAGGAGTCGGGGATACGCCCCGATAAAAACGCTAAAATTGAGTGCCCGAGTGGGTCGGGAAGGAGCGAAGGGAGGGGAACCGAATTATTTCAGGCCGCCTTCGCGCTGTGCTTTTTGGTTGTATTTCACTTGGGTACGCAGCCAATAAAACAATCCGACGAATCCCAGGATGATGAAAAGGGTGTTTGGATTGATGAGGGTCGGCAACTCGCCGATGGGCACCAAAATGTGATCAAACGACCACTTGATGAGCCACGCGATGGGATTGACGATGTAGTCCATGTGCAATGCGATTTTCGCAGCGAAGTTAATAAACTGCGGACAATATGTTTTGGCGGGTCTATAATTTATAATTTAGCCCCCCATGCTCCATTCGGTATTCGGCTCCAATCGCCCGTTGGTACAGGTTTTTCTGATCATCCCGACCGCTTTGGGGGTGGTGATGGCGGCGTGGATCACGACCCCCGAGGTGCACCCTCTCGCCGGACCGCCGATCGCGTGGCTGCAAAACGCACTGCTCGACTATCCGGCAGTGGGCTTCGTCATCGGGGGGGTGCTCTACCTGTTTTCCGCGTACCTCGCCAACAACGTGTACAATTCCGCCGGTTTCGGCGGGAGGGAGAGTTATTTTCCCGCTTTGGTTTACGTCGTGCTCAGCTTGAGCATTCCCGATTGGACCTACCTGCATCCGGTGCTTTGGGCCAACTTCTTTATCTTGCTGGCACTGCGGCGATTGCTGATGATGTACAGGGTGCGATCGGCACTCGCCATGCTTTTCGACGCGTCGGTGTTTATGGGGCTCGCCATCATTTGCTACCCCCCGACCCTGGTCGTGCTCCCCTTGGTGTGGCTGGCGCTGATGCGTTTCCGCACTTTTGATTTGCGGGAATTTTTGGTGCCGTTCACAGGCTTGATTTTCGTGGGTATTTACGTTTTCGCCGCGTATTTCCTGACCGGTCAAGAGCCCGATTTCCGACACTTTTTCGACCTCGATTCCTTCGATACCTCGGCGTGGCTGCTCCGCGGCGGTGCGTTTTTTTATCCTTTCGTGCTGTTGACCGCCCTCTCGACACTGGGTGGAGTGTTGGTTTTCATTCTCCGCATGCGCACTTCGACCCTTCACATGAAAAGCACGAAAACTTTGTTCTTGCAGATGACTTTCCTACTGGTGGCCGCCTTCGTTTACTCGGTGTTTTTGGACGTGGGCTCGCCCGGTGCCGTGATGCTGCTCTACATCCCCGTATCGGCTTTTACGGGAGTGTTTTTCTCACGCCGACGCATGCAAACGTGGATGTTGTTGATTTTTTACCTCTGGATCGTGGCGGCGCTTGGTTTCGCCATCTCCGCTCACATCGTGTGAGTGCGTGCGGACGGATGCGCGGTGTTTTGGGTTTTCGTGGGTGTGACTCGTCGCGGGAATCGCGGGGCATTTATCGGCATTGGGCTTCGGGCTCATACGTTCCTTTTCGGTACCTTTGCGCCGGCAATCAACTCAAATATTCAGATCAATGAAATTCGGTGTGGTCATCTTTCCGGGTTCCAACTGCGACCGGGACATCATCAACGTTTTGCGCGATACGATGGGTTGCGAAGTGGAGGAACTTTGGCACAAAGACAAGGACTTGAAAGGGGTGGATTTCGTTGTGATCCCCGGCGGATTTTCCTACGGCGATTACCTGCGGTCGGGAGCCATCGCGCGTTTCTCCCCCATCATGGAGAGCGTGGTGGAGCACAGCCGCCGCGGTGGCTACGTCATGGGCATTTGCAACGGGTTCCAAATTCTTTGCGAGGCCGAAATGCTGCCCGGCACCTTGTTGCACAACGTCAACCACAGCTTCATCTGCAAAAACCTCTACATCAAACCCGCCACCGGAAGCACCATCGTCACCGCGGGCCTCGATTCCGACCGCGTGCTCCGCATTCCCATCGCCCACGCCGAAGGCCGGTACTACGCACCCGCCGACGTGCTCCGCGAGTTGAATGAAAACGAGCAAGTCATTTTCCGATACACCGACAAGGACGGGAACTTCAACAAGGAAGCCAACCCCAACGGATCGGTGGAAAACATCGCCGGGGTGACCAACAAGGAGAAAAACGTCTTCGGTATGATGCCTCACCCCGAAAGGGCCGCGAATCCGCTTTTGGGAAATGAAGACGGCCGGTTGATCTTCGAATCCATCCTCAAAACCGCCATGACGGTTTAAGAGCGGGGATGCGCTGATCCTCGGCGGAGTGAGAGCCCAGGGTTGATCATTGACGTCCTCTTGTTGATAAAGTTTTTCGCCCCTCACAGGATAATCTCCGAAATCTTTCGTTACTTGGGTGAAAATCCAAGAAGGACTTGGTGATGCCGAAGGCCACTTTCATAATTTGGTTGAAAGACCTCGGGATAACGTCAAATTAAAGAAAAGGAGGTGTTGCAATGTCTGATTGTTCGAAACCGACACACGCCATGTGCAACCACGTGGCAGCCTCCGTACGGAGGTGCTTCTAAAGAAGCGCGCCTGAGTGCGCCATGCGCGTGACTCGGTACGAAATAGGGGATGGAGCGAGCTCCATCCCCATTTTTTTTGTCTTGTCTTGAGTTGACTCCTTTGGGCGAAATCCCCGGCTTAGCGGATTGCGGTTCGAATCCTCTGCACGGGTTTTTACGCGAAATCAGAGTCCGATCAGAATCTCCGCCGGCGATTTGCCTCCGAAGAGCATGGACTCTGGATTCTCGAGCATTTCTTTCACCTTGAACAAGAAGCTCACCGACTCTTTGCCGTCGATAATGCGGTGGTCGTAAGAGAGTGCCAGGTACATCATCGGGAGGATTTCCACTTTTCCGTTCACCGCCATGGGGCGTTCTACGATGTTGTGCATACCGAGAATCGCCGCCTGCGGGGGGTTGATGATGGGTGTGCTCAACATGGATCCGAACACCCCGCCGTTGGTGATGGTGAAGGTTCCGCCCTGCATTTCATCGATGGTGATTTTCCCGTCTCGTGCCTTGGTGGCGAGTCGTTTGATTTCCGATTCGATTTCCGCGAGGCTCAGCGTTTCGGCGTTGCGCACCACGGGAACCATGAGTCCTTTGGGCGAGCTTACCGCGATTCCGACGTCCACGTATCCGTGGGTCACGATTTCGTCTCCGTCGATCATGGCGTTGACCGTCGGGAAATGGTACAGACCTTCGGTCACGGCCTTGGTAAAGAAAGACATGAATCCGAGACCCACGCCGAATTTCTCGCGGAAGTCGTCTTTGTACTTGGCGCGGAGGTCCATGATGGGCTTCATGTTCACCTCGTTGAACGTGGTGAGCATGGCCGTTTCGTTTTTGACGGACACCAGGCGTTCGGCCACTTTGCGGCGCAGGGAAGACATGCGTTGGCGCTCGGTATCGCGCGTGCCGGCCCATCCGGAAGCCGCGGCGGTATCGAAACCCCTCGACATGGCGTTGGCCACGTCTTGTTTGGTGATGCGGCCGCCTTTTCCGGTGCCTTGAACTTGGTCGGCGCTCAGGCCTTTCTCGTCCATTGCTTTTTGAGCCGCCGGAGAGGGATGGCCCGCAGCGTATCCCTCTTCTTTTTTCGGTTTGGGTTCGCTTTTTTGCTCCTTGGGTTCCGCCTTCTCGGCCTTGGGGGCGTCGGCAGCCTTTTTGGCTTCGTCTTCTTTCGCTCCCTCGGGCTTTTTCGCCTTCGTGTCGATCAGGCAAATCACGTCACCCACGGCCAATACATCGCCTTCTTCGGCTTTGAGGGTGATGACACCCGCCTTTTCGGCAGGCAACTCCAAAGTCGCTTTGTCGGAATCGATTTCGGCGATGACTTGATCTTTTTCCACGTAATCACCGTCGGCCACGAGCCAAGTGGCTACTTCTACTTCGGAGATCGACTCTCCGGGGCTGGGCACTTTCATTTCAAACATGTGCAGGCTTATTTAACGGTTTGGGTTTTGGCGATTGGGGCGCTTTGCTTCGCACCGGTTTTCTTGGAGTTGTTTTTTCCTCCGGATTTGTTGCCTTTGGACTTTCCGGCCGCGTTTGGTTTGGCGTGAACCAGCAGTTCTTTGAACATGGCTTCTTTTCTCAAATCGGAAACCTTGCTCGAACCGGCCGCCGGACTGGCGCTCGCTTTTCGCGAGATGCAAATCCATTGGGGCTTGGTGTAATTCATGGCCATGTAAGACCACGCACCCATGTTCCTGGGTTCTTCCTGCAGCCAAATGTGTTTCTTGGCGTTCTTGTACTTGGCCATTACGGCGTCGAGTTGCTTCTCCGGAAGGGGGTAAAGCTGCTCGATGCGCACCAATGCCATGTTGTGTCCGCTATTGGATTCTTCCATGGCCTCCAAGGCGTCGTAATACACTTTTCCCGTGCAGAAAACTACCGTGTCAACATCCGAAACTTTGGAATTGTTGTCGTCGATGACCTCGCGGAAACGCCCCTTGGCCAGCTCGTCCATGGACGACACGGTTTTCGGATAGCGAAGGAGTTTCTTCGGGGTGAAGACGATCAGCGGCTTCCTGAAATTGCGGTGCATTTGGCGTCGCAACATGTGGAAGTGGTTGGCCGGCGTGGTGGGGTTGCAGACCTGCATATTGTACTCGGCGCACATCTGGAGGAACCTTTCCAGGCGACCGCTCGAGTGCTCCGATCCTTGGCCTTCGTAACCGTGCGGCAGGTAAATCACCAAGCCGTTCATGGTGCGCCATTTGTCTTCGGCGGCACTTACGAACTGGTCGATGATGATCTGGCCCCCGTTGTAGAAATCGCCGAATTGCGCTTCCCAAATGGTCAGCGTTTTCGGACTCACGAAGGCATAGCCGTATTCGAATCCCATCACCGCGTATTCGGAGAGGAGTGAGTTGTAAATGTGGAAATCGGCTTGATCTTCCGACAGGTGGCGAAGCGGGATGTAATCCTCTTCGTCGTCGACGGTGGTCAATACCGCGTGGCGGTGAGAAAACGTTCCCCGCTCGACGTCTTGACCCGAAATGCGGACGTTGTATCCTTCTTTCAGCAAGGTGGCGTAGGCGAGAATTTCCCCCAGCGCCCAGTCGAGTTTGTCCTCCTTCACTTTTTGAAGGCGGTCATCCATCAGGCGTTCGAGCTTGCGGAAGAACTTTTTATCGGCGGGCAGGTGATGGATTTTGTCCACCAGTTCCATCAAGCCTTTCTTGTCGTATCCCGTTTCCGGCGATTCCACGAAGTCGTGGGGCTTTGAGGTGGTGTAGCCATCCCATACGTCTTCCAAGAAGTGCTTGATGTAGACGTAGGGAATTTGCCGCGAGGCCTCGTACGACCGATCGAGCACCTTCTCGAAATTGGCCATGATCTCGTCCGCTTCCGTTTGCGTCATCACACCCTCCTTAATGAGTTGTTTCAGGTAGATTTCCCTCGGGTTGGGGTGCTTGGCGATGATGTCGTACAATTTGGGCTGGGTGAATTTCGGTTCATCGCCTTCGTTGTGGCCGTATTTGCGGTAGCTCAGCAAATCGATGAATACGTCGCGATTGTACCTCTGTCGGTAGTGGAGCGCCAAGAACATCGTTTGCACCATGGCTTCCACGTCGTCGCCGTTCACGTGGAAAATGGGGCTGAGCGTGGTTTTTCCCACGTCGGTGCAATACGTCGAGGATCGACCTTGCAAGTAGTTGGTGGTGAATCCCACTTGGTTGTTCACCACGATGTGGATGGTTCCACCCGCGCGGTACCCGTCGAGTTGGGCCATTTGAATGGTTTCGTACACCACCCCCTGACCGGAAATTGCGGCGTCACCGTGGATCAACACGGGAACCACGGCTTTTTCGTCGTGGAGGTAATTGTCGAGTTTACCCCGAGCCATTCCGCCCACCACGGGCCCCACCGCTTCGAGGTGAGAGGGGTTGGGCGGCAGCGTCATTTGCACTTTTTCACCGTTTTCGGCAGTGATGGTTTTGGAATACCCGAGGTGGTATTTTACGTCCCCGTCGAAGTCTTCCCCGTCGATCGACTCTTCGTACTCCTTGCCTTCAAATTCGTTGAAGATGTCTTTAAAATCTTTTTTGAAGATGTTGGCGAGCACATTCAGCCTTCCGCGGTGGGCCATTCCGATGATGAATTCCTTCACCCCGTGGTCCGCGCCCCGCTGCACCAATCCGTGCAAGGCGGGAATCAAGGCCTCGCTTCCCTCAACGGAGAAGCGTTTTTGACCCACGAATTTCTTTTGCAAGTACTGCTCGAACGACGTGGCCCGATTCAGTACTTGGAATACGATCTTTTTCTCGTCGGCGGTGAGGGGTGGAAGCGGGTCTTCTTCCAATTTTTTGCGCAACCACTCCTTGCGTTCCACGTCGCGAATGTAATTGTACTCCACCCCGACGCTTTTGCAGTACACGTTGTCGAGATGTTCCACGATGCGGCGCAGGGTTGCCGGCCCCAAGCCGATGGTTGTTCCCGCCTGGAATACGGTGTCCAGGTCCTCTTCGCCCAAGTCGAAATTTTCCAGGGCGAGGGTGGGGGAATATTGTCGTCTTTCCCGCACCGGGTTGGTGCGTGTGAATAAGTGTCCTCGGGAGCGATAGCCGTCTATCAATCCCATCACCCGGAATTCCTTGCGGAGGTTCTCCGGAATTTCGACGGCTTCCTCGTCGGAAGCCGTGTCGTAGCTGGTTTTCGCAAATTCGAAGCCCGCGAAAAAATGGGCCCATGAAGACTCTACCGAGTCGGGATCTTGTCGGAATTTTTGATACTGTTCCTCGATCCAATCCGGCGATGCATTGCCGAGAAATGAAAATTCGTCCATCATATATTTTGAAGACATGAATATTGTGTGCAAAGGTACAATTTAAATCAACGGTTAAAGGGGCGTAGGGTTACTATCAACGCGCACAAAAGGGGATTCCTTTTCGGAGTTGCATCGCCGTATTCAAAGGGGTTTTCGCCCTCCGTCCCCGCGTCGGAATGTCGGTTGATCGCTCGGCGCGCAGGAAAGGGAGATATCGGGGTCCGCGGCATGGGATTCCAAGAGGATAGAGGAGGGGGTGTTTGTTGGATTGTCGCGCACCGATCCGGACTTCACCGCCCTGGCCGAAACGGGTGGGCCCGGAAGTTCTTCGGATCGACCCGCCGGTTTCAATTACCCAACCAAGCTTTGCGGATTTTCAGTTGCATGGGACTCGGGTTCGGATCGAGTGACAAGACATTCTCCTGCGTTACCGTCGTGGGCATGGCTTCGGCGCTCAAGGTGACGGTGTCGGACTCGCCGTTTTCGTTTTCCCGCAGCACCTTCACCTCCACTCGGTCGCCGGGCTGCACAGTGGCTCTGAACCCCTGCATTACCTCGTGGAAATTTTCCGCGGTGACTTCCGCGCCGTTCCATTCCATGATCGCGTCCTTGCGTTCAAAGCCGAGGGCGCGTCCGAAGTCGTCCATTTGATTCGTGGAGACCACCACCATCTTTTCCGATCTGGGGTTGAATCCGATGTTGGCGTTACCGGTGCTCACCACCGTATCTGTTTTGACGTCGTGGTACGTCACGCCGGCGTATCCCAATACTTCCTCCATGGGAAGGGGATTGGGTTCTGCGATGTAGTTTTCCAAGAATGCTTTGATTTCCGGCATTCCCGAAACTTCGGTGATGATGTCGAACAGCTTGGAGTCTTCAAACGGCCGATCGGTGCCGTAGCGCTCCATCAAATCCTTCATGAGGTCTTTCAATCCGTACGCCCCCTCGCTGAGGTGCAGCAACCGCAGATCGAGCGCCATGCCGACCAGTGCACCTTTCATGTACACGTTGAGGAATTGGTCTTCGTACTGCCCCAGCACTCCCTGACTCATCTCGGTGAAGGATACGTCTTCCCGGTACAGGCTCGCCGTTTGAAGCTTCTCTTTGATCGTCGCGAGAAAATCCTCGACGGTGATCAGTCCTTGGGTCACCTGCACGTGATGTGCGGTGTATTCGGTCACGCCTTCAAACAGCCAGAGGTGGCGGCTCATGCTCGGATGGATGAAGTCGAAATCGGCCACGTGCTCGGAATGGATGTTCAGAGGGGTCACGATGTGCAGAAACTCGTGGGCCGTGATGTCGATCAGGTATTGCGCGATGCCCTCCATCGGCCATTCGGGCATGATCACCACGGTGGAAGTGTGGTGTTCCAACGCGCCCATCCCGGCCATCAAGGCGGGGTTGGATGAGAAGTAGACCAACACTCCGTATTTGTCCGTAGGCAACGTTCCGCCCAGATATTCGGCGGTGGCCGGAAAAAGGTCTCCGATGACTTCCATGACTTGGTCGACGGTAATGCGCCCGTTTTGGGAGTACACCGCCACGAGTATTTCGGTGTCGCCTACCATGGCCGATGCGGTGTCGGGCCGGGCGTAGAGAATGGGGCAGTCGTGCAGTTCGAAGTAATCGGCGGCGAGGAAGACATCGGTGCCGTTCACGCTTTCTCCCCTCGGCAGGGTGGTGGCGCCATAAAAATCTTCCGGTCTTTCGACGTGGAGTTCGAAGGGGTTGTTTTTGGCGTCTCGGAAATACCCCACGAAGCCGAAAGCGTTGAAAATTACGCACTCCCCGGCTTCGATTTGGGTGCCGCCGGGAGCAAACACACCCGATTGCGGTTCGTCGAAGGTATCGTCGACCCAATAGCTCACGTATTCCAGGTCCTTGGCCGGCACCACCGCCCAGCGATTGGTGTCGAGGCGGGCCACTTCCATTTCCTTTCCCTTTTTGTCCACGGCCGTAAAATCCGACACGAACCGACCGAAATCGGAAATGGAATACGTGCCGGGCACGATTTTCGGCATTTGGTATATGGCGCTGTCGCCCTCGATTCGGGGCGGGTACACGCGGATTTTCACCCGGTCGTTTTCGATGTTCACCAAATCGACTTCCACCTTATAGGTATCGGCGTCGATCTGTTGAGGCTGGCTGTACGTGGGGAAGGCCATCACGGCGACGGCACAAATCCCCAGAATCCATTTGGCGGTTTTCATGTGAGGTGTTGGGAGGTGTTTGGTGTCAGAGTTCTTCGGCTACGACTTTTTTCACTTGGGGCAGTTCGGCGATCAACATTTTTTCCACGCCGAGTTTGAGCGTGCGCATGATGGAAGGGCAACCTACGCATGAACCGCGAAGCCGCACGGTCACTACGCCGTCATCGAAAGATACGAAGTCGATGGCGCCGCCGTCGGAAGACACTGCCGGTTTGATTTTTTCATCCATCAGGGTGATAATTGCCGCGTCGAGTTCGGTTTCGGGGATGTTTGCGGGTGGTTTTGTGGGTGTGTCTCCCGCATTGCGTTTGGCTTCGGCCCGGGTCATGGGGCGTACTTCGGGTTTCGCCGCCCACTCGTTTTCGAGGAGGTGACGGCGGATGAAATCCCTCAATTCAAAGGATATGAAATCCCAGTCGTAATCGCCCGACTTGGTGATGGTGACGTAGTTGTAATTGATGAATACCCCCTTGACGTATGGAAATCCGTAGAGGGCGACCGCGAGATCCGATCGCCCTTCCGCTTCGGCGGCGGAGGAGTACTCGGCGGGTTCCAAGCCGCGGTAAATCACGCGGCTGGCGACGAACTTCATCGTGTGGGGGTTGGGTGTCAACTCCGAGTACATACTGGTGGGAAACATAGCTGTTCTTTTAGCGTACTTGTGGTGTGCGCCAACCGCTGAAGGGGCTTTCGGCCCTCGCGTGAAATTTTGCGCCGCGGTTGACCTCTTTCGTTTTACATCGTCAATGCGTACCTTTGCAAGACGTCTCGGCAAAGGTAATTCTTAAGTAGGGAATAGACATGAATCGTTTACGGCAACAAGAACCGAAGAAAGCCCTCAAGTGGTTGGCGATGGTGGTGATGCTGGCCGTGACGGTACAGGGTAGCCAGATGTCGTTTTCCACGATGTTCTGCAACGCGGAAGGCACCACCCGACTGATTTCCAACAACGGCACCTGCTGTGAGTCCATGGCCGAACTGCCCGACCATTGCGAGGTGGACGACAGGTGCTGCGACGTAGAGACAAAGACCAAACCGGTGTTCGCCCATCAGCGCGACCTGAACTCCGACGACGATACGGAAATCGCCCAAGTTCCCCTTGCGGCGTTTATAACCATCCCCGATTTTTCTTTTGACCTTCCCCGGCTGTCTTTGCCGACTTTGGATATCCCGTGGACGAAGGAACCATCCCATCTTCTCCATCTGTACTGCCAATACCGATTGTGAAAAACCAATGCGGTGAATCCGGATTTTCCGGAAGCTCCGCGCTGTTTTTATTCACCTTTCGGGTGACGCGTGTCACCCCGTTTTCAAAATCAACACAATTGGTAGTATGTATTCAACAAAATATTTTGTCCTCACCCTGCTGGCGCTCGGTTTGGCTTTTGGAGCCGAATCGCAGGTGCACGGAGTGGTGAAGGACGCGGAGAGCGGCGACGTGATCCCGGGGGCGAATATCCACTGGGCTTCGACGACCGTTGGCACCATCACCGACCTCGATGGGCATTTCTCCATTCAACCGGTCGGCGATTTTCCCCTGAATTTGGTGGTGAGTTACGTCGGTTATACTTCCGACACTCTGGAAATCCGCCAAGAAGGGCACGTGAACGTTTCGCTTTCACCCTCGGTACTCATGGATGCCGTGGAGATTTCTCACCGCCGTGGAGCGTCCCACCTTTCCACCATGTCCAAACTCAATGCGGAGTCCATCAACCGGGGCATCCTGCGGAAAGCGGCCTGCTGTAATTTGTCGGAAAGCTTCGAAACCACGGCGTCGGTGGATGTGATCATGAACGACGCGGTAACCGGCACGCGGAAGATCCGCATGCTCGGCATGGACGGCGTGTACGTGCAAAACCTCTTTGAAGGCATTCCCGTTATGGGCGGTCTAGGAGGAATTATGGGCTTTGATCAAATACCCGGCCCTTGGATCGAGTCCTTGGCCATCACCAAAGGAATCGGTTCGGGGATGTACGGCTACGAAAGCATGACGGGCGTGATCAACATGGAGTTCATCAAGCCCGACCATGCGTTCTCGTATTTCGACGTGTTCGGAAACGACATGGGCCGCTTCGAGGCGAATGTGATCCAAACGGCGAATTTGTCCGACCGCCTGTCGACCGGGCTGTTCGTGTCGGCCAACCACTACGACAACCCAAAAGACAAGAACGGCGACGGTTTTGTGGACAGTCCCCTGCGCCAAGGCGTGAAAGTGATGAACCGATGGAAGTACGTCGGCGACAATTTCCAGAGCCAAATCATGGGCTTGTACACGCGGGAGGACCGAAGTTCGGGACAGATGGACGCCGTGAACCTGCGTCATCGACCGGAATTTCCGAATTATGGATTTGGGTTCGGCGTGGAGCAATGGGAGGTTCTCGCCAAAACGGGATTCTTCTTTCCCAACCGCGAAGACCGAAGCATCGGGATTACGGCCTTGGGATCGGGCGTGGATCCGGACGGTTTTTTCGGTGAGAAATCCTACAATGGTCGGCAGCGTACGTTTCGTTTGAATTCCATTTTCAGCACCCACTTGTCGAAGTTCGGCGATCACAAGTTGGATGTGGCAGGGCATTTCGTGTACGATGGGTACCAAGAGGAATTTGCCGACAGCAGTTTCGGCCGTATCGAAAGGGTGCCGGGCATTTCCGCGGAGTACACCTACGACAGACCCAGGTTTACTTTCATCGGGGGGCTGCGCCACGACTGGCACAACCTGCACGGAAACCAGTTTTCACCGAGGGTGCACCTGAAGTACAATCTCCGCCCATTGACGACCCTGCGCGTCGCGGGTGGAAGGGGCTACCGATCCGCCAACGTGTTCGCCGATCGATTCGGGATGTTCGCTTCTTCGAGGCGATTGATGATCGCCGGCGAACCGGGCATAGAATCGTCGTGGAACACCGGGCTGAGCTTCCTGCACAAGTTCGAGTTGTTCGGTCGTGAGGCTGTTTTCAACACGGATTACTTTTACACCGCTTTCGAAGACCGTCTGATCGCCGACCGCGACGACGACCCCCGCTATCTGAAGTTCTACAACTTGGAGGGGCAGTCGACTTCGCACAGCGTGCAGGCGGACATCCAAGCGGAGCCGGTGAGTGGATTGGGAGTGAAATTTTCCTACAAATACCAACAGTCGGAAGCGGATTACCTCAGCGGCCGCAAGGAAGAGCCCCTCGTACCGCGGCACCGGGCGTTGGGCAACGTGGGATACACTTCACCGAACGGAGATTGGTACATCGATTTCACGGCAAACTATTACGGCACGACGCGTCTCCCTAGTACGGCCGCCAATCCGGAAGGATTGAGAAGGGGTGAAAGAAGCGAGGATTATTTTGTGTTGAATTCGCAGATAACCCGCACTTTCGGTAATTTTGATTTGTACGTGGGAGTGGAAAACCTCGGGAATTTCATCCAGCGGGATGCGATTGTCGATGCGGAAAATCCCTTCGGCGACTATTTTGACGCCACCATGATATACGGTCCTCTCGAAGGACGCACATTTTATTTCGGGGTTCGATACACGAATCACAAATGATGGCGTCGAACGGACTGAAACGGGGTTTTGCTTCGGGGCGGAATTGGAATCGCCCCGAGGCAAAGTTTCGCGTGAGGGCGGAAGCCGGCATCCCTTACGTCGGGCAGCGCATGGTGTCGCCGCGTTTTGAAAGCGATCTTGTGAGCTCTGTAAAACGCGTGCGACACCGCGGTGGCCGACGAAAGGATAAAGGCTGTAGACCGACCCCGACGCACGGCGAGGCGGATGAAACCGCCAACGCCGAATTTCGATCGAGTCCGGAATGCGAATTGCGGATAAACCAGGGGGCACGCCCCGAATACAATAACACCAACCAATGAAAACCACCATGAATTTCAAATTGATTTTATTTCTGTCCGTCTTCCTTTTTGGAGCGGGGATGGACGCCACGGCACAGCGCAAAGAGTTGACGCTGGAATCTTCGCTGGTGTGCGGAATGTGCAAGGAAACCATCGAAGAGGGCTTGGCCTATACGAAGGGCGTGCGCTCGGTGCGGGTGGATGTGGATGCGAATACCGTTTCCATCGTGTACAACGAGAAGCACATCGACGAGGCGGGAGTGAAAAAGGCCATCAATGAATTGGGCTACGTGGCCGGTGATTCGAAGCCGACGCGCGAACAGTACGAACGACTTCACGAATGTTGCCGAGCCGATGGAGTCTGTGAGTGAGGGCGCTTTGATCGCAACGGTAAACGGGGCGACACCTGTGTGCGGTGAAGGCACGTGGCTGGCGCCTAACGCTACGCTGACGGGCGACGTGGTGATGGGCAGGAATTGCAGCGTCTGGTTTCAGGCCGTAATACGTGGAGATGTGGGAGCCATCCGCTTTGGCGACGGGGTGAACATACAAGACGGCGTGGTGGTGCACGCAACCCGGAATTACAGCGAAGTGACTCTGGGCGATCGCGTTTCGGTGGGTCACCGCGCGCTGGTGCACGGCTGTACCGCCGAAGAGGACGTGCTCATAGGCATGGGTGCCATCGTGATGGACAAGGTGTACATCGAACGGGGTGGCTTGGTGGCGGCGGGGGCCGTGGTGTTGGAAAATACACGCATCAAAGCCGGGGAGATTTACGCCGGCGTGCCCGCGAAATGCGTGAAACGACGGCCGGTGGAAGAGGCCGTGAAGGCCAATCGCAAAATCGCCGAGGGGTACGTGGAATACAAGGGGTGGTACACTCGGGAGGACGAGGTGTGTGATGAACGAGTTCAATGAGTGCCTCCGCGCGGGGCGATCGATCAGAGGGTGACTTCTTGGAGCGACACGAGGGTGCCGAAAAACAAAGACGTGCTTTGGCGGAAAGACTCGGTGAGGTCGGAAACGTAGAACTCGTGGTGTCCCTTTTTTTCCGAAGAGAACAGCCCGAGTTTTTCCAAGGTGGCGCCAACGTACTTGGCGACGATATCCGATGAATCGATGACCGGGATGGAATTTCCGTAATACGCCCGTATTTCGGATTTGATGAGGGGAAAGTGGGTGCACCCCAAGATGAGGGCGTCGAGGTTTTCCAATTTCGGTTTGGAGAGGTAATCGGCGATGATGGCGCTCGATATGGAGTTGTTGAAGAATCCCTCTTCGATCATGGCCACCAACAGGGGCGTGGCCAGCATGCTGACTTGCAGCTCGGGGTTCAGCTCGCGGATGCGTTTGGAGTATACGCCCGAGTTTACCGTGGTTTTGGTGGCGATGACGCCCACTTTGCCCTTTTTGATTTTCGTGGCTACGAGCGACACCGTGGGGTCGATGACGTTGAACAGGGCGGTGTCGCCGGCGATGGCGCGCATGGATTCGAATGCGACCGCCGACGCGGTATTGCACGCGATGACGACGGCCTTGCAGTCTTTTTTCCGTAGAAATTCGAATATTTCCGAGGCGTACAGCCTGATGGCGGCGGGCGATTTTTCTCCGTACGGCAGGTGGGCGGTGTCGCCGAAGTAGACCAGCCTTTCGTTGGGAAGATGGCGGGCCAAGGCGGCTGCGACGGTCAACCCACCGATGCCGGAATCGAACACGCCGATGGGCCTATTGTCGTACCGGTCTGTCATGGGTGGAGGCGTCGCCGCCTGTTTTTTCGGAATCTTACGGGGGTCTTCAGGGAATCAGATGCCCAGTTGGGTTTTGATTTTGGCGGTCACGTCTTCGCCGCCGGCGTACAACATGGCGTCGCTCCCCGAGTCGAAGATGTACGTGTATCCTCCTTCTTTGCCCACTTCGCCGGCTGCGTCTTGCACCCGCTTAAACATGGCGGACATCAGCTCATTCTGCTTCACTTGGATTTCCGTGGTGGCCGTTTGTTGGAACTCCTGGATTCGACCTTGGAGGTCCTGGATTTCGCTTTGAAGGCTCCTGCGCACGGCGGGAGTGAGCGTGGTGTCGGACTCGAATTCCGTGATCTTGCCTTGGTAGGTTTCGATCATGGTGGTCAACCGGGCTTCGAGTTTTTTCTGGAGATCCTGCACTTCTTTTTCGGCTTGTGCGCGTTCGGGCATGAGAGAGATGATCTCGCCGAAATTGGCGTGACCGAATTTTTGTGCTGCCGCGTAGGTAACGGTACCCAAGGACAAAACTGCGAGAAGGAGGATTTTTTTCATTGGTGTTTTCATTTGTGGGGTTCAGGATGATCTTTCGTCGGAATTTCCGGTGCGCCGGGGTCGGGTTTGTCTTTTTTGTTAGCCCTTACCGCCGCGCTCCTTCGCATTATCTGCGCTGAGGAGGTTGCGAAGGAGTGGATTGCCTTTCCGTCTGAGGAGTAGTGGGTTCTTGGCTGTCGGAGCCACTGTCACGATCTTTGGCGCTGACACCGAGGCGGGTCAATACCCGGTCGCTTCTGTCGTACCGCGGGTCGGCGTAGAGAATATTGGATTGGTTCGCCTTGTCGAAGATCACGGCGTATCCGCCACCGTCGGCCACTTCTTTGATGGCTTGGTACACTTCTTCTTGTATGGGCTGGATGAGCTCTTGGCGGCGCTGAAAGAGATCGCCTTCCATTCCGAAGCGCTGACGTTGCAGGTTTTTGGCTTCTTCTTCCATGGCGATGATTTCATCTTCCCGCTCTTTGCGCATCTCTTCGGTCAGCAGCACTTTTTCGGCTTGGTAGGCTTTGTACATCCGATCGAGTGCGGCGTACCGCTCTTCGATTTCGTTTTGCCATTGTTGGGACAGGCGGTCGAGTTCTTTTTGGGCCGTTTGGTAGGATTCCAGATTTCGGAGGATGTATTCCGTGTCAACGTATGCGTATCGCTGGGCCTGAGCGACGAACAGTACCGACAACGACAACGCCAATGTGGCTATCAACTTCTTCATGACTTTTGCTTGGTTTAGATGTCCGTAAGTGTCTTCCCGTTTGATTGCCTTTGAGCGTCCACCCGACCGCCTCGGGGGCGATAAGGATTTGGAGCGGAAGACGAAAGTAGTGTTTTTTTACAGTTCTCCAAGATTCATGCCAATGGTAAAATGGAATTGGGATCGCGCCATGTCGGGTCGTCCTGTTACGTCGTCGAAACGCCATCCGTAATCGAGCCCCATCAAACCGAACATCGGCAAGAAAATGCGTACACCCACACCCGAGGCCCGGTAAAGGTCGAAGGGGTCGAAGTTCTCGAAACCTTCGTAGGCGTTTCCGGCCTCGAGAAACCCAAGTGCGTATATCGTGGCCGACGGATTCAACGACAAGGGATACCGCAATTCCATGGTGTGTTTGGCGACGATGCCCGAACCTTCCCTCGGGGAGAGGCTGAGGTCGTCGTAACCGCGCAGCCCGATGATCTCGCGTCCGTCGAGCGCAAAACCCGACAGGGCGGCACCTCCCAAGTAGAATCGCTCAAAGGGCGAGAGTCCCTTGTCTTTGTTGTAATACCCCAAGTACCCGAAACCTACTCTCGTCATTAGCACCAGCTTGGGGGCCAACTCGGTGTACCATTCGGCTACCGCTTTCCACTTGTAGTATTCGGCCCATCTGTACCGTTTTTGGTCGCTGATGTTTCCGGCGTAATTCACGCCGTCCCACGCCGAATAAGGCAGGGTGAATTTGGTGTTGATCTTGACGTTGGAGCCGTACCGCGGGTAGATGGGATCGAAGACCGAATTTCGCGAAATGTTGATGATACCCGAGAGGTTATTCGAGGTACCGTCTTGAAAGGCGAAGATCCCCGTACCGCTGCCGCTGGTGAAGTTCTGTATGTCGTAGTACAGGTAGCTCACGCCGAAGAGCACTTGGAAATAGTCGTCGGGTTTTTTCAAGCGCGTACCGAGGCTTACGGTTCCCCCCGTGATATAGAGCGCTTGCCGCTCTTTGTATTTCTTGGTGAGGCCGTTGGTTTGCACCGAACGCTGCAGCCCCACGGTAAAGGAGTTGGGTTTTTTACCGCCGAGCCACGGTTCGGTAAAGGAGAGGTTGTATGATTGGTAGTACACTCCGTTGGACTGTGCGCGGAGGCTCAGCCGTTGACCGTCTCCACCGGGGAGTGGCTTGTAGGCGTTTTTATCGAAGATTTTCCCGATGCTGAAGTTGGTCAGCGAAACCCCCACGCTTCCCACCACGCGACCCCCGCCGAATCCACCGGAGAGTTCCACTTGGTCCGACGGGCGCTCCACTACCGTGTACACGATATCCACCGTTCCTTCCTGGTCGTTTTGAATGGGGTTGATGCCGAAACCTTCCGGATCGAAGTAGCCGAGTTGAGCCAGCTCCCGTTGGGTTCGAATGATGTCCGACCGGCTGAACAAGTCGCCCGGCCTCGTGCGCACTTCCCGGCGGATAACGTGGTCGTTCGTCTTGGTGTTTCCTTGGATGATCACGCGGTTGATGCGGTACTGCCGCCCTTCGTAAATGCGGATTTCCACGTCGATGGTGTCGTTGTGCACCCGTTTTTCCACCGGGATGGCTTGGAAGGCCAGGTAGCCGTCGTCGAGGTACAGTGAGCTCACGTCGCCGCCGGTGGGATTCATGAACAGCCGCGACTCGAATTTTTCCTTGTCGTACACCTCTCCCGTATTGATGTCGAGCACTTCCCTGAGCTTGGACGAAGTGTATTTGGTGTTGCCCACCCAATCGATTTCACCGAAGTAGAATTGGTTTCCTTCGCTGATGGTGATGTCGATGCCCACGGTGCCGTTGGGATTGCGGTACACGGAGTCCGACACGATTTTGGCGTTGCGGAAGCCCTCTTTGTTGTACGCGTCGATGATGGCGTTTTTGTCTTTTCGATACAGCTCGGGGATGAACTTCGACCGTTTCCAGAAGCGGTAGAATTTCCGCTCTTTGGTGTCCTTCATCTTCCGCTCCAGCTTCTTCGCGTTCAGCTGCTCCACGCCGTGCAAATCGATATTGCCGATTTTGATTTTCTCCTTCCTGTCCACTTCGATGACCAGGTATTCGCTGTTGGCAACGAGGGTGTCTGGGTGTTGGGTAATGGAGACTTCCGCGTCGAGGAAACCCTTTTCGCGGTAGTGCTTTTTGATGATGTTGGAGGTGTTGTTGAGCAGGTTTTCCGTAACGATAGTCCCGCGGATCAGGTTGATTTTGTCGCGGAGGGTTTCGGCTTGACCTTTGGTGACGCCTTCAAACCTGAAGCGCGACAACCGCGCGCGTTCGGTGAGTTCGATATTGAGAAAAACTTCGCTGCCCCGCACTTCCGACACGGAGATCTTGATGTCGGAAAAAAGGCGTTGGCGCCAGAGGTTTTTGATGGCTTTGGAGATGTCTTCGCCGGGCACGGTGATGGTTTCGCCCACGGACAGCCCCGAAAACAGGATGATCGCCTTTGAGTCGAGGTTTCGCGTGCCCGATACGGTGATGCCGCCGATGGTCACTTCACGGGGCGCTTCGTAATTGATGTCCAAAGACCCGATCCCCTCCTGCGCCCAACCTTGGGAGGCGAGCATAAGGCAAACCGCTGCGACAGCAATGAATTTAAGGCGTAATTTGCTCGCTGATTTTGCCAAACCTTCTCTCTCTGTTTTGATACGCTACGATGGCTTCAAAAAGATTTTCCTTCTTGAAGTCCGGCCACAGGGTGGGGGTGAAATACAATTCGCTGTAAGCGATCTGCCACAGCAAGAAATTACTGATCCGCTTTTCCCCGCTGGTTCTGATCAATAATTCCGGATCGGGAAGGCCCGCGGTTTCGAGGTAGGAGGCGAATAAACTCTCGTCGATGGACGCGGGGTCCAATTCTCCGCGTGCGGCCAGTGCGGCCATGCGCCGCGCAGCTCGCGCGATTTCCCATTTTGCGCTGTAGCTCAATGCCAACACGAGGCAAATGCGGTCGTTGGACTTCGTCCTCTCGATGGCTTCGGCGAGGGTGGTTTTGCACGTGCCGGGCAGCATGTCCATATCGCCGATGGCCATCAGACGAACCTGTTTTTCCTCGAGCTCGTCGATTTCCTTGACGATGGTCTGAACCAGCAGGTCCATCAGCGCCGATACTTCCTCGCTGGGGCGGTCCCAATTCTCGGTGCTGAAGGCGTACAGAGTCAGGAATTTGACTCCTATTTCCGTGGCGCCCTCCAAGGTTTCACGCACGCTGTTCACGCCGTTCATGTGGCCGTACACGCGCATTTCCCCCTTTTTCTTCGCCCACCGCCCGTTGCCGTCCATGATGATGGCGACGTGCTGAGGCACGCGCTTGAGGTCTATCTTTTCCTTGAAGCTCATTTTGTAAGTCCGCAAATGTCTTAAATTTTCGGCGAATCCAAAACGCAGAGGCGGCGCGGATATTCCCTTTTCGGTACATTCTTTCGGGTGGAGGCGAAGGTCGGTGTTCCCAATTCGTCGACGGGGGTACGCCCGTACGGATTTTTAAGGTTTTTGGGGGTGGGAGATCAGCCCGATCGCCTATCGTCCGAGCTTTCGGTTTTCCTCGAATTTGGAAGATCGTGGAATGGAAAGAGCCACACCCACAAAACACCAAATCATCCCATCCTCACCTTCGTCATTACGCCTTCGCACATCATCAGTTGGCCGGCGCCGGGCACTTGATCTTGGCTCCGCCGAATTTGTACGTCAGCATCACACCCGCGAAAACGTACCAATCCGATCGGGATCCGTCCCCTCTCTGCATACCCGTATTCGTTCCTTCCGGGCCGTTGGGGTAGTAGGAGCGATCGGCCATAAGCGCCGCGAGGGGCCCGTTTTCTTGTTCGAGCAGGGCATTGTCCACGTACACCGTACTCACGTCGTCGAGGTAGTCGGTAAAGGTTTTTCGCATGCCCCATTCCAACGCTCCGGCGAAGTTGTGCGCGATATTGAATTTAAACCCCACGCCGAAGGGGATGCTCAACTGGGTGAGGCTGTACCGGTCATCACCGTTGCGCATGCCCTGACCTTCGGTGCCCAATGGCTGGAGGTCCACCCAGCGGTCGTTGTATTCGGCTTGTGGATTGAACCTGAAAATGGACAACCCTGCGAAAAGGTAGGGGCTGGAAGGTCTGCGCCTGTCGCCGATTTCGTAGGTGAGAAAATTGATTTCTATTTGGGTGCTCAGTTCGAAAATGGAAGCGCGAAAGTGGAGGTTGCGGTTGCGCTGCCACGTATTGTCGGCGTACTTGTCGTGGGCATACAGCCGGTTGTACAGCGCCGAAACCTTCAGCGCCATGCGGTCGGACGTGTTGTACCGGTATACCAACCCTCCGCCGGGTTCGAAGCGCTGGGGGTAAAAATCCTTGGGGGCGATGTCGCCCACGTAGTAGCTGGTCGAAAACATCGCACCGAACTCGTGGTATTGCCCAAACGCGGTAAACGCAGGGATAAACAACAGAAGAACCAGCACCGATTTCATGTTCCTTAATCGCCGGCCCATTGCAATTATTGTCCGATTGGTCGATATTTTTCCGTGATGTGTCACCTTCGTCAGGCAAAAATAGCCCAATCAGTTGCGTTTGTCCAACCCCCACATCAGCTTGTTGCGCAAGGTGTCGAGGTAGGTGTGTCCCGGCACTTGCAGCAGGCGGAAGCGAAAAGGGGCCTTCTTGATCTCTATTTCTTCGCCGGGGTAAATCACGCGGGAGCGGCTGTCGAGCGCCACCAAAAATTCGTTGCTGCGGCCGTGGATGCGCAACCGGATGGTTACGTCGTTGGACACCACGGCGGGGCGCACGTTGAGGTTGTGGGGCGCGATGGGGGTGATGACGAAGTTTTCGGATCCCGGCAAAATGATGGGACCGCCGCAACTCAAGCTATATGCCGTGGATCCGGTGGGCGTGCCTACGATGATGCCGTCTGCCCAGTAGGAGTTCAGGAATTCGTCGTTGATGTGCACGTCGATTTTCACCATGGAAGTGGTGTCTTTTTTGTGCAAGGTCAGCTCGTTTAATCCGAAATTGCACCGAGGGAAAATATCCCTTTCGGATCGGGTCATGATGAGTTCGCGTTCCGCCACGGCCGAATTTCCGTGTTCCAATCCGTCGAGAATTTCTGGAAACTCTTCGATGCTCACGCTCGAAATGAAGCCCAATCTTCCGGCGTTGATGCCGACGACGGGCACGCCGGAATCGCCGATGAGTACGACGGTTTCCAATAAAGTGCCGTCACCGCCTATGCTCACCAAACAAGCGTATTCGCGAATGTTCAGCTCCGCTTTGGTCCACGTGTCGTAGCTCTTGGTCAAGTGCCCGCTTTTGCGAAGATGGGACTCGAATTCATCGTGAATGACCGCGTGCATGCCTCGCGCCTCCATCAGGTCGAGAAGGTGCTGAACACGGCCGTGAAGTTCGTTGGGATAGGGGTTGCCGAATAGGGCGATCTTCATCAGAATGCTTGTTTGAAGTGAATGTAAAACCCGGCCTCACCCAAAGCGTTGACGGTGCCTTCGAGGCGGAGGACGCGATCGTAATAGGTCACGAGGTCCAAGCCAATTCCACCGCTGTAAAGATATTCATTTACAAGCGAGTTGTTTTCCTCGAATCGGGGACCGTATACGTAGCCCGCATCGAAAAACAAATTACCGTAGAGCGCCACGAAGGTCTTGCTGAATTTTTCCGTGGGAATCAGCGGCAGGTCGATCGCCGTGGGTTTGAGGATTTCGTACTTGAGATTGGATGCGAACACTCCGTACCGCGTGCCGTCGATCACGTAGTATTCGTACCCCCTTACGTCGGCGCTGTAGCCCAGACCTTCGACGAGGTAATAGGGCGGCTCGTTCCAATTGACTTTGCCCTCCACGCTGTACGCGGCGTAAAAGCGCTCTCCCAATTTGTGGTACTGCCGGAAGCCGGCGGTGGTGGTGAACAGGTTCATGCCTTCCTTATTGACCAGCCCGAGCCCGTCTTGGTTCAAAAACCCGAAGAGGTACAAACCCTGCAAGGGGTAGCGCCTGTAGTCGCGCGTGTCGTATGCGATCAGGTACGAAGCTCGGAGAAACCGCGATCGCGCCTTTCCACCGACGAAATAATCGGGTTGCAATTTCGGGATGCTGTCATGCACGTACGCGTCGAAAAATGAAAACTCGAAGTAGTGGCGGAGATGGATGTTCTCCCGGTAGCTGAGTCCCACCTTATACAAGTAGTATTTCCTCGCCTTTTCTCCGCGGATGCGGAAGAATTGCCTTTCGTTGTCAGAGGTGTTGTACGTGATTTCTCCGTTTTCATAATACCGCGCACTCAGATGGAGACCCAGGGTTTGCTTTCGGTTCAGGTTGGGAATGGTGTAGGAAGCGCTGAACCGCTTGGTGTAACCGAACCGCAGGGTGAAGGAAAGGTCTTGGTTCAGGCCTCTGAAATTGTTGTGACTCACCGAGATTCCGTAATTCAACCACCTGAGTTCCTTGGTTTCCCACCACGTGTTGAAGTTGGTTTGGGCGATTTCGAAGATCGGAACCGGATAGATGTACCACCGCTCTTGAACGGAGACCAACACGATGACCTCGTTCGTGTCGATCGTGATTGGCTCGATTTCCACGAAATTGAAGAGCCGGAGGTTCATGATGTTGTTTTTGGACTGCTCCATCCCCGCCTTCAGGTTGGACCAGTACAGCGTGTCGCCCCGGGAGAAGGTCATTTCACGGGCGATGATGTGGTCTTTGGTCAGGTCGTTTCCGTCGAAGAGGATATCGACCACGGTTTTCCTGCCGGTGGTGTCGAGGGGTATCTCGGAAACGATTTGCGCACCGAGGGATCCGAAACACACGAAAAATGAGAAAAGGAGAAAAAAACGGCGGATCGGCAAGATCAGGGGTTTAGATATCGCATCAATTCCTCGTAACGGTTTTTCATCATGTCGTCCACGGAAGATTCGTGGTACGAGGCACTGATGGTGTAATCGAATCGCAGAAACGTTTGGATGATCCCGTCCATGTGCGTGCGGTTCACCTTCAACGTCACCTCCATCTTCTTGCTGTCCGGACTGGAAGTGACGTTGGCGCTCAGGATTTTGGCGTCGTTGCCTTCCACGATGCGCGCGATCTCCGTGAGGGAGTAGTCCGATTGATCGAGTTCGAGAACCAGAATTCCACCCGTTTCGTTTACCGCCGCCATTTGGGAGAGCTCCCTCACGAGGCAATACACGCTCACCACACCCAGGTATTTGTTGTCGGGGCCGAGGATGGGTACGGCGCTGAGTTGGAATTGCGCCGCCGCACGAACGATGTCGTACGCGTGTTGATCGTGGTTCACGTACACCGGCTGCAGTCGGACGCCGTAATTGCGAAGCGGAGTTTCCGGGTCTTCGGCGTCCAGCACCGCGTCTTCTGAAATCAGGCCGAGGTATTCGTTTCCGTCCACCACCGGCAACTGCTTCATTTTGTATTCATCCAGCAGTTGCATGGCAAACAGAGCGTTGTCTGAACCTTCCAGGGTGGGTATTTCGTCACTGATCAAATCACCTGCGCGCATTGTACTTCGTTTTGAAAGTTTTGGGGACGTCTCTCATCCCTTATAGCCTTACATTTGTTGTCACTTTGCAAAATAGCCGAAAAAAGATGACAAAACTAAGCGTCAACATCAACAAGTTTGCCACGCTGAGAAATTCGAGAGGAGGCAACAACCCCGACGTCGTGAAAGCGGCCGTGGATTGTCAGGCCTTTGGTGCTCAAGGGATCACCATCCACCCCCGCCCCGATCAACGACATATCACCACGGAAGACGTGTACGCGCTCAAGCCCGTAATCACCACGGAATTCAACATCGAAGGGTATCCCGATCCACGTTTTCTCAAACTCGTGGAGGCGACCAAACCCGAACAGGCGACGTTGGTACCGGACGATCCGAACGTGCTGACTTCAAACGCGGGTTGGGACACCGTCAAAAACCGCGGCTTGCTCCAAGACGTGATCGGTGAGCTCAAAATGTTCGGATCACGCGTGAGCATCTTCGTCGATCCGGATCCGGAGATGGCCGCCGCCGCCGCACACACCGGCGCCGATCGCATCGAACTGTACACCGAAGCCTACGCCACCGGCTACCGCAAGAACAAAGAAGAGGCGATCAAACCTTACGTCGAGGCTGCCGAGGCCGCACGCGAGGCCGGGCTGGTCGTCAATGCCGGGCACGATCTCGATTTGGAAAATCTCAGGTATTTCAGATTGTCGATTCCCTACCTCGCCGAAGTGTCCATCGGCCATGCCTTGGTCTGCGATGCGCTCTACCTCGGTCTCGAAAACACCATCCAACTCTACTTAAAACAACTCAGATGAAATTGAACTTCAGAAAATACGGAGAAGGGGAGCCGCTGATCATACTGCACGGCCTTTTCGGTTCCCTCGACAATTGGGTCACATTGGCCAATCGCTTTTCGGAAAAACGCGCCGTCTACGTGGTCGACCAGAGGAATCACGGACAATCTCCCCACGACGACGAAATGAATTACTCGGTCATGGCCGACGATCTGTACCGCTTCATCCAAGACCACGACTTGGGGCCGAGCACGATTTTGGGCCATTCCATGGGCGGAAAAACGGCCATGTATTTCGCGCAGAAATACACGGAATTCTGCAAGGCCATCATCGTGGTGGACATCGGAATCAAGGATTACCCTCCCCACCACCAAGCGGTTTTGGAAGCCTTCGAAGCCATCCAACCCGAAACGCTGGAAAGCAGACGACAAGCCGAAGAGCGAATATCACCCATCATCAGCGACGAGGGAACACGCCTGTTTTTGCTTAAAAACCTATACCGACGAAAAGACGGCACCTACGGAATCCGCGCCAATTACCAAGTCGCCAAAAAGCGCATGGCCGACATCCTCGCGCCGGTACCGAAAATCCCGGTCGACGTGCCCGCGCTATTTATCGTCGGCGGCAAATCCGATTACATCATGCCGGAAGATCACGACTCGATTCGCGACGTGTTTACCGCTGCCAAATTCGTCACTTTGGACACCGGACACTGGGTGCAGGCCGAAGACCCCGACGGTGTGTTCGAAGCGGTGGAAAATTTTGTAACCGTATGAACGCCCCCCGCGTATACGCAGGCAACTTCATTCAATAAGGTTTATTTTGGTTTTTATCTAAAGGAGGTCGGCATTTAGCCGATCTCCTTTTTTTTGTCCGCTGCCGACGATCGCCTCAGCGACCCACGACCACCTTCTCCGCATTCGCCGAGTCGCCCACCTCCACGCTCAGAATGTAAATGCCCCGCGGCAATTCGCTTACCGATACGTCCAATTTGTTGCGGCCGGCGAAGGGGTGCAAATCGCCCGAGGCAACGACTTTTCCTTCCACCGTTGTCAGGGTGAAGGCCACGGCCTCGCCACGGGGATTTTCAAATTCGACGTGAATCACTTCCGAAGCCGGATTGGGATACAGCGCCATACCGATGCCGCTCTCCCCGTCTCGGGTGGATACCGTCGATTCGCCGTACCGCGCCATGAACTCCTGAAAAAAGAGGTTGGCGATTTCCGCGTCGTGGATGATCAAGGTGTTTTCGTCGTTGGTCGATTCCGCCGAAGACGACCAGTTGTGCGACCCCGTAACCACCAGGGGATCGGCCAAGGGTTGTGAGTGGTCGATGACCACGTACTTGTGATGCAGCATGGGGTCGGGGCTGTGTTGAACCACCAGCACTCCGGCATCCAACAGAAACTGAAAATCGGAGCCCGTTTCGTCTATGTTTTCCACCACGCCACGGGGCTGGAGGAAGAAGTTGACTTGCCCCGCGATGGCCTCGGCCAAAAGGTTGTTCGTGATGAGCATCAACGCGAAATCCAAGTCGTAGTCGGCACTTTCCACGGCGCGTACGATGGCTTGTGTCGTGTTGTCGGTTGGTGAAAAATACAATTCCACCGGCCTCCCGCCGATGATGAATTTCTCCGGCGTATTGTTGGTCTTGAACTCGCCGAACCGAGAGGTCACCCAATTGTGCATCGGTCCCGAACTGCCCCACATTTCATTGAATTCCAGCGTGTACGCCCGTGCCAGGGCTTGATCCTTCACGATCACGATGTTGTTCGGGTCGCTGAACAAATTGTTGGAAGTGAAGTTGGTCGATCCGGTCAGCACGGTGGCGTTGTCCACGTCGTCGCGGTCGATGATCAGGAATTTGTTGTGCATCCCGCTCGAAGTGGCGTTCTGCCGGTACAACACCGGAATGGAAGGATCGAGATTGGCCAGGGCCGTGTTCGCATTTTGCCCTTCGGCGATGTACCTCACCGTCACACCTCGGTCCAACGCGTCGTTGATGGCCTGCACGATGGGGTTGCTGTTGATGTTGTACACCGCGATGTCCAGCGTAGCCATGGCCCGGTCTATTTGAGCGATGATGGTGTCGTCGGTGGCTTGAAACAGCGCGACGGCTTCGGCGCCTGTGGCGACCGAGTGGTCCACGGAGCGATTGAAATACACGAAGATGTCGCCCGAAGATTCCGAAACGGTGGAATACACTCGGATAGGGCTGAAGGCGGTGTCTTCTCCACTCACCGAAAAAACGCGGCAGTAATAAGGTGTTCCGGCCTCCAAACCTTCCAACAGCACGGTGTGATCCATCACTTGGTCCTCGCTGCCGGCGGTTTCGCCCAGACTCGGGTCGGTTCCATACCATACGTACGAGCTCGATGAGAGGTCGGTAGACCAAGAGAGTCGGAATCCGGACGTGCTCAATTCCGATTGGTCCACTTCCGAGGTGAAATTGATGGCGTTTTCCGACACGAGGTCGTCGGAGGTGCGGGGCAGCAATTGGTATCCGGCGTTCGGGTTGTTGTAGCTGTGCTGGGAAAGGATCCCGGTCAAGTGCGTTTGACCCGCGGGAATCAGCTCCCCGATAAGCGGCGAAGTGGCCGGTATGTACACCACTCCTTCTTGTCCCGAAGCGGTGAAGGCGTAAGTGCTGCTGCCGAAAGTCCCTCCGGCGCCTTCGAATTCGGCGCCATCCACGGCCACGAGCATGCCTTCGTACGCCTCGCCGAATTGGCCCGGCGTCAGCACCAAGGGCTCGGGCAGTTCGTGTCCCGTGCTCTCCAAGGTCATGGCCGAGATTTCGGGACCAATTTCCAGCAGATTGGCGAATTCGGTCAGCACGCCCGTAATGGTGATGCTGTCACCCAGAGAAGGCGTAAAGCCGAATCCCAACGAAGCCCAACCTCCGCCGGGAGGATACAGCGCGATGCCGGCCGTGGCGTCCTGAAGGTAGCGCACCGGCCCGAGCTCGGCGTCGCTGGTGACGATGCCGGAAACGGTCACCGTCTGTCCTACCGAAAAATTGTTTCTCGCCTCGGCGATGTTGTTTTGGCCGTAAGCGGCTACGGAGCACCCACACAGAAGGAGGGCGGCGACAATGACTTTGTGCGCGTTCATGGAAAGGATTGTGATTGTTTGGGTTTTTGTGGGTGTGGCTTCTCCGATCGGGTTTTCTGAAACATCGAATGGATTTCTTCCGCCTTTCGTGAACCGGGCGATCGTGTGTGGATTAGAAATTGGCCGTGAGTGAAACGCTCACTACGCGCGGCAGGCCGAAATACACTCCCGTGGAGTTGGCGTCGAAATTGACGGTGGCTTCACGAGTGCCGTTCAGGTAATCGGTGTAGACCAAGGCCGTCCCTTCGTTGTTTTGACCATCCGCGATGTATCGAATGTCGAAGAGATTGTCCACCGCGACGTTCACGTCGAGTTTCGTACCGTTCAAGTCGAATCGGTACCCGGCGTAAAGTCCTGTCATGCCGTATCCGGGCAGTTTCCAGGATTGTCGACCGGCGCGTTTGGGGTCGTCTGCGTGGAGTTGCAGGGGATCGAAATTCGAGTAGTGTTTGTCGAAGTGCGTGTAGCGCACCTTGATGTAGGCGTCCTTGGTAAAGGAATACTGAAAGCTGCCTCCGATCTGCGTCTGGGGAGCGTCACCCACGAAAACCCCCTTGGCGTCAAACGAGATCGATACAGGCAAGGAATCGATGGGGTTGTTGTTGGCGTCGACCTGCATGACTTGTCGCCCGCGGTCGTCGTAAAAGTATACGGTCTTCGAACTATTCCATCTCCAATCGCCGAAGGAAGCGAATCCCTCCAAGGTCATCTTTTCGCTGATGTTGTACTTGAAGCTGAACTCCACTCCTTGGTGAATGGCGTTCATGTCGTGCAAGTTCGATCGCACCGAAATTCCTCGGTCGGGCATGAAGATGGTCGGCGGACTGTTGACCGGTCTGTTCCTCCAGTCGGTATAATAACCGTTCACGTTGAACGCAAGACGGGTGTTGCTGAAGCTGTAACCCAATTCCACGGAGGCGATGTTTTCGTTTCCGATGTCGTGCATGAATTGGTTGAAGGTGCCGAACTCCACCACGTTGCGAAACCGCGGTGTGCGGCTGATGTACCCGAGGTTGGTGAATACCGTCTGGAATTCGTTGATGAGGTAGCTCGTACCCGCTTTGACGGTGTAGCCCGGAATGTTTTTCCAAGGCGTTTCGGACACTTGGGTTTCGGGGTCGCCGTAATCGATCCGCCGCGCGTTGTCGATGGTGTGCGTGCCGGTGGGCGCATACTCGTTGTAATTGTTTGAAGGGTTTCGCACACTGGTGGTCACGGCCGAACTGGTGTCGTCTATTATAGGCATGATCCCACCCGGGGTCCCCGCGGCCACCAGAAGGTCGGTACCGTTGTAAAAGGCGACGTCTCCATAGCCGATGGCGTTTGGATACCTGTGTCCGTCGATGACCAAATCCCTGTTGGCGAAATAATCGACGCGGCGGTATCCGGTGATCACACCCGAAATGTTGACGAATGCCCGCCAGTTTTCTTTGTTGTATTTCATCTCGGTGAAAAACGCCCCCCAACGCATGAAGTTGTCGTTGTAGTAGCCCATCTTATCTCCTTTCCTGTACATGAGCGCTTCACCCGTCGGCGCCAAGTTTTCCGAACGGTCGTCGGGGGAAGGCACGAAATAATCCCCGCCGAGCAAATTGTGTACTTCCATGTACTGTTCCGACTGGTAGGTTCGGAAATCTAATCCTCCGGCGAAAGACCAATCGTCGTTGATCGTCCAGTCGACCGTGGAAAGCCATCCCACCCAGTAGTGGTTGTCGAAACTCTTGGCCAGCATGGTGGTGCTCTTCAACAATGAGGGGTGGATCGTCGGATCGATCGGAGGTCCGAAGAGACCCGACACGTTGTTGTTGTAGTCGTTTTGGAAATTCACCTGCATGTTGTTCAGGTCGTAATCACCGTAACCAAGCATGGGGCGACGGCTTGTATTTCCCCCGGTTCCGAAGGAGTAGTATAGAACGTTGGAGAGGAAGAGCTTATCCGATATCTCCCAAAAATCGCGGAGGGAGAAGATGGGTTTGTGGTAATCCCGCATGCTTTCGCTCAATATCCCGCCGTTGAGGTATCCCCAGTGGTTGTTGTATCGGTAGCCCATGGAGTTTACTCCGGTGGTGTCGATAAAATCGTTTTCGGAAGAGATGCGGAAGAAATCCTCCCGGGTCCATCCGTACGCTTCGCCCAGACTGTCGAGAACGGAGATGTGCGAAGGGTTTCGTCTGAAGGTGTTGTAGGCCACGTTGTAATTCGCCAGCCTTCGGTAGAGGTCGTCGTCGCCCCGGAAAAGATCAGTGGCGAAGTCCTTGTCGTAGACCACGATCTTCTGTTTGTCGCGTCGCATGCCGTACTGCACCGGCGATCCCAAAGCGGTGGCCGAGATGATGTGATTGCCAATTTGGCGCTGCACCTTGAGGTAGTAGAAGTATTCGTCTTTGAATTGTTGGTCGGCGTATCCGCTGGAGTTCCTGAAAGACCCGGCCACGGAAAATCCCCAGCCGTTATCGAGTCGGCCGGAATTGTACCCGATGCTCGTACGCATGGTGTTGAACGATCCGTAGTCTTGGCTCACGGTAAAGCTTTCTTCGTTTTCGATGCTTTTAGTGATGAAGTTGATCGTTCCGCCGATGGCCGGAATGGCGAGGCGCGAAGAGGTCATCCCCCGCTGAACCTGCATGTTGGCCAATACGCCGTCGATGCCGTATGTGCTGGCCCACAACACGTTTCCATTGTCCATGTTGTTGATCGGAATTCCGTCGATCATCACCGTGATGTTCCGGTCCTGAAATCCTCGAATGGCTACGCGCGCCCCGCCGTCGCCACCGCCGGTGGGCGATACGTACACCCCGGGGGTGGTGTTGAGCAACAGCGGCAATTCGGAAGTTCCGATTTCCTGCGTAATCTGTTTCGGCGTGATGTTGGAAAAGGCGACCGGCGTTTCTTTCTCCACGGCCAAGTCGGCGATGACCTCCACTTCCCGTAGGGTGGTGGTCGAAAGGGCGAAGTTCACTTCGGCGAATCCGCCTAAATTCACCGTTCGGGTCACTTTTTCGTATCCCACGTACGACACGGTCAAGGTATACGTGCCTTGGGGAAGGGTCAATTCGTACCGCCCGTCGATGTCTGTGACCGTGCCCTTGCCGTCGTCGTATACCACGGTGGCGCCGATGAGGGTTTCGTTGGTTCCCCGGTCGGTCACCGTTCCTCTGATCACTCCCGTTTGGCCGTAAACGTAGCCCGCGATTCCCATGATGCAGGCGGTGAGGAGCGAGTTAAGCTGGATGTTCATTGTAAGGATGTGTTTGCCAAAACGCGGAATAGATCACACCGCAAAGGGGTTGAAGTCTGCCGATTGGATACGGCGAATATAAAAAAAGCGCAAATCCCTCCCGGCGCGCATTGAAAATCGTAGAGCAAGTTTTGAGGGCGTCATAAGATTTGGCGGCGGAAGCCACACCCACAAAAACCCACACCATCCCGCCCCGATCCTTTCGGCGAGTGTTCGGGCTTAAGGGTGTGCGGTCGGTCCATATCCATCCGGCGGAATGGGGCACTGCGGCGTGTGGCAACGGCGGTTCCGGTATCGTTTCGTTCCGGAACCGCCATTTCCATACTTTTTTTCGGGTTTATTCCACGACGATGCGTGTGCTGAATCCCGTTCTTTCCATGAGCACGTTCACGATGTACGTGCCGCGTTTCAATTCGCTGATGTCGATCTGACCTTCCGTCGGGTTGGTCAATTGGATGGACGAAGCGACTTTCCTTCCGTTCACGTCGTAAATTTCCACGCCCACGATGGGTCGGTTGGTCCGTACGTTGATCGGAGTGCCGGGAGTGGCGGGGTTCGGGTACATCTGCACGTCGAGAGACTCGGTTTCACCGGTGCTGAGCGGAAAGCATTCGCAATCGTGAATGCCCAGGTTGGTCCAGTTGTCCCTTCCCAAGGTGTCGTATTCCAACAAGGGCTGGAAAGTCACGGGCGGGAACGTCACGCCCCCGGTGATTTCGAACTTCCTCACCATGGTTTGCCGGTCGGTGATGTACGTTCCGTCCGGTGCGGCCCACGCCTCGCCCGGGTCTTCGCCCGGCTTGCCGAAGATGTCGAGAACTATCGGTGTGGGGCCCGAACGATCAAAGAGCACCAAAGCGTCGTTTCCGTTCATGAAAGTCGGTGCGGGGTAGGGCATGTCCAATTGGTCGGCCAGCGCCTGCAATTCCGGGTCGCACGCCGGGGAAATGTAGCTCCCCAGGTCGATGTCTTCGGTTTGTCCGTTGGTGACTACCCACGTGCCGTGAGCCGGGATTATGCCGGCCAAAACGGTGGAGTCCGATGCGTAACCCTGACCGTTGGACCATCTTTCCATGATGTATCCGTCCAAGTCGATAGGCTGATCGGTAGGGTTGTAGAGCTCATAGGCCTTGTTGTTGCCCGAGCCCACCACGTACTCCGAAATGAAGATTTTATCACACTGCGCGGTAGCGGCAAAGGCTACGAAGGCAGCGAGAAGTGAGAGTAGCGATTTTTTCATAATTTGCCTTTTTGATGTTTGCCCACAAAGGTAAGTATAGTTCATGTTTGAAAGGACTTATCCGGCAATCTTCATTCAAATTTAACCTCGGCTTGATGTCGGCAATCGAGGAAGGACGCGGGGAGCGGGGGAGGCGTGCAGGGTGTTTGGGTTTTTGTGGGTGTGGCTCTCCCCGGGAGGTTGGGTGCAAGGGTTCCGTCAATCTTTTGCGGTCCACGATGTCTCAGCTGAAGTGAAACGTTATATTTGTCGTTATGCTTTCCCGGAGGTACCTGCAGTGGTTTTGCTTCGCACTCGGATTGTGGAGTGCCCATTCGGCGCAGGCGGGTAGAAACGACGGTATCAACGTCTCTTACGATTGCCTCGGCGGCAATTCATACCGCATTACGGTAAATCTTTACCGCGACTGCGCGGAGTTTACCGATACCCCGGATTTTATTCCCGTGCACGTCAGTTCGTCGTGCGCTACATTGGGCTTCGTTTATCTTCCCCTCCAATACGGACAAGAAGTGTCACAACTCTGTCCCGACATGCTGCCCAACAGCTCCTGCAACGGGGGGTTCCTACCGGGTGTGGATTTGTCTGTGTTCCAGGGAGTCGTCGAACTGGAACCCTGCTCGGATTGGAAATTCATCGTCGCCGAACAGAACCGCGCCGCGGTCGAAAACCTCTACGATCCCGACTTGGACTCGAGAATCCACATCGAAACCCTGCTCGACAACGCCGACGGTTCCTGCAATTCGTCGCCGACCCTCAATCTGCTCAACCTGCCCTTCATTTGCGAAGACCAGCCCTTCTACTACAATCTTGACTTCGAAGAGCCCGACGGCGACAGCTTGGTGTATGCCCTCGTTCCGGCGGTTACCTCCGGCATGGACGGCGTCCCGTACGACATGAGCTACGAACCGGGATACTCGGGCGCCTACCCCATTGAAGGGATTTCCATAAACCCCCACACCGGCCAAATTCACATCGAACCCAACGTATCGGGAAAATTCACCGTGGTCATCCGCGTGCGCGAATACCGCGACGGCAATCTCGTGGGAGAGGTCCGCCACGACTTTAACGTGTTCGTCAATCCCTGCGCTACTCCTCCTCCCGCTCCCGTCGCTGGATCTTTGACACACGTGAGCGGCGGAGGATATCCCCTGGCCGATGATCTCATCGGCATTTGCCCGGGCGACGACTTTTGTTTCGAAATTGCGTTTTCCTCCGCCGATCCCCAAGTGGCGCTGTCGTTGACGTCGGATATCACCCAGATCATTCCCGACGCAGTGGAAACCATTTCCGGAACCAACCCCGCCACCATCCGATTCTGCGGCACCGCACCCGTAGACGTGCAGAATCAATCCTTCGTCATCTCGGTGGTCGACGACGTCTGTGAAATTTCCGGATTGGCGTACTACGCCATTTCATTCGAGGAGCGCCAACCTCTCGAAGCAAGTGCGGACGTCGTTTCCTGCGCCGGCTCTCCGGTGCAACTCTCCGCCGCGAACGACACCGCCTACACTTGGTACGACCTCGCGGGCAATCCATTGGCCGTGCCGGATGAAATTTCCTGCAATCCTTGCCAACAACCCATCGTTGCTCCCGACACGACCACGACTTACGTAGTGCAAGGCGCATACGGAGAGAGTAGCTGCGCTGCCGTGGATACGGTGACCGTCGTGGTCCCCCTCGCGGTCGAAGTGAATGCCGGCCCGGAAACTTGCTACCGTAACGACGGCACCATCGAACTCACGGTCATCAACGGTTCGGGCAACTATACATACGTTTGGGATGACATCGGAACCGCTTCGGCTTTGCGCGATCACCTGAGCGAAGGCTCCTACACGGTTACCGTCGAAGACAACGTGCACGGTTGCTCCAAAACAATTACCGTCGAACTGGACGGCATGCCCTTCCCTCTCGCCAACGCGGGTGAGATATCCTCTTCCTGCGGACTCGACGTCCAGTTGAACGCCGTGCCGAGCTTTGGTCAACCGACGTGGTCTTCCCCCGACGGTGTGGTGTTCGACGATCCATCTGCCTTCGATGCCACGGCCACGGTAGAAGATGAAGGGATTTACACCCTCATATGGACGGAAGACGACGGAGACGGCTGCGTGAATTCCGACACCCTGGAAGTCGCCTTTTATCACCTGCCCCAAAGTGAAATAATGGCCTCGGACACGGTCTGCGGGCCTTCCCTTCAAGTTTCCGCCACGGCGCTGCACGGGATTCATTCTTGGAACTCCTCCGCGGGTCTTACTCTCGATGATATAGGACTGAATCCCTTGGCGACGGCTTCGGTTTTCGGCGACCATCGCCTAGTTCTGCAAGTGGTGAACGGCCCTTGTGCGGCGAGCGACACTTTGGACATTCATTTTATTCCCCAACCCGTGGCCTTTGCCGGAGCGGATGCCGAAGTCTGTGGCACCACGGCCACTTTACAACCGACGCCCTCGGTCGGCACGGGCCAGTGGATCATGCCCGAGGGATTTACTTGCGGCCCTCAAGGTGAAGACGGCGAAATCGAAGTGGTCGCCGATACGTACGGAGTGCACGACTTTATCTGGGAAGAAACGGCCGAAGGGCATTGCCTATCACGAGACACCGTGCAAGTGAGGTTTACCAAAATACCCGACCTGTACTTGCCCTCGGATACGGTTCTTTGTGGCGATACGCTTTGGGTGAATCCGGGATACGAAGCGGTGACCATGACGTGGGACATCGGCCCCGGTTTCACCATCGATCACTGGGGCGACGGTTTGATCTCGGTCACCGGACCGACCGGAACCACGGAATTGTCGCTTACCGCGGACAACGGATATGGATGCAGCGTGGATGCCGCAATGAATATCTCCCTATTCGATCCAATTGAAACGTACATCGTCGCCCCCGACACGGTGTGCGGACTGAGCGCGGAAGTGAACGCCGGCGGGGAAGCCGATGCCTATTCCTGGGTTTGCACCGAAGGGTTCTTCGACAATCCCGACTCTCCATCTACCACCATGAGCGTCCCCGCGGGAGGAACGTACGACATGTCGGTATCCGCCGAATATGGCGTGGGGTGCGTGACTACGGCCTCCGCGACCGTGACCTTCGTCGAAATGCCCACTCCCCACGCCGGTTCGGACACCGCAGTATGCGGATTGACTTTCCAACCGAATGCTACGGCTTCGATTGGGCTCTTTGCCTGGAATTTAAATCCGCCCGTCCACACCAACTCTCCTTCGGAACCAGATGCTGTCATCTCGGCGGATGCCTACGGACTGTTTCCGCTGGTCGCCGTGGAAAGCAACTTGGGCTGCACCGCAACCGATACCGCTTGGGTGCGCTTTGACGAGGCGCCGGTGATTGAAAATCCACAATGGATATGCACGGACCGGGACGGGGAATTTACCGTGGACTTCGAAATTTCGGGGGGCGACCCATCCACCTGGACGGTGCAGGGGTTGGATGGTACTCTCGAAGACGATTATTTCCAATCCCACCCCTTGCCTTCAGAATCCCCCGTGCAACTCTGGTTCGGCAACGGGGGCGTTTGCCCGGCTGACACGTTGACGGGAACCGCTTTTTGCGAGGTGATCACCTTCGCGGGCGTCATGGCGCACGATACGTTGAGGGTTTGCGGGTTGGATACCGCCTTTGCCCAAGTGTCGGTACCGCCCGTCCTCGATGCCAACGACAGTTTGCGCTACATCCTTCACGACGGGGTGTCGGGGTCGCCCGGCGAAATCCTCGCGTGGAACGACGAACCTCGGTTCACCATGCCCGAATCCGCATTACACGGGCAAGTATATCATATCTCGGCGGTGGCGGGAAATTACGGTGAAGACGGAATCGATATGAATCACCCCCAAATCTCCATTTCCCAAAGTCAACCGGTGATTTTCCACGCCATACCCGAAGTGTTCATCGACTTCGATTACACCATTTGCCCCGGCGACACCGCCGAGGTGCACGTCGACATGAGCGGGGATTTTCCACAGACGTTCACGTATTCCATGGGAGGTGAGTACCACACCATTCCCTACGGCATGAGTTCCGTGCAGATTCTTATTTCCGATTCGGGCGCTTTCATTCCCATTTCCACGCAGTCAGAGTATTGCGAAGGACTGGTTTGGGGATCGGGGAATATCGATTTTCGGAGCCTGCCTCAAATGGAGGCCGAGGTGGAGCCTTTCGTGTGCGGAGAGGAAACCGCACTTTTGGAGCTCGACGTGACCGGATACGGTGCCGTGAGCTTCGCCATCATGAAAGACGGGCAGGACTTCGGCGAGTACTCCGTCACCGGCGATACCGCCATTGCGGTGGTTGCCCCGGGATCTTACGATATCCACGAAATCGCGGATGAGTATTGCACGTCGGATACTTCCATCTCTTTCACTCTCGACGCATACGATATTCCCTCCGTCGATGCCGGCGAAGACCTTACCGTGTGCACCGGCGATACGCTATTGCTGGGCATGATGCCCGAACCGGGAGTGAGCTACTCGTGGTCGGGATCGCCGGGGGCGCTCCATCCCTCTGCGTCGCAAACGTCGTTCACAATGCTCAACCCGGGATATTATCCCCAAACCGTGGTCTTGATTCTCGAAGCGTCCACCGCGCATTGTTCAGACCGCGATACGGTGAGGGTGGAAGTCTACCCCATTCCCCAATTGCAGGTGATCGCCCCGGAGCAGTCCTGCGAGGGTGAGTTCGTCACCATGATCGGTTACGGAGCCGAGACGTACGAATGGTTGCCCCACCTTATGTTCGACGACCCCTTCTCCGCGACTCCATACACACTCGCTACCGTTTCCGGCGAGTACATGCTCATCGGAACAAACACCGCCGGGTGTTCGGATACCCTGTCGGGGTACCTGGAAGTTTTCGGAAAACCGTCTTCCGAATTCTCGATTTCCTCCCTCGAAGGATGCGCGCCGTTGGACGTGAGTCTGCACGTCGACCAGCCCTACCCCGGCGCGACGTACCATTGGTCCACCGGTAGAAATGATCGGGAAGGCCAAGAACACGTCGTCTTTGAAACCTACCCGGAATCGGGCGTCTATACCGTGTCTCTCACGGCCACTTCTCCCCAGGGCTGTACTTCGCAATCTGTGGCTGAAGAGCCGCTTGCGGTATATGCCGTGACTTCCCGTTTCGAAGTCTCACCCACAAAACCCTCCTCCACCAATTCCACCGTGTTTTTCAACTCCACCTCCACCGGTGGGGAAGAATGGCGGTGGACCATCGATTCGGCCTTGGTGTCTACGGAGCGCAATTTCCGTTACAGATTCCCGGAAGAAGAGGGGGGAGAGTACGAGGTTTGTCTCGTGACCTTGGGTGGAAGTGGCTGCGTGGATACCGCTTGCAGGATTATCACGGTCGATGGTCAACCGCACTTTTTCGTTCCGAATGCATTCACTCCCGACGGAGACGGCCTGAACGACTTGTTTTACCCTCAGATGGTGTACGTCGATGCGAGGAATTATCGCTTTTGGATCGTGGACCGGGAAGGCAACGTGGTGTTCGAGACCAACGACGTGGACGGTAAGTGGAATGGAAGCCAAGGACGGAGCGAGTATTTCGCCCCGCCGGGTGTGTACGTGTGGCACATCGTGGCCGATATTCCCGAAAGTACGGAGCGAGTGTACCGCACCGGCAGGGTCACCCTGATCCGATAGGCTGCAATCCGGTCCGGCTGCCTCCCTCAGTGGTGTCGTCCCCCCGAAGTGACTTGTCGAAGACGGGCAATCCTTTTGACCTTAGTCCGTTGGGAAGATTTTGGATGTATGTGTGGAAGGCGTTAAACTTTGTCAGGAATGAAAATTGAGGCCGCTCAAAGGCCCAATTCCGTTATCTTAGCCAAAAATTTTCATTGGCCTCAAACCTCGTCATCATCCCCACTTACAATGAAAAGGGCAACATCGGTAGAATCATCGATGCGGTACAGTCCTTGGCCATGACTTTCGACATATTGGTGGTGGACGACAACAGCCCGGACGGTACCGCGAACATCGTCCGGCAAAAACAAACAGAGTACCCCGGGCGCATTCATTTATTGGAGCGCAAAACCAAAGACGGCCTCGGAACGGCGTACATCGCCGGTTTTCGGTACGCACTCGCACGAGAGTACGCCTATGTGTTCGAAATGGACGCCGATTTTTCCCATTCTCCGAGCGACCTTCCCAGACTGCGTGAGGCTTGTGAACGGGAAGGAGGTCATCTGAGCGTGGGTTCCCGCTACATCAAAGGAGGGAAAGTTGAAAACTGGCCGTTCTTGCGAATCGCCATGTCCTACCTCGCGTCGCTGTATGTCAGGTTGATTCTTTGGGTGCCCATCGCGGATTCCACCGCGGGGTTCGTGTGTTATCGCAGGGAGGTGCTGGAAACCATCAACCTCGATCAAATCGAATTCGTGGGTTACGCCTTCCAGATAGAAATGAAATACGCGGCCATCCGTCACGGTTTTAAGCTCGTGGAAGTGCCCATCACCTTTGTGGACCGCAAAGTAGGCCAAAGCAAAATGAGCATGAACATTTTTACCGAGGCCTTTCTCGGCGTGCTCAAAATGAGATTCAGAAGCAGAAAATGGCAAAGACACTGATACGCGGAGCCGAAGTGATCAACGAAGGTCGGATTCGAACTCTGGATGTGTTGATCGACGGTGAATTCATCGAGAAAATCGGTGAGGACATCCGGATAGAACCCGGCGTGAACGTGATCGATGCCAAGGGCAAGTATCTGGTGCCGGGAATGATCGATGACCAAGTTCACTTTCGCGAGCCGGGTCTCACGCACAAAGCCGATTTGACCACCGAGAGCCGTGCCGCCGTAGCGGGGGGGATTACCTCCTTTATGGAAATGCCCAACACCGTTCCCAATACGCTGTCCATAAGCCTGCTCGAAGAAAAGTACGATAGGGCCGCCGCCGTAAGTTGCGCCAATTTTTCCTTCTACATGGGCGCCTCCAACGACAACATCGCCGAGGTCGTCAAAACCGATCCGCGCACGGTGTGCGGCGTCAAGGTCTTCATGGGTTCGTCTACCGGAAATATGCTCGTCGACGAAGAATCCACCCTCGAGGCGATCTTTCGAGAAAGCCCGACCCTCATCGCGACGCACTGCGAAGACGAACCGTTGATACGTCGCAATATGAAGGAATTTCTCGACAAATACGGCGAAGACGTGCCCATGTCGGCGCACCCCTTCATCCGGTCGGAGGAGGCGTGCTACCGAAGTTCATCCCGGGCTGTGGAACTCGCCGAGAAGTTCGGGGCCAGATTGCACGTGTTGCACATTTCCACCGCGAGGGAAACCAACCTCTTCCGCAATGACATCCCCTTGGAGGAAAAGAAAATCACCGCCGAGGCGTGCGTGCATCACCTCTGGTTCTCCGACGAAGATTACCGGGAAAAAGGTGCGTTCATAAAGTGGAATCCCGCCATCAAAACGGCGCAAGACCGATCGGGGATCCGGCAAGCGGTTGTCGATGGACGCATTGACGTGATCGCGACCGACCACGCCCCACACACAAAACAAGAAAAAAAACAACCCTACTTTTCCGCACCTTCCGGCGGCCCGTTGGTGCAATACGCCCTGCCCGCGCTCTTCGATCTTGCCGCCGACGGAGTGTTCAAACCCGAAGAAGTGGTGACGAAAACCGCCCACAATCCGGCGCTGCTCTTCGCCGTCGACCGGCGGGGATTTATCCGCGAAGGTTATTACGCCGACTTGGTGTTGGTGGACCCCCACGGCGGCACGGAAGTTGCCCGCGAACAAATCCTGTCCAAGTGTGGGTGGAGCCCTTTTGAAGGCCACCGTTTCCGCACCAAAATTTCATCCACGTGGATCAATGGACAGAGGGTGTACCACGAGGGCCGGATCAACGACGAGATTCGGGGCAAAAGACTGATTTTCGACAGATGAAAGGGTTGAGTACATGGGTGTTGGCGCTGTGCCTGACGATCGTCGCCGCCTGCGTGCCCCAAAAGCGCGAGGCTCCGCCCCCCGACGTCCTCGACGAAGACCAATTCGCGCGCATCATGGTAGACGTGCAGCTCATCGAAGCCATGCGCGTGCACAAGCTCGGCCCCCGGCGGGAAACCTCGATCGACATGGCGGAGCTCTACGACGAAATCTTCCGCAAGCACGGCGTCACGCGATCCACATTCGAGAAGACCTTCGGGTACTACACCGAGCACCCCGATCTGATGAAAGACATCTACGAGCAGGTGATAGACAGCCTGGTGACCCTCGAAGTGGTGGTGAAAAGGGAGTACCAAGAAGACGAGATGACCAAGCGCGACAGCACCAACAAGGCCTTGGAGGCGCACCGCGATTCGGTGTACCGCAGCCTCATCCGAAAAAAGTGATGGACGTAGGGGGTGTTTTGGGTTTTTGTGGGTGTGACTCGCATCGGTCAAAACCCGTACACATTCCGCTTATCCTTTTCCCGAAGATCGATAGAAGGGAGCGAAGTATTTCAGGCATTCTTCCACGGTGATAAACCCGGTGTTCAGCGTTTCCCTCACCTTCTCGGAGTTGTACCGCGTGTTACGAGTGGCGCTCCGCGCGGTTTCCCTGGTTATTTTGGCCCGATTTCCCGATATCGCCGAAACGATGCCCGAGGCCACCCACGCGGCTTCGAGCGCGCCGAACCCCACTCGAATTTTGGGTTTGGCGTGGCCGAAAACCTCTGCTGAAAGTTCCAGTAATTTCCTGTAAGTGATGTTTTCGGAGTTCAGCAAGAATCGCTCGCTCCGCACGTCGCTTTCGGCGAGTTCAATCGCCATGCGCGAGACGTCGCGTACATCCACGATGCCCGTGCAACCCGGGGGGTAGTAGGCCAATCCTTTGCGCAACGTGGAAAACAGCATACCGCTGCTCTGGTCCGACCGCGCCGGCCCCAAAATGATCGAGGGGTTTACGATCACCATCGACAGGCCCGACTCCGCGGATGCTCTCCACACCTCCCGCTCGGCGATGTACTTGGTAATACCGTAAAACGAACGGGAATCCATGGTGTTCCTCGGCGTCGACTCGTCGATTGGCGAGCCGTCGTCGGTGCTGCCCAGAGCGGCCACCGAACTCACGTGGCAAAAACGCTCCACGCCCGATGCGACGGCTTGATTGACCACGTTGGCCGTGCCGTCGCCGTTGATGATGGCCAACTTTTGCCGGTCACTCCCGGCGTAAGACACCAAGGCGGCCGTGTGATACACGGTATGAACTCCGCGCATGGCCACTTCGAGAGAGTCCAATTCCAAAATGTCGCCGTCCACCCACTCGATGCGATCGAAAAGTTCCTCACCCCGCTCCGCCTCGTAGAATCGAAATACGCGGCGCACGAACTCGGTATCCGAATCCGGTCGCTTCAGGGCCCTCACCTTTTCCCCCTTGTTCAGTAGGTCGAAAGTCAGCCTGCTGCCTACAATCCCTGTACTTCCCGTTACCAGTATCACGGCGTGAAATTAGGATTAAATTCCTCAACCGAATGAAGGCGGAACGCCTCCATATCTACAAGGTTTTGCGCGCGACGCCGTTTGTATTAAAATTGTCTCCGCGGCGGCGTTGCCACCCGAAAACGTACCTTGGGGTACGAAACGAAACACCCCCGAATACTCGCCGTGGCGTGAAAAAACGAAGATCCTTTTCACCCGTACACGCGGTGATCGCAAAGCTTTGCAATGAAAAAATACATCTGTGTCCACGGACATTTCTATCAACCTCCGCGTGAGAACGCGTGGCTCGAGAAGATCGAATACCAGGAATCGGCCGCCCCGTACCACGATTGGAACGAAAGGATATCCGCCGAATGCTACGACCCCAACGGAGTGTCCCGCATCCTGAACGAAGAAGACCGCATCGTCGACATCGTGAACAACTACGCCCAAATGAGTTTCAACTTCGGGCCAACCTTGTTGCACTGGATGGAAGAGCACAGGCCGGTGACTTACGCGCGAATCCTCGAAGCCGATCGATTGAGCGTGGAACGATTCGGCGGCCACGGTTCCGCCATCGCACAGGTGTACAACCACGTCATCATGCCGCTGGCGAGTCGGCGCGACAAGGAAACCCAAGTCAAGTGGGGTATGGCCGATTTCCGACACCGCTTCGGTCGGGAACCCGAAGGTATGTGGCTGGGCGAAACCGCGGTCGACACCGAAACCCTGGAAGTGCTCGCGGAAAACGGAATCCGATTCACCATTTTGGCTCCACGGCAGGCTGAGGCTTTCCGTCCACTGGCCGGAGGGGAATGGGCTGAAGGCATCGATACACGAAGGCCCTACCTCTACAAGCTGCCTTCGGGCCGGGAAATCAATCTGTTTTTCTACGACGGCGCCTTGTCCGAAGCGGTGGCTTTCAAAGGGGTGCTGAACGACGGGCAATCCTTCGCGCATTCGCTGTTGGAAGGATTCGACGACCGGGAAGAGGCACAACTCGTCCACATCGCGACCGACGGCGAGAGTTATGGGCATCACCATCGGCACGGCGACATGGCGCTGGCCTATTGCCTGGATTATATCGTCAAGGGCGAGGAAGGCGAACTGATCAACTACGGCCGGTATCTCGAATTGTATCCTCCCAACCACGAAGTCCGAATTCACGAAAACTCTTCGTGGAGCTGCGTGCACGGCGTAGAGCGTTGGCGCTCCGATTGCGGATGCAATTCCGGCGGGTATCCCGAGTGGAATCAAAAATGGCGCAAACCCTTGAGGGAGGCGTTGGATTGGCTCGGAGGCGTATTGGATGAGGTGTACGAAAAGCACATGACGCCTTTCCATTCCGATCCGTGGGCCTTGCGCAACCTCTACATCGATTTGCTGGTGAATCACACCGACGAGCGATTGACGCAGTTTCTCCAAACACACTTTCAACCCCTCGGCGAAGAAGAGCAAACACGCGTGTTACGCTTGCTGGAAATGCAGAGGCAGCGCCTGCTGATGTTTACGAGTTGCGCTTGGTTTTTCGACGAAGTCACGGGAATAGAAACCGTTCAGGTTTTGCAGTACGCGTGCCGTGCGATCCAAATCGTGACGGGGCTGTCGGATCGACCGGTGAACGCTCGGTTTATGGAGAAACTGTCGGCCATGGAACCGAATCACCCCGAGTACGAAAACGGCGCCGAGGTGTACGCGAAGCTGGTCGAGCCGGCCAAACTCACGTTGACGAAAATCGGCATGCACTACGCCGTGTCTTCCCTTTTCGCGGAGGATCCGGAAGAAATATCGGTGTTTAAGTACCGCACCAAGTCCACCCATTACCGCCGCATCATACAAGGTTCGCAGCGCCTGGTCGTGGGCCGCACCCATGTGCGCTCCCGGGTGACGCTGAGCGAGAAAAAGTTCAGCTACATCGTACTGTACCTGGGTCAGCATCACCTGCTCGGAAAAGCCTTTTCACGCATTCCCGAAAAAGAGTACCACAATTTCGTCGAGGAGGTCGTCGAGGCCTTCCGCGCTTCAAATGTTTCAAAAGTCGTGGAGCTGTTCCAACGCTACCCCGAGCAGCGGAGCTTTTCTTTTTTCGACATGTTCAAAGACGAACGCATCGCCATGCTGAAACCTCTGGTGGAAGAAGGGGAGAGGTCTGCGGCGGAGTCGTACCGAAAGATCAACAACCGGAATTTTAACCTGCTCAACGTCATGCGGGGTTCGGGTCTGAATCCACCGCGAATCTTGGTGAGGAATTTGGAAATGGTGCTCAACAACGAGTTGCGCGCCCTCTTTTATTCCGATAAGTCGAAAATCGACATCTCCCAATTGCGGCGCATCGTGGCCGACATCAAGCAATGGGGTTTCAACATGGACCACGAAGAACTCGAATTCGTTTGCGCGGAGAAATTGAACGCCCTGATTCGCTCCCTCGGCCCCTTGACCACGGAGAACGAAGCTCGCGTGGAAGAGCTGTTGGACAATGTGGGAAAAGTGCTGGAGCTCTTGGACCGGGTGGGCGTAAATCCCGAGTTGAACGTCATCCAGGAAGTCGTTTTTCAGTACCTCGAAAACATGCCGCCCGAAATTTCAGATGCGTTGAAATGGCGCTTGGTCCAATTCGCCGATTACGTGAACATCGCCGTCAAGGAAATTCACCTGAAAGGATTGCCCGAGGAAGGGTAACGGGATACTACTTCAATAATTCTCGCTGACAACCTCGTGGTTATTCGTCAAACGATTTCCCACGTGTTTTCTCCGCGCAACAACGCGTCGAGGTCGCCGGGACCTTTGGTGTCTATCGCCGTTTGGATCTGGCCGTGGAGCAGGTCTTCGTAACAGGTTTTATCCTCCTTGAAAATCACTCCGAAAGGCCTCGGCAAGCCGCCGGCCGCAGCGTCGGGCGCATCGAAGCATCTCAACAAGGTAGCCGCCTTGAAGCGGTTGGAAGAATCGTGAACCCAGAGATCGTTTTTTGAGGCTTCGCCGTTTTCGAGATTCACCACGCGGGGCTGCGCACCGTCCAAAACGATGCCCTTGGAGTCGTTTTCTCCGAACACGAGGGGTTGGCCGTCTTCCACGAAGATGGTCGTTTCGGCTTTGGTCGCTTTGTCGGTGAATACCTCGAAGGCACCGTCGTTGAACACGTTGCAGTTTTGGTAAATCTCCACCAGGGAGGTCCCTTTGTGGCGGTTCGCTTCGTTGAGCACCACCCTCAGATGTTTTGGATCCCTATCCAAGGCGCGCGCGATGAACGTTCCTCCCGCACCCCGGGCCAGAGCCAACGGGTTGAAAGGGTGGTCCACCGAACCCATGGGCGTGGATTTGGTCACCTTTCCTTCCGGCGAAGTGGGTGAATACTGGCCTTTGGTCAATCCGTAAATCTCGTTGTTGAACAAAAGGATATTGATGTCGAAGTTCCGTCTCAGGGCGTGGATGAGGTGGTTCCCTCCGATGGACAAGGAATCGCCGTCGCCGGTGATTACCCACACGCTCAAATCCGGATTTGCGATTTTGAGTCCCGCCGCGATGGCCGGTGCCCGACCGTGGATGCCGTGGATGCCGTAAGTATCCATGTAATACGGAAAGCGCGAGGAACAACCTATGCCCGAAATGAATACGATTTTCTCCTTCGGAAAGCCCGCGTCGGGCAACACGCTTTGCACTTGCTTCAGTATCGAGTAATCCCCGCACCCGGGGCACCAGCGCACCTCTTGGTCCGTGGCGAAATCTTTTGGAGTGTATGTAGGCGCTTCGGTATTCATGATGCGAGATAGGGCATGACGGCATCGCGGATTTCCGAGGAGGAAAAAGGCATGCCTTGGATTTTGGTAATGGATTTGGCGTCGATCAAATATTCGCTGCGAATGAGTTTGACCAGCTGCCCGTTGTTGAGCTCGGGAACCAACACGTGGGTGAAGTTTTTCAGCAATTCGCCCAAGTTTTTCGGGAATGGGAAAAGATGGCGCAAGTGGATGTGCGATACTTCCATGCCTTCTTCGGTCAGGGTTTTCACCGCCGTACGGATCGCCCCATAGGTCGATCCCCATCCGAGGATACAAACTTTGCCTTCATCCGGACCCGAGTCGACCGTTTGGAGGGGAATGAAATCGGCGATCTTTTCCACTTTGGCGGCGCGCAGGCCGACCATCTTTTCGTGGTTTTTCGGATCGTAGGACACGTTTCCGGTGAGGTCTTGTTTTTCCAAACCGCCGATGCGGTGCTCCAATCCCGGCGTGCCCGGGATGGCCCATCGCCTTACGAATTTTTCATCCCTGGCGTAGGGCTGGAATTCTCCCTCTCCCTTTCGATCGATTTTCGGTGGGTGGATAGAACCCAAGTCCCGTGAAAGCGGAAATTTCCATGGTTCCGAGCCATTGCCGATGTATCCGTCGGAGAGCAAAAACACCGGGGTCATGTGTTCGAGTGCGATGCGAACGGCCTCGAACGCGGTGTAGAAACAATCGCGGGGTGAGGATGCCGCCAGCACCGGAATGGGCGCTTCGCCGTTGCGGCCGTACAGGGCTTGCAGCAAGTCGGCTTGTTCGGTTTTGGTGGGCAAGCCCGTCGACGGGCCACCCCTCTGTACGTTGACCACCACCAGAGGCAATTCCAAGATCATGGCGAGGCCCAAGGCTTCCCCTTTCAGAGCGATACCCGGACCGCTCGACGCCGTCACCCCCAAATTCCCGCCGAAAGACGCGCCTATGGCCGAAGTGACCGCGGCGATTTCGTCTTCCGCCTGGAAGGACCGCACGCCCATGTTTTTGTGTTTGGACAATTCGTGGAGAATGTCGGAAGCCGGGGTGATGGGGTAACTGCCGTAGAACAGGGGCATGTCCGCTTTTTTCGCGGCCGCCAGAAGTCCGAGAGCCAAAGCTTGGTTGCCCGCGATGTTGCGGTACACGCCCTTGGGCAGCGGGGCGGGCTTCACTTCGAAGCGAGTGGTAAAAGTTTCGGAGGTGTCTCCGTAATTGTATCCCGCCCTCAATACCGCGATGTTGGCGTCGATGAGGTCTTGGCGACCTTGGAATTTTTTTCGGATGAAGTTCTCCGTGGGTTGCATCTCCCGGTTGTACATCCAGTACAAAAACCCGAGGACGAACATGTTTTTGCTCCGATCCTTTTCTTTTACGCCCAGATCGGAATCTTTTAGGGCCTCCCGGGTGAGCTTGGTCACGTCGATTTCAATCACGCGGTATTTTCCGAGTGAATTGTTTTCGAGCGGGTTTTCCATGTCGAGGTAGCCCGCGAGCTTCAGGTTTTTCTTGTCGAAACCCGACGTATTGGCGATGATGGTGCGGCCGATTTTCAGCTTGTCCAAGTTGGCTTTCAGCGCTGCGGCGTTCATGGCCACCAGCACGTCGCACTTGTCGCCGGGCGTGAATATTTCCACGCTGCCGAAATTCAACTGGAAACCCGATACACCGGCGATGGTGCCTTGGGGTGCGCGAATTTCCGCGGGGAAATTTGGAAAGGTGCTGATGTCGTTTCCAAACAGCGCCGTGGTGTTGGTAAACTGGCTGCCCGTGAGTTGGATTCCGTCGCCGGAATCGCCGGCAAAAAGGATGGTTACATCCTTTTTTATCTCTTTAACCCGCGTAGGCTCTTTGATTTTTATCTCTTCCAATGTGATTGGATTTTATTGAATTGTTCGGTGTCGGGGGTGAGGGAAACGCGCCTTCGGTCTATCTGGAAGGAACGAGAGAATTGATCGCGACGACCCCCTTGATTTCCGGAACGGAGCTCCGGATGCTTTCTTCCACTCCGGCGCGCATGGTCATGAAGCTCATCGAGCAGTCGCGGCACGCGCCGTGGAGCTCTACTTTGGCGATCATTCCCTCGGTAATTTCCACCAGGGAGATGTTTCCCCGATCGGCTTCCAGATAAGGTCTGATCTGCTGCAACGCTTCTTCCACTCTTGCTTCCAAACTTTCCATGGCGTTCGTTTTTCTTGTGTGCGCCGACTTGAATCTTTGCGTTTCGCCTTTCACGTCCGTGCTTTACAGCGCTTTGACCGCTTCCCGACGACGCGTTTCGGATTGAACAAAATTACTAATTATTTGTCGGAAAGCGCGCGACGACGGGGTGTCGTCCTGCAAAACCGCCGGTCGTCCGACGTCGCCCGATTGCCGGATGGATTCGATGATGGGAACCTCACCGAGAAAGGGCACCCCGATTTCTTCCGCCAAATGCTTTGCCCCGGATTGTCCGAAGATGTAGTATTTGTTGTTCGGCAATTCCGGCGGGGTGAAGTACGCCATGTTTTCCACAATGCCCAAAACCGGCACTTTGATGGCTTCAAGGCGGAACATCGACACGGCCTTCCGCGCATCGGCCAAGGCGATGTTTTGCGGCGTGCTGACTACGATGGCACCGGTCAACGGAACTCCCGAAACCAGACTCAGGTGGATGTCGCCCGTCCCCGGGGGCAGGTCGATGATCATGTAATCGAGGGGCCCCCAATAGGCGTCGTTGAACATTTGGTTCAGGGCTTTACTGGCCATGGGACCGCGCCACACGACCGCTTGGGAAGTGTCGGCGAAAAACCCGATGGAGAGGAGCTTCACGCCGTAATTTTCCACGGGTATGATGTAGTTTTTGCCGTCTATTTCCCTCGTGGTGGGCTTGTCTTTTTCTACGTCGTACATCAGCGGCATGGAAGGCCCGTAGATGTCGGCGTCGAGCAATCCCACGCTGTGTCCTTCCAAGGCGAGTCCGGCGGCGAGATTGGAAGCCACGGTCGATTTGCCTACGCCGCCTTTTCCCGAAGCCACCGCGATGATGTTCTTCACGCCGGGCAAGACTTTTCGCTGCTCGGGAGCCCGTTCTTTGGCCGAAAGCAATTTCACGTCGATGTGCACTTTCAGGTCTTTTCCGAAATGGCGTTCCAGGGCGAACCTGCACGCATCTTCGAGGCGCTTTCGAGCATGCATTGCGGCGTTGAGGGCGTGGAGTTCAAAACTCACCTCGCCGTCTTTGATTTGGATGTTGTGCACCAGATCGAGTTCCACGATGTCTTTCTTTACATCCGGTTCGATGACGTGGCCAAGTGCATTCTTTATGTTTTCTTCGTTGAGAGTCATGGTTTTCAGTCAAAAGGATTCAATTCCGGATCCCGTCCGGGATCCCAAAAACGTTGTTCAAAGTCCACCACCCGGTCGTTTTCCACCCGCACGCCCTCTTCTTCGAGGAGGACTTGCATGCGGTTTTCACCGAAGTGATGCTTTCCCGTCAACACCCCCGTGCGGTTGACCACCCGATGCGCGGGAACGGGGCGGGGCAATCTATGCGATGCGGCCATGGCCCATCCTACCATGCGGGCGGATCGCCCCGAACCGAGGTACTTGGCGATGGCGCCGTAACTGGTGACTCGCCCTCGGGGAATCAACCGGGTCACTTCGTAAACCGCATCGAAAAAATCGCGGTTCTCATCCGATATTTTCGCCGACTCTTTCACTCAACCGAAAACGGATGTAATTGATCTTTTTGCCTTTTTCCAAAAACATCCTCTCGTAAAACGTGCGGATGTCCAGTACTTCCGCTTCTTCGGCGGACAGGCTGTGGCGGTCGCTCCCGTGCACGTCGTCGTACACGACCTCAGGCTCGATTCCCTCCTCTCGGAGCGTGTCGAGCGTGGCTTCCGAAAGGATGGTGCTGTCGGTTTTCAAATGCACGATGCCATCGGGTTTCATGATTCGTCGGTAGCGCTCCAGAAAGGGTGCGCCCGTCAGCCTCTTCGTTCCTTTGCGGTCTTTGGGCTGGGGGTCGGAGAAGGTCAACCAGATTTCCGACACCTCGCCGGGAGCGAAAAACGCTTCGATGAACTCGATTTTCGTGCGCAAAAAAACCACGTTTTCAAGCCCTTCGGAATGTGCGGTTTTCGAACCCCTCCACATCCTGGCACCCTTCACGTCCACACCGATGAAATTTCGGTCGGGGTTTCGACGCGCGAGCTCCACGGTGTATTCGCCTTTTCCACAGCCCAATTCCAAAGTGATGGGGTGATCGTTTTTGAAGTGGTCGGAACACCACTTTCCCTTCAGCGCGTATTCACCCGATTGAATGTCCTCCATATCGGGCTCGTACACACAGTTGAACCCCTTCATTTCGGCAAAGCGCTCCAGTTTCTTTTTCGCCATGATCGCAGGCGCAAAATTAATCATTCCGTTTGGCATTGCCACCACATCGGAATGGACAAGGTCCACGTGCGGAACGCCTTTCGACCGCCGTTTTTTTTCACGGGAAATCCACCGAACGCACTGAGTTCTTTCAAAGAAACAAATCCACACCTACATTTGCCTCCATGTCTGCCAGGGTGCTTCTCGCGGTATTGGATTGGGGTTTGGGACACGCCACGCGTTGCGTGCCTGTCGTACGCGCCTTGTCGGAAAAAGGCGCCGAAGTGGTACTGGCGGGATCGGGACGCAGTTTGGACTACCTCAAAGGCCGTTTTCCCGAAGTGGAAGCCTTTGAAATTCCCGACCGCGAAGTGAGGTACAACCCCCGCGGAGCCGCGGCCGCCATTTGGAGGCGCGCATTCGCACAGCCCATCCTCAACGATCGCCAAAGGAAATTTCTGTCCGAGGAAGCGCGGTATCGGCGTGTCACCCACATCATTTCGGACAACGTGTACGGAGCGTATTCCCCCGTGCTGCCTTCGGTATTGATCACCCACCAACTTGGTCCAAAAGCACCGGCGATGCAGGGGATGGCTCATCGGATTATAGCGCGGTGGATGAATCGGTTCAACGCCGTTTGGATCCCCGACGAAGAGGGCGACGATTCTTTGTCGGGCGACTTGGCGTTCAATCGGCATTACGAGGGTGAGGTTGAGTGGATCGGGCGGTTGTCGCGGTTCGGAAGAGGCCGGGAAGCCCTTTGCAATATCTCGGCGACGGCCCTGCTGAGCGGCCCGGAACCCCAGCGGTCCATTTTCGAAGAGCGCGTGGTGGAGGTGTTTCGGGATATTCCCGGGCGGAAGGTCGTGATCCGCGGTCGCACCGACTTGCCGAAGCCGGATTGGGGCGAGGACATCGAGTGCATGGACTTCGCAGACGGCGTGGATTTGCGCAACGTACTGCGGCGCTCGTCGGTGGTGCTTTCACGGTCGGGATTTTCCACCCTCTGCGACCTCATGGCCTTGGGTTGCCGAGCCTGCGTTGTGCCCACTCCCGGTCAATCCGAGCAGGAATATCTGGCCGACCGCGTCAGGGCCAAAAAGTGGTTCGCATCGACCGCGCAAAACACACTCACCACCGATGCCGTTCTTTCGGCTTCGAAATTGGCAGTGCCGCCCAAGGGAAAGAGCCGTTTGGACGAAGTGCTGGATGCGTTTCTGGATTCCGGTAAATCCTGAGCTTTAGGTGCGGAAGGCCTTTTATTTGGCTTTCTTCAGGGTAAAGGCGAAGATGGATCCCTTGCCCGGCGTACTCTGCACGGTGAGGGTTTCCTTGTGGGCTTCCATGATGTGCTTGCAAATGGCGAGACCCAATCCCGTGCCGCCTTGGTCCCGCGTGCGGCTTTTGTCTACCCGGTAAAAGCGCTCGAATAATCGCGGGATGTGCTCTTTGGTGATTCCGGGTCCGTTGTCTTCGATTTCCACCCGCCAGCGATCGCCCAAATCCACGAACCTCACCAAGGTTTGACCTTTCTCCCGGCCGTAGTTGATGGAGTTGGTGATCAGGTTGGTGAGCACTTGGCTGATGCGGAAGGAGTCGGCCATGGCGTAGAGGGGCGCGTCGTACGACTGGTCGAAGGTCACTTCGATTTCGCGCTGGTCGGCTTCTTGTTCACGGCTTTCGATGATCTCCCGCGTGAGCTCCACCAGGTCGATCTTTTCGATCTTCAGTTTCAGGTTTCCCGACTCGAATTGGGTGATGGTGTCGAGGTCTTCCACGATGCGGGTCATGCGCTCCGCCGATTTCGCGGCTTTGTTCAGGAATTTCCGGTTGAATTTCGGGTCTTCCAGTGCACCTTCGAGCAAGGTGAGGATGTAGCCCTGTATGCTGAAAATGGGTGTTTTCAACTCGTGGGCCACGTTGCCGACGAATTCCTTCCGGAAGTTTTCTTTCTGTCTCAGGTCTTGGATCTCGGCCATGCGGTCCTCGGCCCAATCGATCACCTGGCGGTTTACGTCGCCAAGTACGTCGCGGCGGGTGCTGTACCGGTAGGGCGCCTTGCTTTTGCTCAGGCCGTCCATGTTCTTGTAAATCGCCTTGATCCTCCGCACGATGAATTGCTTCAGAACCCAATGGAACAATAACCACAACGCGGCGAAGGAGAGGAAAAACACGGCGATGGGCAGCCAAAACCCGAATTCGACTCCCGTGAGCGCCAGCAGTGCGAAGATCAACACGGTGATCGTCGCGGCGCCCCCGGCACCGGTGAGCGCGGATAAAATCAGCGGGCTGCGCCTCATGACTGCACGTCGAATTTGTAGCCCACCCCTTTGACGGTTTTGATGTAATCGTTGCCGATTTTTTCACGCAGCTTGCGCACGTGCACGTCGATGGTGCGGTCGCCCACCACGGCGTCTTCGCCCCAGATGGTCGATAAGATGGTTTCGCGGGTGTACACGCGGCCGGGGCTTTCGGTGAGGAGCGACAGCAGTTCGAATTCCTTTTTGGGCAATTCGAGGACATCCCCTTTGAAAGTGACCACGTACTTTTCGCGGTCTATGGTTAAGTCGCCCAGGTCTTGGGCTTCTTCAGGTGGGCTGCCGCCCTTTCTCCGCAGCAGCGCCTGGATGCGGGAAAGCAGAACCCGGGGCTTGATGGGTTTGGAAATGTAATCGTCGGCACCGGCTTCGAAACCGGCGATTTGCGAGTAATCTTCGTTTCGCGCGGTCAAAAAGGCGATCAAACTCGGTTTCAGCGATTCGATCTCCCGCATGCGCACGCACGTTTCGATGCCGTCCATTTCGGGCATCATGACGTCGAGCAAGATGAGGTCGGGCAAGAATTCCTTCGCCGTTTCGATGGCGTCCAGACCGTTGGTGGCGGATTTTACTTCGTACCCTTCTTTTTCGAGGTTGTACTCTATGAGATCGATGATGTCCGGTTCGTCGTCGACGATCAGTATTTTGTCCGTTTTCATTTCGGCACAAACTAAATGTTCTCATACAAAAGTAAGGCAAAACGGAACAGTGCGATTTCAACCCGACGCGGAATGTGGGTTTGCACGCCAAACGGCCTCTCTGTTGCAATCCGGCTTCCATCAGGGCGAACACCGGTAGCCTCGGCTCGGGGCGGGTGTCGGGGCGCCTTTCGGGGCGGGGCGACCTTGGAAGCCCCCGCCCCGAAATGGCGACCCCACCCGGGCCGTGCCGAGCTAAAGGTGGTAGACCGACCCCGGGAACGTGGCGCAAAACGAGATTTCGGGAAGGCTGCCCGGCGATGAGACCGATAAGGGATGTGCGGAGATCCCGGGGGGATGGCCTCATGGACTTTGACCACTTCCGGCTACGGAAATTTGACGTGCCCCCAGGCAGGGGTTCGCCGGATTTTCGGTTACTTTGGCGCGTTCACCATATTGCGGGACTCATGAAGCATGGATTTTCCGGACGCGTTTGCGGGTTTTGGGTTTTTGTGGGTGTGACTCTCCTCGCAGGGTTTTGCGCCACGACCGTAAATGCGCAGTTCGCATCGAATTATACGCCCACGTACCCCGAGATTGTCGAGGCGTACCGAACTTTGGCCGAGAACCACCCGGAAACGACCCGGCTCGTCGAAGCGGGCGAAACCGACGCTGGGCAGCCGCTGCACGCTCTGATCATCGACGGGAAAGGTGGATTTTCCCCGGCTTCGGCTCGGGAGAATGAGCAAGTGGTGTGTCTGGTACTGAACGGAATACACCCCGGGGAACCGGCCGGCATCAACGCCGCTATCGATTTTGCGGGCGAGAAGGCGAGTGAACCCGGTGAGGCCGTAGTGTACGTGGTGGTGCCGGTGTACAATATCGGCGGGGCGCTGAACCGGAATTCGCATACGCGGTACAATCAAGAGGGGCCCGAATCCTACGGTTTTCGCGGAAATGCGCGCAATCTCGACCTGAACCGCGATTTCATCAAATGCGATTCCCGCAATGCGCTGAGTTTTACGCGGCTTTTTCACCGGTGGAAACCGCACGTATTCATCGATACGCACACCAGCAACGGTGCGGATTACCAACCGACGATGACCTTGTTGTCGGCTTTTCCCGAGCGCTTGGTGCCCATGCAACAAAGTTTTGTGGAAAGGGAAATGCTGCCGGCTTTGTACGAGCGGATGGCGGAGCGGGGTGAGCGCATGGTGCCCTACGTGCAGTTGAGCGGACGCACGCCCGAGGAAGGTTTGGTGGCCTTTACGGATCACCCCCGCTACGGGTCGGGATACGCCACTCTGTTCAACACCTTGGCTTTCGTGACGGAAGCCCACATGCTGAAGCCCTTCGACCGGCGCGTGGAAGCGACCCTGACTTTTCTGCAAGTAATGGACGGATTTCTGACCGAACGAAAGGACATCATTCTCACCCTGAAGTCCAACGCCGACGAACTCACCGCAGAGTTGCGGAATTTCGACTCGGGTTGGAAGTTGAGCGAGGAGGTGGATTCACTGGAATTTCCGGGGTACGAAGCGGATGTGGATACCCTTCCTTCGGGGGTGCCGGTGCCTCGCTACGACCGCGATCGCCCTTACTTGAAAATGGTTCCGTTCCGCAATAGGCACGTGGCCGACTCACGCACGGAATTGCCTCGCGCTTACGTGATTCCTGGTGCCTGGAAGGAGGTGTTGGAGCGCTTGGAGGCCAACGACATCGACATGAGGGTGTTGAAGAATGACACCACGATGGAGGTGACCGCCGACTACGTGGAGGAATACGAAACCGTGGAGCCGCCATACGAAGGGCACTATCTCCACTACAACACCTCGGTGCGGCCGAGAAAAATGGAATTGACCTTTCACCCCGGCGACGTGATCGTAACTGCGAATCAACCGGGCAACCGATACTTGGCGGCGACCTTGGATCCGCGAAACGTCGACAGTTTTTTCAATTGGAATTTTTTCGATTCCGTGCTGCGGAAAAAAGAATACGCTTCACCGTACTTGTTTGCCGAGGATGCCCGGGAAATACTGCGGCGCAATCCACGATTGCGGGAAGCTTTCGAAGACCGTTTGAGTAACGAGCCGGGGTTTAAGGAAAATACGTGGGAACAGATTGGGTTCATCCTCGACCATTCCCAAATGGCGGAGATGGAATTCAAGCGCATTCCGGTGTACCGACTGGAATAAGCGCCGGGCAGGAGGATCATCCGAAGTGGGAGTGCCCGAAGTTTCCCATCCCGGGTTTTTCCTTTGGTGTCCACGTCGTGCCGGTCGGATGTGAATCGTACCTTTGAATCTGTCCGCGGGGCCTCTCCTCGCCTCGAACGCGCCCTTTAAAATCATTTCGGGGCGATGCCGAAAGAGGAGTCCTAAATTAGTCTGACGTGAATTTGATATCGCTTTTGCCGCATTCGACCTCGTCATTTTCCGCCTTCCGTTCCGGAGGAGCGAGGGAGGCGATTTGGGCGGGGGCGGACGCGCCGGGAGTCTTTCCGTCTCCGGGTGCTTGGGTGTACGACACCTTGTTGCCCGTCGAAGGACCTCATGGCTTTATGTTGGTAGTGATGATCATCGGCGCCTTGATGGTTTTCGTTTACGGCATGCGCACTATGAGCGAGGGAATTCAGGCCGGGGTCGGTTCGGGATTGCGGGGAGCGTTGGAATCCATGACCAAAAACCGCTGGATGGGGGCGCTATCGGGATTGTCCGTCACGTCGGTTTTGCAGTCGTCGACGGCCGTGACCGTCATGACCGTCAGCTTCGTCAACGCGGGATTGATTACCGTGGGGCAATCGGCGGGCATCATTTTGGGCAGCAATATCGGCACCACCGTCACCGCGTGGCTTGTTTCCCTGCTCGGGTTTCGCGCCGGCCTGACGCCCTACGCACTTGTCATGTTTGCCATCGTATCGCCACTGCTGCTGATGCGCCGTTCCAAAGTGCGTATTTGGCGCACACCCATCATCGGCTTGGCGCTGATGTTCATCGGTTTGGGGTTTCTGATGGCCCTGGTGCCCGGTGGTGCGCAAGCCCCTGGACTGTACAACTTTTTCTTGTCTCAGGAAATGGGCGGGTATTCGGGCATTTTGTCACTGGTGGCTTTGGGTTTTCTCATCGCCGCACTATTGCAAAGTTCGTCCGCCGCCATCGCGCTGACCATGACCTTTGCCTTTGCGGGTATTTTGCCTCTCACGGGAGCGGCGGCCCTCGTTTTGGGGCACAACATCGGAACGACCGTCACGGCCGAGTTCGCTTCACTCGGAGGCAACGTGCACGCCAAGAGATCGGCGAGAATCCACACGATTTTCAACGTGTTGGGTGGCGTGTGGATGGTAGTGGCTTTGCCGTACGTGGTAGATGTGGGGTGGGACTTGTTTGGCGTGGGCAAAGAAGCGACCGCATGGGAAGAGGGCGCGGCGGCCACGACGGTTTTGGCCGCATTTCATACGTTTTTCAACTTGGCCAATTTCGCCCTTTTCATCGGTTTCACCCCGTTGCTGGCGAGAGTGGCCGCGGCCACCGTGCCGTCGAGGGGAAGAGCCGACGAGACGTCGAAACTCTCCTTTATGGATTCTACCATCAACGTATCGGAAATTTCCCTCTTGGAGGTGAGGCGTGCGATGATCCGCTTCGGGGAAATCACGTTGCGCATGGCGCAGATGACGCGGATGTTGTTTACCGAAGCCGACCCCACCGAAAGGGACAAATGGCACGAGCGCATCAAGCACTATGAAAACGTGACCGACCGCATGGAAGTGGAGATCGTTTCGTACTGCATGAAGTTGTCCACGACCAAACTCACCACTTCTTCCTCAGAGCACATTCGGGCGTTGTTGCGGATCGCGGGCGAACTCGAACGGATCGCAGACACGTACTTTCAGATTTCCCGGACCATAGGCCGGAAAAATGAGGCTCAACTATGGTTCACGCCGGCGCAGCGGAGAAAATTGTTGGAGCTCATGGACTTGGTGGACGCCGCGGCGGATATCATGATGAAAAACCTTCGCACGGAGATGGACAAACGCGTGGACGTGAAAGCGGCGAAGGAAATGGAGATGCAGATCAACGAGGTGCGCACATTCATGCGCAAGGAGCACATCAAGCGCATCGACGAAGGAAAGGACAACTTGCGGAGCAGCACCGTGTACAGCGAATTGTTCAACGCCCTGGAAAAAACGGGAAATCACATCGTCAACGTGTCGGAAGCGTTGGCGGGAGAGGTCTGAGCGGCGCGTGTCCGCGTGGAATTCACTGCTTTGGGGGAGCGATGAAGGGCGGGGTTTCCGCCACGTTGCTGTGGTTCAGCGCGCGATCGATCAACGTAACGGCGAATTTCATGGTGTCGCCTTCGACGATGAAGGGAGGCAATGGGATTTCCGTGCCCAAGTCATTGGTGATTTTTACTCGGAGCTGCTTGTCTTGCCCCTCCGGCGTGAGAAAGGGAATTCGGAAATTCGCATTCCCCGGAAGTTCGACCAATAGCCATTCCCCGTTTTCGTCTTTCTTGTAGTAGTCCAACCAGTAATTGTAGTGGTAGGGATTGGGTTCCATGCTCACGGTATCCAAATACGGCTGATAGGGCGGCTGGGTCTCGTTGTCGTGCAGACCGAAATTGCCGTCGCCGTCGGTGAAGGTCACCACCAGTTGACGCGTGTCTTCCAAGTACTCTATGGAGTTGATCACCGGTTCGTCGGGCAATTTATCCCGCTCCACGCAGGACACGAGGAAGGACGCAATCAGTAAAAACGGCGTCAGGTGCACGATGGCCGATCCGGTGTAGTGGAAAAGTTTCATTGGAGTATTGCACGGTGGATTACCTTTGTAAAGGTATGGAATTTCCATATTGCCTTGTGACCGAATCCCAAGCCGATTCTCGGATCGGCCGCGACAAATACCATGGAAAATAGGATTTTCACATTGGAACCCGACGGGGAATTTAACGATGCCGCACTGGAAATATTTCACCGCCAGCGGGTGGAAAATCCGGTGTACCGCCGCTTCGTCGAGTCGTTGGTCGATCACCCCGAGAAGGTGGCCGACCTGGCCGACGTGCCCTTTTTGCCTATCGAGACTTTCAAGAACCACCGCGTGTTCACCGGCGAAGGGGAAGCCGAAATGGTATTTACCAGCACCGGCACCACGGGTGTGGGGCCTTCGAGCCACCACGTGAAAAGCACGGAACTTTACCGAAAAGCCTTCACCACCGGGTTTCGACACTTTTACGGATCGCCCCGGAACTACCGCATTCTGGCGCTGTTGCCATCGTACTTGGAAAGGGAAGGTTCATCCTTGGTGTACATGATGGAGCACCTCATCACCGAGAGCGCCCACCCGGATGGCGGATTCTTCCTCAATGACATCTCCCGCCTCAAGGCACTGCTTTCCAAACCGGATCCCGAGAGGAAAACGCTGCTCATGGGAGTGAGTTTCGCTCTGCTGGACTTGGCCGAAGAAGGGTTTGCCCTTCCGTCCGGTACGCTGGTCATGGAAACCGGTGGAATGAAAGGCCGTCGCACCGAGCCGATCCGCGATGATTTGCATCGAGCGCTGCAGCGGGGCTTCGGCGTGGATCGCATCCATTCCGAGTACGGCATGGCCGAATTGTTGAGTCAGGCGTACTCCGTGGGCGAGGGGATTTTCAAAACGCCGCCTTGGATGAGGTTCTTCGTCCGGGATTTGCACGACCCGCTGTCACCGGCTAGGCGAGGACGTACGGGAGGATTGAACGTGGTAGACCTGGCCAACATGCACTCTTGCTCTTTTATCGCCACTTCCGATTTGGGCAGGCAGGTGGGTGAGGATGCGCACGAAATTCTCGGTCGGCTCGATCACAGCGACATGAGGGGGTGCAACCTCATGGTGGGTGGGTGATTCCTGCGGACATGTAAAGACCCCCGGGTTTTTCAGACCACTTTGGCGATGAAAAAATTCTTTTTACCCCGCTGCAACAGGATGTAGGTGTCGTTGATGAGGTCTTGGCTGCCGATGGTTTCGCCCATGGCGCGCTTTTCCTTGTTTACGCTGATGCTGTTCTGCTCGATGGCCCTTCGCGCTTCACCTTTGGATTTGAGAAAACCGGTTTCCACGAGGAGGTCGACGAGGTCCATGGACTCTTCGATTTTGGACCGTGGGATTTCGTGCTGCGACACGCCTTCGAAAATTTCGAGGAACTCGGATTCCCTCAGCTTTTTCAACTCGTTTGCCGTCGACGATCCGAACAGGATTCCACTGGCGGTGACCGCCGCCCCGAGTGCCTCCGAACCGTGAACCCTTTCGGTGAGTTCCTCCGCCAACGCGGTTTGCAGCGCCCTTCGGTGAGGGGCTTCCCGATGACGCTCGATGAGTGCGTACACGTCTTCCTTCCCTTTGAGCGAGAATATCTTCACGAAATTCTCCACATCCTCGTCGGAAACGTTCAGCCAAAACTGGTAGAACTTATAGGGGCTGGTTTTGGCCGGATCCAGCCACACGTTTCCACCCTCGGACTTGCCGAATTTGGAACCGTCGGATTTGGTGACCAGCGGTGCGGTCAGGGCGAATACTTCGCCTCCGCCCATGCGGCGTGTCAATTCGATGCCGGTGGTGATGTTTCCCCACTGATCGCTCCCGCCCATTTGCAACTTCACGTTTTTGTTCGTGGCCAAGTGGTAGAAATCGTATCCCTGGATGAGCTGGTAGGAAAACTCGGTGTACGACAATCCCGATTCCAATCTATTTTGCACAGAGTCTTTTGCCAGCATGTAGTTGATCGTGATGTGCTTGCCGACCTCTCTGATGAAGTCGAGAAAGCTCCACCCTTCGAACCAGTCGTGGTTGTCGACGATCTCCGCGTCGCCGGGTCCGTCGCCGAAAGTCAGGAATCGCGAGAGCTGCTTGCGCTGGGCTTCGAGGTTGGCTTGGATGGTTTCCACGTCGAGCAATTGTCTTTCCTTGGTTTTTCCCGAGGGGTCACCCACTCGACCCGTCGCTCCGCCCACGAGCACGATGGGCTTGTGGCCGGCCCGCTGCAGGTGCGTAAGCAGCATGATGGGAACGAGGTTGCCGATGTGGAGCGAGTCGGCGGTGGGGTCGAAGCCCACGTACCCCGAGGTGGTTCCTCGTTTGAGCTCTTCTTCCAAGCCGGGCGTGATGTTTTGGATCAAGCCCCTCCATTCCAGTTCATCGATCAGTGACATAAGGGTCGTTTTGGGTGGTATATATATAAGGTTGCCGCAAAGCGACGGGTGATTCGAGGGCAAAAGTAGGTTTCCCGACCAATTGACCCAAAAGTATGAATTGGCGATGGGTGACTCTTCTACCTCCGGGTCGGTGGCCGTGGCGCCGGACCGCGGGAAAAACCGCGGGAACATCGTTGGGGGAAAGTCTTTTCAACCGTTATTTCGTACCTTTGCAAACCATTAAAAGCAGACGACAATCATGAGCAACCCCGCTGAAACACAGAAATTGAATTACAAAGTCAAAGACATCAGCCTGGCCGACTGGGGCAGGAAAGAAATAGAACTCGCCGAAGCGGAAATGCCCGGTTTGATGGCATTGCGCGAAGAGTACGGTGCCACCAAACCGCTGAAAGGTGCGCGTATCGCGGGCTGCCTCCACATGACCATCCAAACCGCCGTGTTGATCGAAACCTTGGTGGAATTGGGTGCGGACGTGACCTGGTCCAGCTGCAACATATTTTCAACGCAAGACCACGCCGCCGCCGCCATCGCTGCAGCCGGTATTCCGGTGTACGCCTGGAAGGGGATGACCGAAGAAGAATTCGACTGGTGCATCGAGCAAACGCTCACCTTCCCCGACGGCAAACCCCTGAACATGATCTTGGACGACGGGGGTGACCTCACCAACATGGTGCTCGACCGTTATCCGGAATTGGTCGACGGCATCAAAGGCTTGTCCGAAGAAACCACCACCGGAGTACTCAGACTCTACGAGAGGATGAAAAAGGGCACCCTGCCCATGCCGGCGATCAACGTAAACGACTCGGTGACCAAATCGAAATTCGACAACAAATACGGTTGCAAAGAATCGCTGGTCGACGCCATCAGAAGGGCGACCGACGTGATGATGGCCGGAAAAGTGGCCGCCGTGGCAGGCTACGGAGACGTAGGTAAAGGTTCGGCGGCTTCCCTCCGCGGTGCCGGCGCCCGCGTAATCGTGAGCGAAATCGATCCCATCTGTGCCTTGCAAGCCGCCATGGACGGATTTGAAGTGAAGAAAATGATCGACGCCGTAGAAGAAGCGGACATCATCGTTACGGCCACCGGAAACAAAGACGTCATCACCGGGAAGCACTTCGAAAAAATGAAGGACAAGGCCATCGTGTGCAACATCGGTCACTTCGACAACGAAATCGACGTGGCATGGCTGAAAAAGAATTACGGTTCCACCCACGTCAACATCAAACCCCAAGTGGATATGTACCGCGTGGGCGACCACGACGTCATCCTGCTGGCCGAAGGTCGACTGGTGAACCTGGGTTGCGCCACCGGCCACCCTTCATTCGTCATGTCAAACTCCTTCACCAACCAAACGCTGGCGCAGATCGAGTTGTGGAACAATACCGACCAATACGAAAACAAGGTGTACACGCTGCCCAAGCACTTGGACGAGAAAGTGGCGCGACTGCACTTGGCGAAAATCGGAGTCGAGCTCGACACCCTGACGCCGGAGCAAGCCGAATACATCGACGTGCCGGTGGAAGGCCCGTTCAAAACCGACCTTTACCGTTATTGATTTTGCATTTCCACCCCTACGGGGATGAACAAGGGGCGCACCGACGGTGCGCCCCTTTTTTCGTTTGTACACCCCGGCTTCCGTGGCCGTCGGACAAAAAAACATTGCCCGCACCTTGCATAGTTAGTAATCCTAACTATATTTGTCCCGGCGCTATTGCCGTTAACCAATATTCAAAACCATGTCAAAATCCAAATTCTACCACGCGGGCTGCCCGGTATGCGTCAGCGCGGAACACGACATCGTAAACCTCATCGGATCCGACAACGTGGAGATCGTCCACGTGGGCGAAGACCGCACCCGCATCGACGAAGCCGAAGCGGCCGGAGTGAAATCCGTCCCCGCTTTGGTTACGCCCAACGGAAATGTACTCCACATCAATTTCGGAGCGTCCATGGAAGAGGTGCGCGGTTAAAAACTCCCGCCCGAAACTACACCCCGGCATGTTCGCGGCGCTCCTCGGGCGGCGAGGCATCCGGGGCTTTTTCATTTTGTGTCCAAGCGCCCTTTCTCGGTTGCACCGTATTTCCGATGGTTTATATTTGCCCGATTGAACCTCTGCGGTCGTCGATTTGCGAAACATGATCGTCATACATCGGCTACGCGATCCGAGATCACACCCACAAAAACCCCTCAAAAACCCTGCGTCGCATGCTCGACCCCCATCCGTACGACTCTTCCACCGACGACAAAATCGTGGATTCATTGGAAAAGGTGGCCCAAGCCTTTCGCGTATTGCTGTGGAATCAGAGCAAAGAGCACGCCCTGAGTCCATTGCAAGTTCAGATTTTGCTGTATTTGTTGCGGCAAAGACCCGAAAACAGGAAGGTGAGCGCCCTGGCCGCGGAGTTCGACATGTCCAAAGCCACCATCAGCGACACGGTCAAAACCCTCGGTCAGAAGGGGTTGATCATTCGGGAGCGCGAAGAGAAAGACACGCGGAGCTTCGTCATCCACCTTACCGAAAAAGGGCGGCAAATCGCGGATACCACAACGGAATTCGCCCGGGAAATCAGGACTCCCATCCGCGACATGTCCCAAAGTGACAAAGAAAACCTCCTGCTGAGTTTGATGGACATCATCCGCCATCTCAACCGCGCCGGCGTCATCACCGTGCAGCGCATGTGCGCCACCTGCGTGCATTACAGCCCCCCCGAAGCAGGCCGCCCGCACTTCTGCAATCTGCTCAATCAAGAATTGCACGTGAGCGATTTGCGCATCGATTGCCCCGAACACGTATTAAAAAAGGAGTAGCCCGGAGTCAAAATGCCTTCCCATTGGCGCAGTGGATTTTGGGCGCAACCCCCGGTAATACTATGCCTCGGGGCGAAACTCCCGTTTGAGAATCCCATTTCCTTCGTGAGATCATTTGTCCCTTGCGGGGGTCGGTCTACCGCCTTTATCTCCCATTCGGCGCCGTGCGGTGCCTAGGCCGCGGGCGAGCTTCCAAGGTCGCTGCCCGAGCCCCGGCTCCGCATACGACGCCGAATGGGAGGATGCCGGCGTCCGCCCTTGCGCGGTCCGTTCTCAAAAGTCTTAATTGAAAACCCGAAGGGTGTTTGTACTCGGGGTGTAGATGGTTCGGAAGGATTGGAGGCTGCGGGTGGCCGGTCCTTCGATCACGCCCCCGGTGAAAATGTCGAATACCGATCCGCAGCACTGCTCGTCTTTTAAGGTGAGTCCGCTTTCTTCCATCATGGATACGCGACACCTTTCCGGCACGTTGAAGGTACAGTGCCTGTCGAAGGCCACAAACTCGTCGTAGCTGACCCGGTACACGATCACCCCCCGCGAGCCACCGGTGAGGTATAGCCAGCCGCCCGGATTGATGAGGGTGTTGTACTCCGGCAGGTTCAAGTTGAGCGTGATGTCGGTGGGGTAGTGGGGCACCAGCCTCTCTTCCTTGTCGCGGCAACTTCCCGCGGCGAGCAAGATCACCGAGAGGAAAATCAAAGTGCGTATATTTCGGATACCTATCATGAAAGAAAAGAGATACAACCCATCGGGCAAGGCCGGTGGAGGATACAAAAATACGTTTCGGAAATGGATTCTGATTGCGTTTATGGCCTTCGGGGCTTTGGGCGTATACGGTCAGGACAAGCCCCGCAAGCAGAAATCCACCGAAAAGCAGTACAAAGAGTTCATGGACCTCCAGAAGAGTCGCGAAGCCAACCGCGACGCCGCCATGGACAAGGCGCGGGAAGAGCACTTGGAGAGACAGACCAAGCAAACCCGCAAGCGGATGAAAAAGCACGAGAAGATGATGCGCCGCGTGAAAGCGGGCAAGCATCCCAAGACTTTTTTCCAGCGCTTGTTCACCAAAAAGTCATGAGTCTCCGGTTGGACTTATTGTCGGAAAAGCGTTAAGGAATCCCAAACCGTTTCGGGGTGAAACCCGCGGTAGACGAGGGGGTGAATTTTCGGCCCTCCGCCGATTTCGCATTATCAATGTTTTGGAGGAAGGTAGGGGATTTCGCCCCTTGTCGGTAGTATGGGGGAATGCGGAAGCAGCCGATAAGATTCAAGGATTGGCGTCTTTTGGATTTTGTTGGAGTGAACCAAAAATCTATATATTTACGGCCTTGTTGCGATTAAGTTAATAAACGTAAACTGTATTCTATGATTCGGAACCTCTACCTTCCGGGATTATTACTCATCTTATTTTCAACGAGCCTCTACGCACAAGTAGGTTCGGGAACTCTGATGGGAAAATTGACAGACGCCGAGACCGGTGAGCCCCTGCCTTTCGTTAACATCGTCCTGCAAGAGGGTGATCGACAGGTGACCGGGGGAGCCACGGACTTTGAAGGAGAATATAGCATCAAGCCCATTCCGCCCGGCGCGTACGACGTACTGGTTTCGTACGTAGGTTACAACGCCAAGAAAATCCAAGGTGTTCGGATCAACAACGAGCGCATCACCTTTTTGGACATCGAACTCGAGGCCGGGGTGCGCTTGCAGGAATTCGAGGTCATAGATTACAGCGTACCCTTGATCAACAAAGACGGAGGTGCATCCGGTGGAACCGTTACCCGAGAAGAGATTTCCAAAATGGCCGGACGATCCGCGACATCGATCGCCGCCACGGTGGGTGGTGTTCAGGAAACCGACGACGGAGTATCCCTTCGCGGAGCACGGGAAGGCAACACCTATTATTATATAGATGGTATCAAGGTGAGGGGAACGACCAACCTGCCCAAGTCGGCTATCGAGGAAGTTCAGGTAATCACCGGGGGTGTTCCCGCGAACTACGGTGACGCCACGGGTGGAATCATCGCCATTACCACACGGGGCGCGAGCACGAGTTTTTTCGGGGGTATCGACGTCCTGACTTCGGGATTCGCCAATGAAGACGGCGACGGAATCGGACTGGACCGCTATGGCCGCACAACGGTCGAAGGATCGCTTTCAGGTCCCCTGCTCTGGATTAAAGACGCGGAAGGAAACAAGGAACGACCCGTCCTTGGGTTCTTTCTTTCGGCCAACTACAGCAACTTTTTGGACAACAGACCTTCTGCCATAGGAAATTACAGGCTTAGGGAGGACGTTCGCGACCGATTGATCGCGAACCCCCTTTCGTTCACCTTGGAGAATCTTACGGTCATACCCACACAGAACCGTTACATCAACGAAGCGGGTGAATCGGTACCGGTGGAAGAGGTGGAGGCTCAAGTACAAGGTGCCTCCAACGCCGAGTATCTCCGGTCCGGTGCATGGGAGAAGGTCCCCGCCCGTCAAAACGCGCGCTCTCAATCGATCTCGGCCACCGGTAAAATCGACGTAGTCACGGGACCGAACTTGGACTTGGCCATCGGCGGAACCTTCAACTGGAGCAAAGTCAACGACTACACCTACGCCAACAGCATGTTTAATGCGGCGAACAACGGTGAGATTACCGACCAGACCTACCGTGGTTTTCTCAGCTTTACACAGCGATTCCCCAATACGCGCGACCAAGAGGAAGGAAGCCGAAGCTTGATCCGAAATGCGTTCTACAGGGTCAGGATGGATTACAGCCAAAGAAATTACACGGCCATGGATCCGGTTCATGAAGACCGCCTTTTCAACTATGGATACGTGGGGGAGTTTGATATCAACCAACGACCTTTTTACCAGTACTTCGGCGCCGGTGACACCGCCGCCACCCATGGGCCGGGTTATTACTCCAGCGGTTTCCGCGACGTATCCGTGGACTTTACCCCCAGCGACATCAACAGGGCCTTGGCGGCGTACACGAGCGATGTGTTCGAATTCTACGACAGTCAGGGATTGCAGGTTAGAACCCTCAATGATATCGATGGTTCGGGCGGACTGCGTAACGGAATGTTGCCGGCTCCGGTCTACGACCTGTACAACGCCATCGGTCGCCCGTACAACACCTACAGGAAATTCAACCAAAACCAGTTGCGCTTCACCGTAATGGGTTCGGCCGACATTGGCGATCACGCCATCGTACTCGGATTTGAGTACGAGCAGTACACCGAGCGCAATTTCAGCGCCGCACCCTCCGGGCTTTGGACCCTCGCCCGACAGTTGGCGAACTCGCACATTATGGAGTTCGACACCGATGCGGATCCGGAGGTTTCGGTCATTGGTAACGACAATTACTACACCTACCCCCGTTTGGTCAGCTTGACGGAGCAAACCTCCTTCGACCGCAGCCTTCGAAATTCACTGGGATTAAACCCCTCGGGAGATGATTTCATTTACATCGACGAATTGGACCCCGACTTCTTCGAACTGGGGATGTTCAGCGCGGATGAGCTCCTCAACGGCGGAAACAGTTACGTGAGCTACTACGGCTACGACTACAAAGGGGATAAACTCACCGGCAGCCAGCCCTCCATCAGCGATTTCTTCAACGCCACCGATGAAAATGGCAATTATTACCGTCCCGTAGCGGCCTTCCAGCCCATCTACATCGCCGGTTACATCATGGACAAATTCGCCTTCGACGACATTATTTTCAACGTGGGTGTGCGCCTCGATTACTTCGACGCCAACCAACCGGTGTTGAAAGACAAATGGGTGGTGGGAGATGCCATGACCGTCGGTGAAGCCCGTCAGTCTCAAGAACTCGATCTGCCCGCACCTCCCTCCTTCGTAGGTGACGACTGGGTGCCCTACATGAACAGCAGGACCGATCCCACGGCTTTCAACGGATTCCGCAACGGGGATACTTGGTACAACGCTCAAGGTGTTGAGGTAGCGGACCCGCGCGAGCTCCGAACTCCTTCGGGTATCGCCCCCCTTCTGAAAGTGAGGGATGCGTACAACGATAAGCTGCCCGCTTCCGCATTCGAGTCGTACAAGCCTCAAGTAAACGTGATGCCTCGGATCGCATTCTCATTCCCGATTTCGGATGAGGCCGTGTTCTTTGCACACTACGACATCTTGACGCAGCGTCCCACCGGACAAAACGTGTCCAACCCCATTGATTACTTGTTCTTGTCGAGCTTGGGTAACCGCGCGATCGCCAACCCGGCTTTGAAACCGACCAAAACCATCGATTACGAACTCGGTTTCCAACAAGTGATTTCCCGTACATCGGCCTTGAAGATCTCGGCTTTCTACCGTGAAACCCGCGATGAAATTCAAGCGAGAAGACTCTTGGAGGCCTTCCCGGTGACCTATACCACTTTTGACAACTACGACTTTGGAACAACCAAAGGACTCACCCTCGAGTACGACCTGCGTCGTACCGGAAACGTGAGCATGCGTGCATCTTACACGCTCCAGTTTGCTTCGGCTACAGGTTCGAGCGCGGGTACCGCCTTGAACTTGGTGAACTCGGGTGAGCCGAATATCCGTGTGATTTTCCCGACCGACAGGGACCGACGTCACTCTTTGGTGACCACCTTCGATTACCGCTATGGTTCCGGACAGGACTACAACGGACCCATGATCGGCGACAATCAAATTTTGGCCAACACGGGATTGAACGTCATCGCGAACCTCGCCAGCGGAACGCCCTATTCACGCGTACGTCGAGCGGGACCCACCGCGCTGATCACAGGCTCCAGCTCCAACGAGTTGCAAGGAACCATAAACGGTTCCCGATTGCCCTGGTCTTTCACCGTCGATGCGCAGCTCGATCGCTCTTGGACGTTGAACTTGGGTGGAGAAAGCGAAAAGGCGAAAACCGTATACCTCAACGTGTACCTGCTCGTCACCAACTTGTTTGATACACAGAACATCATAAACGTGTACCGATACACCGGAAATGCCAGCGACGATGGCTACTTGGAAGCGCCCGAATACCAAAACGAAATCAATTCCAAGGTGGATCCGATTTCTTACGCGCAGATGTACGCACTGAAAATGAACTCACCCTTTAATTACTCCTTGCCGCGAACCATCCGTTTGGGTGTGCGCCTGGACTTCTAAGACTTATGAAAACACGGTATTCCGAATTAAACCTTAATCCCATGAGTGTCTCAAGATTTCTACTGTTTGGCTTGGCTTTCTTCGTGGGAGCTTCATTGCAAGCCCGCGAGCACGTAGGAGCCGATTCGAAGAGCAATCGGCAAAACGTACAAGCGAAAGCCGCGGGCTGTTCGCCGGCGCAATCCCTGATGGAATTTTACGTGAACAACGTGCGTACCGCCGCCGAAACGGCCGGTAACGTTTGGTACGACCGACCAAACGGCAACCCCTACTACGAGGTGCCGGCCGGTGAGGGCAACCATGCGATTTTCGCGGGATCCCTGTGGATGGGGGGTGAAGACCCCGCCGGAAACCTGAAACTCGCGGCCGTTAGATTCCGTCAATTAGGGAACGACTACTGGCCCGGTCCTTTGTCGACGGACGGCGCGGCATCGGTGACCCCGGAGACCTGCGAACTGTGGGACCGGTTTTTCCCCATCAGCCGGCAAATGGTTGAGCGCCACCGCTACTATTTCACCCTTCTTCTTCAGGGCATCGATCCCTCCACGGACCCCCTGTTCGAGAACGAACCCTACGTCATTCCCCCGGAGATTCTGAACTGGCCCGCCCACGGCGACGTGACCCTCGGCCAGAGCTATACCGTGGCTCCCTTCGCCGACATGCGCGACCCGATCACCGGCGAGGTGGTAGGAACCGAAGGCACGTACGAGCCGATGTTGGGCGACTACCCCCTCTATGACCTCGAGCAGGAGATCGACTGCCGCACGCGTTTGGTGACCGACCCCGTTCCCCTTTTCGGCGACTTCACCATGTATTGGGTGATGAACGACAAAGGGAACGTGCACACGGAGTCCGGCGGTGAGCCCATCGGCATGGAAATCCAGGCGCAGATGTTCGGCTTCGCCACCAACGACGAGATCAACAACATGACCTTCTGCAACTACGTATTGATCAACCGCGGATCGCTTACCCTCCGCGACACCTACTTCGCACAGTGGGTGGACACCGATTTAGGAGACCCTACGGACGACTTCGTGGGCTGTGACGTCGTACGCGGCTTGGGGTATTCCTACAACGGGACGAACTTCGACGCGAGCAGCGGAAGCGGCCCCGGCTACGGAGCGCAACCCCCCGCCATCGGCGTGGACTTTTTCGAAGGACCTTACCAGGATGCCGACGGCATCAACAACAAAGTGGGCATCGGTTTCAACGAAGCTTTGAACGGACTCGGCTACCACGACCCCGACGCTTTGGAGCCGGACTCCATCATCGACAACGAGCGCTTTGGTATGCGTCGTTTCCTATACTTTAACAACAGCATGGACCCTGTCATGGGCGACCCTTACATTGCCATCGAGTTCTACAACTTGATGCGCGGGATTTGGAAGAACGGCGCCCCCATGACCTTCGGGGGTAACGGCTACAACCCCGGCGACCCCACGGCCATCCGAGCGGACTTCATGTTCCCCGGCGATTCCGACCCCTTGCACTGGGGTACGCGAGGCGTGGATCCGGGCTACGGCATCCCCGGCGGCTGGACGGAAGAAAACGAGGGCAATGCACCCGCCGACAGAAGGTTCCTGCAATCGGCCGGCCCCTTCACCCTGCAGCCCGGACAGTTCAACAACATCACCGTAGGGGTGGTGTACGCGCGCGCCGCCACGGGCGGTCCCTTCGCATCGGTGACTTCGCTGCTGCAGGCCGACGACAAGGCGCAAG
>CAZNOG010000013.1:0-108751 GCA_964574635.1 uncultured Cryomorphaceae bacterium | reverse complement strand
GTCAATATCTTTTTCAAGACTTTTGGTCGGACTTTCCCAATGTTGCGTTTTGTCGGTTGTTATTCTTATGAGCCAAAGTAAATATTTCTGAACATTAGACAAACTTTGATGAGCGTGAGCAAATTCGCCACGCTTAATCAAGTTACTTGTTGTTAGCAAAACATTCAAAAGCGATTCACTTAGCCACAAAGCATTTTGATTTGTAGTTCGTTCAGGTGATTTTATTTTAATCTGATTGAGCGTTTCTGCTAAAAGTCCGTCTTTATCCACTAAATTCATTTGGTCAAAGTCGCTAAAAGCAACCATACCTTCCCACGATTTAATAATTTCAATTTCTTCCGTTGTTAAAAAATGGAATTCGCCTCTGACCATATTGTCGAAAATAGCCACTTCACTTCCATATTCGTTGGTAAAATATAGTGCAATTGGATGAATTTGGTTTACCCATTTTTCGGCTGAAAAGTCTTCTTTACTTTTCAAGAAAATATAAAATTCGATGTCGGAATATTGGTCTCCTTCGTTTTTAGTGAATGAGCCATACATAAAAACTGCGGAAATATTTTCGTCTTGTTGAGCTAATAATTTTGTTTTGTCAATCATTTGTAACTGTGTCATTTTTCTAATTTTTAAAAATTAATAATAGAAAACTCCATTACTTTATAAAAGCAATGAAAAAGTTTGAGTTTATTTATTTTGGACAGTTACTTATAGCTTCATCGGATTATATTTTTTTATGTTTAACATTCTGTTTGGTAAAATTACCGCCAACACCCAAGTATACGCAATCCCTCAATTCTCAACAAATGTTTTCGCATAACCTCTGCAAAGAATAGTTATCCCGAATGTGTTTCACTACCTTCGCATAACTTCTCGAATGTCTGGATTTTGACGCCAAATGGAAAAGAAAATAATGCTCTTTCGTCAGTTACTTTTGGTTAAACGCTACAGCACCAACTCGGTAGATACTTATGTTAATGCGTTTCGCCAATTTTTAATCCACTTTCAGGGGCAAGATGTGGATGGGTTGTCCAAAAGTCAAATCGAACGGTACATCAGCCTGAGGGTAACGGAATCGAATATTTCCGTTTCTTATCAAAAGCAATTGGTGGCCGCCATCAAGTTTTGGTACAACGGGGTGTTGGGGAAAAATATGAATTTTGACTACCTGTATCCGGACCGTGCCGAATTCAAATTACCTGTGGTCTTTTCTCAAGCGGAAATCAAAGCAATCTTGGACTCCTCCCATAATATCAAACATAAAGCTATTATTGCAACCATATACGCATGTGGTCTACGCCTTTCCGAACTGACCGGCTTGAAGGTTGCAGATATTGATTCTTCCACCATGACCGTTGTCATTCGCAAGGGGAAAGGCAATCGAGACCGGATCGTGGCACTCTCTGAAAAATTGCTCGAACTGCTACGCGCATATTTTATCAAATACAAACCCAAAGTCTTTCTCTTTGAAGGTCAGTACGGAGGGGAATATTCGGCCCGAAGTGTTCAATTGGTACTGAAACATGCGATGAACAACGCGAAAATCACTAAAGCCGGATCCGTACACACGCTGAGACGTAGTTATGCAACGCATCTGATCGAACAAGGAACGGATATCCGGTTTGTGCAGGAATTACTGGGGCACAAAAGCATCAAAACCACCCTCATTTATACCCATTTGACAGATATTGCCAAACGCAACATCAAAAGTCCCCTGGACAACTTGTAAACCCTTGGAGCCAAGTAGCGGATGCGCAAACAACATCATTAAACAAACTATCGATGCGATCCGCATTGACTCTTCCGTCAAGAGTAGAAGGTAATGTGGATATCGCAGATTTCGTTAAACCGCACTACGCTGAAAAATCCGTCGCAGTATCTTCCGGATCTATTCTCAAGTGAGAGTACATCCAAATCAGTAATGCCAAGCAGGATTTTCATGGTAAGTACCATAAACCAGTGCTAATCACATCGAGACCTAAAAAGTGAACGCAGGGTTTTTGGCAAACGTGTATGTAACACGACGCTGAAGGCATTATCCACATAATTACGGTACGTAGGTGGATAATCATATTTTGATTAGGACAAAGAAAATGCGAATTTCAATGCCGATTAGGCAGGCTGTATTGAATGTTTGGGAAGACTTTCAATAGAACAGAGTCCATATCCAAACGCAGAAAACAATTGAAACTAATCCGGCATCTAATAAGGTGATACCGAATATAAACAGTTCGATTTTTGAGCAATCCAATATCACCCTCCCCATGAATAACCAAGATTCTCCAACCGAAACGGATGCCCAAGAACACATCCAAGTGCGGCCCGATATTTTTTTCAAGGTGGACATCGTGGTGATCGGCGCCGGACAAGCGGGTCTGTCGGCGGCATACCACCTCAATAGAATTGGGATCGAGCCCGGCAAGGGCTTCGTGGTGCTCGACGATGAATTCGGTCCCGGCGGTGCGTGGCAACACCGATGGGATTCTCTGACCTTGAGCAATGTGAACGGAATAAACGACCTTCCCGGGATGGCGTTTGCCGATGCGGTAGATACCGAGGATACGGAGTTGCAGGCCAATGTGGCCGTACCACTGTACTACGCGAAATACGAAGAAACATTCAACCTGCCCGTCGTCCGTCCGCTGCGCGTAAGCGAAGTGTCGGAAAGAAACGGTCGCTTTATCGTTCGCACCAACGGGGTGCAGTTCAGCGCGAGGGGAATCATTAACGCCACCGGCACGTGGAAAACGCCGCATTGTCCGCGCTACCGGGGTTGGGAGACCTTCCGGGGAGAACAACTTCACACCGCCGACTATAAAAGTGCTCAAGACTTTGTCGGGAAACACGTGATCGTCATCGGTGGCGGCATCTCCGCCGTTCAAATGCTCGGTGAGATTTCGGAGGTGACCAAGACCACCTGGGTGACGCGTCGACCCCCCGATTTTCGGAGATACGAGTTCACACCCGAACTCGGACGGGAAGCCGTGGCCATGGTCGAAAAACGCGTCCGTGAAGGATTGCCGCCCAAGTCGGTGATTTCGGTCACGGGCCTGCCGATCACGCCCGCCATCGACAAGATGCTGTCGGCCGGCGTCATGGACCGCCTGCCCATGTTCGACGAGATCTACGAGAAGGGTGTGCGTTGGGCGGACGGCACGACGCTGGAAGCCGACGTGCTGTTCTGGAACACGGGCTTTCGCCACTCTCTGGATCACTTGGCACCTTTGAAGCTTCAAAACGAAAAGGGAGGAATCAAAATGACCGGAAGGCTGGCCACGCAGGTGGCGGCCGATCCAGGCATCCACCTCACCGGCTACGGACCGTCGGCTTCCACCATCGGCGCGAATCGCGCCGGACGCGCGGCTGCGTACGAACTTACCGAGTATTTGGGTCTTCGGAACGGCGGGTAATCCTCCCGTGCATTTCCGAACCGGATACCCACTCAGAAGTTCGGTTTCAACATGTATTTCTGGTAGAAACGGTCGATGTGCTCCACTGCCTGCTCGGGGGTGTTCACCAAACGGAAGAGGTTCAAATCTTCCGGGCTGATGGTTTTGTAGTGGTCGCGCAAGTGCGTGCTGATCCATTCCAACAACCCTTTCCAGTAGTCTTCGCCGTACAGGATGATCGGAAAACGACCGATCTTGCCCGTTTGGATGAGGGTCAACGCCTCGAAAAGTTCATCCAAGGTTCCGAATCCACCGGGCATGACGATGAAACCTTGGGAGTATTTCACGAACATCACCTTACGCACGAAAAAGTAATCGAACTCGATGAATTTATCGTGGTCGATGTAGGGATTTCCGCTTTGCTCGAAGGGGAGGTCGATGTTCAGCCCCACGCTGACACCACCGGCGCGGTGCGCCCCGCGGTTTCCCGCTTCCATGATCCCGGGTCCGCCGCCGGTGATGATGCCGTACCCGCTCTGACTCAGTTGGTATGCGATTTCTTCGGCGGCTTCGTAAAACACGTTGTCTTCCTTCATCCGTGCCGAACCGAAAATGGATACGCAGGGTTTGATGCGCGAAAGCTGCTCGTACCCTTGCACGAATTCGGCCATGACCTTGAATATTCCCCAGCTGTCCTTGGTTTTGGTTTCTTGCCAGGATCGCGGGCGAAACGCCCGTCGAATGCGTTGTTCGTCTTCTTTATTTCCCATGGCGATCTGATAATTCCGGTTTGAGATAGGACGCCGTGTATCCGCGGTTTTGCTTTACGATCTGTTCCGGGGTTCCTTTGGCGATGATCTCTCCGCCGTTCTCCCCGCCTTCGGGTCCCAAATCGATGATGTGGTCGGCCACCTTGATGACGTCCATGTTGTGTTCTACGACGAGTACGGTGTTTCCGTTATCCACCAGCTTGTTGAGTACTTTCAGCAACATTCGGATGTCCTCGAAGTGCAGACCGGTCGTCGGCTCGTCGAGGATGTAGAACGTGCTGCCGGTGTCGCGCTTGGAAAGTTCGGAGGAGAGTTTGATTCGCTGGGCTTCTCCCCCGGATAGCGTGGTGGACCGCTGCCCCAGCGTGAGGTAGCCCAAACCCACTTGATTGAGGGTTTTCAACTTTTGCGCGATGCGCGGGTGGTCGGCGAAAAATTCTGAGGCCGTGGCGATGCTCATTGCCAGCACGTCGGCGATGGACTTGCCGCGGTACCGCACCTCGAGGGTTTCCCGATTGTACCTTTTGCCCCGGCATATATCGCAGTTCACGTACACGTCGGGCAAGAAGTTCATCTCTATGGTGCGAACCCCCGCGCCCTTGCACGTTTCGCACCTCCCGCCGGCGACGTTGAAGGAAAATCGTCCGGGTTTATAGCCCCTGATCTTCGCTTCGGGCAGTTCGGCGTACAGGTTGCGGATATCCGTGAACACGCCCGTGTAAGTGGCCGGATTGCTTCGCGGCGTTCTTCCGATCGGCGACTGGTCTATTTCGATCACCTTGTCGATGGCTTCCAAACCGGTGACCTTCCCGTAGGGCAGAGGCTTCTTGACTCCCTTGTAAATGTGGGCGTTCAAAATGGGGTAAAGCGTATCGTCGATCAAAGTGGATTTGCCGCTGCCCGAAACCCCGGTGACGCAAATAAACTTTCCCAAGGGGAAATCGGCGGTTACCGATTTGAGGTTGTGACCGGTGGCTTTGGTGATCCGCAGTTTTTTTCCGTTCCCCTTTCGCCGCTTTTTCGGCACTTCGATGGAGCGTCGCCCGTTCAGGTAATCGGCGGTGAGAGATTGGGACGCCATGATTTCGTCGACCGTGCCGGCGAAAACGATCTCCCCACCGAATTCTCCCGCCCGCGGCCCCATGTCGATCACGTAATCGGCTGCGAGAATCATGTCTTTGTCGTGCTCGACGACCACCACGGAATTGCCCGGCTCTTTCAGGGCCTTCAAAGAATCGATCAACTTGTGGTTGTCGCGTTGGTGCAACCCGATGCTCGGCTCATCGAGGATGTAAAGCACGCCTACCAATTGCGAGCCTATTTGCGTGGCCAGACGGATGCGTTGGGCCTCTCCGCCCGAGAGGGTTCGCGCCCCGCGATCCAGGGAGAGGTAGTCCAAGCCCACGTTTCTCAAAAAGGAAGAGCGGCTTTGGATTTCGGTGAGGATGTCTCTGGCGATGCGCTTTTGCTTCCCGTCGAAATGGCTGTTCACTTTTCCGATCCAATCGTCGAAAGCGGCGACCGATTTGGCCGATACCTCGGCGATGTTCAAACCGCCGATCTTGAATTGAAGGGCTTCTTTTCTCAAGCGGGTGCCGTCGCACTGCGGACACGTGACGCGGTTCATGAAGCTCATGGCCCAGCGCTTGAGCGGTGCGGATCCGTCTTCTTCCGCCTGGCGCTCCAGAAATCGCACCAAGCCTTCGAAACTCACGTTGTAATCCGGCCGTCCCGAGCTGCCGACCGATTTGAACGTTTCGTCGGTGCCGTACAGAAGTTTCTCCACCAAATCGTCGTCCACGTCTTCGATGGGGGTGTTCAGGGTGAACCCGTACTTTTTCAGCAGCGCTTCGACCTGATTGAAGAACCAGTTGTTTTTGTATTTGCCCAAAGGTGCCAATCCGCCTTTTCGAATGCTCAGCTTGGGATTGGGAATGATTTTTCCCCGATCCACCTCGCTGATCTCCCCGATTCCGTTGCACATGCTGCACACTCCGTATGGAGAGTTGAACGAAAATAAATTGGGCTCGGGGGGCGGGTAAGAAATTCCCGTGGTTGGGCACATCAAGTGTTTGCTGAAGTGCCTCACGGTTCCGTCTTCCATCAAGTAGACCATCATGGCACCATCGCCCATGTCCAGTGCGGTACTCACGCTGCGACGCAAACGCTGAAGGTCACCGGCTGCACCATTCAGTCGATCCACGACCAATTCGATGTCGTGGGTTTTGTACCGGTCGAGTTTGAGCTTGGGTGTTATCTCCACGAGTTCGCCGTCCACTCGTACCCGCAAGTATCCCTGCTTTCCAAGCTGCTCGAACAGTTCGCGGTAGTGCCCTTTCCGCCCGCGAATCAAGGGGGCAAGTATGGCTATTTTGTCGGATGCGTATGTTTCGGCGATCAACTCGGTGATGCGGTCTTCGTCGTACTGCACCATCCTTTCTCCCGTTTCGTACGAAAAAGCTTCCGAGACCCGCGCGTAGAGAAGGCGGAGGAAATCGTGGATTTCGGTGATCGTGCCGACGGTCGATCGCGGGTTGCGGCCGATCGTTTTTTGCTCGATGCTGATCACGGGACTGAGACCGGAAATTCGGTCCACGTCGGGCCTTTCCGTGGATCCCAAGAAACGGCGTGCGTAAGCCGAAAACGTTTCGATGTATCTCCGCTGCCCTTCGGCATACACGGTGTCGAAGGCCAGGGAAGACTTTCCGCTGCCGCTCAACCCGGTGATGACCACGAGTTGATTCCTCGGGATGTCGACGTCGATGTTTTTCAGATTGTGTACGCGGGCACCGTATACTTCCACACGTTCTTCGAGGTCGGTGGCCGCTGCGGGGGTCGATGGGTTCAATTCAGGGTGTCTTTGATTCGGACCCCAAAGTTCTCCATTTGATCGGGATGTATAAAATAGGGAGTCAATCCGGCCGTGGAATCGGCGGGAAGTTTAATTCGGTACGTATTGCCTTCGGGGTTCGTCAAATACGTGTCGCGGAGCCAGGGATTCAATATTTTGAGGATTTTGTAGTTCACGCCGTGCTCCAGGGCAAAACGTGCGAAATCTTCCACTGCGGTATCCACTTCCACCTCCCTCGTGTGGTACGGTGGGTACAAATCTTGGGGGCGGTAGTGGAAACCGTATTGGCCGGGCTTCGACATGATTTCTTTCACGGCCATGATGCGGTACACGTATCTGGCCGTCTCGGAGTTCAAAAGCAAGTCGTAGTACGTGTGGCTGTTTTGCCTTTCGATTTGTCTTTGCAATCCGCGCATGCCCATGTTGTATGAGGCGGCCGCCAACGTCCAGGATCCGAAACGGTCGTAGGCGTCCTTCAGGTATTTGCAGGCCGCCACGGTCGATTTTTCCACGTGGTAGCGCTCGTCCACTTCGTTGTTGATCTCCAAGCCGTACTCTCGGCCGGTGTCGCGAAGGAATTGCCAAAACCCCGTGGCTCCGGCAGGGGAAACCACGTTTTCGAAGCCGCTTTCTATCAAGGCCAAGTATTTGAAATCGTCGGGGATTCCGTTTTCGGCGAGGATGGGCTCGATCACCGGAAACCAACGGTTGGCCCTCTTGTTGAAAAGCAGCGATTGGCTCTGCCAATAGGTGTTGACCAAAAGTTCACGGTCCAGGGATTCCCTGACGTCGATCAGTTCAAGAGGCACATCTTCTCCGGCGAAAGTGAGCGATCGAGGGGTGCTGAGGGAAAAGATCTTGTAATTTTCGTTGAAATACCGCCTGTAGCTCATGTCCTTGTCTTCCTCCGCGGGAGAAAAGGAATAGCCCACCCATACGACGGTGGCGATGAGCACGAGCAACAGGCCCAAGGTGGCCCTTTGAAAATTGCGGAGAGATAATTTCATGTTCGGGACAGGTGTTGAATATAAACCTACTACTCTACGCTGACACCCCTTCTTTTGTTGTACTCGGCGATGCCGAAAAGCACCAAGAAAATCACCAGGAAATAAACGGGGTAGGCGATCAGGAAAAAGTACCCCGTTTCAGGGGCGAAAAGCACCAAGCTCATGTAGAGCAACATGGAAATCACCGAAATTCCCGTAAACACCCAAGCCACGCCTCCGTCTGTGAGACCTCGGTAGGATAGGTGGTGCGTGGTGTGGTCTTTTCCACCTACGAAAGGTGATCTACCGTCGCGCAAACGATTGATGGTCACTACGGTGGTGTCGCAAAGCGGAAGGGTGAACACCGCCAATAGTGCCGCGGCCGGCAGGACCGGTCCGTCCAAAGGAATCAGACTTTCGATGTTCCAGCAATAATGGATACCGAGATACGCCAGCAAAACCCCTAAAAATTGGCTGCCCGTATCGCCCATATAAATGCGGCTGGGAAACCAGTTGTACCACAAAAATGCGGCGAGGGACGCGAGGATGGCCAACATGACCATAAACTCGAAGGATTCGAAGCGGTTGAACAGGACCAGCGCTCCCATGCCCGACAGCAAAATGAATATCGATACGATGGTGGCGATGCCGTCCATGTTGTCGAGCATGTTGATGGAGTTCATGATACCCACGACCCAAAAAATGGTGATCAGGTTGTTGAGTACCGCACTGTCGAACAAGTTGATGGTGGAGCCGGTCACCACCAAGATGATTCCGCAGATGACCTGAACGGAAAATTTGAGAATGGGATTGGTGTTGTACGCGTCGTCGGTCAGGCCCATCATGAACCCCAGCGAAGCGGCGATGAACACGCCGATCAAGTCGAGGCGCGTAGTGAGGTCGGGCATATCGAAGGTGAAAAACGCCAGGGACAGCCCCAGTAGAAAAACGATGTAAAAACTCAACCCGCCGATGGCCGGCTTGGTATCGGAGCTCCACCGGACTTGCGTACCGTTTTGGTTTTTCATGCCCAAGGTCTTGACGAAGCGCAACAACACGCCGTTGATCAACAACCCGAAGGCAAAGAGTCCCGCGAAAATTGCGGCGTAGATCGCTATGAGTTCCCAATTGCTTCCCATTAGCCCTGATATGGTGTGATTTCCCTCAGTGATTTCCCTTTGGTTCTGTCTTTTTCCGAAAGAATGGGATCTTCCAATCCCCAATCGATCTTCAATTCGGGATCGTTCCAGGCGAGGATGTCTTCACTTTCCGGATGATGGAAATCCGTGCATTTGTACGCCAGGATGGTTTCGTCTTCCATTACGGAAAAACCGTGGGCGAAACCCGGCGGCACGTAGAACTGCTCTTTTTTGTCACCGCAAAGTTCAACGCTCACGTGTTGCCCGAAGGTTTTGGACCCTTCCCGGATGTCTACGGCGATATCCCGCACTCTTCCCTTCACCACGCGCACCAATTTGCCTTGGGCGTAAGGTTCGCGCTGAAAATGCAGCCCGCGCAGCACTCCCCTCTGGGAGCACGATTCATTGTCTTGCACAAAATCGGGAAGGAATCCGGCGTGGTGCTCGAATGCCTTTTCGTTGAACGTTTCCAAAAAGTATCCCCTGGCGTCGGAAAACACCCGGGGTTTGATCAACAAAAGTCCTTCTATGTCAAACGTAATCACTTCCATGCGTGAAGCGAGGTTCTCATGATTTGAAGAGTTGGGAAAGCAGACCCGATTTTCGTTTTTTGCTGTCTTCGGCGTAATATCCGTAGCCGTATCCATATCCGTACCCGTAGCCATATCCGTAGCCATACCCGTAGTTGTAGCCGTAGCGGTGACGATCCACATCCACGCAATTGAGCACTACGGAAAGGTTCTGGATGTCGTTTTCATTGACCAGCCGGTCGACGATTTGAATGTATTGCTTTTTCGAATAGTCGGCGCGGAAAATGTAGATCGGGTTGTCGGCTTCCTTCAACATACGGATTCCATCGGTCACCAATCCTACCGGCGGGTTGTCGATGATGATGGTGTCGTACATCGTTTTCAGCTTTTCCAGTACCTCCGTCATGCGGTCGGAGATGATCAGCTCCGCCGGATTGGGTGGGATGGGACCCGCGGTGATGAAGTCGAGGTTGTCGACGTTGCTGTGCTGAATGCAGTTTTCCACCGCCGTGGACCCGATGAGGATGGTGCTCATGCCCTGCACGTTGGGAACGTCGAAACCCAAGTGGATTTTCGGCTTGCGCATGTCGAGGTCGAGCACGATCACTTTCTTGTTCGAGTACGCGATGATCCCGGCGAGGTTGATCGCGATAAAGGTTTTGCCCTCTCCCGATGTGGTCGATGAAATCGAAATTACTTTCGCCTCATCCGAATTGGCGTCGGAGTCGAGGAATTGCAAGTTGCTGCGCAAACTCCTGAACGATTCGGATATCATCGATTTGGGGCTTTTGTCGATGAGCAATTGCGAGGTGGGGATGTCGCTTTTGTATTTCGGAATCATCCCCAGGATCGATATCGACGCGTTGGTGAGTTTGGTGATTTCTTTCAACGAGGTGATGCTGTTGTGCAGCAAATATTTTACGACTACGATCAGCAGGCCGAGGATCAACGCGCTGACGATCATCCCGGCGGTGATCAATTTTTTCTTGGGCGAGATGGGCTCGTTGGAAGAGATCAGGTGCTCGAGAATCCGATTTTCGGGCACGTACCCCGCTTGGGATATGCGGTACTCCGTCTTCTTCTCCAACAGCATGGTGTAGTACTTCTCGTTGATGTCGAAAATACGTTTCAGCCGGGCAAACTCCAATTCTTTCGTGGGGAGGGACCCGAATTGCCTTTCGTACTCCTCGATTTTTTCACCGATGAAGCGCTGCCGCGTGCGGAGTTTTTCCAAGGCGGACTCGATGCTCTCCAAAATCAATTTTTTCTGAATGCCGATGCTGTAGTCGAGCTGCCGGATGCGCGCGCTGTTCTCCTTTAGGTCGTACTGCAATTCTTCCCGGGCCGTGAGCAACTCCCGCAGTTTCTCCAACATGGTGGCGATGGTGTTTTCGTACGAAGTGCCGGTGAGGATGGGAATGATGTTGTACACGTCCACTACGGAATCGCGTCGAATGGTTTTGACCACCTCGTTGAGCATCTGCTCGTCCAAGTCCAAAGTCACCAGTTCGTCTTCGAATGACCGAAAGTACTCGAAGTACACGCCGGAAAGGTTATCGAGATTGGAAATCTTGTTCTCCTTCTTGTAAAGGTTGAGTTGCAATTCCGAATCGCGCAGATTCTCGTACACCGTGTCCAGTTGGCTCTCGATAAACTGCAAGATGCTCGTGGCGCTCTGTTCTCTGATTTCCAGGTCGAAATCGATGTATTCTTCCGCGTGGGTGGTCACGAAGTCACGCGCCACCCCGGCGTTGTGGTCGCGCATGCTCACTTCTATCGTCTTGGCCGTGTTGTTCAATATGCGGATATCCAGTTGCCGGATGAATTTCGAAGCCAAGTCTTCGGCTCGGTTCAACCTGAAGTACGTCGTCATTTCTCCCCGATCCACATGTCCGTTTCTCGCGCTTTCCCTCAGGTCGAGGCGGTAGGTGAAGTACTCGTTCGACGCCGTTTCGCCCACGCGGTGCCACCCGCCTAAAGGCCCTTCGGTCAAGGACAGGCGGTAGCGCTCGGCACCCTCGAAGTTCACGTAAATCGGTTTGCCCATGATGGAGCTGTCGGCGATCGCTTCCACGGTCACGGCAAAGAAAGAAGTGGGGTAGTGCTGGTTGGTCAAGATTTCCCCCTTCTCGAAATAGGTCACGCCCAGCGGCATTTTTTTCACCACGCGGGTCACCAACAGTTTGGAGCGCATCAGCTCTATGTCGCGGATCAACCCGTTGTCCTCGTAAAATTGGTTTACGTTCAGCACGCGCTTTGCGTCGTCGCGGTTGTCGAGTTGAATGATGGTTTTCGCTTCGTAAACCGGCGCGGTATACCGAAGGTAGAGGAAGGTGCCCACCAGCACCACGACAAGGATGAAGATCAGTAGCAGCAGGTTCTTCTTGAGGATATGCAAAAACAATCCCGGCTCGAACTCGCTCCCGAAATTGGTCAAGCGATCGCGGTAACTCTCGAAATTCGAGTTCAGTCTTGAAATATCCTCGTTATACATCCTAAATCGATTCGTCACGTAGCGCTGGCCCGAGACCCTGCGCATTTTCGGTTTCGCACTTCAAGATGGCATTCCCGTACAACGCGCATGATGGAGCCGACACCGCCATTACTTGATGTTCAATATGGTGATGAGGAGAGCCGTCGTGGACACCAAGGTCACGATGGGTGTGATTTCCTGCACGAATTCCCGGGCCAACCAAGGGAGGGGCTGCACATAAATAATGTCGTTTCCCTGCACGATCATATCGGCTTCGTCCAAACCGTGAATGGTCGACAAATCCAGTTGGTACACCTCCCGGTGCCCCGTATCGCGGTTTTTCCGGATCAACTTCACCTTGCTGGCGTCTCCGCGCGCATCCACGCCGCCCACCATGGAGAGCGCTTCGAGCACGGAGGTGTTGTTGTTGGTCAACGTGATCACTTGCGCACGGCCACCGCCCCCGGGCGATACGACCACGCGGTTGTTTTGCACCGAAAGGATCACGAAGGGATCGTTGTAATACACCGAATAAAGGTCTTCCAACAGGGTTTCCGCCTCCCGCACGGTCAGCCCCGCCAGCGCCACGCGCCCCAGCACGGGCATCTTCACCGTGCCGTCTTCATCCACCAAATACAAAATTTGATTTCGGGTATTCAGGTAGTTGCGGTCAATTCCACCCGACGAACCCAATACGGAACTGCCCAAACCTTGCTCCACCAACAAGTGGCCGTTTCCGGTGAAAAAGCTAAAACTCAGGATGTTGCTCGGTGATATGGTCGATGAAGCCTTCAGTGTGTCACTTACTTCGTCGTAAGTGAAATCGGTGGGTGTTTTGAATAGTATATCCTTGTTGATGTTGCAGCTGGTCGCCGCCAAGGCAATCAAAACCCAGAATATCAGGTTCTTCATAAATCCGTTTGTCTGCCAGAGATAAAACCCCGAAAGTATAAAAAATAGCGGTTTGTGAAGGTGCAAATTATCGCACTGCCGGGAATCCCACTTTCGACGCCCCGATTTATGGCCCGAATCGGCGATGCGAAGGGGTGTGCCGGGTTTTTGTGGGTGTGGCTCGACAATGGCGAAATGCTTGTGCGATAAAGTGTTGCTCGCCCATCTTCAATCCCCGTTCCCTCACCTTCCTTTTCGTTCTTCCAGCAGGCGGTCGTACAACGCGGCAAAGTCATTCACCAATCTTTGGTAGTGAAATTTGTGTTTCACGAATTCTCCTCCCGCCTTGCCGAATCGAAGCCGCATACCGTCGTCTTCCGCCATGCGCACCAAGTTCCGGCTGAAGCTGTCCCCGTCGTGGGGCGAACACAACAGCGCCGAACGGTCGGGCATCACCACGTCTTCGATTCCCCCCACGCTGGTCGAAACGATGGGCCGTTCTCCCGCCTGCGCCTCGATCAGGCTCACGGGCGTTCCCTCGTTTTTCGACGTCAAAGCCACGATGTCCACCCCTGCTATGACGTATTCGATTTTTTTTACCCACCCACAAAAATACACATCGGCCTCCTCCGACGAGTCCCGGGTATGCCTCAGCCCGATCGCGCCGGCGTACTCTTCCAGATCTTGCGCCGACTCCCCGTCGCCTACGATGAATCCCTTGAGTTTCCGGCTGCTGTGGTCGCGCGCCCACTTCAGCGCGTCCAAAAACATGTGGTGGTTTTTGATGGGCACCAAACGGCCCACGATCCCGACGGCCACCTCGTCGTCGCCCAAATGGAATTCTTGCCTGAATACGTCGCGCATGTCGTCGACGTCGTTGGAAAACCGCGCCAAGTCGAACCCCAGCGGAACCACCTCCACCTTTTCCGGCGGGCAGATCGAATGTTCGTACGCCAGTTCTTCCTTCTGCTTGTCGCTGATGGCGATGATGCGCGTACTCACCGAAGCCAATTTCCGCTCCAACCTTTTGTACAATCCGGTTTTGGCCGCGTTGAAATAGGAGTGGAACACGTGGCCGTGAAAGGTGTGGATGATCACCGGAACGCCGGCTTTGTGTGCCGCCCACCTCCCTAAGGCCCCCGGCTTGGAAGCGTGCGTATGGACGATGTCGGGTTTGAACTCCTCGATCAATTCGCGAATCTTTTTGTACGCCATCCAATCGTTTCGCAAACTGATGTCCCGGTACATGTCGGGCAATACCCTGGGCGTAATGCCCAGATTCTCCACGATGAACCGCGAACTGTCTTCGGAGGCGTCTTTCATACCGCCCACCAACATGGTTTCGAAACGGTCGGGCAGGTATTTCGTCAGGTAGGCGGCGTTGTACGTGGGTCCGCCCAAATTGAATCGGTTGATGATGCGAAGAATGCGTGGCATGTCGGCTTTTACGTCGTCGAAGGTAAGGTTTGATCGATGTACTTTGCCTTCCAGTACTGGAAAACGAGCAGTGCCCACAGGGTGTGCGGACTGTCGCCCGGCGACCGCGACGCCATGCGGCTGCGCAGCGAAGCCACTACGCCGGGGTCGAAAATCCCTTCGTCGCCCAAGCGCTCCCTGTGCAGCAGATCGTCGAGGAGCGTGCGCAGCGGTCCACCGAACCAATGCATAAGCGGCGCTTCGAATCCCTTTTTCCGCGTGGGGAAGTGATTGCCGGGAAATCCATCGGCAAACGCATCGCGCAACAACCGCTTGCCGATTTTGCCGTCCATTTTGGCGGCCGCCGGCAGGGAAAAAGCGAAATCAACTACGCGGTGATCGAGAAAGGGTACGCGCACTTCCAAGCCGTGGTACATGCTCATGCTGTCCACTTTGTAGAGCATGTCGTTGGCCAAGACCAACCGCACGTCGGTGCGCAGCACGGAGTTGAATTCCAGGGGGTTCAAGCCCGAGAGCAGTTCACCTATAAAGGGCGGTCTTTCCGGCATGGACCCGCGCAGTAAGGCGGCCACGTCGTCGGGATACGTAAAGCACGCCCACGCCCAATACCGTTCGTTGAAATCGAGTTTCAGGCCTTTTCCATACCTCTGCAATTGCCGGAAATTGTTGCCCCAGCTGCCGTTTCGCGAAGCCGGCAAAAAGTTCAGCAGCGGTTGGGCGCGGCGTATGGTGTGGTTCAACGCCCCGCCCCGCAGCGATTTGAGCATCGCACGGTGCTTGTTGTACCCACCGAACAACTCATCGGCGCCGTCGCCGCTCAAGGCCACTCTTACGTGGCGGGAGGCGAATTCCGACAACATGTTTACCAACACCGCTGAAGAATCCGCGAAGGGCTCGTCGAAAGCGTCCAAAACCATCTCGGGCCCGGACTCCAATTCGGCCGAGGTGACTTCGTGCACGTGGTGCTCCAGTCCCAAATGTCGGGCTGTGGCCGCGGCATGAACCGATTCGTCGAAGTACGGATGATCGGGAAAACCGATGGAAAATGCGGGGGGCTTTTCACCGGCCTTCACCGCCAATGATGCGATCACCGCCGAATCCATGCCACCGCTCAGAAACGTCCCCACCGGCACATCCGACGTCAGCCGCATGTGCACGGAATCCGACATCAATTCCCTCAACCGGTCCCGCGCATCTCCTGCGGTCGCCACGGGGTCGGGGTCGCCTTCGGGAAGTTTGTAAAAGCTGCCCCTTTCCACGCCGCCGGGACCAACGCTTACCCATTCCCCCGGCATGACTTTCCGGCCGGCGGACAGCATGGTTTTCGGTGCGGGTATGTACGAAAGCTGCAGGTAGAGGGCCAGCCCTTCCCGGTCGATTTCGCGGGGAATCCCCATGTCCATCAACGCCTTCAGAGTACTCGAAAAGTAAAACCGACCGTTGTGTTCGGCGGTGTACAGCGGTTTGATGCCGAAGCGATCCCGTGCCAGAAGCAAAGTGTGCTCGTGGGAATCGTAAAAGGAAAACGCAAAAAAACCGTTGATCTCACATAGAAATCCACGGCCTTGCCTCATCAACCCTCGCAGCAATACTTCGGTGTCGCCTTGGGTTTTGAAAACTTCCCCCTTGGCGGCCATCCCTGCGCGCAACTCCCTGAAATTGTAAATTTCTCCGTTGTAAACCAACGCGTACCGTCCGCAATCCGATGTCATCGGCTGGTGGCTGCGGTCGTCCACGTCGATGATGGAGAGCCGGCGATGCCCGAGAGAGGCCCGGTCGAAATGCACCACGCCTTCGTGATCCGGTCCCCGGCGCTGCATACCCGCCGCGGCTGTTTCCAGCGAATTCCGTTCTCCGTCATCAAGGGAAGAGGGGGCCCAAATTCCGGTTAATCCACACAAAATAATTCGCGTTTTCGCCTCGAAAGTATACCAAATACTTGTTTCTTGCATTCTTTCTATAAAAATCGGTTCCATGCGCCTTCCGATCGCCCTGTCCCTCATTTTGATCTCGGTTTTTTCGGGCTTCGCCCAAATCCCCGATTCTCAGACCATCGTCGGTGATTCCGCCGCCTCCGTCTCGGCCATGGTCGTGGATATCCTCACCGGCGAAGTCATCGACGAGGCGAACGCCGATACTCGACTCTGCCCGGCCTCCGTGTGGAAAGTGGCGACCACCGTCGCCGCCGTCGACGTCCTCGGCGCCGATTTCAAATTCCGCACCCTCCTCGGCTACATGGGTAAACTGTCGGACGGGGTGCTGCACGGCGATTTGATTTTGGTGGGAGGTGGCGACCCGTCTTTGGCTTCCCGCCACTTCGATCACGACGCGGAGGCCATGCTCAACCGATGGGTGGAGGCGGTGAAATCCGCAGGCATCGATTCCGTCGCGGGCAGGGTGCGGGTCAATACGGCCCACTTTCTCGGCGCCACGCTTCCGCGCACACGCATCTGGGAAGACATGGGGAATTATTACGGAACCGGAGCGTCGGGTTTTAATTTCAACGACAATACGTACTTCGTTTCTTTCCACGTTCCCGACCAACCCGGCGATACGGCGCGCATCACGGAAGTGTACCCTGAGGTGCCCAACCTGCAAATCTCTTCCGAAGTGCTGGCTTCCACCATTCAATCCGACCGGGCGTTTATTTTCGGTTCTCCCCTCGACACGAAACGCATCGTGCGCGGCACTTTGCCGGCCGGAAATTCCAGATACACCATCAAAGGCGCTTTGCCCGACCCGGGGCTGTTCGCCTCTTTTCATTTTCACCGGGCCTTGAACGAGTCCGGAGTACGAATTGCCCGCGGGTACACCGTGGAGAATATCCCTCTGGAACCCGCCACCTACACGGTGCTGGACGAGTTCCAATCGCCGAGATTGGCCGAGTTGGCGCGTCATACCAATGTGGAAAGCGACAACCTTTTCGCCGAGGCCCTTCTGTTGCAACTGGGCGCCCACGAGGGAAAACCCACGGTAGAGGGAGGTCTCGAGGTTATGGACGAGTATTACCGCGGCATTTGCCAAACCCGGTACCCGTATTTCGCATACGACGGCAGCGGACTGTCGCGATTCACCGCCATCTCCGCGCGTCAATTGATTCAAATCCTCAGACACGCCCGTCTGGACCCCGAGCTCAAGAAAGAAGTCTTGTCGGTCTTGCCCCTCGCTGGGCGGGAAGGCAGCATGAAGTGGTTCGCCTCACGCACCAACCTCGCGGGAAACTTGCGCGCCAAGAGCGGATCCATGGAGAAAGTTCGGGCCTACGCGGGGTATTTCACCACGTATACCGGGCGGGAATTGGCCTTCGCGGTGGTGGTGAATAATTTTCAAGGGTCGGGACTCGACGTCAGGAAGGATATCGAGAATTATCTCCTGCGCATATACGGGGATATGTAATCTTGGGAGTCCGCCGACGCGGTAAAAAGAAAAGCCGCAATCAGAACGCCATGCGGATCGTCCGCATTTTCAATTCTTCTTCCCGCTCTTCCTTGTTTACGCAGTATCGGTCGTAAATTTCCTTCGACTCGGCGTCGCCCATTTTGGCGGCTACGAGGTAGAATTCACAAGCCTCCTCTTCGCGCTTGGCAAAGTACAGAGCTTCGCCTTGGTAATAGTGGTAGTCGGCCGGGGTGGGGAGTTTTTGCGGGTCGATGTCTTTCAGCAATTCCGCCGCCTTTTCGTATTCGTGATTTTGCAGTCGGATTACCGCGGCGTTGAATCGCGCCACCTCCAGCGTCGGATCGAGTGCAATCACTCCTTCGTAATCGCCCAGGGCCTGACCGTATTTTTCAAGTTCGGCGTAGGCCGCGGCGCGCATGTACATGGCGTTTCGGTATTCGGGATTCAGTTCCAGCGCGCGGTTGTAGTGCCTAATGGCCGCATTGGGTTTAAACTCAAAGTACGCCGCATTGCCCAGATAATAATGCCCTTCCGGCAAGTCCGGATCGATCTTCAGCGCCTCATTCACCTTTCGCACGGCGCGCTTGTAATGTCCCAAATTGATCAGCGCCGCACCCTGAAAAGCCTTGGGCAGCGACCATTCCGGCGATGCCTTTTCAGCCGCTTCATACGCTTGCAGAGCCGCTACGTACTTCTCCTCTTCCTGAAAACAATGTCCTTTCAAAACCAATGCTTCCGCCTCCGATTCCCCCATTTCTTCCAAGATCCCGAGAGCACCCTCGAATTCCTGTTCATCGTAGAGTTTTTGCGCTTCCGACAACTTCGACGACACGGATTGCGCACGCACATCGATGCACAGGGCGAACAACACAACGGAAAGGATAAACGGCAAGGAATTACGCATACGCGGTGTGTACGTCCTTCCGCCCAAAAGGTTTGCCCGCCGCGTCCCAAGCCACGTCCTTCAAAAGTGTCTTTCGCCGCGTTGTTTTGGGCGTGCCCCCGATCCTCTCGGAGTCGGGGTCGTTCCGCCGCCTGTATCTCGGTGTCCGCCTTTTCGGTGGCCCAACGCCCGCGAGGAGCTCATCCTTCGCTCTCGCCGGCCGGGGCCACTCCTCAAGCCGAAAACCGAGGATGCCGGCTTTGGAACTCACGCGCCTCATCCGAGCCGATCTACCTGCCACATGGGCCAAGAATTCCCTCTCCCCATTTTTCATACATTGCCGACCATTTTCCAAATCACCCATGTGCGGAATTTTCGGAGTCTGGAATTTCAAAGGCGTACGCGGAAAACACTTGCTGGCGGCATCCAAATTGCTCGCCCATCGCGGTCCCGACGGTGAAGGCATAATGGCCGGCGACACGCGAGTCATGACTCACCGCACCGGAGTCGATTTTCCTTCCCCCGGCAATGCGGTCATCCAACCCGACGAACGCCTGGAGTGCGCCTTGGTTCACCGCCGACTCTCGGTGGTCGATTTGTCGGAAAATGCGCGCCAGCCCATGACCCTTCCCGGTCGCGACGTCCACATCGTCTTCAACGGAGAAATTTACAATCACCGGGAACTCGCCGACACCTTCTCACTAGACCTACGCACTTCGTCGGATACGGAGGTGATCCTCGCCATGTACAATCGCTTCGGATTGGAGATGTTTCCGTACTTCCGCGGCATGTGGGCCATGGCCATCCTCGATCGCGAAGCCCAACGCCTCGTGCTTTCGCGCGATCGGTTCGGCATCAAACCCCTGTACTACATCCGAAGGGGAGAGGGTTTGGCTTTTTCCGGCGAGTTGAAACCCTTGCTTCAACTTCCCGGAATCACGCACGAATGGGAGAAAGATCGATTTCTCGAATACGTCACTTTCGGCGCCACCCGCAACCCCGACGAAACCTTCGCCAAAGACGTTCACGCGCTCCCCGCCGGCGATTTTGCCGTCTACGATTTAACCAACGGATCGCTGCGCACCCAATCCTATTACCGCTTGCCTCGTTTCGGCGACCGCAAGCCGGAGGGTGATTTCGGCGAAGTGTTCCGCCAAGCAGTGGATGAGCACCTCCTCGCCGACGTTGAGGTTGGAAGTTGTTTGAGCGGTGGACTCGATTCGGGATTGATCGTGGCGACCGCCGCCCGAAACCCCCGCGTGCACCGGCCTTTCCAGACGTTTACATGCACTTTCCCCGGTCGGGCGTTCGACGAGGGTCCTCAGGCGAAAGCATTGGGGAATGCCGTTGAAGGACTTCAACCCCATTTCACCACACCCACTTCCGAAGATTTGTTGCGGGACATGGACTCCCTGGTGCGGGTTCAGGAAAGACCCATCGGCTCGGCGTCGATATACGCCCAGTATTCCGTCATGAAACTCGTCTCGGAGCGCGGCGTGAAAGTCGTTCTCGACGGACAAGGCGCCGACGAAGTTTTCGGTGGGTATTACCCCTTTGCGGGGGCCTTTCTGCTTACCGCCCTGCGCAAGGGCCAATTCGGCTTGGCGGCGCGGGAATACACCGCGCTGAAATCGGTTTTCAATCCGAAGATGGGCAACGCCGTGCTCCGCGCGGGCTATTACGCCCTTCCGAACTTCGCGCAATCCCTCCTGCGCAGGTCCGAACGCGTGGGTTTCGACTTGCTCTCCCAACCGGGTCGGAAAGAGGCGAAAACCCTCTCGGCCCCCCAGCGGGGATCGGCCGATTTTGATGCCTTGACTCGTCGCAGTATCCAATTCGGATTGAAGGAACTGCTCCACTACGAGGATCGGAATTCCATGCATTTCGGCGTGGAGAGTCGAGTGCCCTTTCTCGATCATCGCCTCGTGGAATGGGCTGTGCTTTCCCCGCCGGAATCCAAGATCCGCAACGGCTGGACAAAATGGCCCCTGCGACAAGAACTCGCCGCGCTGGGGGTGACGGACGTCGCGTGGCGCCGCGATAAGTTGGGATTCGTCGCACCACAGGCGGAGTGGAAAAAACAGCTGGCGCCGGTTCTTCTCTCCGATGTCCTTGACGGCGCAGGCGCCGAGTTTTTCGACCGGTCGGAGCTCACCGCGTTGTTCGGTCAACACCTGGAGGGAAGCGCAGGGCAAACGGCTTTCTGGCGCATTTTCTTTTTGCTGAAATGGCTCGATGCATTCAAAGTGGAAATCGTATGAAAATCGCGTTGGTGTGCGGACATTTTCTTCCTCGTTTGGGGTACATCGAGGTGCACTTGGCCAAGGCGTTGATGCGAGAGGGGCATCGCGTTCTCGTCATCACTTCCGACGCCGTTCCCGCATACGTCGGTTCCTTGCCTCGCGACGGCATGGAAATGGAAGGCGTCGAGACCGTGCGTCTGCCCAAGGTGTTTTCTCTTGGTCAAATCGTGGTGTCCCGAGGAATTCGCAAAGAACTGAGGGGCTTCGACCCGGATTTTGTCATCACCGTCGGATTGGGGAAGCGTTTCGTACAGCCGGTCTTCGACGAGAAGTACCCGGTTTTGGTTCTCTACGGCGACAACGCCTATTCCCACGCTCAAGGCGGCGCATTTGCAAAATTCAAATCCCGCGTGCTCTACGACCTGTTCAAAAGGTCGGTGTACCGTCAGGCGGTCGGGAAAGCGGCCATCCACGTGGCGTATACACCCGAAAGCTTTGATGTGGCGGGTCGCGCACTGGGCGGAAGGGCGGGGGAGTTCTTGAGCCGGCGCGATCGCTTTATCCACTTGGGGTATTGGCCCGACGAGTTTCGATACGATGAAAATCTCCGAAATCAAAAGAGGGAGGAACTCGGATTCGATCGTGACGACGTCGTGGTGGTCACCTGCGGAAGAATAAGCCGTGAAAAAGACCTCGGCTCCGTGGTTCCCGTTTTGGGGGCACTGCCTTCAAACTACAAATGGCTCATCGTGGGCGGCGGCGATCCCGCGATTCTGGCCGATCTCGACCGAGCGCTCGAAACCGAATTGGAGCCCGGGCGATTCCGAAGGGTGGGGCACCGTGCGCGGTCGGAATTGAACGCCTTTTACTGCGCCGGCGACATTGGTCTGTTTACCGTGCCGGCCATTTCAAACATCGAAGCGGCGGGCACCGGCCTCCCGCTGGTCCTGCCCCCGACGGGCAGCCTTTCCGCGCTGAGGGAATTGCGCTTCTGTCGCGGGGACTGGGCCGGTACGAAGGAAGACAAAGCCGATGCCATCCGTCGTGCGGCCGTGGACGGCGATGAACGCCGACGTCTCGGTGAACTCGCCGTGGAAAAATTGTCCTGGCCCGTGCAAGCGAACACCCTCGTCGGGTGGATGGAGCAGAGGTTGTCACAGGATAAACGGACTTCCGAATGAGAAGTGAAGCCGAAATCCCATACGGCGAATAAGCCTATCTTTTCGCCCTTTTTAGAGACAACCGACGGTGGTGTCCCTTCGAGTCGGGGAATGAAAATCCGGGAAACGCCGGAGGCGTTCTTTCGGATTTGCCGACGATTCACCACCGACTTCGCCGGGTTTTTCCGGTGAAAAATCCCCTACAGTTTTTTCAGGTATGCGAACCGTATTGAAATTGTTTGACTTCCGACAGAAAGTCAATTACAGAACCGAAATTCTTTCCGGACTGACCGTCGCCGTGGCCCTCGTGCCGGAGGCCGTGGCCTTTTCGTTTTTGGCGGGTTTGGAACCTCTGGTGGGATTGTACGCCGCATTCGTGGTGGGGCTCGTCACCGCCATTTTGGGCGGAAGGCCTGGGATGATCTCGGGTGCGACGGGCGCCGTGGCCATCGTGATCTTTGCGCTGGCTCAAAGCCACGGGGTGGAATACGTTTTTGCGACCGTCGTCCTCGCCGGAATCCTTCAGGTGATTACGGGCGCCTTGAAGCTGGGGAAATTGATGCGCTTGGTGCCTCTTCCCGTGGTGTACGGTTTCGTCAACGGGCTGGCCATCATCATTTTCATGGCGCAACTGAAAGTGTTTCAAGACCCCTCCGGCGACTGGCTGCCTTCCGGCGAGCTGCTTCCTCTCGTGGGCCTCGTCCTGCTGACCATGGCCATTATCTGGCTTTTCCCGAGGATTACCAAAGGTTTTCCGGCCGCCCTCGCCGCCATACTCGTGGTGTTTGCCGTAGTGTACTTGAGCGGGATGGAAACGAGCACCGTGGGCGACATGGCCTCCATCAAAGGCGGCTTCCCTCCGTTTCACATCCCCCAAGTACCGTGGACGTTCGAAACCTTGCAAGTCATATGGCCATATGCGGCCATCATGGCCAGCGTGGGCCTGATCGAGAGTTTGCTGACCTTGGAGCTCATCGATGAAATCACGGAAACGCGTGGACGCACCAACAAAGAAGCCGCGGCCCAAGGTGTCGCCAACATCGCATCGGGATTCTTTTCGGGCATGGGTGGATGCGCCATGCTCGGTCAGAGCATGATCAACATCTCGAACGGCGCACGCGCTCGGTTGTCGGGCATCACCGCGGCGGTGGCACTGTTGGCCTTCGTCATGGTGGGTTCTTCGTGGATCGAACTGCTGCCGATCGCGGCGCTGACGGGCGTGATGATCATGGTGGCCATCGGCACCTTCGAATGGGTGAGCGTGCGCATCCTCAACCGATACCCGATTTCGGACGTGTTGGTCATGGTGCTCGTGGTGTTGATCACGGTTTTCATGCACAATTTGGCACTGGCCGTCTTCGCGGGAGTGGTGGTGTCTACTTTGGTCTTTGCCTGGGACAATTCCAAGCGCATCCGCGCACGCAAACGCATCGACGAAAACGGTGTGAAGTACTATGAAATATACGGACCCCTGTTTTTTGCATCCATAAAAACGTTCAAAAGCAAATTCGATCCCCTGAACGATCCCAAGGAAATCGTCATCGATTTTCGAGAGAGCCGAATCGCCGATATGTCGGCCATACAAGCGGTGAACAACATTACGGAGCGCTACCACAGAGAGGGAAAGAAAGTGTACTTGACCAACCTCTCGAGCAGCAGCCACAAGCTGTTGCTGAAAGCCGACAAGGTGGTGAACGTAAACGTATTAAAGGACTAAGGGAGGCTTCTGCGCGGAGGGTGGACGGTTCGTTTTGGGACGAAAGCGGTCTTCCAGGGTGGGGAATACTTCATGCGTGACGCCACACCCACAAAAACCCAAATCGCCCCTTCGTTTCGGCGCATGGTCGTCCGAACCCCCGCCGGAACGACTCGAAACCGCCGCTCCGCACGACTTCCGGGGGGAAATGGTGGATAAGTCCTTCCTCGCCGGCTCTGACCGTATGCGCGGAGGTCTTTTCTTTGTTCGCTCAATCCAAAATCCGACGGTTTGAAATTCGACAAGTGGTATGATTGGTTGATCGACCTGCCGCCGCTCCTGCGATGGTTTCCCATCCTCATTGTGTTGAGGCCGGTGATCGACAATTTTTACTTCTTGAAGGAAGCCAGTCCGCTGCTGTCGCCGCCCTACATCGTGGGTGCGCTGACGCCCGTGCTCTGCGTGGCCGCTCTGGTGAAATACCGCCATCCGGCGAGGCGAAACGTCGATAAGGCCTTCGTGCCGTGGGCTGTGATGATTTTGATCAATTGCGTGTTTCTGCTGATCGGAGACCCGTTTTCGCTGATGACGTTGGAATTCATCCTGAAACTGTCGCTGCCCGTCTACCTGTTTTTTTTCCTCCGCGTGTTCATCACCTCTCGCCGTGACCTCGACGGATTGCTCACCTCTTTTTTATTGTCGGGTATTTTTGTGGCCGTGTTGCTGCTATACGAAATCGTGGTCCGACCGATCTCCGTGCAAGAATCGCGGGGCCTGGAACGCATTCAAGGGAGTTTCGGCGACGTGGTGAGTTACGGAATGTACATCGTCTTTACCTTGATCGCGGCGACGTATTTTTTCGTCCTCCACCGAAAGTCGGGTACGCACTTTCGGAAAACGGCTCTCGTGATCGTTGTGGGGATCGTGGGTTTTCTGGGCTTGCTCAATATCCACCACACCGCTACGTACACCGTGTTTTTGCTGGTGCTGTTCCTCTTCGTACTCCAAAACTTCCAAAGCGGCAGCCCCGTACTCGCGTTTTTGATCATCGTGGCTTTCGGTGTGGTGATGGACTTTGCGGGCAGTGAGATCATCGAAGAGAAAATCACCCCGTTGGTTCAAACCGACCTCATGGTGTATTCCGGCGAGGCCGAAACCGACCGCTTGCTCCACGGAAGGGTGGGGAGGTGGCGGATGATGCTGAACATGTTTTCCCAAGAACCTGTGTGGGTTCAGTTCTTCGGCTACCCCCTCAAGTTCGATTACGTTTTTCACTTTATCGGGATCGGGTCGCACAACGACTTCGTGCGGATGCTCTTCGCCACCGGAATAGCGGGGCTGCTGGCGTATTTGGGCTTTATCGGTACCGTGTTCCGGCAATTGCCGAAGCTGACCCCCCACGGGCGCTACCTATTGCTCACCGCGTTTCTGGCGCTGATCCTCTACAGCATCAGCGTGACTCCCACCATGTACGCCCCGTTTATGTATTTCATTATGTCGGTGTTCGCCTTCTCGGCGCTGCCGGCCGAAAAATCCACCGCATGACCATACCGAAAGTCATGATCCTCGGCAAGGTACCGCCTCCGCACATCGGCCCGGCGGTGGCGACGCAGATCATTTTGAATTCGGAGTTGAACGATCGGTACAACTTGATCCATTTCGATACGAAGATCAACACCCACGTGCAGGACTTGGGAAAAGTCAGGTTTTCCAAATTCAAATCGGTGTGGGACATGTACCGGCGATTCGGGAAGACGCTGAAAAAGACGAAGCCGGAGGTGATCCTCATTCCCATCGGCCAGACCACGGTGGGGTTCTTCAAAGACCTGCCCCTTATCAGAAGGTCCATCAAATCGGGTGCAAAGGTGGTGCTCCACCTCCGCGGATCGGCCTTCAGAACGTGGTTCGACGCACTCGACCCCATCCGGCGAAACCGGGTGAAGCGCGTGTTGAAAGCGACCCACGGTGTCATCGTACTCGGCGAAAACTTGCGCCACCTTTTCGACGGTCTCTACCCAGAAGAGCGCATCCACGTGGTGCCCAACGGCGGGGATTACACCTTTCCGGCGCGAAAGAATCCGAATTTGCGCATCACGTATTTGGCGAATTACCTCCCGGGAAAAGGGCTTGCCGAAGTGCTGGAGGCCCTCAAACTTCTGGGCGATAAACCGGATCTGCCTAACTTTGAATTCGTGGGATACGGCCAATGGGACGACGAAGAATACCGGCGGAAATGCATGGCCATCGCCGGCGATCTGGACGTGCGGTGCACCCTCAACGGCCCGATTTCCGGATCGGACAAATGGCAGGCACTCGCCGACACCGACATCTTCGTTTTCGCCCCGTCGTCGCCTGAAGGACACCCGTGGAGCGTGGTGGAGGCACTGGCGGCCGGCCTGCCCATCGTCGCCACCGATCAAGGCGCCATCTCTCAAAACGTGGACGACGGCAAAAACGGATTCCTCATCGACCATCCACAACCCGAATTCTTGGCGCGCCATTTTGAAACGCTGCTCAAAGACGAGGAGCTGAGGCGGGAGATGGGTCGGGAATCGCGGAACATCTACGAATCGGGTTTTACCGAAGCCGCCATGGTTGAAAACTTGGCGAGGGTATTTGACGAATTACTGGAAAATCATGTGCGGAATCCTCGGAATCATAGGGCCTGATCTCACCGGCATTCGCGCCGACGAGGGCTTGGACGCCATCCGGCACAGGGGTCCCGATACGGGAGGCGACTTGACGGAAAATCACGGCGGCAAGACGGTGTTTTTCGGCCACCGTCGCTTGTCCATTCTCGACCCAGGCGAGTCGGGCCGGCAGCCTATGCACTGCGGCGACTTGTCCATCATATACAACGGCGAAGTATACAACCACGGCAGCTTGAGGCGGGCCCACCTCAAAGCCCTCCCGTTTTCGTCCCGCACCGATACGGAGGTGATTATCCGCCTGTACGAGAAAATGGGCGACGCCTTTCTCAGTCACCTCCACGGTGATTTCGCATTGGCCATATTGGATAGAAACCGCAAGAAGGTTCTCATCGCCCGCGATCCCATCGGGGTGAAGCCGCTTTACATCTACCGCAAAGGGGATATTTTCGCGTTCGCCAGCGAGATCAAAGCCTTTCAAGCGGCCGGTTTGCCGCTGCAATTTGCGGAAGAGCACGTGTCGGATTTTCTCACCTTCAAGTACAACCCGCTCAACAGAACCCTTTTTCGGGAAGTCGAAAAACTCGACCCCGGCCATGCCTTGACCTACGATTTGGCCGGTGGTCGCGTCACCACCGAGTGCTATTGGGATTTGGACAACCACCGTTCCGAGTACCGCGGAAGCCTGAAAAATGCCGCGGCCGAACTGCGGGAACGCGTCGATGCGGCGATAGAAATGCGCCTGATGGGCGACGTGCCCATCGCGAATTTTCTCTCGGGAGGGTTGGACAGTTCCATCATCGCCCATGCATTGCGCGAGCGCGACCACGTGCATTACTGCGCCGTAAAATCAGAGGCCGACCTCAAGAGGGAAGGCACCACCTCCGACGGCCACTACGCCGAGAAACTCGCCGCCGCCTGGCAACTCGATTTGCGCACCGTTCCCATCGGTTTGGAAACCTTGGGCGAAAGTGAAATGCTCGGCGCCATCCTGGCGGCCGACGAGCTCATCGCCGATGGGTCCATCATCCCCGCCATGCTCATGGCACGGGAAGCGGCCAAAAGTCACAGAGTCATCCTCAGCGGCATGGGCGCCGACGAATTGTTCTTCGGCTACAACGGCCATTACCTCACGCGGTTCAACTCCTTGGTCGGTGCGGTGCCCGGTATGAAGCCATTGACCGCCAAGTTGTTTAAAGGTGTCTCGGCCAATAAGGGCGCTTTCAAAGCCTACCGTCGCTACGTGCGCAAATGGGGCGACAACGTGGGCAAACCGTACGAGATCGGGAGGTATTCCGTAGTCGGCGACGTGGATGCTTCCCTTCGTATTCAGCGGCGTCCCGGCGATCCCGGCGAGGTGTTCGGGCGGTACTTCGACGAGGGAATGCGCTTCGGTCCGTTCGACTCCCTTTTCCGCTTCGAGTTGGACAATTTCCTCATCAAAAACCTGCACTACCTCGACGGCTCGACCATGGCCTTCGGCATGGAAAGCCGCGTGCCCTTTCTCGATGTCGACGTGGTTGGCTTTGCGGCCGGGCTGCCCACATCCTTCAAAATCGACCATCGCTTCAACGCCAAGAAAATCCTGAAAACCGCGTACGCCGACGTGTTGCCACCGTACATCCTCCGTCGGCGAAAAGCCGGATTCGGCATGCCGCTCCGGTCCATCCTCGCCGATGCCGCCACTCTCCGCCGACTCATGCCGTATTCGTTTTTGGAAGATTCGGGGCTGTTCCGCCCGGAGGAGGTGGCCGCGGTCGAAGCCCAACACTTGTCGGGTACACAAGACCATTCGGCCCTGTTGTACGCGCTGATTTGCCTCGGTGCGTGGCACCGCGCGTTTTTCGGCGATTCGGCGGGCGATTCGGAGGCGGGACCGTTTCGAGCCCAACCCGCACCCAAGAGTTTTGAAGCGTAATTTCACCGGCTATGGCTATGTTTGAACTTCCGATGCGCGGTCCGGCACAAACGCACCGATCCCACGCACTTTCCACGGGTTCCGAACGGAGGGACGCACAGGTGGTTTTGGGTTTTTGTGGGTGTGACTGGCACGGAAATAAACGGATATTGAAGGGATTTTCCCTCGGGATGGGAAACCCACAAAACCTTAAAAAATCGATAAGATGAGAAAAGCTTTGGTCGCGGGCAATTGGAAGATGAACAAAGACCAACAATCGGGAAAAGAACTGCTGGACGAACTGTCGCGCGGCGCCGGCCAATGGCCCGATTCGGTGGAAGTGATGGTGGCGCCTCCCGCGCCTTACTTGTCGGCCTTCGTCCATTCGGCTCATTCCCGAATAAGCATCGGGTCTCAAGACGTGAGCGCCCATTCCGACTACGGCGCCTACACCGGTGAGTTCTCGGCGCGGATGCTGCGCTCGGCGGGGGTGCAATACGCCATCATCGCCCACAGCGAAAGACGCGCTTATCACGGTGAAACCGACGAACTCGCCGGACGGAAAATCGACGCCTGCGCCGAATCGGGCATCATCCCGGTGTATTGCTGCGGCGAAAAACTGGAGGAACGCGAAGCTGGGCGCCACGTGCAAGTGGTCACCGATCAAATCAATACCGCCCTGCGTAATCTCGATGCGGGATTGTTGACCAACCTCGTGGTGGCATACGAGCCGGTGTGGGCCATCGGCACGGGAAAAACCGCCACGGCCGAGCAAGCGCAAGAGATGCACGCCGAAATACGGAAGGTGCTCGCCGAGCTTTTCGGTTCCACCTTCGCCGATGGAATCCGGATTTTGTACGGGGGCAGCTGCAAGCCCGACAACGCGGCCGAGATTTTCGCCGGTCCCGACGTGGACGGGGGGTTGATCGGTGGCGCTGCGCTGAACGCCCAAGATTTTATGGCCATCATCGAAGCCGCCGGATGAATTATCGCCGATACAGATTCCAATGTGAACCGCTGAAACCCACGGCGGAAATTCTGGTGAGCGAACTCGCCGATCTGGGGTTCGAATCCTTCGTCGATACGCCCACCGGCGTGGACGCGTACATTCCCGAATCCCAAGACGATCCACGCCGGGTCGAAAACTTGGTGAACGGGTGGGACGGCGCGGAGATTGCGTTCACCGCCGAAACCATCCCCGACGAAAATTGGAACGCCCGGTGGGAATCGGAATACGAGCCGGTGAGAGTGGGAAACCGATTTTTCGTACGCGCCTCTTTTCATCCGGAAAATCCGGAGGTGGAGCACGACATCGTCATCGACCCGCGCATGTCGTTCGGTACCGGCCACCACGCGACCACGGCTCTCATGCTCGAGATGATCGGCGACATGGACCTGCGCGGGAAGTCGGTACTCGACATGGGGTGCGGCACGGGTGTGCTCGGCATCGCAGCCATGCTCTCCGGCGCTTCTTCCGCCTTGGGCATCGACACGGAAGAGAGGGCGTATGAAAACTCATTGGAAAACGCGGCGGCCAACGGTGTGGACATGACCGTGAAACACGGGGACGCCGCCGAGATCGGCGACCGGACTTTCGACGTGATATTCGCCAACATCAACAAGAACGTACTGAAAGCCGATATGGCCAAATACGCCGATGCGCTAAAACCCGGGGGCACGATCCTCCTGAGCGGATTTTTCGACACCGACGTCGGGGAATTGACCGATGTCGCCGGGAAATACAATCTGCGGCCAAGCGTTACAAAAGAATCGAATCACTGGGCCGCTCTGGCATTTCTAAAAGCAATTTCGTAACCATTTATGTACTCCAGACTCCTTTTCGCCTTTGTCCTTCTCTGCGTCTCCCTTTCGGCGGCGGCGCAAATGCCACGTTCCTTCACCCATGAAAAACAGGCTTTCTACGACGAATTGTCGAAGATGCTGTCTGATGCGGACAAGAAGGAAGCCAAAGCCTTGCTCGACGGTCGGTTCGACGTGTTTTGGCTTCAATCAAACGTGTACGATGAAGCGCAAACCGAAAAGATCTATGTGGTGGCCGACATGATGCTGAAGAAAAAGCTGAGGCCCTTTCCCTATTTCGAATCCCTCGTCAATATCCTCATGGCTTTTCCGGGGTCGCCTCAGGAAGGGGAAGACTTCGATACGTGGGTCGAAATCGTGCAGGCCCTCGACGCCAACAGCCGATCGGATTTGGAAGATTTCATCCTGAAAACGGAAGACTTGCTCGCCACCAACACGTTTTACAGATCCAAATCCACGCAATGGAAAGTGGACAAACCGGCTTGGTCGTTTGAAGTACTTGATAGAAGTTACGCGGTTCACTTCGGGGACGTGGATTTGATTTGTATCGCGAGGGACGACAGTTCGGTGATACACGCCACCACCGGAAAATACCTGCCCAAGGACGAGAAATTCTTCGGCGAGGGCGGAAAAATCACGTGGACCCGCGCCGGACTGGACCCCAACGAAACGTACGCCATCATAGAGCGGGGATTCGAGATCGGCGTCCGATCGTCGTTTTACACCATTGATTCGGTGTTGTTTTTCAACGCCTTTTTCGATCATCCGCTGCAGGGCATGGTCGAGGACAAACTTTTGGCTAGCGTCACCCCCGAAAACGCGAAATACCCCCAATTTTCATCGTACAACAAACTGCTGGCAATTACGGACGTGGTCGACAAAGTGGACTACTCCGGCGGATTCCGCATGGAGGGAGCGCACTTGCAAGGATTCGGTACGCCCGACGAACCCGCCACGTTGACTTTTAAAAGGGATGGGCTTCCCCAACTGATTACGCGCTCGCAATTCTACACCATCAAACCCGACCAGATTTCTTCCCAGCAGGTGGAGTTGGTGGTACTGCTCAACAACGATTCCATCGTTCATCCCGCCCTGCAATTGCGGTTCAGGAACGACAACCGCATGCTGACCCTCATGCGCACCAACGAAGGTTTTGGGAAATCCCCGTACTACGACTCTTACCACAACCTCGAATTGCACTTCGAAGCGTTTTACTGGAACATCGACGATCCCATCATCAAAATGGGAAACCTATTTGGAAGTACGGAAACCCGGGCGGCGTTCGAATCGGCCAATTACTTCAAGCAGAGCCGGTACCGCCAAATCCAGGGGATGGACCGCATCAACCCCTTGTACGCCGTCCGCAGCTATGCACGCCAAGTCAACTCCGAGGTGTTTTCGGCCGAGAGCCTGGCGCATTCCATGGGTTATCAACTCGACATGTACGTTCCACGTCTCATCCAGCTGGCCGCCATGGGATTCATCGACTACGACCTGCCAACGCAGACGGTGCGCGTCAATCAAAAACTCTACGATTACATTTCCGCGGCCGCAGGCAACATCGATTACGATGTGATCCAATTCAATTCCGACGTGCGCGACGGCAACAACGCCGAATTGAACCTTTCCAACTTCGACCTGATGCTCCGCGGAGTGGACCATATCCTTCTGTCGGATTCCCAACAAGTGGCGATCTTCCCCAAAAACGGAGAAGTGAATGTCCGCAAAAACCGCGATTTCAACTTCGGCGGGGTGATCCGGTCCGGGAAATTCGAGTTCTACGGACAGGAGTTCGCTTTCGACTACGACAAATTCCAAATCGATCTTATCAGCGTGGACTCTTGCCGTTTGTACGTGGATGACTTCCGACCTGAATCCAACGCACTACGTCGCGTGAAAAGCGTCATCGAGGGCATCGGCGGTACACTGCAGATAGACAACCCCTACAACAAATCGGGGATGCAAACCGAATTCACCCAATACCCCATCCTGACTTCCGACCGGGAATCCTACGTGTACTACGACAATTCGGCCATCCAAGGTGGAGTGTACGAGCGCGATCGGGTGTATTTCGAGCTCGAACCATTTATTCTCGACAGTTTGGACAACTTCGCCACCGAGCAAGTCGCCTTCGAAGGTCGATTCGTATCGGGCGGAATCTTCCCCGAAATCACCGAGCAACTGCGGGTTCAACGCGATTATTCTTTGGGATTCGAACAGGTCACGCCTCCGGATGGAATGCCGCTCTATGGCAACAAAGCCACGTTTACCGACAAAGTCATGGTAAACTACAGCGGCATCCAAGGCGACGGGGATTTGAACTACCTCACCGCCACCGCGCGATCCGATCGGTTTACATTCTTTCCGGACAGCACGAGGGGTTTGACCACCTCGTTCGAGAATGTCGCGGTGCAGACCGGAACGGAAGTGCCCGACGCCAAGGCCGGAAAAGTGGACCTTTCCTTTTACCCCATCGACGACCTGCTCACCGCCGAGGTGGTGGACGACCCCATCGCCCTGTACGAGGGTCAGGCCATGGTGCAAAAAGGTTTGATCGGGCTCTCGCCGGAAGGCATGATCGGCGAAGGCGTGGTGGAATTTTCGGGGGCGGAACTCGAATCGGATTTGATCACTTACAATTACGAGACGTTTGATTCCGACACGGCCGACTTCAGGCTTTTAGCGATGCAGGAAGCCAACCTCGCGTTTAGAACGGACAACGTTAAAGCCCACATCGATTTCGCCAACAGGGTGGGGGAATTCACCTCCAACGGCGACGAAACCCTGGTGGAGTTTCCGGTCAACGAGTACATCTGCTACATGGATGAATTTAAGTGGTTTATGGATCGAAACGACATCGCTTTGGAAACTTCCCGGGAAATGCTCAGCGATTTCGTCATCGATACCGAACTCGACATGTCGCGATCGAATTTCTTCAGCGTCGCCGAGGGTCAGGATTCCCTCAACTTCATGTCGCCGAAAGCCGTGTACGATTTGGACAACTACATGATCACCGCCGACGAAATTCCGTGGATACGCGTGGCCGACGCCAAGATCGTTCCCGACGACGGCCGCGTCATCATCCGCCGAAAAGCGCGCATGGAACCTCTCGAAAACGCGGAGATTACCGCCAACTACGTGACCCAATACCACACCATTACCGACGCGACCGTGCAGATCGCCTCGCGGAATTCTTACACGGCTCAAGGTTCGTACGCCTACGTGGACCAGAATAAAAATCCGCAAATCATCCATTTCCGAACCGTGGAAGTCGACAGTTCCTTGCAGACCGTTGCCGAGGGCCTGATCACCACCGAGAATTCCTTCACCCTCAGTCCGCATTTCGAGTTCCGCGGCACCGCCTACCTCAATGCGAATGAGAAATTCCTCACCTTCGAAGGTGGCACGCGCATTATCCACGCCTGCGAAGGACTCGAACGGAACTGGATGACCTTCCGCAGCGTCATCAACCCCGAAGAAGTATTGATCCCGGTCGATTCCGCACTGGTGAACGACGAAGGCGACCCCGTGGAGATCGGCGTGGAGATGACCATCGACCCATATACCCTGTACGGCACCTTCCTTTCCGAAGCCCACAACCCGGAAGACCATTCCGTGCTCTCGTCACGAGGCCTTCTCCGCTTCAATCCCGCGGCGCAACAATACGAAGTCGCCGACCCCGACAAGCTCAAGCAAACGAATTTGCCCGGCAATTTCGTGGCATTGCAAAAGAACCAATGTACCCTGACCGGAATGGGGGAAATCGAGCTGGCGCAGGACCTCGGCCTATTCGATATGAACACCATCGGGAATTTGGACTTCGATCCCCAAGGCGCTGAGCTGAACATCAACGCCTCCCTCGTATTGGATTTTTTCTTCAACGACAAGGCCATGGACCTGATGAGAACCTACCTGGCGGGAGTTCCGGAGCTGAAGCCCATGGACTTTGCCAAATCGAACTACGAATACGCCATACGAGAAATCATGGGCTTGGAAGCTTCCGACAAAATTATTTCCGAACTCAGTTTGAGCGGTAACGTCCGACGTATGCCCGACGCGCTGGCGAAATCTTTGTTCCTATCCGATTTGGTGCTCAAATGGGATCCGGTGCTCGAGGCATTCGTATCGGAAGGTTCCGTGGGGATCGCCTCGATAGGCAAGAACCACTTCTTCCGCGAGGTGCCCGGCAAGGTCGCCATCGAAAAGCGCAAAAGCGGCGACGTGGTGCACCTCTACCTCGAAGTGGACGACGCCCACTGGTATTACTTCAATTACAAACGAGGGGTGCTTCAGGCCGTTTCTTCCGATCAGGAATTCAACACGCTCTTGATGGAAGAAAAGGAGGATAAACGCAAAAAATCGGGGGAGAAAAAATCCGACGATTACCTCTACATGATGGGCTCCAAAAACGGAAGGGGAATTTTCGTCGACCAGTTTATGTTTTGACGTCGCCGAGAGTGTAGTGTCCTGACGTATTGCCTGTTGAGGTCTGGTTTGACTCCGGGGAAGTCGATGTTTTCACGGAGATTCGAGGCGGAGAAGGTCGCGCATGTACCCCTTCGTTCTCAAAGCCTTTCACCCATTCGACCGCTTTTTTCCATAAACCGGTTTTTATTGGTTTCTTAGTGGTAACATTCGTCGCTTCAACGCGTATGGATACTACCCTTAAACGATAAATGACTTTGCGGTCAAAGTACACTTGGTATTTGTTCGCTTTCTCGCTGTTGTGCTCCCTCTCCCTCAAAGCCCAATACAGCGAACAAGACCTGAAAAATGAGGCTGATAAGCACTTCCGTAATCGGGCTTACGTGGAAGCCATGCCGCTGTATTCCCAGCTGTTGAGCCTGAATCCGACCAACCCCACTTACAATTACAAATACGGGGCTTCCGCCCTGTACGGCAGTGCCGACAACAAAAAGGAATCGATAAAATTCCTCCGATTCGCATCCCGGGCTTCAGGCGTGGATAAGGAAGTCTGGTATTTCCTCGGCCGTGCCTACCACTTGAATTATTTCTTTTCCGACGCCATCGAGGCGTACGGCAAATTCCGGGAACTCGCTTCGTCGAAAGAGATTCAGGAACTCGAAATCGACAGGCGTATACAGGCTTGCCGCGATGGATTGGGATTGCTGAGCCAGATCAAGGAGATCACCGTGCTCGACAAGAAAAGCGCTTCGGTGGACGCGTTTTTCCGCCTTTACGACTTGGCCGACATAGGCGGGCGCATTTTGGTCACGCCCGACGCCCTTCTCTCGAACCTCGACAAGAAAAACAACCACCGCTCCCTGATTCACTTCCGGGGTTCCGGTACCACGGTGTATTTTTCCAGTTACGGCCGGGACGGAAAGAACGGCTTGGACATCTACCGCGCCGACGTTCTGCCCAATGGAGAGTTTTCGGAGCCCGTGGCGCTGCCCTCCACCATCAACTCGCCTTACGACGAGGATTTCCCCTACATGCACCCCGACGGGAAAACGCTTTACTTCTCGTCAAAAGGACATGGCAGCATGGGAGGATACGACATTTTCAGATCGACCCTCGACCCCGGAACGGGGATTTTCTCTCCACCGCAAAACTTGGATTTCGCCGTCAATACGCCCGACGACGATTTGTTCTACGTGGTCGACTCCTTGAACCACCTGGCGAACTTTTCCTCCTCCCGATCGAGCCCGTTCGGCAGCATGCACGTGTACCGCGTAGAGGTCGAAACGGCGCCGATGGAGTTGACTTTCGTGAAAGGCGACTTTATCAACCACATCAATCCCGAGGTCAAAACCACCAAAATTACCGTCACGGATGTGGCCACTGGTCGGGAACTCGACGTGCAATTTTCGGATCCGAATTCGGGGGAATACTTGCTCAACTTCCCGCACGGCGGCAGATACAAACTCTCGGTGGAGGTGAGCGGCAGCGATCGCGTTCACGTGGGAATCGTCGATATCCCCCTAAGCACCGGCGTCAACGCCTACTTGCAGGAGATGGAGCTCACCTCTTCGGGCGGCATTGAAAAGCTTTCCATAAACAACCGCTTCGACAAGACCTTCGACGGCGACATCGCCGCTTTGGCCCAAGAACTCCTCCGTCAGAAAGCCCAACTGGACGTCAACTTCAACCGAACCGAGTCCACAACGGAGTCGGCACCGATTGCGGATGCGGGCAGCAACCCCGATCGCGCGTACAACGACGCCGGGTTCGGCGCGGGCATGAGCAACGAACTGATTATTCAACAAGCCGAGGAGCGGGAAGAGCTGTTGGAGAACCGCATTGCACAACTCGAGGAACTCATCGACAAAGCGGCTGAGAAAAGCGCCACCAGACTGCAGGATGCGCGGGATTTGTTGGCCAGAGCCGACGAACTTACGCGCAGGGCGCGGGCGGGAGAGTCCGGCGATCCTCACGCCGACATGTTCAACGCCGGGGTGGCCCGCCACCGCGCCAACATCGCACTGAAAGAATCTCGGAACGCCGAGGCGCTCAAGGGGCTTCTCGAAGCGCGAAAAGCAGAGGTGGACGGCCAATTGACGGAAAGAAAATCGCGCACGGAGAATCTTCGCACTTCCGTCGCGTCGGGAGATTACGACACGGTGTTGGAGGCGATGAAAGAGGAGAGGGCCTACAGGGAAAATCTCGACCCCAACGCCGATCGATTCGAACCGGTGAGAACACTGCGGGAAGAAAGTCTGGAAGCCGCGAATCTTGCAAGAAGTGCTATGGACAGGGCCTCGTCCATGCGCGCGACGGCTAACAAGCAAACCGAAGCGCTGCAAAACGCCAAGCGCAGAAGGGAGAATGCCAAAGGAGCCGAGATCACACGTCTCGATGAGGAGATCGAACGCCTCACCGATGAGGTGCAATCCGCCCAACGGCGAACCGAAAATGCCTTTGCTCAAGCCGAGGAATTGATGCGCGTCGCCGATGACGAACACATCCGCTACGAGATGCTGGCCGAGTTTACCCAAACGGAAAATGCGGCCGTGACCTCCGAGGACAATCCCGTGTGGACACAAACCGCCCAAGAGGAGATCGAAGTCGGACTCGATGAGGTCGACATCGATGACGCCATGGTCGCCGCATACATGGAGGCCAATCCCGACGCCGCCACCGATGAATTCGGAGATGCGATGGCATTGGAATTCCGTAAGTATTACGCCGGAGTAGAAGCCACACCCACAAAAACCCACACCGCCCAAACCCCGGAAGAATCGGTGGAAACGACGGATGAGGTGGCGGTGGCGGAACCCACGGTCCACGAGGCGGGAAATCAAGTGGTTGAAACTGCGCCACCCGCCGGTGTCGAAACCACCGAGCCGACGACGGATACCGCAGCGAATGCTTCGGAACCGGCGATTGCAGGGGTGCCCGAAGATGAACTCTCCACGGGCGATGAAGCTGCGGACGAAGCGGGGGAGGAGGTGGTTTTCGTGGGTGAGACTGACCTCGACGATTCCGGGCAAGAGGCGGAAAACCACGTTGAATCGCAATCTTCGGAAAACGAAGCCGATGCGGTCGAGGCACCGCAGGAGGTGGCTGATTACCCGACACAACCGGTGGTAGACGCAGAGGACGTACAGGAAGATTCCACTTACGACGATCCATCCATAGGCACGGAGGAAAAAATCCGACTCGAAAGGGAGAAAGTCAACGCCGCCAAAGATTGGGTCGCGATTATCGAAGAGTCCGAGGCCGAACTGCAATCGGGCGGTGAAGGCGACACGGAACAAGTACGGGAACAATTGCGGCAATACGCGGCGCTTAAATCCGACCGACTTCGTGAAATCGAAGAGGGAGAAGAGCGCATCGCACAGTGGGAGCGCGAGCTCGAATACGCACATGCGCAGCGCCTGCAAACCGCATTTGAAGACGTAGACACTCTGGATGCATCGCTGGTGGCGAGACTCGAAATGAAAATTCCCGAAATCGCGGAAGACGTTCGCGTCATGCGAGACCTGCGGGAAATCGACCGGGATTATTTGGCCGAACTCGCCGCGGTGGAACTGTCCGGTTTGAGCCATCCCGAAATAGCCCGACAAAGAATCCGCCTGGCCGAATCGCTGATCGAAGATCTGGATGGCTGGTTGGAAGACGACGCCCAAAATGAAATTCCCCGCGAAAGGCTGCTCGAATTGCGTCGCATCCTCGCGCTGGGCATCCGACAAGATCAGGAAGTTCTCGAAGGCGCGCTCGCGTACCGTCCACGAACTCCCGAAGCCCGTGATTACGCCGAATTGATCCACGGTGAAGACGAGATTGCCGAAAACGACGATGCCGTGCAAATGCGCGCTTCGGGTGAACTCAGTCCCGATATGGAAGCGGATTTGGCTCTTCCGTTTTCCCGATCCGTGGTCTATCCCGACTACGAGGAAGAGCAGGCGCGGATCGGCGCAATCACCGACTCTTTGGCCCGCACGGTGGAACGCATGAAACTCAACCGTCTGCTTTTGGATGAACTCGCGGCGGATATAGACCTGTACAAACTTGGCGTGGAGAGTACCGACGAACCCGACGAGCGCCTGTTGGCCCGATACCAGGATTTGCTGAGCGAGCGTTTTGAAGTGGTGACGGAACTGCAGCGCGACGCCGCCGCCCTCAACGCGGCTTCTTCCGATGCACCCGCAGACGTTGCCGCGCTTACGGAAAATTCCGAGGGTACCGCGAACGATGAAGACGAAATGGCCGAAGCACCTTCGCTAAGTGCCGACTTGTCCGCCGCCGGACCGGAAACCCGACCGGTACACCACCTCAAAGCGGAGTACCGGGAGAGGGTGGACGACATCGAATCCCGGGGTTTGGAGCCGGATGTACGACTCGATTCCCTGACGGCACTGAGCCTCAGAACCGCCGATGTCATTGACCTCGAAGTGGAGAGGTTGGTGGATATGCTCGACGATCCGACGCTGAAGGTGAACAGGGATTCTTTGCAAATCCTCATCAACGACTTGGATGCCGTGGCGGCCGACCAGCGGCAATTGGCCGACTTGTACCGAAATGAAAAGGAATCCCTCGAATTGGTGAGCGCACTCGAAAACAGGAGCGACACGGCGTCGGAACAGCAGGAAGAACCTGAGGTCGCGATGGTGGAAGCGCAAGAAGACATGGAAATGGAAGGCACCGAAGAGATCGATGCCGACGACCTGCAAGAAGCCCTCATGGAGGTGGATGTCGCCGATGGAATCGACTTGGGCACTATCCACTACCGCTCACTGAACGCAAACATACGGCGCGGAGAACTCGAGGAGCGCGTCGAAACCGCCGAAGAACTCTCCGGTGAAATCGAGGCCCAAAGGTTGCAACTGGCAACCGCCGAGGGCCCCGAGCGGGATTCCCTCGTGATCGTTTTGGCGGACAACAACCGGAAATTGCAGGCGATCAATGAGGACATACTGAAGGGATTGGTGGCTTCCAATGCCGAAGAGAGAGCGTATTACGAAAGTGAGAACCGCCGGCTGTTGGAGGACCTTTCGTCGGCACAACCCCAAGAGGCGATTGTAGTCGGCGATGAAAGCTTGACCGTTGAATCCATCGGCGAACGCCTGACGGAATCGGAAAATACTTCTGCGGTGGATGTCGATGCACTGACTGCCGAGGAGAGGAAGGATTTGTTGGCCAGGGAGATGCGACGCATCGAAGAATTGTCGGCCCTGAACGAACAACTGAGGGAGAAATCGGCCGAGCTGCACGAAATGCGGCGAAGGGAAGCCCTGGCGATGAAAGTCAGCGGTTCCGAGGGCACGTTGGCCACTGTCGGCCACCCCTCGATTTGGGCCATGGTGAATGATTCAACCACCTACGAACCCTTGCCGGAAAAAGCCTATTTGAATCCCATCCACGTGGCCGTGGGAGAGGAATTGACCGTAGAAAGACGAACGGAATTAATCGCGGAAGAACCCGCTTTGGACATCGACCTGGAATTTGCCGACGAGGGCAATGAGGAGGCTTCCAAAGCCTTGCTGATGACCAAGTCGCACGTGGACGAAACGGGGATTGCACTGCTCTCCGAAACGCCCCTCCAGTACGCGTACATCACCTCTTCCATCCGGGCCGACAGCCTGAAAGCCTTGGAGTGGCAAACCGCCGATCTGTCCGAAGACTGGTTGCGCATGGCGCGGGAGAATGCTTCGGAAGTCGAGAGGCTGGAGCGATCGTTGCCTTCCGTGACGGTAGAGGCCGAGCGAAAGGAGACGGAGCGCCGCATCGCCGACCTGCGATCGGAAACCGAAGAATTGTTGCAAAAATCCGCCATCGCAGCTTCGCGGGCGGAATTGCTGCGCGAGGAGCGACGAAGGAGCGAGGAAGAACTCGCTCTGGCCGCTCTCGAACTCACCCATTCGCAGAGAAAAGCCTTGGATGACCTGAAGGGTGGACGATCGTACGCGGTGGTTTCACAAGATGAGTCGGAGCACTTGGCGCGAAATGCCAACGAGTGGATCGTGGGTGGAGCACCCGAAGTCCCGACCGCACCGGTGGCCACCGCGTCACAACCCCTCGCCGTGGCGCCGACGACCACCGAAGTCGTCGCGGATACCGCGCCTCCCTCTGAAGAAGTAACCCTCGTTGCGGAAGTTCCCCCCGCGGATAACTCCGTGCCCGAAACCACTTCTCCCACCGAAGCTGAGGAAGAGGTATACGAAGAAGTTCTACCCGCTGCGAACGCCACCGATTTTATCCCCAAGGACCTCTACGAGCAAACGGGTGGAAACTGGCTGGGAATCGTGGATATCATCGCCGAGAAGGACGACTTCTCCGACGTGACGGAAACGATGTTCGTAGCCACGGGGCGCGACCAAGTGTATTCGAATGAGAACCCCATTCCATTGGATCCGGAAATGCCCGAAGGGTTGATTTTCCAAGTGCAGGTGGGAGCGTATCGAAACGCCATACCCCAGGATCTTTTCGGTGAGTTCGCACCCATCATGGGCATGGATTTGGGCGACGGCATTACGCGTTACCGCGCGGGACTGTTCAAATTGTACGCCCAAGCCGCCGCTGCGCGCGACAAGATCAGGGAAAAAGGCTATTCCGACGCCTTCGTCGTGGCCTTCCTCGACGGACAAAGACTTACTGAGCCCGAAGCGCGTGAGCTGCTGGCACAAGCCTCGCGGGAAGAGGCCAACACGGCCGCACCGGGCAATTCCATCGCGCCTGTCGCCGAAAGTACCCCGACTTCGAATGCCTCAGAAAACGCACCGCCGGATTACTACAACGATCCCGAAGCCGCCGAGGCGATCCAGGTGGAAGCCACGCCCGGATTGTTCTTCACGGTTCAGGTCGGCGTGTATTCCAAACCCGTGAAACTCGAGCAATTGTACAATCTCGATAATCTGAATACGGAATTGACTTCCGGCGGGCTGATCCGCTACACCACGGGCCGTTATCCTTCCATTGAAGCGGCCACGCCCAAAAAACTCGAAGCCAGGGAGAAAGGAGTGGCCGACGCTTTCATCACCGCGTATCTCAACGGTGCGCGCATCCCCATTGATTCGGCCATGGCCGTATTGGAAAACGAAGGCCCCTCGATTCTGTCCGAAAACTTGGTGGGCGCCCGGCCCGAAGCACAGCCCGCTCCGACGGTGGATGAGGCAAGCGACGGACCTTCAGAAGAAGGTGGATTCATCGTAATCATGGGTCGGTTCACCACCGACGTTCCTCAGGAATTGGCCAACCTCTTCCTCGAGCGTCCCGAATTGGACATCCGTCGCATCGAAGGACCGGGCGGCGGGGCCATTTACGTCACCTCCGAACTCCCCAGCCGCCAAGATGCCCTGCAAATTTTAGAGATTAGCCGCCGAGCCGGAGTGACCACGGCCGTGATAGGTCGCATAGTCGACGGGGATATCAAGGAAATCATCTCCGACTGACCCCCTCATTTCCTCGTCATTTCCGAAGATTCCCGCCCGCTCGGGATTTCGGCGTTCTGTCTACTTTTGCCACGCATGGATAAGGTTTTGCTTTTGACCTATTATTGGCCTCCGTCGGGAGGTGCGGGCGTTCAGCGATGGCTGAAAATGTCGCATTACCTCGTCGAGCGCGGTTACCGCCCCGTGGTGGTAACGGTGGATCCCGAAAAGGCGAATTATCCGGTAAGAGACGAAAGCTTCCATGCCGAGGTGCCCGACGAGGTGGAGGTGCATCGCACGGACAGCTTCGAACCCCTCAGCATTTACAAAAAGTCGATGGGCGGTGGGAGCCTTCCGTACGGGGGATTCGCAAACGTGGACAAAGCCACGGTCCGGTCCAAAATCAGTCGATGGATTCGCGGAAATTTCTTCATTCCCGACGCACGACGGGGCTGGAACTCACACGCCTTCCGAAAAGCCGACGAATTGATCCGCGCCGGGGATATCCGTACGGTGATCACCACCGGCCCGCCCCACAGCACGCATTTGGTGGGCCTGAAACTCAAGGCGAGACACGATGTGCGGTGGATCGCCGATTTTCGGGATCCGTGGACCGACATTTACTACTACGATGACTTTCTGCACTCCCTGCCCGCCAAGCGCCTCGACAGGAAGTACGAACAGCGGGTTCTGGAATCGGCCGACGAGGTGCTCGCGGTGTGCAATTCCAACCTGGAGTTGTTCAGCGCCAAGTTGCCACCTTCCGAAACTTCCAAAGTGCACCTCGTGATGAACGGGTTTGATGAGAGGGATTTTGTGGGTGAGGTCTCTTGTCCGGAAAAAGACTTCTTGGAGATTGCATATACCGGCACGATGGCCGATTCCTACAACGTGTTTCCTGTTTTGCAGGCGATGACCACGCTGGACATCCCTTGGAAATTCTCCATCGCGGGCATGCTTTCCCCCTCCTTTTGGGAGCACGTTGAGGCATTGGGAATCACCGATCGAATCGATTTTCGCGGCTACGTGAGCCACGCCGAATCCATCCGAATGTTGCGCTGTGCGGACGTGTTGCTGCACATTACACCCGATTTGGAAAACGTTCCCCCCGGCACCTCGGGCAAGCTCTTCGAGTACATCGGTGCCCGGCGGCCCATTCTGAACATCGGCCCCGCCGACGGCGATCCGGCGCAGGTGATCGAAGAAGCCCGCGCCGGCCGGTCTTTCACCCGACTTCAGACGGAAGGCATCGCAGACTTTTTGCGGAAAGTGCACCGCGGCGAGTTCGTTTTGGATGCCTCCCCCTCCGTCACGGCGTCATTTTCCCGTCAAAAGATGACGGATCGTTTGGTGGAGTTGCTGAAGTCGCCGAAGTAAACGGGGTCGGCGTGAACAACCATCGAATTCTTGGAGGCTGAACCATTGGAGTGTTATCTTTGTTTGGTAATCACCAAAATTCAGTACGAATGACAGCTCATATGGCTCCGGACGTGGAAGAAGCGATTAAGGATGAGGAGAAAACCCTGACCGGACGGGATCATGAATTGATTCTCTACAACGATGATTTCAACACGTTTGATTTCGTGATCGAGAGTCTGGTGAAGGTGTGCAAGCACGAAGCCGTTCAAGCGGAGCAGTGCGCTTTCATCGTGCATTTCAATGGCAAGTGCTCGGTGAAAAAAGGAGACAGGGAAATTTTGCGCTCCATGCGCACCGCCCTGACGGATCGCGGACTTACGGCTGAGGTGAGTTGACCGCGAGGGTCATTTTAGGAAATCAATAAAAACATCATGCGCAATCGAATTCTCGGATTTATCCTTTTGGGGTTGTTTTTCATCGGGTGCCAAACGGTGCCGCTCACAGGACGAAAACAATTGAACCTCCTTCCCGAGTCGGAACTCATCGCCATGACCGACACGTCGTACACCGAATTTCTTAGGCAAAACGACGTATTGCCCGCTTCGCATCCCGACGCGCGGCGCGTGAGGGAAGTCGGCACGAAAATCTCCAAAGCGGTGGAGCAATACCTCAGTGAAAACGGACATAAGAAGCGTTTGCAGGAATTCGATTGGCAGTTCAATACGGTCAAAAACGACTTGGTCAACGCGTGGTGTATGCCTGGCGGCCGCGTGGTGTTTTACACCGGCATTTTGCCGATATGTCAAGACGACAATGGATTGGCGGTGGTCATGGGCCACGAAATCGCACACGCGGTGGCGAGGCACGGCAACGAGCGCATGAGCGAAGCCATGGGGCTCGAGGCGGCGGGCGCGACACTGGGCGTACTGATTTCGGAAAAGCCCGATTTGACGCGTGAACTCTTGATGCGTTCTTATGGCATCGCCGCGGGCTTGGGCACGTTGGCGTTTTCTCGCAAACACGAATCGGAAGCCGATAAATTGGGGTTGGTCTTTATGGCCATGGCTGGATACGATCCCCGTGAAGCTCCCAAATTCTGGTCACGCATGTCGGCACAAGGCGGTGCCAAACCCCCTGAGTTTCTCAGCACGCATCCCAGCGACGAGACGCGCATATCCGATCTGAATGCGTACATGGACGAAGCGCTGAAGTACTACAAACCCAATTGATGCGGGCCACTCGCCGAAGGTGAGATTTGCGGTTTTGCCTACGTCGGTACGGGGCGTGACGAATTCGTTGTGCCGGTTTATTTGAACTTTTTGCGGCCTGAGTTTTTGCCCTTGCCTTTTCTCGGTCTATTCGAAAGGATGAGCACCACCGCCGCAACGGCAAACAATACCAGCGACACGTAGTTTCCGCCGAAATAGATGATGGTCGCGATGATTCCGGCGGAAGTGGCCGCCACCAAGGCCGTCATGAACCAACCTCCGATTACTTTCAGCACGCCCGCCACGCGGTATACGGCGCTGCCCGCACCCCACGCCCTGTCGGCAATGGATGTACCCATGGCCACCATGAAGGTGACGTAGGTGGTGGAAAGCGGCAATTTCAGTGAAGTGGCGAAGGAAATCAGGATGGCCGCCACCATGAGGTTTACGCTGGCGCGGACCAAATCGAAAGCCGGTGCCCCTTCCGTGTCGTCGATTAAGGTTCGGAACCGCCAATTGATGATCGCGTTGGTTTTACGAGGTATTTTGGAATCGATTTTCTTGCCCAACTTGTCGGCCGCTTGCACGATACCCCTCGACAAGGCGTTGGGCTTGAAGCGCTCGTTCACCTTGGCTTGACTACCCAAATTGACTTCCGTTTCCACCACGCGGAATGCTTTGCCGGATAGCCACAACGTGGCCACCATGATGGCTCCCGAGGCGAACAAAAACAGGGGGTTGGTCTTGACCTTTTCGGCCAGCATCTCCATGCGAAACTCGCCCGGCCCAACACCCGATGCCTGCCATGCGTCGTACGCTTCGTACGCTGCGATGGGCACACCGATGAAGTTTACGAGGTCGTTTCCTGCGAATGCCATGGCCAATGCGAAGGTTCCCATGAGCACGACCACCTTCAATGGATTGTAATTGAAGAATCGCTGGATGATGATCACCAGAATGAGTGAAATTACGAATGCAAACGCAATGATCAGCAGGGCGTTGTTGTTGATGTAGTCCGCTTGCGCGGTGGAAAGGAACACGGCTCCTTTCATGCCTTTCACCAAGGCGAAGTACACGATCACCGCAATGGAAGCTGCGGCGAAGGGTGCGCCGAAGGTTTTGAGGTTCTTTTCGAATCGGAAGGTGAACAACAATCGCGTGAACCATTGAACGATTGCGCCGACGGTGAAGGCGATACCGATGCTGACGAAAATTCCGAAAATGATCTGGGTGGCCTTCGAGACGTTGAGCATCTCCCAAATGCTGTCGGCCCTCGTGGGGTCGTGGTACAGAGCGAGAAGTCCGACGGCGAGGGATGCTCCGAGCAATTCGAAAACGATGGAAACCGTGGTGCTCGTGGGGAGTCCCAAGGTGTTGAAGAAGTCGAGCAGCAAAATATCCGAAATCATGACCGCGACGAAAACGACCATCAAATCCTGGAATGTGAAATACTCCGGGTTGAAAATTCCTTTCCTCGCGATCTCCATCATGCCGTCGCTCATGCTTGCACCCAAGAAGACGCCTAAACTCGCGATGATGAGAATGACATAGAGCGGAGCCACTTTGGAACCGATCGCCGAATTCATGAAGTTGACTGCGTCGTTGCTCACGCCAACCATGACGTCTGCCGCAGCCAATACCAACAGCGCAATTACCAATATGTGGTAAGTATCCATGAATCTAAAGGATTGAAAGTTGATTTAATCGAAGTCTTTGACGGATCACGTCCCCTTCCGATTGATCGAATCGCCGGAGTGGGAGTGTTGTCGGGAAAAGAGTGAGTAACCGAGCGTGACGGTGCATTTGATGAGAAATCCGAGAGCGGGGAACGAAATAATCGGTCTGTTCTTCCTTTGAATGTGAGCGCATTAATTTATTCCTTCGCGTAATGTCCGCACGCGTCTGTTTCGAGGTGCAATGTTACTCATTAACGCGGATGCGGACTTTTCGGAAAGGTTAAGAATGCATTAATTCGGGGGCCGTCGATCTGACCCTTCCGTTGCCGCCTGGTAAAGCCACGTTCAATTCGGGGTGAAATCATTTGAAAGTCAAGACGGTCGCGAGTGCTCAACAAAATAGTTTTCTTCATTCGTCGAGAAAATATTGACATTCGTCGAAACGCGCGCTATATTTGCAGAAGAAATGGAAAGGGCTATGACACTTTTAGACTTTAACGGCTTAAACTTCGACGGGAAGGCGAGCCTTTTGACCAAATACGGCAAGTTTTTGGACGAGCGTAGCAGTCACAACGGGGCGAGGATCATGATTTACGATCTGTTCGGATTTTACGTGGAGGTGAGTTATCGATTCGACAGGAAGGTGCAGTACATCCGGGCGGTGGAAAACATCTTCGAATCGGAGGCGCATTTGGAAAGCATCAACCTGCTTCACCTGAATTGATCGCCGCTTCGGCAAATGCCGGAGTTCGGTTGGGAACGGTTTTGAACCGCTCCGACAGCGGGTATCGGGATTTCCCCAAGCCACACCCACAAAAACCCAAAAAACCCTACGCGTCCATCGCACGCCACGCCATCGGTCAGTGAATGGCCGGACTCTTGACGGTATCGTCGATCACCAGAACATTCCTTTTCGGATACATCCACCTTTCCACTTTCTTCGTGGTCTCGGTGTTGGCGTCGTAGACCGTGCCGCCGGGATAAATGCTGTCGGGCGCACCCAAAATTTCCTTCAACTCTTCCACCGACATCCCTTCGTGAATCAGCGGTTGATCGGTCTCGGGCGGGGGAGGATTGCCGCAGGAAACGACGAGGAAAATCAAAGCGGCCGCTAAAGCCGGCAGCGTCAATTTGTATGCGTATATGCGCTTGCCGTTTGTCACGCGTTTCTCAATATTTGGATTTGATCCATGAGTTCGGCGATTTTGGACCTCGCGTCGTCGATTTTGCTCTGAATATCTTTCTTGAACTTTTCCGCGCCTTTGGTGTCGGCGAAGAATCCCATGTTGTTTTCCAGTTGGTGAATTTCGCTTTCCAAGCGGGATATTTTGCTGCGGACGATGTCTTCTTCCTTCCGCAGTAGGTGCTCGCTTTTTTTGCTCTCCTTGAGGTCTTCGACGTGCTCTTCGAACTTGAGTCGCCTCAATTGTTCGCGATCGATGTTGAGTTCCTTGTATTTGGCGTTCAGCGCCTTGTCGAATCGATCGTCGATTTTTTTCTTTTCCTTGATGGGTACATGGCCGATTTCCCTCCATCGGTCGCTGAAGGATTTCAGGCTCGCCATGGGGTCCTCTACCGATTTGACGTCGAACGCATCCAACTCTTCCATCAAGGCGAGTTTCTTTTCCAGATTTTCTTTTTCTCGGCTCTCCCTGCCGTCGCGGAACTCGTTTCTCCTGTTGAAAAAGTGGTTGCACGCCGCGCGGAAGCGCTTCCATAAGCGGTTTTCATCGCGTTGGAAGGCGGGACCTATGGATTTCCACTTCTCTTGTAGGGCGATGAGTTCCCGTGTGGTTTCCTGCCAGTCTTCGCTGTCTTTCAGGGCTTCGGCCTCTTTGATCAGGGCTTCTTTGGCGTCGCGGTTGGCGTCTTGCTCTTTTTTCAAAGCCGTGTGGAAGGCCCGCTTCTCATCGAAGAATTGATCGCACAGGGATCTGAATTCCTTGACGAGTTCCTTGGAGTCTTTTCGCGGCACGAAACCCACCATTTTCCATTCTTTTTGCAGCTCCTTGATTTGCTCGGATTTTTCGTGCCACTTTTTGGTCGATTTCAGGTTGAGATCGACGACCTTACGGGTGGACTCGAGAATGGTTTTCATCTTCTCGAGGTTTTTTTCTTGCTCTTTGCGCTGCTCGGTGTAGAAGTCTTGGATGCGGCCGTAAATGCTGCGCGTCACGCTCCAGAATTCGTCTTTCAGTTTTTCCCAATCTTCGCGGAAGGTCGGTCCGATTTCGTTCCACAAGTCTTGGTTCATGCGCACCTCCACTTCCAAAAGTCGGATGTCGTTCTGATCGAGCAGTTTCTTCTGGTTTTCGAGCACCGCGATTTTCTTTTCCAAGTTGCGCTTGAGGTCGAGTTCTTTGAGCTCTTTGTAAATGTTGATGTTGTAGAAGAACTTCTCGAGGTACTTGTTGTACTCCGAATTCAGGTCGCGGTACATGTCGTTGCTCACTTTGGGCAGCGACTTCCACCGCGCTTGAATGGCGTTGAATCGCGAGAAGGCTTTGCCGATGTTCTCTTCGTCTTCTACGAGGGTTTTCATCTCGTCGAGGAGGTCCTTGGCGATGGCGATGGTTTCTTTTTCGATTTTTTCCCGGGCCTCCCGCGTTTGCTTGAGCTTTTCGTTGAAAGCGTTTACCACGTTTCGGAATTCGCCCATGATGGCCACCGGGTCGATGGCCGCCGCCCCACCGTCTGAACTCTTTCCGCCGTCTTCTCCCGTTTCGCTTTTGGAAGCTGCCGAAGCGGGTTCTTTGGGCGCCTCTTCGGTTTTTTCGGTTTTTTCGTCTTGGACGTCTGCCGTCGCGGTTTCGCCGGCTTCCGATTCCGCGGGTGGAGTGGTGGGTTCTACCGGTGCGGGTGCTTCCGCTTGGGGAGCCTTTTCGAGGGCATCGTCCGCCTCTTCAACTCCGTCGGTCATCGTCCGATCCGCTTCCTCGGCGGGAGATTGACCCTCGGGGGCAGTTTCACCGGTTCCGGTGGGTGCGTCGTCTTGGTTTTCCGTTTTTTCGTTGGTGACGGTCGGGTCTTCCAGAGGAAGGCTATTGAATTGTGATTTGAGGCTGTTGAACTCCCGCCTCGCCGCCAGGACGTCTTCAGATTCGAGTAAAGATCTGAGTTTGTTAAGAATCTCCAAATGCATGTTCAACCAATTTTGCTTTCAACGATGGGCACCTCCGGTCGTGTTGAATTTTCATCTGCCCAAGCTGGGGCGCGTAACGACGATGGAAGGTAATAAATCGCTTGAATATACAAAGATTTCACTTCGCCGTTGGAGATTTTTTCGCGCAAAATAGGGCCGGGGCCTCGCGGCGATTCCACCGCGGCGCCCCGCCAAGTGAGACAAGAAAGGGAACCGTTTAGAATTTGATGCCCATGAGGGACACGTCGTCCACCTGATCACGACCTTTTCTCCAGCTTTCAAAAGCGTTTTTGTAGATGGTGGATTGGGCCTGCATGCTGTAACGGTGGTTTCGGTGCAGGAGTTCGACCAAACGACGGGACAAGAATTTCTTGTCTTCTTCTCCGCCGAACTGATCGGCGAATCCATCGCTGGCGAAGTACAGGGCGTCGCCTTTGGAAAATTTGAACTCGTGGTTGGTAAACTTCCGATTGGTGTCGTGGTGCAGTCCACCGATGGGCTGTCGATCGCCTTTAAGGACATTGAGTTTACCGTTGATCCAATAGATGGGCTGGTAGGCGCCCGCGAAGACGACGGTCCGGGTTTTGACGTTGATTTTTGTGATGCTTACGTCCATGCCGTCGCTGGAATCGGCGTTGGTTTTTTGCCGCAACGAGCGGATGATTTCTGTGTTGAGGCGTTCCAAGATGGTCGCCGGATCGGTGATGTTTTCGTTTTCCACGATCTCGTTCAGAAGGCTGTGCCCCACGATCGACATCATGGCGCCGGGCACTCCGTGACCGGTGCAATCGGCCAAGGCCACCAAGTACTCTTCGTTGGGCACCGCTTCTTTCAGCCAAATGAAATCACCGCTTACGATGTCTTTCGGTTTCGACATGACGAAGGAATCCTTGAAGTATCTCCTCACTTCGTCTTCGCCTGGAATAATCGCCGATTGAATCCTCCTCGCGTAGTTGATGCTGTCGGTGATGTTGAGGTTGTGCTGCTCCAGTTGCAAGGCCTTGGCGCGGTAATCGCTCTGGTCGCCGTGCGCTTCGGTGATGTCTTCGGCGTAAACGTTTACGTAGTCTTCGTTCATCACCGGGTGGAGATGCAGCCTGTAAATGCGGTTTTCGAGTTCGATGTTCACGTCCTTGTCCCTGCCATCCGCGCGTACCTCGCTCAAGATTTTGAGCACGTTCTTGTTTCGGAGGTGCGAATTCAATTGTCCTCCCCACTTGGTGATCAATTCCTTTCCGGCGTCGTTGGCGTACATCACCAATCCGTCCGCACCGAAACGCATCACGGGTTTGGTGAATTCCTTGGGGAATTGCGCCAGCTTGGAAATCTCTCTTTCCGCGATCTTCAATTTCGTGATATCGGCGTCGATGAAAAGGAGTTTCGACACTTCGCCATTTTCGTCCAGGATGGGAGTTACGGTGGTGCTCGCCCAAAATTCCCGCTTATTTTCGTCGAAGCTCTTTGCCTCGTACACGTATTTTTCCTTGGTCGATACCACCTTATCGATGACTTCCTGAATCTTGGGGTACTGGCTCACTTCCGCCAGTTCCCGACCGATAAATTCGTCGAGCTCTTCCCTGGAATAGTTGTTTTTGCGCTGTTCGCCTTTGTTCAGCCATTCGATTCGCCCCTTGCTGTCGGCCAGCAAGATCAAGTTTTCACTTCGTTCCAAAACGAAGGAGAGCGTTTCCAGCTCCGCGTTTCGCTCATCGGCGAGGCGGGCGTATTCAATCAATTTGTTTCGGCTTTTCACCTCGTGGGCGAAAATCTTTCGAAGCGTTCGGTATCCGAGAATCGCAATGCCCAAAATCACCAACGAAAAGATGGCGACGCGCTGAAGAATGAGCTCTTTGGCTTTGGCTTCCTGCAAAGAGGTATCGCCTTGGATATAGATGTACCCTTGCACTTCCGGAAACTGATTCAGTTGCAAAGGCGTGGCGTAAAACACTTCGCCTTCCGCGAGTCCAATGCTGCGCTGTGCTTCGGGGTTGCTGTGGTCGGTGGCGATTAATCCGTTGTAAATGTGTTCCTTCTGTACTTCTGTAGGATTGCCGTCGGCGGAGATGATCTCCCAAGAATCCGATTTGATAAAGTACAGCGCCACGTGGAGGCCCGGATCCAGCCCGTTGGTGCGGTTCACGTTGTCGATCATGTGGACGATCCGTGAGCGGAACTCATCCTGCAACTCCGCACTGGCCCTCAGCGGGGTGGCTTCCCGTTCGATCGGCCATTGCACCGCCAGGGAAAAAGTCTTGGCGATGCTCTCCAGTCTTTCGATTTCCGCTTGTTCTCCTCTTTCGATTCCCTTGAAATAGGCGGTCGTGATGAAATATGCCGACAGGCAGAGCACGGTACCCATAAAGAACAGGAAAATCTTTGAAGCAATTTTAGAAATGAAGTGTGACATGTGGCTATGAATGCGTGCAATCATACGCCTTCCATGCGCCAAAAGTTATTCTTCGCCTCTACCTTGCGTCCAAAGTCCGTATTTCTCCGACACCTAGGGGCGTCTACGGGCGGTGGTTTTTAGGGGTTTTGTGGGTGTTACTGAAAGGGGAAATTTACGCTCGCGCGGATCTGAACTGTTCTATCGCCGTTCGGGTAAACTCACCCAGCACGAGGGTACCGCTCATGGCCGCGCGCTCTTCCAGCAGGGTATCCCAATCTTCGGTGCCTTTCCAAAACGTTCGTTTGAGCAATTTCATCGCTTCGGGGTTGCTCTGCGCAAGCTTTTGCGTCAGGTTTGCCACTGCGGCGTCCAATTTCGGTATATCGTCAAACACGTCGGCAAACAGGCCCCGGTCCCTCGCCCATCCCGCGGTTCTCCATTCGGTGGCGTCGATGGCCAGTTGGCTCATGGCCGATACGCCGATCTTCCTTTCCACCGCCGGACCCACCACGAAGGGGCCGATACCGATGGCCAATTCGCTCAACTTCACCGAGGCGTACGTCGTCGCCAGACAGTAATCGGCCGCGGCGGCCAAGCCCACGCCTCCGCCCACGGTTTTTCCCTGCACGCGGGCCACGACGAATTTAGGTGCCTTCCGCATGGCGTTGATTACATTGGCGAAGCCCATAAAAAACCGCTTTCCCACTTCCGGGTCGGCGATGGACATCAATTCGTCGAAACTCGCTCCGGCGCAAAAAGCCCGTTCTCCTCCCGACTTCAGCACGATCACTCGAATCCGAGAATCCTCTCCGGCATTAGCGATTGCTACGGCCAAGTCCTTGAGTAATTTTCCCGGCAGTGAATTGCCGGCCGGGTGCGAAAAAGTTACGGTTCCCACCCCGTTTTCCACGGTGAGTTCCACACCGCCCAATTCACTTTTCGATTCCATCTTTTGCCTGTAGTTTATGTTTGTTGACTTTCGATTGGCGGATGTTCAGGATTTCCACCATGAGTGAGAAAAACAATGCGAAGTACACGTATCCTCTTTCGATGTGCTTTCCGAATCCGTCGAGGATGAGGATAAAGGAAATGAGGATGAGGAAGGACAAGGCCAGCATCTGAATGCCGGGGTTCTTGGTGATGAAATCGCTGATCTTGTTCACGAAGACCAACATGACGATCATCGACACCACGATGGCCACCACCATGATGATCAGTTCTTGCACCATACCCACCGCGGTGAGAATGGAATCGATGGAAAACACCAAGTCCACCAACAGAATCATACCGATCACCCCGGCGAAACTCGAGGGTTTGCGCTTTACCGTCTCTTCGAGGTCGGGCATGTCCACTTTGTGGTGTATTTCCTTGATCGTTTTCACCAAGAGGAAGATACCTCCGGCCAGCAGGATCAAATCCCTGCCGGAAAATTCCGGGTCGATCAGGTCGTTCAGAACGTCGGGAATCGGAATCGTCACCAAGGGGTCGGTAAAATGCACCAACCACGAGATACCCATGAGCAGGATGATCCGGAAGATCAGCGCCAGCGCCAATCCGATTTTCCTCGCCTTGGGACGTTGGTCTTCGGGGAGCTTCTCGGATACGATCGAAATAAAGAGGATATTGTCGATGCCCAAGATGATTTCCAACACCACGAGCGTCGCGAGGGCGATGATTTTATCCCACTGGGTAAGCGCTTCGAACCCCCATTCCATCTCAGTCCTGATTACGCATTTTCACCATGGTCAGGATGGTGGCGATGGCAACGGTTTCGCCCGTTTCGTCATACACGTCCACCAGAAATTTCACGATTCCCTTCGCCACGTCGTCTTCGCTTCTCTTTTCCTGAGCAATTTTTTGTTTGACCGTGAACTTCACCCCGATGGTCATTCCCGGATACACCGGCTTGGTGAATCGACAGTCTTCCAAACCGTAATTCAACAAAACGGGTCCTTTTTTGGGATCGACGAACAGCCCCGCGGCCTTACTCAACACGAAATAACCGTGGGCCACGCGTTGTTCGAAAATGGTGCCGTCTAGTGAGGTGGCATCCATGTGCGCATAAAAATTGTCTCCACTCACGTTGGCGAAGTTTACGATGTCCGCTTCGGTGACGGTGTGTTTGTGTGTAAACACGGTGTCGCCCACTTCGAGCTCTTCGAAGTGTTTTCTAAACACGTGAATCTTGGATTCGTTTCGATGCGCCCCGATTTGATACTCTGAAGTGATTTTGGTCAGCGTTGTGGGCGACCCTTGAATGGCCGTTCTCTGCATGTAGTGTCTCACACCCCGTACGCCGCCGAGCTCTTCCCCGCCGCCGGCCCGTCCGGGTCCGCCGTGTACTAGTAGGGGCATGGGAGAACCGTGTCCGGTGCTCTCCTTGGCGCAATCGCGGTTGAGCACGAGAATCCTTCCGTGGTGGCTGGCGGCACCCAATGTGAAGGCTCTCGCGATTTTATCGTCGTAAGTAGTCAAGCTGCACACCAGAGAGCCCTTTCCCATTTTGGTGATCTCCACCGCGTCGCCGAGAGACTTGTAGGGCAGGAGGGTGCTCACGGGACCGAAGGCTTCCACTTCGTGGGTGGCGGTTTTTCCGAAAGGTTCGTCGTTCAGCAGCAGGATGGGTGAGATGAAGGCCCCGTTGTCCGCGTCGCCGGAGAGGAGGTCCACTTGTTCCGGGTCGCCGTATACGAGTTCCGAGCTCCCCATCAATTCCTGTACGCGGTTGCGTACTTCGGCGAGTTGGGTTTTTCCGGCGAGGGATCCCATGCGAACGCCTTCCCTTCTCGGGTCGCCGATGGTCGTTTTCGACAGCCGGTTCGCCAAAGCGGTTTGGACGTCTTCGACCATGTTTTCGGGAACGAGAATGCGGCGGATCGCCGTACATTTTTGACCGCTCTTTACGGTCATTTCCCTGTGCACTTCCTTGATGAAAATTTCGAATTCCGGGCTGTCGACTTCTACGTCCGGTCCGAGGACGGCCGCATTGAGGGAATCGGCCTCCAAGTTGAACGGCACGGATTCTTCGAGTATTCTCGGGGTGGCCCTCAGTTTCTTTCCGGTGGACGCCGATCCCGTGAAGGTCACCACGTCTTGGGATTCCACGTGATCGAGCAAGCCGTTGGCCGAACCGACGAGGAGTTGCAAGGCGCCGACCGGAAGGATTCCGCTCTCGGCGATGTCGCGCACCATGGCCTGGGTGAGGTAGGAAGTGATGGTGGCCGGTTTCACCACGGCCGGCACTCCCGCCAGGAGGTTGACGGCGATTTTTTCCAACATGCCCCAGATGGGGAAGTTGAACGCGTTGATGTGTACGGCGACTCCTTCTTTGGGCACCATGATGTGGTGACCGATGAACGATCCCGATTTGGAAAGGGGCGCCATGTCGCCGTCCACGAAATAGCTTTCATCCGGAAATTGTCGGCGCAAGCTGGAGTACGCGAAGAGGTTTCCTATGCCCCCTTCGATGTCTATCCAGCCGTCGGTTTTCGTGGCGCCGGTCTGGTAGCTGATGTCGTAGTATTTGTCTTTTTTGCCGTGCAGGAACAGCGCGAGGGCTTTGATCATGCGCCCTCTCTCGTGAAAGGTCATTTTCCTGAGCGCCGGATTGCCGATTTCCCTTCCGTATTTGAGGATTTCCGCAAAATCCAGCCCTTCCGTCGAGGCGGTGGCGATTGCTTCTCCGGTCACGGCGTTCTCGAGAACCGTGCCCTCTCCCGATCCGGTAATCCAGTTTCCAAGTACGTAATTCTCCAATTTCATGATTCGGCTATTTTGGAGGCGTGAAAGTACGTAAAAGCCGGCGGAACCATTCTCCGCCGAACGCGGTTCGGGGGATAGATCGTTCGATATATTGGGGGAAGACGCGTGGGATGCGCACCAAAACGCGTGAAGCCGTCTTTGCGGACGGCTTCACGGCGTGGATTGGAATTATAGGCGGGACGATCAGCGATTTCCCAATTTTTCCATTTCTTCTTCGAAGGTTTTCTTGAACTGCTCGTAGTCGTAATCGATCCTCAATCTTTCGTCGGAGGCGAGCCTTTGGTTCATCTTGCCGAGCAGCTCTTGACCGCTCAACTCCAGTGCGACGTAGTATTTGTACGAGTCGCTGCCGGTCACGCGCACGGCTTTCTGACAAATGGTTTTCGTGCCCTGAAGTTCTTGATTGATCACCTCTCGCGTCAACCCCTCGAATCGCTCCTCAATCTCTTCCCTGTTGTTGAACTCCCGTGAATTCACGTAGTTGTCGATGGTGCCTTTGATGGTCGTGTTGATGGCCGACGCCAAGTCCGCACGGGCGTTGCTCAAGGCTTTTTTCTTGGCCGTGGCTTGGTCCATGCTTTCGCCCAGCCCGTTGGATCGGAAGTATTCTTCGTTGCTGAAGTATTCGGGATCGGTGCAGTATTCGTTGATCAATACTTCACCTGGAGGGGCTTGGGCTTCTTGTTTCTTCTTGCAGCCCGTGGCGGTCGCCGCGATAAGCAGGGCCATCAGGGCGATTTTTGGGATCACGGAAATCCCGCGGATTGAGTAAGGATTTGTTTTCATGGTTATGGGGTTTAGGGTTTGTGTTTGAAGTTTCAGAAACTGTGCCAAAATTGCAAATGCCTCAAAATACGGTTGTTGTGAGCTGTCTCATGAGCTGTGATTCGATGTTCTTGGTATAGTTTTCTATGGCGGCCAAGCCCGCTTCTTCGTACGTAATGCCGAGTCCTTTGATGTCCGACTTCGAGGTTTGGAAAATTTCCCTTCCCGATTTTCCGTCGAGCACGGTGATGGTCACGTGCAGCACGGACACTTTGAAAGATTGGGACGTGCCGTTTTTCGCGGTATTCGCGTCGATGTCGACCACGATGTCAGCGGAATTCGAATCCGTGGTTTGACTTACCCCCTTGCGGCTCAGTGAAGTCTTCACCGCGGCGGCGATGGGCCCGGTGGTGAATCGTTTTCCCAAGTTGCGTTCGTTTTCGCGTATCAGGATTTGAGGCGGATGGTACTGAATGGTTTCACGCACGCCGTTCGCCGCGAGAGAGGCCGTAAGCGCCTTCATGAATTTGTCGTTGCCGAAGGGCTGGGTGAGCGCCTCCATATCGATTTCGGCGATGAACACGTTGGCCTTGCCCGATCGGTCGGCGTCGGTGATTTCCACCTCCACGCGTCCATCGGCGTTGGTATCGTATTTTCCACGGATGGAGCCGTAGGTGCCGGAGTACGAAGTTTTCAGAGGAACGCCTTCCATGGGTACGCCGTCCTTGGCGACTCGTATTTCGACTACGGATCGGTAGCCAGTGGAGAATTGCAGCGGGGGAGCACTCTCGACGGCAGGAACGGTTCGCGTGATTAAATCGGTGAGTCCCCCGTAGAGTTCGTTGCCGAGCAAAATGGATTTGCCCCGGTATTCCACTTCAATGGGTTCGTTTTGGAATTCCTTGATCGCCTGCAAGCCGCGGAGGTAGTAATCCACGGCTGTCGAAAACTGCCTTCGGTGGATTTCGGCTTCGGCTTTGGCGAGAAAATCCAACGCCAAACTTTGGGCGGCCGTTCGACGCTCGGCTTTAATCGCGGCCCAACGGGATTTGTCCAAACGGTAAAATACCCAGTGGTAGTTGGCGTCTTCCCAAGAATCCACCATTTCGTATTCCCTGAGCTCCAAGTTGCTCTGCGTGCGGATGGATTCGCGGAATTCCTGCTCGAATCGGTCGTTGGTTTCCAGCGTGTGTAGCAAGGACCGCGTATTGACTTCCACCTGGATGTCGCCGGCGAGATCGCTCATGGCGTTTTCCCGCGCCACCCGACGGAAGTCGGTGCCCGGAAGTTTTGGTGCCACTCCGATACCGATGTAATGCGTACCCGAGGTCGGCCGATTTTCCACCCAGGAGGGTGGGGGAGGTCCGGCGGCATGGCTTTGCAAGTCGCGGTTGGAACGGCAGCCGACCAAAACCAAAAGAGCCAAGAGGGGGATCCACTTCGTCATAGCGCCGACAAATAATTGACGAGATCGTCCGCCACTTGAGAGGCGGCGTAGTGATACGATTCCTTGGACAGCTGGTCGGCGTCTTTGATGGTGCGGTTGGCACGCAGCAGGTCGAGCAGTTTCTTTTTGTTTCTGGAATCGATGTCGGGTCCGCTTTTGCCGGCCGGAAACAGGTCGGTCGCTTCGCCGGAAAACACGGCGTATTCCGCATGGTCGGAGAGGGTGTTGTCGTAGATGCCGGAGAAAAGGATTTCACCGGTTTGGGCCGAAATCACCCTGTATCGGAATTCCATCGATACGGAAGTGGAATTCGTGTAGACGTTGTAGGTGGTCGGGGTATAGTCCGTTTTCAGCGACGTGGTTTGGGTTTTTTCGTCGTAAATTTTTTCGACCTTCCTGAGGTAGCCTTTATGGGAGGTTTTTTTCCACGAGCCCCGTTCGGTGTGGAGCTTTACGATGCTTCCGGTTACGATGGCGCTGGCGTTGAGTAGGTTTCCGGCCCGCTGTGCCATGCCTGCCTCGGTGAGTCCGCTGTGGCTGAGTCGCTGTTCGTGTAGCACCCTTTCCATGTCGCTTCGGTCCACGATGCGCACAAAGGGATCGTTCAAGGTGGAGAGCGACGTGGTGAGGAAAGCGTGGAGGCGATCGGCAACTTCCTTTTGGTTGGTCGTGTTTTCCAGGGGGGCGATTACGACGGCAAACTTGCCGAGGTCCAAGCATTCATCCCTCAAGGTCGATACCTCTTTGTAATGTGGGTCCCGATCGAATACGCGGTTGAATCCGTTGTACGCCGCGCGGTATCGACCGGCGTCGAAGTGTGCCATGGCCTCGGTGTAGATGGGCTCGTTGATGGATACGTTTTGGAGCGCTTTGACGTCGCGGTACCCCGGTTTGAGGGTTTCCATTTCGGCGAAAACGCGCGCGGCTTCGGTGAATTTTCTCTCGGCGAGAAAATCGCTTCCCCGGCCGTAGAGTTCTTCGAGGTAGCCGGCTTCCAGTTCGCGGTAGTCTTCCGGAAAGTAAGGAGGCACTTCGGTTTTTATTCCCACGCGGGCGAGTTTTTCCCGGTAATTCTCCAAGTCTCGGTACACGTACACGGCCTCACGCGTATCGCCGTTTGTTTGGGTTTTGGTGAATTCGGCGAGTTTGTCGTTCACCACGCGTTGGCCCGTGCGCGCCAGTCCGATGCGAGCGTCGACGTTGTTGGAGTTGCGCAGGAGAGAGTTGTAATAAAACAAAGCCGCGTTGTCGTAAAGGCCGGCTTCTTCCAGTTTCGCCCCTTTTTTTGCCAGGGATTTGGAACCGGTGCACCCCGCGGTGGTCAGTCCCAGAGCCAAGATCATCAACCAAAGGAGAGCAGGGCCGCGGGTGGTCGGTGAAAAAGGATGAAACCCACGGCGCGAAGTTCGGGCGCTCCACCGTGATTCGCCTCCGGGCGTAGCGCGGTTTTTCGCCTTCCATGCATATTTAATCGTAGAAATCTTCGCCCCCATTTCGGTTGTATTGGATTGAAACGCCGCCCGATGAAGCCCGTGAAAATCCGGTGATTTCCGCATCGGCTCGGGCTAAAGTAATTTTTTTTCCCACAAGTTAAACAAGGCATGTGCCAAAGCGAGCCCTTTGGTATTCGATGGTCGGGGCAAATAGTTTCGGAATGGCCGACGAATGCAAAAACGCTTGCTAACTTCGCGGTTTGAAAACGGATTTTTCAATCCATAAAGGAAATTTCGTCATGAAAAGGATATTGGTATTGGGCGCCGGAAGGTCGGCGGTTTTTTTGTTTGAGTACCTGATGGAGCACGCCGATGAATACGGCTGGAGTTTGACCATCGGTGATGCCGATCCGGAGGCGGCCCGAAGGCTGGTGGGCGGAAACGAAGCGGTGAAAATCGCAAAGTTGGATGCCACCAACGACGCCGAGAGGAGGGGGATGATCGAGAACAGCGATTTGGTGATCAGCATGCTGCCCGCGTTCATGCACATGCCGGTGGCCAAAGATTGCTTGGAGCTGGGCCGGAATTTGATTACACCCAGTTACATCAGCCCCGAAATGGAGGCCATGGCGGCCGACGTGGAGAAGGCGGGATTGGTGTTTTTGAACGAGTTGGGCGTGGACCCGGGCATCGACCACATGTCGGCCATGCGCCTGATCAACGGAATTCGCGATCGAGGTGCGGAAATCACGTGCTTCGAGAGTTTCACCGGTGGGTTGGTGGCGCCGGAATCGGACGACAACCCGTGGAATTACAAATTCACCTGGAACCCGAGAAACGTGGTGGTGGCCGGACAAGGTGGCGCGGTGAAATTCCGTCACAACGGCGAGTACAAGTACATTCCTTATCAGAAGTTGTTCCGCCGCACGGAGATCATCGAAATACCCGGTTACGGCCGATTCGAGGGGTACGCCAACCGCGATTCCCTGAATTACCGCCACGTGTACGGCTTGGAAGACATTCCCACGATTTACCGCGGTACCTTGCGCCGCGTGGGGTTCAGCAAGGCTTGGGACATTTTCGTGCAGATGGGCATGACCGACGATACGTACATCATGGAAAACTCGGCGAATATGACCCACCGACAATTCACCAATTCTTTCTTGGCATACAACGAAAACGACAGCGTGGAGTTGAAACTCATGCACTATATGAAGTTGGACCAAGACAGCGAGATCATGGAAAAACTGGTGTGGCTCGGCATTTTCGACGACGAGCCTGTGGGGCTGGGCAAGCCCTCCACGCCGGCCCAAATCCTGCAAGCGATTTTGGAGAAGAAATGGAGTTTGAAGCCGGGAGACAAGGACATGTTGGTGATGTGGCACAAGGTCATTTCGAAAGAGTCGGGATCGGCGGAGGAGCGCGAGCTGCACTCGAGTATGGTGGTCATCGGTGAAGAAGACCCGCGTACGGCCATGGCCAAAACGGTGGGACTTCCCGTGGCCATGGGCGCCAAATTGGTGCTGGAAGGCAAGTTTACCACGCCCGGTGTGCACCGCCCGGTGATGCCCGAAGTGTACGATCCGATTTTGGATGAACTGGAAGGTTACGGGATCCGCTTCGAAGAGCGGGACGTGACCGAGGGCGAGAAAACGGCTATCTGAATTTTGATGTCCGAGTGCGATGCCGACCCGACCCGGAAAAGTGGGCCTGACGAGGACGACGAATTTGTGCTTTGCAGGGAATCCGGATGCTTGGATCGGCTTAGGGACGCGGCCAAAAAAATCGGAAGACGAAGTATAAACCCGAAGCAGGTAACGCCAAATCGGCGTTAGACACCGTGCTCTTTTTGAATCAAGTCCTTACGGATCAGGGGAGTACCACGGAAGTGAGGCTGCCCGGCTCGGCGGATATGTTGGGGAACGGCGGGATCTCGTCGCTCATCGGGTTTTGCTGCACGTCGAAATTGGCGTCGCCGTAGAGCAAGGCGTAGATCATGTCGCCGGAGCCGATTTGGTTCGAATCGAGGAATGCGTGGTTGAAGTGCAGGCTGAACGTATCGGTGAGCGTGGTGTGGTGGCTTTGGTGCAGGTAATTATGGGGGCCCAAAAGCGGGTCGGTGCCCAGGAATACGCGGAAGCCCTTGGCTTGGCCGGTGGGCGGGGGTGCGGGCACGATGCGCGCGCTCAAAGTGAGGGAATAGGCCGTGTCGTTGCCGTTTACCGTGTAGCTCAGCGAGAGTGCCTCGTCGGAAAAAGTAGTGTTGGGGATCTTGGTGAGGGTGATCGTGGGCAATACCTGCCGACCGTTTTGCACTTGGAAATTCGGATCTAGCGCGCTGACTTTTAGATTTCTGTTGATCAGGGTTCCGAAGCGGGGTTTGGAATACGTGGCGGAATACGTGCCGATGGGCGCACCGTTGAAATCGTAATAGCCTTCGTTGTCGGCCAGCACGTCGAAGCTGCGGTACCCCACTTGCAGGTGGATTGCCACGCCGTCGCGCTCTTCATACAGGGGCTGACCGAACTCGTTTTGCGCGCGAACGCTGCCTGTGAGCCCTACGCTGCTCGGAGTTGGGTCATCCGAATCCTTGTCATCGCAAGCGGAAAAAACCAGGGTCACAAACAATGCGAGAAGTGTAATGTGGATCGATTTAGCCATTCCGGAATCTTGTCAGATGGGGTGCAATATAGTGGAAATCCCAGTATTTTGCCTTTGAAATTTTGAAATTATCCAACGCCTCGATGTCGATAAGCGCGGGGATAGGCAGAGGGCCTTGCCGAGGGTTTTGCGGGCGGGCGGTGTGCGCTGGGTTTTTGTGGGTGCGACTATTCTATTCCGTCGAGGTAAAACGCTGCGGTCAACCTCTTGTATTCCGCTGAATAAGGTCCGCCGGAATGCGCGCGTATGGCGATGCGGTCGTCGGCGGGAGATCCGCTTCGGGGCGAAAATTCCGACAGCACGCGGTGAGGCGGGTGGTCGGGCAGGGGCGTGACGAAGGTGCGTCGCAGGGGCTTCCACCCCGATTCGGCCATGTGTTTTTCGAGTTCGAGGTAGCGATCCACGGGGTAAATCGAGGCCAGCCTTCCCCGGGGTGCCAGGTGCAGAGCGGCCTGTGCCAATGCGCGGGGCGTCAGTGCGTCTGCGTGGCGGGCGGCGGTGCGGCCCGAGTCGGGCGAGGGGAGATCGCCGGAAAAATAAGGGGGATTGCACAGGATGAGGTCGAAGGATTTTTCCGAAAAGAAGTCTTCCAGCGCCACGGGGTGAAGGGTGATGCGGTCGCGGAAGGGCGAATCGTCGAAGTTGGCTTGCGCCTCGGCGGCGGCATCGGGATGAGGTTCCAGAGCGGTGACTCGCGCCCGGGGTGCGCGCTGCGAAGCCATGAGGGCCAGCAATCCGGTGCCGGTGCCGATGTCGAGGATTTCACGCGCATCGTCCACGTGTGCCCAAGCTCCGAGCAGCACCCCGTCGGTGCCCACCTTCATGGGCGTGCGCTCTTGCACGACGGTAAATTTTTTGAACCGAAAGGGGCGGGTCATCGGAAGTTCACCTCGATGAGTCCTGCGGGCAGATCGACGCGGATTTCGCGCCGGGATTTATCGACTTCCTTCACGAATTCCGCCGCCAATGGAATGAGGATTTCACCTTTGGGGTGGAGGATTTGTACCAGAGGGTTGTGGGTGTAGTCGAGCACCTCGGCCACCTCGCCGAGTGAGCCGCGGGATTCGTCCACCACGGTCATGCCCACCAGGTCGTGCAGGTAGTATTGGTCGTCAGGCAATTCGGGTAGCATGTCGAGGGGAAGGTAGAGGTCCTTTCCCACGAGGTCGGTCGCTTCTTCACGGGAGTGAATGTCTTCTACGTGCACTTCGATATAGCCCCGGTCCCTCACTTCCACGCGGTCGAAGAAAAAGGGAGTGAGCGTGCCGTGCAGATCGATGAGCACGCGGTCGAGGTCGGCGTATCGATCCGTATCGTCCACATCGAGAAAAAGCAGGAGATTGCCTTTCAAACCACGGGTTTTCGACACGTATCCCAAATAGAAGCAATCGTTTTTATCCATGGTGCCGTGAGTTGATTCGCAGTGGGGGAATGCCGGGGGGCGATCGATTTTAGGGTGAAAAAAACCCCCGTTGCATGCGCTTCGGGGGTTGGAATTTCGGTAAAGGGAAAAGGTGTGTGTTTACTCCTTTTCTTCTTTTTCTTCGGTGTCTTCGGTTTTCTCTTCGGCGCTTTCGTCTTTGGCTTCCGCGGGGGCCGCCTCCGTTTCCGTCGCTTCTTCCGCAGCAGCCTCTGCAGCCGCGGGTTCTTGAGCAGCTTCCGCCTCGCCTTCGGATTGATCCGTGGGTGTTTCGGTCGCTTCCACCGCCGTTTCCTCTTCCGCCGGAGCTTCCGCTGCGGCCATGGCGGCGATGCGCGCCTTGTTCACTTCCGCTTCCGCTTTCTTCCTTTCCGCCTCGGATTGATTTGCGCTTTCGGCTAATTTCGCTCGTTTGGCTTCGATTTTGGCGGCTTTTTCTTCTTCCCAAGCTTTGAAACGGCTTTCCGCTTCTTCTTCGGTGAGCGCTCCTTTTTTCACCCCTTTGAGGAGGTGGTTTTTGTAGAGTACCCCTCGGTAAGAGAGAATGGCTCTCGCCGTGTCGGTAGGTTGCGCTCCGTTGTTGAGCCAGCGGAGGGCGTCATCGACGTTGATGTCGATGGTGGCGGGATTGGTGTTGGGATCGTACGAACCGAGTCGTTCGATGTATTTACCGTCCCTGGGTGCGCGGGAGTCCGCCGCTACGATATGGAAGTAGGGTCTTCCTTTTTTTCCGTATCGTTGTAGTCTGATTTTTACAGCCATAAATGATTAATTGTTTGGAGTGCGAAACTCCCGTCATTAATTTGAAGGGCGCAAATATCCTGATTTTTTTCCACTTGGTGAAGCTTTTTGAAAATGATTTTCTCGAAACGACGACACCTAAATGCAAATAACATATAATCAGCGCGTTGCGGGTTTGGACGGCGTGCGCCACGAGAATCGAGGTGGAAGTTCGATGAAGTAAAATTCCGGCCCCGAAATTTTTATCGACCGAAACGATCCGGTGAGAACGGTTTATCGATGAAAACCGAGAATCCCCACGATCGAGCGCAATCCGTTCACCTTTTCCAATATCAAAATATGGTTATTTTTGGGCAAAAATCCTAAAACACTTTGTATGAAACAAACTCTACTCACTTCATTGACAATGGTCGCAATGGCCGGCACCATTACGGCACAAACCATCACCATCGACGATTTTCCCCTTCAAATAGGCACGACGTACACGCAAGGAATGGCGGATTACGTCGACCCGGGCTCCAGCGGGATCAACCAAACTTGGGACCTATCGGGGATGAATACCCAAATGACGGCCGTGACTACGGTTCACGCGCCCGCCTCACAATCGGGACACGAGAATTTTCCCAATGCCTCCTTTGCGATGGTCGTTACCGGCCAGGCCGAGGTTGGCTTTATGGCCATTACGGAGGGCAAATACGAGATTGTGGGAGTGTACTCCGCGGATGGGCTGATGACCTATCCCGATCCCATGACACAACTTCAATTTCCGCTTTCCTACCAAACCTCCTACACGGATACCTACGAGCGCTACGTGGATTTCGGAGGCGGAATAGCCAATCAGGAAATCGGAAACAACACGATGGTGGTGGATGGTACGGGCACATTGATCACCCCGGCGGGAACTTTTACCAATGTACTGCGGATAAAACAAACGTTGGAAGCCAGTTTGAATACCATTATGGACGGAGACGTAATAGCCGAGCTTCCGATTACGCAGGTGATGTACGTCTATGTCAAAGCCGGTTATGTCGCACCGTTGGCGAGCATGGTAACGTTCGAAATGGCGGGACAAACCAGCCAATCGGGCGTGTATTACGTAGACTCACCCGTGGGACTTGACGAGGTGGACGGCATCAGCGACTTGTCCGTTTTCCCTATGCCGGTGGAAAAGAATTTCACCGTTGGCCTTCACCTCGAACACTCGGCCCAAGTGCATTTCAACCTATATTCCATCGATGGAAGAATGGTGGCGCCCCTTGGAAATCACTACCTTCCCCAAGGTGAAAACACACGCACCTTCAACTTGCCCGATGGTATCGCCAAGGGAATCTACCTGCTGCAAATCGAAACTGACAAGGCGCGTCAAGTTCGACGCATCGCAGTGCGGTAAAATTCCTGTCGCGGATTTTGAAAAGGACCATTCCCACGTGTGAATGGTTCTTTTTTTTGGGCGATTTTGGGCGCAACCCGGTGGTTATCGCGAAAATCATTCTCAGCCGGGTAGCCGGTACTTTCCCCCAAAATACTCCCACTCATCCCGGCCGGGTCGGCCTACCCCTGTATCGCCCATCGGCGCCGGCACGGGGCGTGGCGCCGCAAGGGGCTTCCAAGGTCGCCCTTCCGGCACCGCGCTCCGTAAGCCGCCGCCGATGGGCGGATGCCGGCGTCCGTCCTTGCGCAATCCGGACTTCCGTCCCAATTTCCATCCGGGTGAGGATGCGACGATTTTCGTTCGGTGGTTATCTTCGGGGTGTGAAACCGAATGAAATCCCAAGTCGCGAAGAATCCAACCGCCTGTTGGTCTCACGGATCGAATCCCGCGTCAAAATCTTGTTTTCCGGCGAAGGCACCGGGCACGATTGGCACCACATCGACAGGGTGCGACGCACGGCGTTGTCTTTGGCCAAAGAGGAGGGCGGCGACAGGATGCTTATCGAACTGGCGGCATTGCTGCACGACATCGCCGACCACAAATTCCATGGAGGAGACACCGCCATCGGGCCCCGCCGCGCCGCGGAAACCGTGATCGAATGCGGCGGCGACGCCGAACTCGCCGAAGCGGTATCCCGCATCGTGTCGGAGATTTCGTTTCGCGGTGCGGGTGAAGACACGCCGGTATCCTCCTTGGAAGCGGCCATCGTCCAAGACGCAGACCGGTTGGATGCCTTGGGTCCCATCGGTATCGCGCGCACTTTCGCGTACGGCGGCAGCAAGGGACGACCCATCCACGATCCGGACCGCACCGCCCGTATCCACGACGATTTTTCCGAGTACGCAAATTCGGCGGACCCCACCATCGACCATTTCCATCAGAAGTTGCTTTTGCTCAAAGACCGCATGCAAACCCCCACCGGCAGAAAACGGGCGGAGAAATTGCACGCCTACATGGAAGATTTCCTGTCCGCATTCCACCGACAGTGGGATGGGGAGTAATTCCTGAAGAGATGGAGGGGGTGTGTTGCAGATAAAGAAATGATATTAAGAAATTCGCAATTTTTGCAATGAAATAAGTGGATTCAATTTGGAATGATGGCAAAAGCCATGATTTGAAAATGAAAGAAAGACCGAAAATAGAATTGACGCTAACCACCACCGACCGGGTCTTGGAAATTCTCGGTTGGGGTTCGGTGTTCGCGATTTGGGCCCTGACCGTGGCGAGCTACGGCAATCTCCCCGACACGATACCCACGCATTTTGACGGAGGCGGCGAAGCGGACGCGTTCGGCGGAAAAAGCTCCCTGTGGTCTTTGCCCATCATCGCGACCCTTCTGTTTATCGCCATGACCATCCTGAACAAGTACCCGCACATCTTTAACTACCCCACGAAAATTACCGCGGACAATGCGCCAAAGCAGTACGCAAACGCCACGAGAATAATCAGATACTTCAAGTTTGCCGTAGTTTTGATCTTCGGACTGATCGCTTTTAAGATCATTCAAAACGCAAACGGTAAAGCGGACGGTATAGGCGTGTGGTTTTTGCCCCTGACCATGGGTTTGGTTTTCATCCCTTCGATTTATTTTATCGTCAAATCCTACGCGGACAGAAAGGCCAAGTAAAGCAAGGAAACGCCCCGACTATGAAACTCTACACGTCCATCCCCAAGAGCCTAAAACCGTATTTCGATAAGGAGCTGAACGACAACCGAAGGGAATATACCGCCGGAAATTTGACGAAAGCGTGGAACCATCTGGAGCGCGCGCACATCATCGGACAGAGGTACCCCTACGCGCACAGCTACGTCCATTGGAAAATGCTCCAATTCGGATTCAGGATCAAAAGCGGGAAGGAGATTTTCGGACAAATACCGCGATTGATTTTTGGCGGGGTCAAATCCTTCGTCGGAAAAGTTCCGGTCGGAAATCCCGGAGGATCCAACGTTCCACCCCTCAAGCCCTTCCCGATCGACAAGGAATTGCAAGACATTTTCACGCGGGCCGGCGTCGGTTGACCAACGCCCTCGGGACAAAACTGACCGCACCCGGCAAAGCGCATCTTCCGCCGCCCGGATGTCTGTCTTTCGAAGTCGATTGACGACTTTTGGAGCTGGATTCAGGCGCGTAATCCCACGCACATCCATCGATGAAACAACCAAATCAAACCCGGAACACATGAAAGGATTGAGAACCGCGATCTACAAAGTCGATCAGATCGAAAAAGCCACGGAATGGTATGCACAGGCGTTTAAAACCCAACCGTATTTCAACGAGCCCTTCTACGTCGGGTTTAATATCGGCGGGTATGAATTGGGACTTCAACCGGACGACAATTCGAGCGCGAATAAAACCGGAAATGTGGTCGCGTATTGGGGCGTCGAAGACATCCGAAAGGAATACGCCCGCCTCATCGAATTGGGTGCGACCGCCAATGAAGAACCGGAAAATGTGGGCGGAGATATCTTAACCGCCACGGTAATAGACCCCTTCGGAAATGTCATCGGCTTAATCCACAACCCCCACTTCAAAGTCTCGTGAGAAAACGAGGCCATAAGCTGCACCACCTACGCTTCGATTCCCGGAACGAACCACGGCTTCGAAAATAATCCTTCCGTCGGGCATGGATGTCCTCCGGTAATTATCAACAACGCAAAAAGGGGACATTTCCCGACAACCCCATGGGGCTGAGGACAGGACGGTAATGCGAAATTCACAATGCGGTTCTTATCAACACGGAGCCGAATCGCCGGCCGATATTGGTAAGTTTGTACACCCAAAAATGCCCCGAACCCATGTTTTTGATATTTGACACCGAAACCACCGGAACCGCGAAAAATTTCAAAGCCCCGGTTTCGGATGGAGAGAATTGGCCCCGGCTGGTGCAGATTGCGTGGCAATTGCACGACGAGCGCGGCCGCCTGATCGAATCGGACAACCTCATCGTTCGCCCCGACGGATTTACCATTCCCTTCAACGTTGTCAAAATTCACGGCATCACCACCGAGCGCGCCACGGAAGAAGGACAACCCCTGGCCGAAGTGGTGGAGAAATTCGAGGCGGTCCGCGCCCGTGCAAAGTACATCGTCGGCCACAACATCGAGTTCGACGCCATGGTCGTGGGGGCGGAATGCCATCGACTGGGCATCGCGCACGAGGTGGTGAACATGCCCCGCCTCGACACCAAAGACCTTTCCACGGATTTCTGCGCCATTCCCGGCGGAAAAGGCGGGGGATTCAAATGGCCGCGCCTCGAGGAACTCTACCAAAAGCTTTTCGACGAACCCATGGTCGACGCCCACGACGCCGCCTTCGACGTGGACGCCACGGCGCGTTGTTTCTTTTCACTGGTGGAGAAACGCGTATTCGACGTGCCCGAAATTCCCGACCCAACCGCGGTGGAATACGAAGCGCCCAAACTCGGAAAATCCAATTTCCACCGTGAAATCGATTTGGGTCCGGAGACCGTGACCGACGTGGAAGAGTCGGAGAAAGCCGATATCTCCGACGTCGCCGACCTGCCCTTCGCGCACCTTCATTGCCACACCCAGTTCTCCGTGCTCCAGTCCACCACCTCCGTGGAAGACCTCGTGAACAAAGCCGTGGAAATGAACATGCCCGCCGTGGCCATGAGCGACCACGGCAACATGATGGGGGTGTTTCGGTTCGTACAAGCCGCACTCAAAGCCGACATTACGCCCATCGTGGGATGCGAATTCAACTTGGCCAAGGACCGCAACGACCGGTCTCACCAAGACAACGGCAGCCAAACGGTGCTCCTCGCGAAGAACAAAACGGGGTACCACAATTTGGCCAAACTTTCCTCCCTCGCGTTCACCGAAGGGTTTTATTACGTCCCCCGCATCGACAAAAGGGATTTGGAAGCCCACCGCGAAGGCCTGATCGCCACCACCGGCGGCATTTGGGGAGAGGTGCCGGATCTTATTCTCAACGTCGGCGAAACCCAAGCCGAAGAAGCATTCGTGTGGTGGAAGGAGACTTTCGGCGATGATTTTTACGTGGAACTGAACCGACACGGAATCGAAGAGGAAGACGTCGTAAACGAAACCCTGCTCCGATTCGCCAAGAAATACGGCGTGAAATGCTTCCCCGCAAACAACACGTACTACACCGAGAAAGCCGACGCCGCAATTCACGACATCCTGTTGTGCATCCGCGATTCCGAATCGGTGGATAAGCCAAAGAAATACATCGGCCGCCGGGGGCGGGAGTACCGTTTCGGTTTTCCCAATGAGGAGTTCTACTTCAAATCATCCGATGAGATGAAGAAGCTCTTCGCCGATATGCCCGAAGCCTTGGAAACGGTGGGGGAGATTTTAGGGAAGATCGAGCGATACGAACTGGCGCGGGAAGTGCTCCTGCCCAAGTTCGATATTCCGACCGAATTCATCGACCCTCTCGACGCCAACGACGGAGGCAATCGGGGGGAAAACGCCTACTTGCGCCACCTCACCTACGAAGGAGCCAAAGAACGCTGGGGGGAAGTGACGCCGGAAATCGCCGAACGCCTGGACTTCGAACTTCAAACGATCGCCAATACCGGCTATCCCGGGTACTTTCTCATCGTTCAGGATTTTTGCCGGGAGGCCCGAAACAGGGGCGTGTCCATCGGACCCGGAAGGGGGTCCGCCGCGGGATCGGCCGTGGCCTATTGCATCGGCATCACCAACGTCGACCCCATCAAGTACGATTTGCTGTTCGAGCGTTTCCTGAACCCCGACCGGGTTTCCATGCCGGATATCGACATCGACTTCGACGACGAAGGACGGCAGAAGGTGCTTCAATACGTCATCGACAAGTACGGCGCCAACCAAGTGGCGCAGATCATCACCTACGGAACCATGGCGGCCAAGTCTTCCGTGCGCGACGCGGGCCGCGTCATGGGATTGCCCTTGCACGAGACCGATCGGTTGGCGAAAATGATTCCCGATACTTCCCTCGCGAAACTCTTCAAAATGTCCGACAAGGACATTTCGGAGAAATTCCGGGACAACCAAGTGCCGGCCATCCGGGAGTTGATCGCCATCGCCAAAGAAGATTCCCCTCAAGCCCAGGTCATCAAAACCGCGCGGGCCATCGAGGGATCGGTGCGAAACACCGGCATCCACGCCTGCGGGGTGATCATTACACCGGGCGACATCACCGACTTCGTGCCCGTGGCTACGGCCAAAGACAGCGACATGTGGTGCACGCAGTACGACAACTCGGTGGTGGAATCGGCGGGGCTGCTGAAGATGGACTTTCTCGGGCTCAAGACTTTGACCCTCATCAAAGACGCCATCGCCATCGTAAAAGAACGGTACGGCCAAGACATCGACCCCGACGAAATTCCCCTCGACGACGAAAAGACCTACCAACTCTTCCAGCAAGGCGATACGGTCGGCATTTTTCAGTACGAGTCGGCCGGGATGCAGGCCTATCTGAAAGAGTTGCGCCCCACGGTTTTCGACGATTTGATCGCCATGAACGCCCTCTTCCGCCCGGGGCCCATGGAGTACATCCCCCAATTCATCCGGCGGAAGCACGGCCTGGAAGAGATATCCTACGACTTGGAAGCATCGCGGGAATACCTCGAAGAAACCTACGGCATTACGGTGTACCAAGAGCAGGTCATGCTGCTTTCCCAAAAACTCGCGGGCTTTACCAAAGGCGAGGCCGATTTGCTGCGAAAGGCCATGGGAAAGAAGATCTTCAAATTGCTGGACGAACTCAAGCCGAAATTCCTGGAAGGCTGCCGCACCAACGGCCACGACGAAAAGATCGCCGCCAAAATCTGGCACGACTGGGAGGCCTTCGCGTCCTACGCTTTCAATAAATCGCACTCCACCTGCTACGCACTCGTGGCGTACCACACGGCCTACCTGAAGGCGCACTTCCCGTCGGCGTACATGGCGTCGGTGCTGAGCAACAACATGGGCGATATCAAGAAGGTGACGTTTTTCATGGACGAGTGCCGGCGCATGGGAACCCCCGTTTTGGGCCCCGACGTCAACGAATCCAACCTGAAATTCACCGTCAACAACGACGATGAAATTCGCTTCGGTATGGCGGCCATAAAAGGCGTGGGCGAAGCCGCCGTGCAATCCATCATCGATGAGCGCGAAGCGAACGGACCCTTCTTGGACATCTACGATTTCGTTTCGCGCACCGACAAGAGAATGGTGAACCGACGGTGCATCGAAAACCTCGCCCTCGCAGGTGCACTCGATTGTTTTAAAGACATCCGCCGCAGCCAGTACTTCGGGGAAAGCCTCGAAGGGCCCGGAACCTTTGCGGACCACCTCGTAAAATTCGGCGAGGCCATGAGAAACCAAGCCGCGGCTCCTCCCGACCTGTTCGGTGGCATCGTGGAAGTGGAAGTCAAAAAACCCCTTCCGCCCGACACGCCGCCATGGGGGAACCTCGATAAATTGAACAAGGAAAAAGAGGTGGTCGGGGTATACATCTCCGCCCATCCCCTCGACGATTTCCGTTTTGAAATACGCCATTTTGCACAAGGTGACCTGCGCTTGCTCGGTGATTTGAAGAGGATCGCCAACCGGGAACTCGCCCTCGCCGGCATGGTCGCCAAGGTGGAGCACAGAACCACCAAAAACGGAAAGCCATACGGCGTTTTCGAATTCGAAGACTTTTACGAAAACCACCGCTTCTTCATCTTTTCCGAAGACTACATGAGAATGAGGCCTTTCCTTATTTCCGGCGCATTCCTCTTGGTGCGAGGCAAAGCCGTGGAGAAGCAATGGTCGCAAACCAAGGAATTGGAATTCAAGATTTCTTCCATGGAATTGCTCTCCGACTTGCGGGAGAAATACAAGGGAAAGGTGATTTTCGAGGTGCCTTTGAGCGAGATCGACGAACAATTGATCGAGCAATTGGACAAGCTGACGACGCGGGGACCCAAAGTACGCGGGGTGCCGGTGGAATTCCGGGTCGTGGACCCGCTGAACGAGATTTCACTCCGAATGCCTTCCCGATCGGCGAAAATAGATTTAACCGATGAGAACATAAGGCATTTGAATACCCTAAAGAGGGTGAGTTACTCATTGAATTCGTAATTTTGCACCACATTAGGGAAGTCGAGGCATAGCATGGACTTTCCCGGCGGGAAAACCCGACATTTTAACACGCACACAAAGACAAAACAATGGCACTAGAACTGACAGACAAAAATTTCGACGAAATCACAGCACAAACCGACAAGCCGGTCTTGGTCGATTTTTGGGCGGCGTGGTGCGGCCCTTGCCGTACGCTCGGTCCCATCGTCGATGAGATTGCCAAAGAATACGAAGGGAAAGCCATCGTCGGAAAAATCAACGTGGACGAAAATCCCGACTTGTCGACGAAATTCAGCGTGAGAACCATTCCCACCATCCTTTTTATAAAAGGTGGCGAAGTGGTTGACAAATCCGTTGGAGTGGCTTCTAAAGACGCATTGACCCAAAAGCTCGATGCCCACATGAACTGACCTTTCGATACCGAAAGAAAAACCGAAACCGCCCCCAAAAGGGCGGTTTTTTTTGTGGTGACTTACGGGGAAATCACAACCGAAATCGCCGAAGTATCGTGCCGATGACGAAGTGGGTGAGGGCGGACGCCGGCATCCTCTCCCCGCCGCCGGGCTGCATGCCGGGGGCAAAGCACAGCGACGGGGAAGCTCGTGGTTTGCCCCGCGGAATGCCCCGAAGGCGGGGGGAGATAAGGCGGTAGACCGGCCGCGCTCCAAGGGACGCGGACACCCCCTAAAATATCCGAATGCAGGAAAAAATGACGTAACTTCGGGCCATGCCCATCAATATCGATCGCAACAAATATCAGAACTTGTCGCACCTGGAGTTTCTGGCCCGGCAAGTCGTGGAGGGTTTTATCACCGGAATGCACAAGAGTCCCTTTCACGGTTTTTCGGTGGAATTCGCGGAACACAGGCCGTACAATACAGGTGAGCACACGCGGCACATCGACTGGAAACTCTATGCGCGCACCGACAAGCTCTACGTGAAACGGTACGAGGAAGAGACGAATTTGCGCTGCCGCATTCTGCTGGACGTGTCGTCTTCCATGCGCTACCCCGAGCCGAGCGGCGACGACAGGCACAGCAAACTGACTTTTTCGGTGTACGCGGCCGCGGCGATCATAGAATTGATGAGGAGACAACGCGATGCAGTGGGAATCACCACCTTCGCCGAAAAAGTAGAGCTGCACAGCCCGGCCAAATCCACCCGTGCCCACCACAAGTTTTTGTTTTCCGAAATGGAATCGCTCTTGGCCGAAAAGCCGGAAATGGTTCAAACCTCGGCGGTACAGGCCCTGCACGAGGTGGCCGAACGCGTGCACAGACGGTCGTTGATCGTGATTTTCAGCGACATGTTCGATAACAGCCGGCGCAGCGACGAGCTGTTTTCCGCTTTGCAACACTTGAAGTTCAACAAGCACGAAATCATCCTTTTTCACGTGACCGACCGCCGTACCGAGCTGGATTTCGACTTTGAAAATCGGCCCTACACCTTCGTCGACACCGAAACCGGCGAGCGCATCAAGGCACACCCCATGGAAATACGCGACACGTACCTGAAGGAAATGAACGCCTTCATGGAAGAACTGCGCATGCGCTGCGGCCGCTACGGCATCGATTTCGTTACCGCCGATATTGACGAAGGCTTCAACGACGTGCTGATGCGCTACCTGATCAAGCGCGACAAACTGTACTGAACGCGCGTACATTCACGCACAAAAAAGCCCTTGACCGTATCGATCAAGGGCTTTTCGTTTGTCTTGGATCAAACCAAGCGGTCCGGACGAGACTCGAACTCGCGACCTCCTGCGTGACAGGCAGGCATTCTAACCAACTGAACTACCGGACCCGATAATGAACGTTGCCCCCGTATGGAAGCGGTTGCAAAACTAAACCAATTTGCGAGAGTTGCAAAGAAAAATCGGCCTAAAATTTTTGCCGCACCCTTTCGACGGCGACAATAGACGGTAGGCGATCGTACGCCCTTGGTTTTGCGCGCACAAATCCTGCGACCGGCCGGGAAGGGGTTGGGGTGGGTGAGGGTTTTTGTAGGTGGTGCTCGGAGGTCCGGACAATCTTTTCGGTTTTGAGTTGCCGCTCAACAGGGAAATTCGAACTTCGCACTTGGTTTTCCATATCCGGATTCATGTTCGCCACCTCTCGATTTCCATACCGGAAACTGGTGTTTCCCCTGGTGCTCGCATTCATCGTGTGGGCGTTTTTCGTCAACCCCGCGAGCAAGGAAATCGCCGCCGGGGTGGCCATCCTGCTTTTCGGGCTGATCATGTTGGAAGACGGTTTCAACACTTTTGCCCAAGGGCCCTTGCAGCACTGGCTCCGAAAAGGCACCGACAACCCCTTCAAGGCGTGGTTTTTGGGATTTACGGGCACCACGATTCTGCAATCCAGCGCCCTTATCGGGGTGTTGGTGTTGTCGTTTCTGAGCGCCGGCATGATGACTCTGCCGGCCGGCATCGCCATGGTGTTCGGTTCCAATGTGGGAACCACGGTCTCGGCCTGGGTGGTCTCCATCTGGGGTTTCAAAATGGATATCGCGGGCTTTGCCCTGCCTATATTGGTTTTCGGAATCGTTTTCGTTCTCCAGAACTCAAAGGCGCTGAAAGGAGTGGGCTACGTATTGGCCGGCGTGGGATTTTTCTTCCTCGGCATCCACTTCATTCAAGAGGGGTTTCACCTTTACGGGGAAGACCTCGCCATGGAAGCTTTGGTGGTTGAAAGCGTCCGCAGCCCCTGGTTGTACCTCGCGATCGGTACCGTGCTGACGGTGGTCATGCAATCGAGCAGTGCGTTCCTGGTGCTGATCTTGACCATGCTCGCCGTGGGCAAAGTCGATTATACCAACGCGCTATCCCTTACCGTGGGCTCGAACGTGGGCTCTACGGTGATCGTATTGGTGGGGTCCATAAAATCCAACAGGGACGGAAAGCGCCTTGCGGTTTCGCATTTTTCCACCAAGCTCGTGGTCGCGGTGGCGGTCATGATCTTCCTCGATCCCCTGAGCGAACTCGTCGAGTTCATCTCCGGCATCTTGGGGGTGGATTCCGACGATTACCCTCTCAAACTTTCGGTGTTTCACACGCTGTTCAACGTCCTGGTTACCCTGTTGCTCTTTCCCTTTATCGGAAAAATCGCGAAGTTCGCCCGCCTCCTCGTGCCGGATCCCCCGCCTACGGAAGACGAAATTCGGCCCAAGCACCTCACGGAAAGCGTTCTGCACTACCCTCAAACCGCCATTCGGGCACTGCTCGACGAGAGCAAACACCTGTTCGACGTGGGCACTTTTACGGTGGTGGCCCACGGCCTCAACATTCATCGCTCCGTGATCAAAGGCCGGGAATCCATCGGCAATTTCATCCGCAATTCCACGGAAGAGTTCGACATCGACATCGAGAACATGTATTACAACAAGGTGAAAGCGATTTACGTCAACATCTTGGAGTACTCCACCCGCGCCGAAAGCATTCACTCCCTCACGCCACGGTTGGTGGAGGTGTTCGGCCGCATCAAACTCGCCAGCCGGAATCAGGTAGAGATTATCAAAAACATTCGGGGATTGCGCAAGAACATCAACCAATACATGCAGTCGGATAACGAGTACATCCGGGAAGAGTACAACGCCCTGCGCCGAAAAGTGGCCAAGACGCTGAGGCTGGTTTACCGCATGGGAGTATCCGACGATCCCGCTTCTTTCGCATCCAACCTCGACATCATCAAGAAGGAAGCCGTCGATTCGGATTTGATGAAAAGCGGTGTGTTGGGCAGACTCATCAACGAAGACAAAATCACGGGCGCCATGGCGGCTTCTTTGGCCAACGACAGCGCCGTGGTTTCCGGCATCATCCTGAAACTCGTCGAAACCGCCGAATTACTCTACATCGATCGAGACAACATCTTGCGCACCGCCGAAAAAGAAGCGCACATCCAAAGTTGAACCGCGCTCGACGCATTCCCTTACGCCTCGCGCCGGCTGCGATTTACGTCCTCTCGGTAGAGAGTTGGTGAATTTTGACGATGATTTCGTTCAGCGTTTTGGAAGGCCTCATGGCCGCGCGGATTTTCTCTTCGTCGGGAAGGTAGTAGCCTCCGAGGTCCACCGCTTTTCCCTGTGCGCCCATCAACTCCTCGTTGATGCGGTCTTCTCCCTGCCGCAATTCCCCGGCGATGGACTCGAACTGTGAGGCGAGGTCGGCGTCGCGGTTTTGCTCGGCCAAGGCTTGGGCCCAATACATGGCGAGGTAAAAATGGGTGCCTCTGTTGTCTATTTCGTGCACGTTTCTCGAAGGGGCCTTGTTGTTTTCAAGGTACTTGGAAATGGCCGTGTCCAAAGTTTCGGATAGGATTTCCGCCCTTTCGTTCGACGCTTTTTGGGCCAAGTGTTCCAAGGAAGCGGTGAGGGCCAGAAATTCACCCAGGGAATCCCAACGCAAGTGGCCTTCCTCGAGGAGCTGTTGCACGTGTTTGGGTGCCGATCCGCCGGCTCCCGTTTCAAACAATCCACCCCCGTTCATCAACGGCACGATGGAAAGCATTTTTGCGCTGGTGCCCACTTCGAGAATGGGAAACAGATCGGTGAGGTAGTCTCTCAATACGTTGCCCGTCACCGAGATCGTGTCCAGTCCTTTGGTCATCCGCTCCAGGCTGAAGCGCGTGGCGTCTTCCGGAGACATGATGCGTATGTCCGTGCCTTCCCGCGAACTCTCGCCCAGGTACTTTTCCACTTTTTTCCGTACTTCCCGGTCGTGCGCCCTTTGGGGATCGAGCCAAAACACGGCAGGAACTTTGGCTATTTTGGCGCGGTCCAGCGCCAATTGAACCCAATTGTGAACGGGTCGGTCTTTGGTTTGGCACATGCGCCAAATGTCGCCGGCCTCCACGTCGTGGGCCAGCAATTCGTTTCCGTCTACGTCGGTTACGGTTACCCTTCCCCGCGAGGTGATTTCGAAGGTCTTGTCGTGCGATCCGTACTCCTCCGCTTTGTTGGCCATGAGGCCCACGTTGCTCACGCTGCCCATGGTGGCCGGGTCGAAGGCTCCGTTTTCCCGGCAGTAATTGATCGTTTCGCGGTACACACCGGCGTACGATCGATCGGGGATTACGGCCAGAGTATCTTGGAGTTCACCCTTCGCATTCCACATTTTTCCCGAGGTGCGGATCATCGCCGGCATGGAAGCGTCGATGATCACATCGCTGGGAACGTGCAAGTTGGTGATTCCCTTCGCCGAATTGACCATGGCCAAGTCGGGCCCTTTTTCAAAGCAATTCTCGAGGTCGCTCTCCACCTCCCTTCGCTGCTCGGCGCTCATTTCTTCTAGGGCGCTTTCCAATTCGCCCAATCCGTTTCTCGGATCCACGCCCAGGGAGCGGAAAAGTTCCGCGTGCTTGTCGTACACCGGGCCGAACACGGCCGTTACCGCATGGCCGAAAATAACGGGGTCGGAAACCTTCATCATCGTCGCTTTGAGGTGGATGGAAAAGAGCATCCCCTCTTCTTTTGCGGTGTTCACCGCCTCGCTCAAGAATTCCGACAATGCGCGACGGCTCATTACCGCGGCGTCGATGATCTCGCCCGCCTGCAGCTTGAGGCCGGATTTCAGCACTCTGCTCTCGCCGTCGTCGCCCCAAAATTCGATGTGTATTTCGGTGGCTTCGGACAGGGTCACCGATTTTTCACTGCCGTAGAAATCGCCCCTTTCCATACTGGCCGTGCGCGATTTGACGGATTGATCCCAAGCCCCCATTTTCGGCGGGTGCTGCTTGGCGTAGTTCTTTACCGCCCGTGGCAAACGCCGATCGGAATTCCCTTGCCTCAGCACGGGGTTCACCGCGCTGCCCTTGATTGTATCGTACTTCGCTCGGATGGATTGTTCTTCCTGCGTCGCCGGGCTGTCGGGGTAAGGAGGAATATCGAAACCTTTGCCGCGCAATTCCTCGATGGCGGCTTCCAATTGCGGCACCGACGCGCTGATATTGGGCAGCTTCACGATGTTGGCGTGGGGACTTTCGACGAGTACACGCAGTTCGTCCAGGGCGTCGCCTTTGCGTTGAGCCGCGGTGAGATTTTCGGGAAAAGCCGCCAAAATTCTGGCCGCCAGAGAAATGTCTTTGGTCTCCATGCGTACCCCGGCCGCGGAGGTGAATGCCTGTAGGATGGGGAGCAGTGATTGCGTGGCCAGTGCGGGAGCCTCGTCGGTGATGGTATATGTAATCTTTTGTTGGTCAGTCATTTGGACGCTTTTTGAGTGGCGATGATTCCGAGGTGAAGTCCACCGCTGCGTGCGCGCGAAGGTAATGAAACCACATAAATCGTTGGTCGGTTTCCGGCGGAAAAGCGCATGCGGAAAGGGCGGGCGGGGGTGGTTTTTTGTTTTTGTGGGTGTGTCTCGTCGCGGGTGGCTTGTCGTTGATTTTGGTCACGACCCGATCCAATCACAATGCTCGGATTTTTCATTCGACGTTACACCCACAAAATCCCTCCTCACCTATCCACTTCTACCGATAAGGGGCGGAATCCTTCAGTTGAAGGTTTTGCTGTTCCAGGCGAACCACGTGAACTTGCGGTACAGAACAAACCACGCGTAGGCAACGAGTACGCCGAGGATGGTGAAATTTTGCGCGAAGGCGAGGAACCGGTAAAAATTGAAGTAGCCCAAAGGTTTGTCGGTGAGCCACGCGGTTGGGATGCAAAGCGATATCACTGCGGCAAAGGCGAGGATGGTCGCGCCGAGGTGTAAGGGCGATTGCATGGGCCAGGCCATGACTGCGCGGTGCCACGCCAGGTCTTTGCCCCACTTGGCGATCAGGTAGAAGCGACCGTCGTTCAGGGGTGCGAAGAGCAAGGGGTCTTTGTTGGCGTCTTGCAGTCGGAACACCCGGGCCGGCGCCACGATCATGAAGGTGGTGAGTTGATGGCCCACGACGCGCTCCGTTTCTTCGATTTTTCGAAGTGCTTGCCGGGGAATCTCGCCGGTAAACGCTTCGGTGCCGAGAAAGCGCAACCGGTATTTCACGCATATTTTTCTGATGGTTTGCAGGTCGTAGATTCGCGTGGGGTCGAGGTTTTCGGCGGAGGGCAAATCCGCGGATGACCCTTCGCCGCCCAATGCGCTGCGCAGGCGCTCGTCGCGCTCCCAATCGGCTTCGAGGATGGATTTGTATTCGGCCAGCAGCGCTTCGTCCGGTGCTTGGCTTTCCCATTCCCGCTGCTTGTGGAGGGCTTTTTCCAAGTTGATGTTTTCGAACATAGCTGAAGTATTACTGAACGCCGCGCAAATTCCGGGGCCGCGGCGATTTCCCAAAGTTACGAAACCGCGGCGCAAGTATGGGCGATCAATTCAGAAACAGGTTTCCTTCCAAACTGTTTTTCTGATTTTCGATCAGGGCCAGAAAGGCGAGGTTGTCTTTCAGCACGGTTTCTCTTTTGTATTGGTTTTCGGTTTGGAGGATGGCGAGCTTGTCGGCGTCGGAAATGTCGAGGATCTTCGCCAAGTCGAGGGCGTTGACGTGGGCGGAAACCAGTTCCGGAGGCACCGGTGAGCCGCGCATGAGCAGGAAATTGGCGCAGGCTTCCACCAACTCTTCGTCCACCCCGGGCCAGTCTTCCGGACGGATTTTTTCTATGGTGCCGCCCGGGTAAGGCTTGTCGTCTTGGTGAAGATAGAATCTGTAGAGTTTGAAGAGGCTCTTGGCGCGCACCACGATGTCGCTGCTTCCGTCGGGGTAGCGCTTGATGACATCCACCAGTTCCACCACGGCGCCGTACCCCGTCAATGTGCCGTCGAGATTGAAGGGAATGCCGAAGTCCATTTGAAGGGCTTGGCACTCTTGGACGAGTTTTTTGTAGCGGTCTTCGAAAATGTGCAGTTCCCTTGATTCGCCGGGTAATAAGAGCATTTCCAAGGGAAACAGAGCGATACGGGTCTTTTGCATGGCGTCTTGGTTTTTGCGTTCCACGATTGGGGGGCAAAACCTGCGCCAAATTCCGATGGTGCTATTCTTGCCCTTCCGGAATAATTACAAAGATGTCTTCGTTTTCCCGCTTCATGCGGTACGTTTCACGGGCGAATTTTTCGAGGGCTTCCCGGTCGGAAGTCAATTCTTCAATGCGCATGGCGGCCTCTTTGGAATCGTTTTCCAAGTATTCGATTTCGCTTTTCAACCCGTTTATTTTCGCCCGGATCTTGATCTGCGAAATGAGGTCGTGCGCGTCGAAAAATCCGATGTAGACCACGAAAATCACCGCCACCAAGACGTAGCGATTGCGCAAAATTTTGGGCATGCGTTTGCTCATGGCTCAAAATTACACCAAAAATCCACGGCTTCACTCGCCGGGAAGGCGGGAATTCAACAAAGCGTTTTTCATTCCCTTCGGACCGGAAATCGGCGATCAGCCCAGGAAAGGGTAGCGGTAATCGCGGGCCGGAACAAAGGTTTCTTTGATGGTGCGGGGCGAAACCCATCGCAACAAGTTGAGGTGAGACCCCGCCTTGTCGTTGGTTCCCGATCCGCGTGCTCCTCCGAAAGGTTGCTGTCCCACGACGGCGCCGGTCGGTTTGTCGTTGATGTAGAAGTTGCCCGCCGCATTCACCAAGCGCTTAGTGGCCAGCTCGATGGCGTAGCGGTCGGTGGAAATCACGGCACCCGTCAAGGCGTAGGGCGAAGTGTTGTCGATCAGTTCCAAGGTTTCTTCGAAGCGGTCGGCATTGTAGACATAAATCGTCAGTACCGGCCCGAAGATTTCCTCAACCATGGTGGTGAACTTGGGGTCTTCCGTGAGGATGACGGTGGGCTGGATGAAGTAGCCTTCGCTGTCGTCGTAAGTGCCGCCGGCGATAATCTCCGCGCTGTCGCTCCCTTTGGCCAAGTCGATGTAGCCCGAAATTTTATCGAAGGCTTTCTTGTCGATCACGGCGTTCACGAAGTTTCCGAAATCGCGGGGACTGCCGGTTTTGATCGTCTCCAAATCGGCGAGCATCAATTTTTTCACTTCCGGCCAAAGGTTGTCGGGGATGTACGCGCGAGACGCCGCGGAACATTTCTGTCCTTGGAATTCAAAGGCTCCGCGAACCAACGCGGTGGCCACTTCCTGCGGATTGGCCGACGAGTGAGCTACGACGAAGTCCTTTCCACCCGTTTCACCAACGATGCGCGGGTAGGAGCGGTATTTTTCGATGTTGTTTCCGATTTCTTTCCACAGGTGTCGGAAAACACCGGTGGATCCCGTGAAGTGGAGACCGGCGAAGTCTTTGTGTTTGAAAACCACGTCTCCGGCCGTCGGACCATCTACGGTAATGAGGTTGATAACGCCGTCGGGGAGGCCTGCCTCGCGGAAGATTTCCATGATGACGTGAGCCGAATACACTTGGGTGTCGGCCGGTTTCCACAGGCAGACGTTGCCCATCAGTGCCGGGGCGGCGGGCAGGTTTCCGGCGATCGACGTGAAGTTGAAAGGCGTGATGCAGAACACGAATCCTTCCAGGGGGCGGTACTCCAAGCGGTTCCAAATGCCGGGCGCGCTTTCGGGTTGTACCGCGAAGATCTCCTGCATGTAGTAGGCGTTGAATCGGAGGAAATCGGCGAATTCACACACCGCGTCGATTTCCGATTGGAAAGCGTTTTTGCTCTGTCCGATCATGGTCGCCGCGTTCATTTTGTATCGGTAGGGACCGGTGAGCAAATCGGCCGCTTTCAAGAAGATCGCCGCGCGTTGTTCGTAGGCCATGCCCGACCACGCTTCCTGTGCGTTGAGAGCCGCTTCGATGGCGTCTTTCACGTGTTTCTCCGTGCCGTAAGAAAAGTGACCCACCACTTTCGACTTGTCGTGCGGGGGGTGAATGGACTTTTTGTCGTCCGTGCGCACTTCCTTCCCGTTGATGACCATCGGAATGTCGATGGGTTCTTGATTGATCAGCGCGTCATAAGCCTTTTCCAAAGCTTCGCGTTCGGGTGTACCCGGAGCGTAATCGTATACGGGCTCGTTTTCCGGGAAAGGGATCTGATAAACTCCTTTAGGCATGATCTACAGGGTGTTGGAAGTGAGACAATAAATTCTTGCGGTGCAAAGGTAGGTATTCGCGGCCGATTCCCCGCCAAAGGGAAGGGGGATGAACGCGGGCGCGTCGCCCTGAAATGGCTCACGCCGGGACGGAAAAGCTCGGGAGGAATCGAACCGTCGCGGCGGCGAAATCCAAGGTGATCATTCACGGACCGTGGAGCGGATACCGCGTGGAAATTGGATGGAAATGGAAGCTCGTCAGTTCAGCCTGTGCGGAACCATCAGCATGAACTCGGGGATGTCAACTTTGAAGATGCTTCCCGTCTTGAGGTTTTTCATTTCGTAGTAACCCATCATCCGGCCGGTATCGGTGGTGAAGTCACACGCCGATTTGTACACGTAGTGTTCGCCCGGTTCGATGATCGGTTGCTCCCCGATGACGCCGTCGCCGGAAACTTCCCGGTGGTGCATGGCGGTGTCTACGATGCGCCAGTGGCGACGCATCAGGCGAATGGGAAAATCGTTGGTGTTTTCGATCTCGATGCGGTACGAAAACATGAAAAGGTGATTTTTCGGATTCGAAAATTGCCTCTCGTATTGATGGTCCACCGAAATGTGGATTCCGTTGGTGAGCGCAGTGGTCATAGCTTTGAACGATGCAATTCGTCGACAAGGTTAAGAAAAAAGTTTGTCTTTGTTCGCAAGGGCAAAGTTCTTGCCGGAATGCGCTTTTTTCCCGTTGTCGGTGAGGAAATTATTGGCCTTTTATTGAATTCACGGTTTTCACCGCCACCAAGCGGTCGGCAAACGAACTTCGGTCTGAAAAATATACCAGGATGGTGTAGTCGTTTTCCGTTTCGGAATTGTTGCCCATGACTTCGTCGTAACCTCCCGTTTCGGCGTGAGCGGCTTTCCAAACGTAGGCGTAGTTGTAGTAGCCCTGTTTCAACAGCTTGGAAAGCCGGTACGACATGGTGGAGGGATCGTACTCCATGGCGAAATCGGGGTGGGGGATCCAGCCCGAGAGTTGGCCGAACACATACAGCCGACCGTTGCCGAACATGGCTTCCACCGGCACGGAGAAGTGCACCATGGCGTAATCCGACTCGAGGTGTGGCACTTCCATCTCGTCGTTTTGTATCAAGAATTTGCCGTTGATGTCGTTCTCGAAACTGTATTGCATGTACGCCGTCGGTCGATCGGGAGCCAAGTACACGTGGTACAAACCTCCCTGTTCTTCGATTCGGTGTATGTCCTCGGTGCGGTAGCGGAAACTCTTTGCGTCGAATTTGTGAAATTCATTCCCCCCGTCGAAGGTCAGGCCGTCGTGAAAATCGTAGGTCAGTTCCTTGTTCTTCACGAACCGCGGTTTGACGTCTCTCAGGGCATTGTCCACGCGTAAATTTTGCATGACCACAAGTTTGACTTCGTCGTAGGGATTGAGGGTTTGAATGTCCGCTCCGAGGTTGACTTTTATTTCGAGCTCTTGTCGGTAGTCGCGGTCGGCGACCACACTCGATTTTCTGACGATTGCCGAGATGTGTGCGGCTTCCTCTGTCAACATGAAACGGGCGGAAAACACCACGCTGTCGGGACGGTCTTCTTCCCGAATCTCGATCAGGTAGTTTCCGCTCCGCGTAAACTTCAGATAGTCGTTGGGAAACTCGAACGTGAAATGGGTGTAGGGCACCAATGTATTAAAGGAAAAGTCGTAGTCGTCGATCACACCCGTTTCAAATCCCTGCAAGTAATCCATGGGTTGGAGGTCGGAAGGCTCCCAGTCGTGGTCGCAGTGCACGAACGAGTACGAGAATTGGCGAAAATCTTCGCTGAGGTCGTCGAAACGGAGGACCAAGGTCTCGTCTCCCTCCAAAGGAATAATGGGCGGAGCGAGTTCCGAAGATTTCGGATGGAGCAATACGGTTTTGATGCCTTCGTCGCCGTATGGGTCGGCGGCGTGACATATCATATCGAAGAAGAAAATCGAGAAGATGCAGGCGAAGAGAGCGCCGGTATTTCGGGTCATGTGGTCGGGTAAAATTCTACGGGGAAAAGAACGGTTTCGCAGCCTTTTCCGGTACGTTGTTTAGAATGATTCCAAATAATTCGGATAAAGGGAGTAACTTTGTTCTTTGATGACATCCTTGGGAAACTATTCTTAGTTTTGCCGCGAAAATCAATAGGTCCTTTTAACGTAAACGTATGTCCAAGGCCATAAAAGTAAAAAAAGGCGTCGACATCAAGTTATTCGGCATTGCGGCGAAGACACTCGCGGAAGCCGAACGATCGACGATTTACGCCATCAAGCCACCGGATTTCTTTGGGCTGGTCCCCAAAATGCTTGCCAAAGAAGGCACCGAAGTGAAGGCGGGCAGCCCGCTTTTCTTCGACAAAAAGCGTGAACAAGTCACCATCAACTCGCCCGTAAGCGGAGAGGTGGTTGAAATCGTACGCGGAGCCAAAAGACGCATCATGGAAGTGCACATTTTGGCCGACAAGGAAACGCAGTATGAGAAGTTCGAAACGTGGAGTGCCGGGCAGTCTGCCGAGCAACTAAAGAAAGTGATGCTCGAAATGGGGCTGTGGCCTTATATCATTCAGCGACCCTACGGGGTGATCGCCAATCCCGCGGATACTCCCAAGGACATCTTCGTTTCCGGGTTCGATTCATCGCCTTTGGCGCCCGACATGTCTTTCATATTGGAAGGCGAAAAAGAAAATTTCCAACACGGCATCGAAGCGCTGCGCGCGCTGTCCGGTGGAAAGGTTCACTTGGGCGTCCGCAAGGGTGATTCGTTTTACGATTTCGTTCAAGGGGTCGAAAAACACACCGTGTCGGGACCTCATCCCGCCGGCAATGTGGGTGTGCTCATCCACGAAGTCAACCCCATCAACAAAGGCGAAGTCGTGTGGACGGTTCGTCCGGCCGACGTGGCGCTGATCGGTCGTTCCTTGAAAGCGGGCGAGTACCGTGCGGAGCGCATCATCGCCACCACCGGTTCGGAAGTGAAGGAGCCCAAGTACTTCAAAGTTATTCAAGGCGCCTCGGTCAAGAACTTGCTCCCGGAAGGGTCGACCACCGATCGGGACAACCGGTTCATTAGCGGAAACGTACTCACCGGTTCCAAGATCGAGCGCGACGGCTACATCGGGTTTTACGACACGCAGATTACGGTGATTCCCGAAGGCAACGAACAGAAATTCTTCTTGACCGAAGGGTGGTTGTCGGCCGGGTTGAACAAATTCAGTCTCAGCCACGCATACCCGACTTGGTTGACGCCCAACAAACGATACCGCTTGGACACCAATATGAACGGGGAAGAGCGGGGCTTTGTGGTTACGGGTGAGATGGATCGGGTATTTCCTTTCGATATCTACCCTCTCCGTTTGATCAAGTCCATCATGATAAACGACATCGACGAAATGGAGAAACTCGGCATCTACGAGGTGATCAGCGAGGATTTCGCCCTATGCGAATTCGTTTGCACCTCGAAGGTCAACGTTCAAGCGGTGGTCGACAAAGGGCTTTTGGAATTAAGGGATGAAATGTCAGCTTAAAAAACGGACGGCGTGAAATTTTTGAAAAACACATTGGGCAAGGTAAAGCCCGCTTTCGAAAAGGGTGGGAAATTCGAGAAGATTTTCCCGCTCTACGACGCACTGGAGACTTTCGCTTTCGTTCCGGGGCACACTACGGAAAAAGGATCGCATATCCGCGATGCCATCGACCTGAAGCGCACCATGTTCATCGTGATCGTGGCCATGGTTCCCGCCATGCTTTTCGGCGTGTACAACACGGGCTACCAGCACTACATGGCCATCGGCGTCGATGCGGACTTCTGGCAAATGGTACTTTACGGACTCGGGAAGCTTATTCCCCTGATCGTGGTTTCATACGGCGTGGGTCTGGGAATCGAGTTCCTGTTCGCCATCCAGCGCAAGCACTCCATTCACGAGGGGTTTCTCGTGACGGGGATGTTGATTCCTCTGATCATGCCCGCCGACGTTCCGCTTTGGATGGTGGCCCTGTCCACGGCATTCGCGGTGGTTTTCGGTAAGGAAGTGTTCGGAGGTACCGGAATGAACATCGTAAACGTGGCCCTCACGGCCCGTGCGTTTCTGTTCTTCGCTTACCCCACGGAAATGTCGGGCAACAACGTATGGGTGAAAACCACCGGCGGAACGCCCGTCGACGGGTTTACGGGTGAAACCTTCCTGGCGCAAGCCGTCGAACGCGGCGCCCAGTTCAGCGACATCACCGGCGCACCATACGACGGGATCGGCGAGAGTTTTATGCAAGCCTTCCTGGGATTCATCCCGGGCAGCTTCGGCGAAACGTCCACCTTGGCCATCCTCATCGGCGCATTCATCTTGATTTGGACGGGCATAGGCAGTTGGAAAATCATCCTTTCCTGCGTGTTGGGAGGAGCCGTCATGGGCCTTACGTTCAATGTTTTCGGTGAGATGTACTTCCCGGAAAACGCATACCTGCAAGTGCCGTGGTGGCAGCAACTGGTGCTCGGAGGTTTTATGTTCGGTGCGGTATTCATGGCCACGGACCCCGTCACGGCCGCCCAAACCGAAAAAGGGAAATGGATTTACGGATTCTTGATCGGCGCACTGTCCATCATAATCCGTCTGGTCAATCCCGCTTACCCGGAAGGGGTGATGATGGCTATCTTGTTTATGAACGTGATGGCGCCCACCATCGACCACTACGTGGTACAGGGAAATATCAAAAACCGCCTTAAACGCGTTAAAGTATCGGCATAATGGCACTGAATAAAAACAGCAACGCATATACCTTCATCTTCGCCATCGTTATGGTGGTGATCGTGGGGGTGGCACTGGCTTTCACTTCCGTATCGCTCAAACCTCTTCAGGAAAAGAATGCGGTACAGAAAAAAATGTTGAGTATTCTGGCATCCATCGGGGTGGAAGCGGAGCGGGAAACTTCCGCTGAGCTCTTCGAGCAGTATTTTGCGAAGCGCATCGCCGTCAACCACGAAGGGGAAGTGATCCGCGAAAGCGAGGGTCCCATCGATCCCAAAGACATGGAGGATCCGTTCAACGTAGACGTGCAGAAGGAATTCCGAAGTACGGAGATGAAACCCGAAGACAGGAGCTATCCCTTGTATTTGGCCGAGATCGACGGTGAGCGGATCTCCGTGATTCCGCTGGCCGGAAAAGGACTCTGGGGCCCAATCTGGGGGTACATCGCCCTGCGTGAAGACGACAATACCATCTACGGTGCGAGCTTCGACCACGCGGGTGAAACGCCGGGACTCGGCGCGGAAATCAGCGAGCAGAACTTCGGCGACCAATTCAAGGGAAAAACCCTTTACGACGAATCCGGAAATCTCGTATCCATCACGTTGGAAAAAACGGGTGCCAGTCCGGACGCACCCCACGCCGTGGACGGCATCACCGGAGGAACCATCACCAGCAAGGGGGTGGAAGAAATGATCCGGAGAACCATGGGCGTGTACAGCGCTTACTTTGAGAAAGAAAACACCGAATTAAGTTCAACGCAATGACAGATAAAGCTATTGAAGTAGGTGAACAGGAGGTCCGAAAGGAAGTACTTCCACGCGAACCGCTGTTCTCCGCGAAAAACAGACGTTTGGTGACCGATCCCCTGGGCGACGACAACCCCATTACCATTCAGGTACTCGGGATTTGCTCGGCGTTGGCGATCACCGTTCAGGTGCAACAAGCCGTGGTGATGTCCTTGTCGGTGCTCTTCGTAATGATCGCGGGAAGTACCATGGTTTCCGTTCTGCGGAATATGATCCCTTCGCGGATTCGTATCATTGTGCAGTTGGTCGTCGTGGCCTCCCTCGTAATTCTGATCAGCGAAGTGCTCAAAGCCTACCTTCCCGACATCGCCGAAAGGCTGTCCGTATTCATCGGATTGATCATCACCAACTGCATCATCATGGGGCGGTTCGAGGCTTTCGCCATGGGAAACAAGCCTTTCCCCTCGGCCCTCGACGCCACAGGAAACGCACTGGGTTACGCATGGATACTCGTGGTAGTGTCCGTGGTGCGCGAAGTCTTCGGATCCGGAGCAATCAGCTTCCCCGGCGTGGGCCAAGTGACCTTTATCCCGGAAAGCTTTTTCGAAGCGGGATACTACAACAACAACCTGATGATTTTGCCGCCCGCGGCGCTCTTGATCATCGGGGTGATCATTTGGGTGCAGCGCACCAGAAACCCCAAACTCGTCGAAGAAGCCTGATAACAACGCCCTAAAAAGCAAATTATGGAAACCGTAAACATTTTTGTCCGAGCCATCTTTGTCGACAACATGATTTTCGCCTACTTCCTGGGTATGTGCTCCTATCTGGCCGTATCCAAAACGGTGAAAACCGCCGTGGGTCTCGGATTCGCGGTCATCTTTGTCCTTTGCATTACCGTCCCGATCAACTACCTCTTGGAGAACTACGTCCTGCAGGAGGGAGCATTGACATGGTTATCGCCCTCATTCGCGACCATCGACCTGAGCTTCCTTAGCTTCATTCTGTTCATCGCCGTTATTGCATCGGTGGTTCAGCTCGTTGAGATGATCGTGGAAAAGTTTGCCCCCGCACTCTACGGTGCACTTGGAATCTTCCTTCCGCTGATCGCGGTGAACTGTTCCATTTTGGGAGGCGCACTCTTCATGCAAGAAAGACAGTATGTCAATATCGGTGACGCCACGTCCTTCGCACTTGGAAGCGGGGTGGGGTGGCTGCTCGCAATCGTCGGCATCGCGGCCATTCGCGAGAAAATCAGATACTCAAACGTACCCGCACCTTTGAAAGGCATCGGCATCACATTCATCATTACGGGTCTGATGGCCATTGGCTTCATGTCCTTCATGGGAATTGAATTGTAAAACGACCGGATATCCGGTGCATTGAAACTTACAGTACACAAGGAACGAATATTATGACCATCACGATAATCATATCCGTCGCCATATTTTTGGTTCTCACCCTGTTGCTGGTGGCTGTTCTGCTGTTCGCCAAATCAAAACTCTCCCCGTCGGGGCCGGTGAAAATCGAAATAAACGGTGAGAAAACGCTCGAGGTGGAATCGGGAAACACCTTGTTGACCACGTTGAGCGAGAATGACATCTTTCTTCCCTCCGCGTGTGGGGGAGGTGGTACCTGCGCCATGTGCAAGTGCCAGGTCTTCGAAGGAGGAGGTGAAATCCTCCCCACCGAATCTCCGTATTTCACGCGAAAAGAGATCGCCGAGAAATGGCGCCTGAGCTGCCAGGTAAAAGTAAAACAAGACCTTAAAATCGCCGTGCCGGAAGAGATATTCGGCATCAAGAAGTGGGAGTGCGAAGTGGTCAGCAACTACAACGTCGCTTCCTTCATCAAAGAATTCGTCGTAAAACTGCCCGAGGGTGAAAACCTCGACTTCGAAGCGGGAGGGTATATCCAAGTGGACGTGCCGCCCACCACGGAAGATTTCAAGGATTTCGACATCACCGCCCACCCCGATCTCGGACGCGATCCGATGGACTTCAAAAGTGAATGGGACAAATTCGGTTTGTGGGATCTGAAAATGAAGAACTCCGAGCCGGTGTTCCGCGCCTATTCCATGGCCAACCACCCGGCGGAAGGAAACATCATCATGCTCAATATCCGTATCGCCACGCCGCCGTGGGATCGCGACAAGGGCAAATGGATGGACGTAAACCCCGGCATCTGCTCCTCGTACGTCTTCGGAAGAAAACCCGGCGACAAGGTGACGATCTCGGGCCCCTACGGTGAATTCTTCATCAAGGAAACCGACGCGGAAATGGTGTACATCGGCGGGGGAGCCGGAATGGCGCCCATGCGCTCACACCTCTTCCATCTCTTCCACACCCTGAGGACGGAACGCAAAGTTACCTACTGGTACGGTGGTCGGTCCAAGCGCGAGTTGTTCTACCTCGATCACTTCAGAAACATCGAAAAGGAATTTCCCAATTTCAAATTCTTCGTGGTCTTGTCGGAACCGCTCCCGGAAGACAACTGGAAGGTCAAGAAAGACATCGACGACCCGGATGGGGACGGTTTCGTGGGTTTTGTACACCAAGCGGTGATCGACCAATACCTCACCAAACATCCCGAGCCGGAAGAAATCGAGTTTTATTTCTGCGGACCGCCCCTGATGAATGCCGCCGTGCTGAAGATGTGCGACGATTGGGGCGTACCACCCGAAAACGTATCCTTCGACGATTTCGGAGTGTGATACAACGAAAGGAACGAACACATGAAAACGCCGGGCAAACGTCCCGGCGTTTTCGCTCCCGGTGGTTTGGGGGTTCACACCTATGCCCGGAACGTTGACCCGACAGCCGTCTTCCGGTCAGGCAGTCCTTCCCGCCGCATTCGAATGCGGGGATTTCCCACCTTGGACTTCACTGTATAACGTTCAACGGAATCACCTTGAGAATGCGAAGTGAACTGTATACGTTGGTGACTTACCGGAGTATCGAGTTTGCGGAGTATTGAGCCCGCATGGATTTCGAATAGGAAAGTACGATTGGGTAGGGGGACGTCCGTTTGCACATTACCACTCCTTGGAAGAGGGAAAGTCGGGAAGTCGCATGGGTGGATTCGTCGAGTTTAACGGAGAATCAGGGCAAAAAAAAGAGCACCCGGTGGGTGCTCTTCAGTTCTTTCTCGCTGTGGTGGGGATCAATCCCTCCACGCGGTTTCGATGGCTTTTTTCAATTTTTCGGGGCGCAAAGAACCGATGAAAATCTGTTCTCCGTCTTTGGTCACGATGGACACTCCATTGAGACCGTTGAGGGTGAATCGCCTTTCCATGATGAAGGCCATGTCTTCGCCTTGGCGGATGGCCATGCGGGGTGCCGTTACCATGGTGCAACTCTCCATTTCGTCCCAGCCGATGATTCTTTTCTTGGGAAAGAAGGGGCGCATGCGCACTTCTACTCCTCTGGAAGTGACCTTTGTCTTGAGTTCCAAACTATAAATCAAATAGCTCACCAAGCCGGTGAGACACAGTATGGTTCCCATAATCGCCAACGACAATCCCAATGATTCCGTGGCGTATACCTTATTAAACGCTGCAAATGCCACGATGAGCGGAATAGCGATTAAGGCCGAAGCCAATAGTTTCCGACTGGGCATGTGAACGGTTTCCTTGAAATATTTCTTCTTCTCCATAACTTCGATGTAACATGATATTAACACAAAGATAACATTATTATTGTGTACGCCAAAGATTACTTAAAGTTATCATTTAAACATATTTTCGCAAAACGGAAGTAGTAGGCTGATTTTAAATCTTATATGGCTTAATCGGGGACGAGTTACACCCACAAAAACCTTAACAATACCTTAACCTTCCGGTTTCTTCGCCGTGTTCCCGACTTTCTTCCGATGTATCGCAGGGGGAGTGCCCGCGGACGACCAATGTCGACGAATGATTATTTTTGCCCGCATGGAAACGGAATCGAACTTTGCGGAATTCATAGAGGTTTGGCTGAACGAAAGCCTTGGGATTGCACCCGAGTATACGCAACTCGCCAAAATGTTCATCCTGTTTGCTGTGATGATCGTCGTGGCTCTGCTGCTATGGCTGATCGGTCAGTGGATCAGCAAGCGGTTCTTCTCGCGGTTGGTACGGCGTACGGCCACAAAATGGGACGATGCCCTGGAAGAGCGTGGCGTATTCCGAAAAATAGGACATATCATTCCGGCGGTGGTGATTTCCATTCTGGCCCCCATCGTGTTTACCGATTATCCGGGCGCCGTGCCGATCATCGACAAGCTGATGGACATCTTCGTCCTGTTGGTGATCATCCGCGTGGTGGTGTCGGTTACCACCGGCACCGGCTTGTTCCTGTCGCGTTCACCGAAGTTTAAGGACAAGCCCATCGCGAGCTTCGCCCAGCTCGCCAACCTGCTGTTTTGGTTTACCGGGATTATCCTCGTACTTTCGATTATTCTCGGTCAGAACCCGATCTACATGTTCTCGGCCTTGGGTGCCGTGTCGGCCGTCCTCTTGCTGATCTTCAAGGACACCATTTTGGGTTTTACGGCGAGTATACAGCTAACCATCAACGACATGGTGCGAATCGGCGACTGGGTGTCCATGCCGAAATACGGTGCCGACGGTGACGTGGTGGAAATCAATCTCACCACGGTGAAAGTAATCAACTGGGACAAGACCATCACCACCGTGCCGACGTACGCGTTCGTATCGGACAGTTTCGTGAATTGGCGGGGGATGCAGGAAAGCGGCGGGCGCCGTATCAAGCGATCCATCAGCTTGAAGATGAGTCGGGTGAAGTTCTGCTCGGATGAAGACCTGGAACGTTTTTCCAAGATTCAGCGCGTGAGGAAGCACATCGCGGACAGGAAAGAAGTCATCGTCGAATACAACAAACAAAACGCGGTGGATACGGAGTCTTCCATCGTGAACGGCCGGCGAATGACGAATCTGGGGATTTTCCGCGCTTACGTGCTCCAATACCTCAGAGACAATCCCAACCTGAACCACAACATGACGTGCATGGTTCGCCAATTGCAGCCCACCGAACTCGGGGTGGCTTTGGAAATATACTGCTTTACCGCCTCGGTGCAGTGGTTGATTTACGAAGACGTGCAGTCGGATATCTTCGACCATATTTTGGCCGCGGTACCGCACTTCGATCTGGAGGTGTTCGAGAACCCCGCGGGAAGCGATTTCGGCGGAACCGCCGTCCTGGCCCCTGGCGCCGAGCCGATAAGCGGTTTGCCCGAAGCCGATCGCAAGGACGAGAGCGGTCGAGACGAAGGCTGAGGTCCACAAACCCCTCCGGCCACGGCTCAGTGGTGGAAGTGGCCCGGATTGGGTACTCCGTACTTGTCGATCATGTAAATCATCGACGCCATGCCGGCGGCGCCCAATTCCAATTCCCTTTTGTTCACGCGCTCAAACACGTCGTTCGCCGAGTGGTGCACGTCGAAGTACCGCTGTGAATCAGGCAGGTAACCCAAAAGGGGCGGCGAACCGAACTTTTTCAACGGATTGATGTCCACACCCGCGAAGCCTTGGACCATGAGGTGGATGTCGTAGGGCCGAAAATGGGGGAGCCAGTCGGCAAAATAATCGACGGTCGACGTTGGGGCGTCTACCGAGAAGCCCCGTGGAGTGTATCCACCCCGGTCGCTTTCCATGGCCGCCAGGTGAGTTTCCCCACGGTCTTCACATGATTCCGCGTAGGCAATCCCTCCACGTACGCCGTTTTCTTCATTCATGAAGAACACGCAGCGAACGGTGTGCCGGGGTTTGATGCCCAAATCCTTGAATATTTTGAGGACTTCGAGCGATTGTACCACGCCGACTCCGTCGTCGTGAGCTCCTTCGCCTACGTCCCAACTGTCGAGATGACCGCCTACGGTGATGATCTTGTCCGGGTGTTCCGACCCGACGATCTCGGCGATGACGTTGTAAGACAGCACGTCCGGATACGTCTTGCAATCCGATTCCAACACCAAGGTTACCGTCTCGCCCTTTTCAATCCTCCCGGCGAGCAAATTTGCGGAATTCGTGCTCAGCGCAAAGGCCGGGATGGTGTCGGCATCGGCCGAGTAGTACATCACACCGGTGCGGGGAAAGTCGTCTTGGCTCAAACCCAACGAACGCATGACGTAAGCCGCCGCACCTTTTTCGGCAGCGACGGAGGCACCCCGTACACGGGACGACGAGCAGGAACTGTAGGCCACGAAGGTGTTGATGATGGTCGGATCCAATGGTTCATTCACGAAGGCGATTTTTCCCGTCAGCGAACCTTCCGGGGCGGCCCTCAACGCATCCAACGTCGGGAAGAGAGCCACCTCGCCCGACAGTTCCCCGTCGGTTCCCACGCTGAAACCCAGTGCCAGAACGTCCAGACGGGTGCCGTCTTCCACGATTTCGCACCTCTCGGGATTGCCGCGCACCCACTTGGGCACCATGACAGGTTCCAAGCGCACGCTGTCGAAATCGTAAGTTAGCAACTTGTTCTCCGCCCACTCCACGGCTTTTTCGGCGTTTTCGGAACCGCTCAAACGGTGACCCACGTCCTTGCACAATTCCCGAAGGTTCTCGTACGCGTGGCCGTGAACCAAAGCCCGGTCGTAAATGCGGCGAATCATTGTGCTGTCGTTTTGCGCTTGTGCCCAAGGAGAAATCGCGAAGCACATCAGGAGCCAAAAAATCTTTTTCATGGGGGTGAATTTAAGACTTTCCAAAGATCACTCATGAGATCCTGCGACGCGAAGAACCTCACTTTCCCGGTGGGAATACCCCATTGGGGGTAGAGCCCATAAAACCGTAATTTTGCACGCTATGAAAGACACAGCTATGAAATTCGATTTGGCGCAGGCCAGCGAACTCATTCGCGGCCGGCGGACCATTTACCCGGAGAACTTTTCTTCCCGCGACGTCGATCCCGACGTGGTACGCGAAATCCTGACCAACGCCGTGTGGGCTCCCACTCACGGCCTTACCCAACCTTGGCGTTTCGTTGTTTATAGCGGATCGGGTCGCAACCCCCTCATCGGCGTCATGGACGAGTTGTACAGAAAGCACACCCCCGAAGACCAATACATCCGGGCCAAACACGAGCGCATGCTGTCGCGCGTGGGTGCCTCGCCGGTAATCATCTCCGTGGCCATGCGCCGCACCCCCAATTCCAAAATCCCCGAAATAGAAGAGGTGGAAGCCGTGGCATGCGCCTGCCAAAACATACTGTTGAGCGCCGCGGCCGCCGGTTTGGGTGCGTTTTGGTCATCCCCCAAATTCATCTACACCGACGAAGCGGCGGAAAAATTCGGCTTTGAACCCGGCGATAAAATGCAGGGCATCATCTATCTTGGCCACCCTCAAGGCGACACGCCCCCGGGCAGACGAAAACCGCTTGAAGATTTCGTCAAATGGATGGATGAATAATCCGCGGAAAACGCGAGGACACTCAGGTGGAAACAAAACCCAAGACGAAGCGCCGCTATCACAATTATGAACTGCATTCCACGCAGCGAAAGTTCACGGTGTTTTATTATTACAACAAAGCCACGGCTGATTATTTCGAATCTTGTCTGATCGAAAACGACATTCCCTACGAAAGGGGAACCGGATCGGATTTGGTGAAGCGCCACCTGATCGGCGTGCACGAAAACTACGCGGAACGCGCCAAAGAGCTGAACGAAGAATCGATGAACATGTACCGCCGTCCGTTTTTGGGCACCATCGCTATTCGAAATGGATTGCTCATATTCATGGCATTCGTCTTTTTGCTCGCGATTGTCGGATATTGTGTGCGTCAAGGTTAGGATATTGAATACATTCGCAATCAGCGCCCCAAATTTCCGTTGGCAATTTCAAGTCGATCCACTCCCTTGATTCACTTTCTTCGACATACTGGTCTGATCGCCCTTTTCGCATGTCTGTGCACGGGCATGTTGCACGCGCAAAGACCCGAGACCGTCACCACCACTTTCGGGGTGGAGTTGAGGCTGTTGCGCAATTTCGGCATCCTTCACATGGATTCCCTCGTGCTTCAAGACGACGGGCAGAACTTCCGCGCGGTGTACAATTACGCCGGTGGCATGGGTTTCGGCGGAGTGGTGCGCGTGCGACTGTCGGATTTTTGGAATATCGAGTCCGGCATTTACTACACCCGCCGCGTATTCGATTTGGAAATCCGCGATCCATCCGTCAATTTCAAAGACGAAACGTATTTCAGGCAAGTGGGGTATGAGTTGCCGATCAAGGCGTTGGTATACATTCGGATGGGGAAAAACTTATACGGCAACGTCGCGTTGGGCGCCTCCGCCGATTTCTTCGCCAGCGACATCGCCTCCGTCCAAATGGGATACAATTTCCGCGCCTTCAAGCTGTCGTGGATCCGCGCGGCCATCCTCGGCAACCTCGGCGTGGAGTACCGCACCGAAAACGACGGGTATTTCTACCTCGGCGCCACGTTCCACAGACCCTTCGAAGACATCATGATCACCCAGGTGAACTACTACCGAAACGGCGATCCACCGGCGTACTTCCAGATCGGTTACCTCGACGGCACGTACCTGTCCCTCGATCTGCGCTACTTCTTCCCCCCCTCGAAACCCAAGCGGGCACCGAGCCGCGTCATTCCCGACTGGAAAAACATGCGCTGAGCCGATCGGATTTTTGCGATGATTTTTTGGGTGCGTCCCCGCCGGTATGCTGTATTTCCACCATACACTTTGGGTTCTGTCACGAGTTCTCGTTTCGTCATCCTCCCCGGCGGGGTCGGTCTACAGGCTGTATCCGCACAAGTGGCACGCAAGGAGCACTGCGCGAAGCGAGAGCTTCTTAGGTCGCTTCGATTTGCGCGTGCCCCTACCGCGCCACTCGCGCGGGATGCCGCCTTTCGCCCTCGCACGGTCCGACTTCCATGCCGCCATTTACCCGTCGAAATCCCACAAGGCTTCACTACTTTTGTCCCCGTGTCCAATCCGTCCACCTTTCGAGTTCTCCGCGACCGTTACCAAGCCCAACTCGCGTCGATCAACAATCGCATCAAGTGGCTGTCGCTATTGAGGTTGCTCGTTTTCGTCGCCATGGCCGCGGGTGTGTATTTCACCGCGCATCTCTCGGGGTGGCCCTGGGCCATCGCCGCCGTCGGATTGACCGCATTTCTATCGGTGGTTCGGGTGCACGCCGACCGGAAAATCACGCGCCGACAAAACCAACACGCCCTGGCCATTTGCGAGGAAGAATTGCAGCGGCGCAAAGGGAATTTCCAATCCGCGGACGACGGCACTCGTTTCGCCGACCCTGCCCATCCGTACACTTCCGATCTGGGGATCTACGGCAAACACTCTCTCTTTCAATACACGTCCAGAGCCCAATCCGAACCCGCCGCAGCGCGCTGGGCCGGGATGTTGGGGGAGAACCTCGTTTCGCCTGAGGAAATCAACTCGGAAAAGGATTATTTCTCGGCCTTGTCGGAAGACATGGATTTTGCCGTTTCCTACCTCGCCGAAGCGCGGAACCTCACTTCCGGAAGCATGGACTTCGATCGTGTGCACAGGTGGACGGAGCAGAGTCCTATGCCCTCCGGCGGTTTCCGCTCTTTCTTCCATACGCGGGTGCTGCCGGCGTATTCCATTGCCGGCACGGTGGCCTACGTCTTAGGGGCGATTTCCGGGACGGCCTATCTCTGGCTGCTGCTGGTGCCGGCGCTCTTCCTCATGCTGCATCTCAAAAGGCACCAACGGGTATTTTCGGAGTTCGATTCCATTTTCGGAAAACTCCACGCCTATGAAAGAATGTTGGCCCTTCTCCGCACCAAGGCCGAAGCCGACGAACGCCTCGCCGAGCGATGGAAAAATGCCTCTCTGTCCGAAAGTGAAACCGCCCTTCGAGATTTGAAATCCGTGGCGGGCGCCATGGAAGCGAGAAGCAACCTCTTCGTTTCCATCGCGCTCAACATCCTCTTGCTGTGGGATTTTCAGGTATACCGCCGGTTGGCACGTTGGAAATCCCGTTACGCGTCCGAATTGCCGCGGTGGCTCGACCTCACCGTCGCCGTGGAAGCCGAATTGTCGGCCGCAGTGTTCGTCCACAACCACCCCGACTTCGTCTTCGCGGAGATGACGGAGGACTTCGATTTTTCATTGGGTGGAGCCCGGCACTTGATTCTCGGCGACGAAGCCGTTCCCAACGACATGGACCTCACCGGCGACATCCGGCTTTCCATCGTGACGGGAGCCAACATGGCCGGAAAAAGTACCTACCTGCGTACCGTGGGGTTGTGCCTGACTCTCGCCATGCGCGGATTGCCGGTGCCCGCTTCGCGCATGGTATTTCACCCCACCATGCTGTTCACCAGCATGGTCACCTCCGACTCCTTGGGCGAGGGGGAATCTTACTTCTTCAGCGAACTCAAACGGCTCAAGCAACTCACGGATGTACTCGAAACCGGCAGACCCTTGTTCATCATTCTCGACGAAATCCTGAAAGGAACCAATTCCGTGGACAAAGCCGTGGGTTCCAGGCAATTTCTCGCCAAGTTGCTGACCCTTCCCGCCAAGGGTTTGATCGCCACTCACGACTTGAGCTTATGCGAAATCGCGGACGAATACCCGGGGCGGGTGGTCAACCATTCCTTCGAAGTGGAATTCCGTGGGGAAGAGTTGCACTTCGATTACCTCTTGCGGGAAGGAGTGTGCGAGAACATGAACGCCGCTTACCTCTTGCGAAAAATGGGCTTGACCCTCGGGCAAGAGGAAAATTAAAGAGGTTCCGCATGCCGGAACCTCTCCGTATTCCATTCAAATTTTTTCGGGATTTATTTGGGCGTGAACCTGATGGGCAGCATGTATTGGACTTTTACCGGCTCGCCATCGACGAAACCCGGGGTCCATTTCGGCATACCGGCAACGGCATCGACCGCCGCTGCCGTAAGCGATGGGTCGGGACTTTGGGGCACCTCGATGCCCGTTACACCGCCGTGTTCATCGACAACGAAAGAAACGTATACCGTCGCGACACCTATGGCTTTTGCGCCCTCGGGATAGTGGATTGATTCCGTGAGGTAGGCGATCAATCCATCCATCCCCCCGGGGAATTCAGGCATGACCTCGGCGATGGTGTATACCGAATCGCTATTGATTTGGGTCAATTCCCGCAAGTCGTCTTCGGTGAGTTTGCGTAACTCGGTTGCCACGAGTTCGGAAGGGGTAATCGACGTGCCGCTCGGCTCTTTGGTGCAGGAATGGATAAACAACACGGGGACTGCGAGAAGTGGGAGAAAGGCATAACGAAACGCCTTGCTTTTACGTCGGTCGGGATTGGTGAGCATCATGATTCTTTGTTTTAAAAAGTTTCGGTTTGAAAATGAGTGAAGGGGAAAATTCGCGACGCCGAAGTTCCGTGAGAGGAGCACGCCGAAATAAGAAATGCCGTCGTCCAATTGTCGTGTAGTCAGCGAATCCGCGCGGAACTCGTGATTTTCTGCGAGGTGGCGCTGCATGAAATACACCGCCGGATTGAACCAGCACACGATGGCGGCCAAACGGAATATCAGAAGGTCGAGGCTGTGCCACTCGCGGATGTGCACCCATTCGTGGGCGGTGATGACCTTTTCTTCGTCGGGAGGAAGATCCGTATCCAAGAACACCGTCCTGAAAAAACTTCCCGCCGCGAGTCCTTTTTGGCGCACCACGAAAATGGGCAGTTGGTCGTGGGGCCGGCGCTTTCTCAACAATCGGATCAACGATGGCAATTGACTCAGCGAAAACAGGAGGGAGACGACCGCACCGGCCAAGTACACGTGCCACAGCCCGAAGGAATGGCTTTCCGTTTCCAATAGGGTGGTGGACGCTACACCGTCGATGACCTGGGGGTCGAGGAATACGGTGCCCTGAATTTCGGGCGGGCCCACGGTGGAGAGGGTGGGCACGATAAAGGCTGCACACAGGAACAGGTTTAACAGTATTCTATTTGCCGCGTGGTGGGGGGTGTTTCTGAAGCACAAGCCGTAAATCGACGCGAACAAAAGGAGGAGGAGATTCACCTCGGCGAGGTATGTCAAGAAGTTATTCATGGTTTCCCTTGTTTTTCGATTTTTCCTCCTTGGCTTTCTCGATCATTTCGAGCATTTCGTCCAAGTCGTCCACGTCGAGGTCGGCTTCGCGGAGGAAAAAGGAGAGAAACTTCCGGGGCGAACCGTCGAAATATCCCCGCACCATCCGTCCCGTGCTGAACTTTCTGTACTCCTCTTTCGAAATCAACGGGTGGTAGCGGTGGCTGTTTCCGAACACTTCGTGGGCGACAAAACCCTTCTGCTCGAGAATGCGCACGATGGTGGACACCGTGTTGTAGGCGGGACGGGGCGCGTCGAAGTCTTCCAGCAACTCCCGCACGAAGGCGTTTCCCCTTTTCCACAACAGCCGCATGACTTGCTCTTCAGCTTTGGTCAATTCTTTCATGATCCAAAGTAACTAAAGATTTAGTTAGCAAACTAATTTTTTAGTTGGTAATTGTCTGTGGAGGGATTTATTTGGTTATGGATCAGTTTGCTTGAAGGCAAACAATTTTCAGAAAATCGATCTTTATCGATCCGAGTTGCCGCCCAAGGTCCCTTCGATTGCCTCGGCCAATTCCTTCAGAGGTTGGGGTGGGATGGTGTGTCCCCCTTTGAAAGTGATCCAACGCACCGGCACTTTCCAAGCTTCGTGTTGCGTCTTTTCGCGTTGCACGTTTTCTTCCGTCACGAAGGGGTCTTCATCGCCGACGGCCGCGAAGAGCGCCGTGTTTTTCATGAAAGGATGCGAGTGCACCGGGGCGAGGTCGGGAGGGTAGGCGCCGGCCCACATCACACCGGCGTCGAAAGGTTTTCCGCCCATGGCCATCCACCGCATGAGCGTGGCGACACCTTGGGAAAACCCGAAACCGACGACCTTGGCCGAGGGATTTTGTATACGCACGGCATCGTACACCTCGTTGAGGTAGTTCACGTAATCGTCGATGTCGTCCAGCCGCGCTTCTTTGGTCATCCACGAAGCGCCGACGCGGCCGGAAGATCCTTGGAGGTAAAATCGGTGAAGCCCTTCGGGTGCCACCACGAAATGGCGTAGGGGATCGAGCGCCGAGAATTTGCGGATGAAGTACTGCGCGAGCTGGCCGTATCCGTGCAAAACGAACCATATGTAATCGGCGTCGGTTATGTTCTCCCCGCGGGTGAAGTATCTTGCGGTTTTTTGAATTTTGATGCGGTGCTCCATGCCGCCAAAGCTACGAATAGATATGGCCAAGGATTTTGTACGACAACTTTTGAATAAGCTGTTTCCGTCTGAAAAGCAGTCGCCGGACAAGGGCCGGGAAGTGAACGAACCCTTGGTGCGGGGCGGTTCATATACCCAAGACTACACTCGATGGAAGGAGTCGGCGGATCCGGGAAGGCTGCGCTCGATATTGAGACGCATGTACGACCAAACGCGTGAAGGAAGTTCTTCGCACACGGGTTTTCGCGTGTATGCCGATTCCCGTGCCCAAGGCTTCTACGCCGACACTACTCTTGGATTGAAGTCAAACGAACTTACTTATTTGGCCGATTACTTCCGCGACCTCTTGGTCGATGCCGGATATCGGGTGAACCAATCGGACCGCCGCCACCGGGAGGTGGATGCCGGAGTGGAAGTGAGGGAGAGACACTTGCTGAAACCCAATCACGTGGGCGGATCATTGCCCCGTGAGGAACCCCTCTTCGGCAGCGTAACCATCGAGAACGTGGAAGTAAATGGAAACGGAGCGTACTTGATGGTGAAGACCTCCCGGCATACGGGCAGGAATTTTACTGAGCCCAAGCCCTTCGGAGAATTGGTCGATTTGCTGTTGGGGTGAGTTCGAACGGAGGATCCTTCATCGATTTTGATCACGGGTGGAATTCCGTGTAAGGGCGGAAGGCGGCATCCCGCCGTCGGGGGCGCTTAGGTGGGGTAGGGCCGGGATAGCGACCTTGGAAGCTCATTTCGGCCCGTAGTCCACCTTTGCGCCCCCGACGGCGGATTTAGCCTGTAGACCGACCCGTCGGGGCAACGCATGGCCTGACCACCGCCGGGATATAAATCGGAAAGAAGATTTTAAGGAAGAAAGTTCGACGAGGGGTACACCCCGGGAAAAACCTCGGAAATGAATCGGAGGAGTGCGGATTTTCAGGTGTCTTGGATGACGCTTCGGTAGTGGTCGTACTGGTGGAGGATTTTCTTCACGTAATCGTACGGTTCACGCCCGCGGCAATACCCGTGTTTGACCTCCTGCATGGTGTAGTACTCGGGTTTGGACTTGAGCAGCATGCACTCGGCGACGTTGCCCTCCCAGCGGAACGGGTCGTAGCCCAACGAGGCGGCGAGGTTTGTGGCGTCGATGACGTGGCCCAGCCCGGCGTTGTATGCGGCCAGGACGAATCGGATGCGCTCTTCCGGATCGAAAATGCGTTTTTGCCAGTAGTCGTCGAGCCAGCGCAGGTACAAAATGGCGGCGCGGATGTGCGCCTCGGGCGATGAACTGGAATCGATGCCGTACTGCTCGGCGGTGGCCGGCATGAACTGCATGAGGCCGAAGGCGCCCGCCCAGGAACGCGCGTTGACCTGGAATTTGCTCTCTTGGTACATCTGGGCCGCGAGCAGTCGCCAATCCCAGTCGATGAGCCCCGCGTACTCTTTTAGAATATCGTCGTAAGGACTGATGCGGTCGCCGTGGATGGAGGAGTACTCGCCGTACAATTGCGACCATCGAGATTTGGGCGCCTTGAAGTACTTGTTGTAGATGTAGGCGTAATTGGAGGTGTGCCTGTTGGCGTCGAACCACTCGTTGATGGCGCCCAACAGTTCGGGGGCGTTTTTTCTGGTGGCCCACGCGATCTGCTGGGGGAAACTCAACTGGACGGAAATATCGAGGTTGTCGTAATACGTGGTGTTGATGCGCGCGATGTTGTCGTCGGACACGGTGAATTCGATGATGCCGTCGGCGACCTGCTTGATGAGTTTTTCGGTCCCTACTTCCGTGGAAACGGCCACCACTTCGAAGCTGCTTCCCGTTTCGTCGCGCAGGTTGCGGAGTCGCCTCAAGTAGGGCGAGTCTTTGCTTACGTGAATTCTTTTGCCCGCCAATCCCAGTGGGCCCATGACGAGGTGTTGGTTCAGTTCCGCTTGGGACATGTTTTCATGGCCTTCGGGCAGGCGCTGCACGAGCACTTGCTTGGTGAGGTTGTACGGATTGCTGAATTCGGCCATTTTCCGCCTTTCGCTGGTGATTGCCAAGTTGCAGGCGATGACGTCCCCCTTTCCTTCGTTGAGCAGGTCGAACATGGTGCGCGTATCGGGTACGACTTTGATTTCGAGGTCGACGCCGATGTCGTTGGCGAACAGGGAGAGCAATTCGTATTCGTATCCCATGGCTTGGCCGCGGTACACGAAGTACGATGTGGAATTGTTCAGCGTGAGGGCCGTGAGTTTGCCCGAAGCTCGGATGTCATCCAAATCCCGACGCATCGGCTCTATGAAGGTGGAGGCGGGCTGCGGAATGACCGGTCTTTCGTGCACCGGTATGTCTTGCCGACATGCGGAAACGAGCACAAAGGCTCCTATCCACCAAACCCCGCGTGAGATATGGTTCTTCTGTTTTCCCATAGCGCGCCCCGCTGCATGGCATCCGGGGCAAGGGGTGCTTACGACGGTGGAGGCAATAGGTTACCGCAACGGCATGGGATTCGCGGGGATTCGCCCCGTCATTCCCTTGTTTTTAAGCGCGATGCGCGGGAGCCGAATTCCTCTTCGACGGCTTGCTTCAACTGAGGGAAAAACGCCGAAAAGTGCGAGCGCATGCTCTCCCGGTTTTCGCGGAGGGCGGGGAGGGAGTTTTCCATGTTGGAATGAAACTTCGCCCGATGCGCCATGCCTTTCAGCGAGCGATCGATGCCCGCTTCCGTGGCGTAATTTTCCAACCAGTTTTGGGTGGTCATATAAAAATAGGTGCGCTGGGCCCTTTCGTTGAACCATTCGGAGTGGCGACCCAAGGTGAGGTACACGCGGGCGGCGAATTCGCGCAGGGGCACATCGGAGTACGCACTCCACTCCACGGCGAGGAAGTGGTCGTAGAAAATATCCTGCACCACGGCCGCGTATTTGGAGAAGTAGGGGTAGAGCAGTTTTCTCGATTCCAACACCAGGGGGTGGGTGTCGGTAAACTCGTCGATGGCGCGGTGGATTTCAATGCCCAGTCTCACGCCGGTTTTGTCGTCGAGATGGGCGGGTCCGCCAACGGTATCGGCGATGAAATTTCCCACCATGATGGTCGGAACGCCAAACGACAGATATTGATGGGCCAGAAAGTTCAAATCACGACGACCGGTAGGTTCGGGAAGCGGTCGAAAGTAACGATTTTTCCATCCCCTTCTTGTTTTTCAAGTTATCTTCGTTATTCCATGTCGGAGGAGAAATCCGTATATCGCATATCGCAGGTGGTGGGCTGGTTCGGCTTCGTCTTCCTCATCTTTTTACAAAATCTCGTAGACGGCCACCTCGATTGGGGCATTTGGAAAGTGCTCGTGGTTAATTTCATTTTGGGTATCGGTTTGTCACACGGCATGCGCGCCGTGATCATCCGCACGGGCATGATCGGGCTGAAGCTCTACCGGCTGGTGCCGCGCATCGTTTTGCTGTCGATCGTGACCGGCGTGGTGGCGGCGTTGCTCTACGGCACGATTTCCGATCTTTTTTTCGCCGACGTGCGGCCCATTCTGGTTTGGCCTTACACCTTGTTGATTGAACTTGTGGTGCCCTTCGTGACCATTTTTACCTTTTGGAACATCCTTTATTTTGCCGCCATGTTCCTGAAGAATTACGAGAGGGAAGAGATCAAGAACCTGCGGTTGACCGCTTCGATGAACGAGGCGGAACTCAACGCGCTCCGCGCTCAGATGAACCCTCATTTCATGTTCAACGCGCTGAACGGAATCCGGGCGTTGATCAGTGAAAATCCGGGCCGGGCCAAAAAGAGCATCACGAGGTTGTCGAACATCCTCCGCAGCAGCCTCACCTCGGTAAAAAAGGAGTTTTCCACTTTGGAAGAGGAGCTCCACATCGTATTGGATTACTTGGAATTGGAAAAAATCCGGTACGAAGAGCGACTGAATTACCGGGTGCGGATTCCCGATTATCTAATGCACATCCGCGTGCCGCCGTTGCTGTTGCAAACCTTGGTCGAAAACGCGGTGAAGCACGGCATTTCCACCCTGCCGCGCGGCGGTGAGATCGACATCATCGGAGAGGTGGAAGAAGAATCGGGCGTATTGCTGCGCGTGATCAACAGCGGCAAATTGAAGGTGAATAGCGAAGATGCGGGTGTGGGGTTCCACATTTCCCTGAGGCGCTTAAAGTTGCTCTACGGAGATCGCGCCCGCTTGGAACTGTATCCCCAAGGCGAAAACGTGGTGTGCACCGTCTTCCTCCCGGACGTGCTCAAGCCCGATTTCAAACCCAATACGATCCTGACTTATGAAGACCGTAATCATTGACGACGAAAGACTGGCGCGTGCCGAACTCGCCAATATGCTCTCGCTGCACGACGACATCGAGGTCATCGACGACTGCGCCACCGCCCAAGAGGCCGTGGAAACCATAGACAGGTTAAAACCCGACTTGATATTTCTCGATATCCAGATGCCGGGCATGTCGGGGTTCGACCTTTTGGAAGACTTGAATCACATGCCCATGGTGGTTTTCGTCACGGCCTACGACGAGTACGCCATCAAAGCATTCGAAGTAAACGCCTTGGATTACCTGTTGAAACCGGTGGATGAAGTGCGCCTTGAAAAAGCTTTGGAAAAGGTGAGGCAGTCTCACGTTCCTTCTTCCGACGGTCGGGAGGTCGACTCCCCGTCGAACGCAAACGACCGCAAGCTCTCCATGAGCGAGCGCATTTTTTTGAAGGACGGCGACAAGTGCTGGTTCGTTACCCTCAACGAAGTGCGCATGTTCGAATCGGAGGGAAATTACGTGCGCGTGTATTTTGACAAGTACAAACCCCTGGTGTTGAAAAGTCTGAATAATTTGGAGAAGCGGTTGGACGAAAAGGACTTTTTCCGCATCAATCGCAAGTTCATCGTCAATCTGAAGGAGATCACCCGCATCGAGCCCTGGTTCAACGGGGGCCTGCAAGTAGAACTGAAGTCGGGAGAAACCCTGGAAGTATCCCGTCGGCAATCGGCCCGATTCAAAGACCTGATGAGCCTTTGACCCCTGTGTTATTCACTGCTCGCGGTTGATAACTCCAATTTTTAGTCCGTGTACATGTCGCTTAAGTCGCCGATAAATCACCGTTGGTAGAATAGGTGTTGACTTTTCACCGAAATATTTGAACTTTAGACAAGGAATTGGGGTATAAGTACCGATTCGAAAAATGAATTAATGACTACACTCATACGAAAACCGACGAAAACGACCCCTTACGTGCATCTCGATGCCGAGACGGAGACCTTCGTTATTGCCGGTCGATCCATTCCTATCGATGCCGAATTGTTTTACCGTCCGCTCCTCACTTGGTTTGAAGAATTGGATACGAAGAAAGTGAATCGCATCGATTTGTGCCTGCGCTTTGACTTTTTCAACATCGCGTCTTCCAAGCGCATTTTATTCATTTTATACCGACTCGCGGAGATCGGAAAAGCCGGTCCGAAGGTTTCCGTGCGCTGGATGTACGAAAAATCAGACGACGACCTGTTGGAGATCGGTCAGGACTACGCCATGATGATCGAAGACATTCCCTTCCGTTTCGAGCCCTACGAAGTGGGCGAAAGCAAAAAAGCCGAGTACCTCAAAATCGGCTGATCGCCGTTCCTCTCGGAAGTCCCTACGGATTTCTCCGAATATTTTTTAAGGTTTTTGTGGGTGTGACTCTCCCCGAGAGTCCACGCCGCAGCCTGTTGCCTCTCCTCACCACGCGGGTTTTTCTCGGCGCCCTCCCGGTCCGTGTCCTGCATTCCTACCTTCTTGTTTTTTATCTTTGCGGCGCTGAAATACACATCATGCGCATAGAAAGAAAAATTCCCCATCCCAGGTTCACCATCACCATTTTTTCCTGGAACGAGAAGTACATCATCAAAATAGAAGACGCCCACCTCGAGCAAGTGTACAAAATCGACAAGTCACAGGTTTCGGGTATCAACGAGGTGGAATCCATGCTTTCCACTCCTTTTCTGCTCACCGTTTTAAAGCGGTTCGGGGAGATGGGAACCGACTTTCAAGACGCGTGGAAAAACCGTTACGCCGAATCGGCACAGAACCCTTCGACATGAGAGTACTCTCCCGATTGATGATCGCAGTGCTCGCCGCACCGATCCTGATCAGCTGTGATTCGACCGACGGAAGTACGGCCGCTCCATCCGGCACAGAGCCGACCCCGAGTGCTGCCGCGTCAGTGCCGAACTCCGCGGATCAACTTCAAATTGCCTTCGTATACGGCGACTCCATCAACGAGCGGTATGCATTTCTAATCGACGCCCGCAAAGAGCTGGAATCGGAAGAGCGCGTGATGGAAGAGCGCGTGAACCGAAGGATCAAAAAGGCCGAGGAGCGTTTTATGGAACTTCAGCAGCAGGCGGCCACCATGACCCAATCGGAAATGCAGGAAGCCCAGTTGGAGCTGGAAAGACTCGATATGGAAATCAGGCAATTTCAGGAGAAGCTGGCGAGCGATTACCGAAAGCGGGAGATCCAATTGCAGGAGGAATACCTCGCGCGAATCGATTCTTTCTTGACCGAGTTCAATTCGGATGGTCGCTACGATATGATTTTCAATTACCAAAGGGGCGGCAGCGTTTTGTGGGTAAAATCGGCGCACGACGTCACCGATACCGTACTGCACCTCCTCAATGATCGCTACGCCAAAGCCTTGGAAAAGAAGAAAGCGGAACGCGACTAATCGGCGATACGCATGATACGAATCGCACGAGCCAAAAAAGAAGAGAATATCGCGGAGTACCTGCTGTTTTTGTGGCAGATGGAAGATTTGCTTCGCGGGTTGAATTTCGACCTCGATCGGCTCGACGCGGAAGTGCTGTCCTCCATACCCGACGAAAAAGAACGGGGAGAGACCCGTGCGTGGTTGAGTAAAATGGCGCGGGAGATGAAGGAAGACAAGGTGGACGTCAGCGGCCACCACCGCGAAACCTACGAGGTACTGAACGAACTGGCCTTGCTGCAACAAACCTTGTTGACCGTCATGGACGACAAGACTTTTCAAGGGGTATACGCCGACGCAAGACCGATTTTGGACGAATTCAGGACCAAGACCGACAAGGTGCCGCGCAGCGATGTAGAAATCGCATTAATGGCCATGTACGGCGTGTTGACGTTGCGATTGGCCAAAAAGGAAGTCAGCAAGGAGACGGAAGAAGCCGCAGAGAAAATCAAACCCTTTGTTCGCTATCTCGCCCGGGCATACCATTTGATGCGCTCCGGAAAGTTTCCGTTGAACAATTGAGGAAGTATTCCTGTTGGAAAGCCACGCGATTGGCGCTGCAGGTGCGGCGATCCAGCGTACTCCAATAGCCGATTCGAGTACACCGTCGCTTGGCCGGAGTCACACTCCCCCCAAAAAACCCACCTTCTCAACTTTCTCCACTTCCTCCACCTCCTCAACCTCCTCAACCTTTCACCACCACCTGCACCACAAAGTCCCGCACTTCTCCGCTGTCGCCCCGTGCGG
>CAZNOG010000012.1:114853-116198 GCA_964574635.1 uncultured Cryomorphaceae bacterium | reverse complement strand
TCAAAACCGATTTCCGGGATTTTATCCATTTCGTACCGAAATGCCCAATTCCGGTATTCGCGCCGGTTTTTTGATGAAATTAGTGTAGTTTTGAGACAGACTGCCGTTTACGAATATACCCACGACAGCTTGGCCGAAGGTACCGAGTATGCGGTAGTTTGGCCCTCTACCTGGTACGAAGATCCACAATCATACCAAGAAGCGTTGGAAAATGACCGCGTCTTGCTTTTCAGACAATCGAATGACACGATATATCGTCGGGTGGGGGAGGTTGAGTACGTTTTCTTCATCAACGGTTTGGAGGTTGGAGAATCCTTCACAACCTTTCGATCCAGCCTCGAACACCCGAACCAGTATTCCTGCCAACCCCAACTCATTCTGGAAGTGGTGGAAGAAAATCCCTTGGAAATCAACGGAGAAATTTACCGCCTCGTGACCATGGAGGACATCTATTTTGATGAAGTGTATACTGCCATTTATCAGCCGAGATATTTCAGTTTCATCGAAGGTATCGGGTTGTTGGATAACTTTCCTTATTCCAATTCCAATGCGGATATATTAAATACGGAATGTATGGATTTTACCGATGGAACCATGGTGTCGACACTAAGGGAATACATCAGCGAATTCAACGACTGGGTAATCGGGAGCCTTCCTTGCGAACCCAGTTCCACAGTGAACCGATCCGCGGAATTTTTTGAATTTTACCCAAATCCCGCTTCGGACCAAATTTTTTGGGAAGGCCGTATCGACGCCGTTACAATCATCGATGTTCAAGGGAAAACGGTTCTGCAAAACAACCGCACCTCCAATTTTCAATCGCTCCCAATCAGGCACTTGGAGCCCGGAATTTACACAGTGAGGGCATGGATGGGCGATGACTTGATTGGTGGAAAGCTGGTCGTTACCCGGTAAGTCAACGCGAAGCCTCCTGCATTAACCGTCCATTCCCAAGTCCCGCCCACTACCTGCCAGCCCCGAAGGGGCGCCATACACCACCGATGGGTACCGCCCATCGCCTACCGGGCTCTTCCCTCCGCACAACCCCGAAGGGGCGACATACGCCATCGCCGGGTATCGCCCATCGCCTACCGGGCCCCGCCCTCCGCCAAGCCCCGAAGGGGCGCCATACGCCACCGCCGGGTATCGCCCGTCGCCTACCAGGCCCACCCACCGCACAGCCCCAAAGGGGCAAGATACGCTCCCGACGGCCCCGCCCTCCGCCAAGCCCCGAAGGGGCGCCATACGCCACCGCCGGGTACCGCCCATCGCCTACCAGGCCCGCCGCCCAGCCCCGAAGGGGCGCCATACGCCACCGCCGGGTACCGCCCATCGCCTACCAGGC
>CAZNOG010000012.1:0-114753 GCA_964574635.1 uncultured Cryomorphaceae bacterium | reverse complement strand
GCCCTCCGCCAAGCCCCGAAGGGGCGCCATACGCCACCGCCGGGTACCGCCCATCGCCTACCAGGCCCGCCGCCCAGCCCCGAAGGGGCGACATACGCCATCGCCGGGTATCGCCCGTCGCCTACCGGGCCCCGCCCTCCGCCAAGCCCCGAAGGGGCGCCATACGCCACCGCCGGGTATCGCCCGTCGCCTACCAGGCCCACCCACCGCACAGCCCCAAAGGGGCAAGATACGCTCCCGACGGCCCTGCCCTCCGCCCAGCCCCGAAGGGGCGCCATACGCCATCGACGGGTATCGCCCGTCGCCTACCGGGCCCCACCCTCCGCCCAGCCCTGAAGGGGCGCCATACGCCACCGCCGGGTACCGCCCATCGCCTACCGGCCCTGCCCTCCTCCAAGCCCCGAAGGGGCGCCATACGCCACCGACGGCCCCGCCCTCCGCACAGCCCCGAAGGGGCGCCATACGCCACCGCCGGGTATCGCCCGTCGCCTACCGGGCTCTTCCCGCGATTCCCTACATTTGCGCTTACTTCCGAATTTCCCCCACTATGCTGACCGTCGATATCCATACCCACATCCTCCCCGAAAACATCCCCAACTTCAAGGATAAATTCGGGTACGGCGGGTTCATCCATTTGGACCACCACGCCCCGTGCAGAGCCAGGATGATGATGGACAACCGCTTTTTCCGCGAGGTGGAAGATAATTGCTGGGATGCCGAAACCCGCATGAAAGAATGCGGAGTACACCACGTCGACGTCCAGGTGCTCAGCACCGTGCCGGTCATGTTCAGCTATTGGGCAAAACCCCAAGATACCCTCGAAGTGGCCAAATTCCTCAATGACCACATCGCCGATATCGTACACCGATACCCGCGCCGATTCGTCGGTTTGGGCACCCTGCCCATGCAAGCCCCCGACCTGGCCATCCAAGAATTGCAGCGCTGCAAGAGCATCGGCTTGGAAGGCGTGCAAATCGGATCCCACATCAACGATTGGAACCTCAACGACCCCAACCTGTTTCCCGTGTTCGAAGCGTGCAGCGACTTGGGAATGGCCGTGTTCGTTCACCCTTGGGACATGATGGCAAAAGAAAAGATGGAGCGCTACTGGCTTCCCTGGCTGGTGGGAATGCCCGCGGAAACATCCTTGGCGATCTGCTCAATGATTTTCGGAGGCGTCTTCGAACGCCTGCCCAACCTTCGGGTGGCCTTCGCACACGGAGGCGGCTCCTTTCCGGCCACCATCGGACGCATCGAACACGGCTTCAACGTCCGGCCCGACCTCTGCGCCGTCGACAACGACGTCAACCCCAAGGAATACCTCGGCAAATTCTGGATCGACAGCTTGGTGCACGACCCGCACATGCTCGAGTACGTCGTAGGGCTCTTCGGAGCCAACAGAGTGGCCTTGGGAACGGACTATCCCTTTCCTTTGGGAGAACTCGAGCCCGGCAAACTCATCCGCGATTCGGCCTTCGACGACCGCACCAAAGAATGGCTTCTCGGAGGTGCGGCCATGGAGTGGCTCGACACCGATGCGGGGAGATTCTGGTGATCCGAATGCGCACGCCCGACGCCTGACCAAGGGATCAAACCACCTGGTACAGCACCCCGGCGTACAAAAAGAATCGGGCGATACGGAAAACGCCCAGTAGCATCAGCATCCGGAAAGAATACCGCAAAATACCCGCCCCCATGCACATGATGCTGAACGGCAAGGGCAGCAGCGCGGCGACGATAATCAAAAAACCGCCCCAACTTCTCAGCATATTGAAATGCTGTCCGTAGCGCTTGTGGATGTATTCGTTGATTCTGTTCATCCCGCCCAAACGCACGCCGAAGAAATACGCCAGCAGTCCCGCGGAATAACTGAGTACGGCCAAAAGAGTCACTACCGCGTAAGGTGAGCTGAACTTCTTGGCCCATACGATGAATAAATCGGGGGGTACCAACCCCAGAAAAAATTCGGAAGCGAAGAAAAAACCTACGATCAAACCGTTGGAAAGCTTCGAGGTGTACAGCGTGAAATAATGCACCATCCCCGGAGTGGCGTATTCAAATACCCCCAGCCCCAGCAAAATCAAGGCGAAAAACGCCGCGAACTTCACGGATATCCCGCTCAGGAATTTGTAGAACCCCTTTCGGCGGTAGAAAAAGTGGTGCCTCTTTATGCTCCTCCACATAAATTTGCGCTAAATTGGCCTTGGAAAGACCGCGGATCGATGGTTTTGGATTTGATGATTTCGGCCGTCGGCCCGTTTTTCCGGCATCACCTGAGCGGCAATCCCGCGACCGATTTCTACGACAAAGATAGACCATGACGAGTAAATTTGCAGCCTTCTCTTTTTTCGTGTTCCTGGCTATGGCTTTGCAGGCCCAAATAAACCCCTCGCCGGCGCTCGTGATTCACGGCGGTGCGGGAAACATGCGTCCCGATCCGGCCCACGCCCAACGCGATAGCCTCGCCACCGCGGCCTTGAAAGATGCCCTGGAAGCCGGATACGCCATCTTGGAAAATGGCGGCACGGCCATGGACGCCGTGGTGGCGGCCATCGTACTACTGGAAGACAATCCCGTGTTCAACGCGGGCAAAGGCGCGGTCATGACGGCCGAAGGCACCCACGAGTTGGACGCTTCGCTCATGGACGGCAAAACCCTTGGAGCGGGTGCCGTGGCCGGGGTGAAACACGTGAAAAATCCCATCCGCGCGGCGAGGATGGTCATGGAGAAATCACCCCACGTCATGCTCACCGGCGCCGGTGCCGATGCATTCGCCCTCGGCGCGGGTCTCGACTCCGTTCCAAACGACTACTTCACCACACCCCAAGTGAGAAAGTCGTGGGAGAATTCACGGGTGAAAGGTTCGGGGCACCACCGGGGCACAACCCGAAAATTCGGAACGGTGGGGGCGGTGGCCATCGACGTGCAGGGCAATATCGCCGCCGGAACTTCCACGGGAGGAATGATGAACAAGGCGTACGGCCGCATCGGCGACAGCCCGGTGATCGGTGCCGGCACCTATGCCGACAACTCTACTTGCGGCGTGTCTTGCACCGGCCACGGCGAGTACTTCATACGCGCCGGCGTGGCCAAGGAAATATCCGACCGCATGGCTTTCGGCGGCCAAACCCTCGAAGAGGCGGCCCGGGAAGTGGTGCACGAAAAATTGCCCGAAATGGGTGGCCGCGGCGGCATCATCGCTTTGGACGGCGAGGGGCACATCGTCATGGAGTTCAATACGCCGGGCATGTTTCGGGGGAGCGTCGACGCAGCGGGACTCACCGTGAAAATATTCGGCGATGAGTAAAACCCTTGCACTTTGGTTCGCGCTGATCGCGAGCGCGTGCTTTTTCCTCGCCTGCGGCCACAACCCCCGATACGAAAAATCCGTGGGCGGCGCCGAGTCGGATTCCGCCGAAACCCCTGCCGCCGACACCGCCGAAGTTCGCGGCGACGAGTCCAAAACCATCCCCGCCCATAGCCCGGCGGGCGATTCATGCGTGTGGACGGCCCACGTGAATTACCGCCATGGCTTCACCTACTACAAGGGCGAAATGTTTACCGGGGTGGCGTGCTCCTATTACGAAGGCGGGGCGCTGCACACCCTGACGCACTACGAAAACGGACGCCGGTCGGGCGATTGGACGGTGTATTACCCCGACGGCGTGATCGAGAAGTCGGGCACCGTGCGCAGCGGGGTGGAAGACGGGTTGTACATCGAAAACCATCCCAACGGAAACCGCCGGTACGAATACCACTACGACATGGGCACGCGCACCGGCAAGTGGCGGTCGTGGTACGAAGACGGCACACCCTACACCGAAAGGAATTTCAGCAACGGTTTGTTGCACGGAAAGGTGCTCGTGTGGGACGAAAACGGCGAGCTGGCCAAAGAGTACGATTACGTGCACGGACAACTGATGAACAGCGTGATGCATTTTGAGGGTGGGTAAGCCGAACCCCGATTCCCGGCGGGTGGGGGCGTGTGACCTCGGTATCCGGATACAGTCCGGCGCATCGGCCATAGCGGTCAAGTGGACCGTCACGAGGGGGATGTGATTTGCGTGAGGGCGGAAGGCGGCATCCTTTTGGGCGTTCGGTGCCCGGCGCCGTGGTGAATCGCACGGTGCCCGCGGCAAACCGAGAGAGCGCCTACGTCAGCCGCACCGACGCACAAAAGATACAGCCTGTAGACCGACCCGACGGGTGTGATAAAAACGGGACGATGGACGCCACTCCAAACTCGGTACGCGAAAATGAAACTACCGGGAGAAATTCAGGGGCACGCCCAAAAACTCCTCACGACGACGGCGATTTTCTCCTCACCTATAGTCGATCACATTCCGGGAACGGCTGCGGAAACTTCGCCGTAGAGGCCCACGGCTTTGAACGCCATGATGAGGAAGGACCCCGCGAGGAATCCCAGAAGGGCCAGCCACGATATGTTTCTGAGGTACCAGATGAAGTTGATGCGCTCCATACCCATGGCGGCTACGCCAGCGGCGGAACCGATGATGAGGATGCTGCCCCCGGTGCCCGCCGCGAAGGCGATGAAGTGCCACAACTCGGCGTCCATGGGCTCGGAAAACATCCCGATGGATGCCGCGACGAGAGGTACGTTGTCGACCACCGCCGAGCCCAATCCCAAGGCCAGCACCACGAAATCCTGGTTGGGGATGGAATCGTTCAGCCATCCGGCGAAATTGAACAGAAGCCCGAGAGATTCGAGCGCCGCCACAGCGAGGAGGATGCCGAGGAAGAACAGGATGCTCGACATCTCGATCCGCCCCAGGGTGTGGTGTACGGAAAACTTGTTTGCACCGGGCACGAGCTTGTTTTCGGATCGCTTGACCACTTCCGAAACCAGCCATACGACGGCCAAGGACAACATCATACCCATGTACGGGGGCAATTCGGTGACCGTTTTGAAAATGGGAACGAAAATGATGGCCGCCAAACCCAAATAGAGCATGGAGGCGCTGTACTTTCTCAAGGGTTGGTCGGCATCTTCTTCCGGGTGGACTTCCCCTCGGAAAGCGGGCATAAACGACGCGATGCCGAAGGGTATGGCGAACGACAGGATGGACGGCACGGCAACGTATTCCACGAGTTTTATCGTGCTCACTTTACCGGCGATCCAAAGCATGGTGGTGGTGACGTCGCCGATGGGCGAAAACGCACCCCCGGAATTGGCCGCGATAATAATCAATCCCGCGTACCACAACCTTTCTTCTTTCAGGGTCACCACCTTGCGCAGAATGGTGATCAGTACGATGGTGGCGGTGAGGTTGTCGATGATCGCCGACAGACAGAACGCCAGTGCACCGAATATCCAAAGAAGTGTCCTCTTTTTTCGGGTTTTTACGAATTTTTTGATCACCGCGAAGCCGCCGTGGATGTCGATGGTTTCCACGATGCTCATGGCGCCGATCAGGAAGAAAAGGATTTCGGAGGTCTTGCCCAAGTGGTGGAGGAGGGATTGTTCGATGCCCGCGAAACGCGCTTCCGCCTCGGTCATTCCGCGGGTTTCCATGAGGTTTTTGTAAATCTCATGCAAACCGGCGTCGATGTGATACACCGTAAGGTCGCCCAATGCGATGCCCGTCCAGCAGAGGGCGGCCATGATGAGCGCGGGAACAACTTTGTCGGTACGGAGGGGATGCTCGAAAGCGATGGCCAAATAACCCAATGCAAAGATCAGGACGATAGCAAATTCCATCTAGATGAGTTGAGTGAGGGCGTTTTCAAAAGCGGTTTTTGAAAGATTTTTGCCGTTGGGGTTGGAGTGATATAAGGGCTGAAGCGCCTTGTGAATGACGTCGGAAACGTCTTTGAATATGGCGTCGTCGGTGACTTGGCCGTCCCGGCCTTGTGACATGCAGTGTGCAAACACGCGCGCCATGCCGGAATTGGCGATGAAATCGGGGATTAGGCTGATCTTTTGATCGGTGTACGACATGGTCGGGCCGAAGAATATTTCCGAATCTGCAAATGGCACGTTCGCACCGCTGGATATCAGTTCCAAGCCGGCGTTTACCATACGGTCTACGTGGGCTTTTGTTACCAATCTCGACCCGGCGCAGGGAAGGAAAACGTCGGCTTCCATGTCCCATATTTCCCGGTCTATTTCGGCGTAGGGACGCGCGCGATCCGATTTGAGTTCGTTGCCCACCTTCTCGAGGAAAAGCGTTTTGACTTCTTCCCAAGAAAGGCCTTCGGGCGCGATGATGCCGGCGTTGCGGTCGATGATGCCCACCACGGACGCGCCGGCGTACGACAAGTACCCGGCCGCGGCGGAACCTACGTTGCCCCAACCTTGAACGACGACTTTTTTTCCGCGGTGACTCTCGCCCCGCAGCGCGTAATGGTGAATGACGCTTTGCGCCACCCCGTATCCGGTGATCAGATCGGCCACCGCGTACCTTCGCGAGGGCTTGGGGGTATACGCCGGGTTTTCGACGATCTTGGAAACCCCGTGGCGCAAATTGCCGATGATGTTGATTTTCTGTGCCTCGGTAGGGGCGAAGTGGCCGTTTACCACGCCTTCCTGCGGGTGCCACAACCCGAAGCCCTCCGTGATGGGGATGACTTCGTGCATCTCGTCGATGTTCATGTCGCCGCCGGTGCCGTAGTAATTCTTCAACAGCGGGAAAACCGCTTTGAACCACCGCTCGAGCACACCGTGCTTGCGGGGGTCTTGGGGATTGAAGTTGATGCCGCTCTTGGCACCGCCGATTTGGGGACCCGATACGGTGAACTTGATCTCCATGGTCTTGGCCAAGGATACCACCTCCCTCTTGTCCAGTCCTTCGCGCATTCGCGTGCCGCCTCCGGCCGCGCCCCCGCGAAGGGAATTGATCACCACCCAGCCTACCGCTTCGGTTTGGGGGTCGTGCCATTCAAATACGATCTCGGGTTCTTTTTCCTCGAATTTCTTTAGAAGATTCTCCATTTTTCTCCCTCGGAATTGCGTCGCAAATATATCAAATCAATTATGCCGGCTCACTTCGACTCCACGTATTTTATCCCGGCCCGGATTATTCCCCGGCCCAATAATACGCGCCGGCCACGTGGTCTTTGTACGCACCTGTCACGCCGCCGATTACGTTCGCCTCACCCTCCGCGCGCAATTTGGCCAACAACGCGAATACCAGCGCCTCTTTTCCCTCGACCAGCTTTTTCTCGGGAATGCGCAGGGACCGTCGACTGAAACGCGCAGTCGTTTCCATCAGAAAATCGTTGAAGGCCCCGCCTCCGGTTACCAGCACCTCACCGGGGTCGGGTACACGCTCCAATTCCCCGGCGAGGATTTTGGCCGCGTGAACCGTGTAGGTGTGCAACATATCCGCGGTGTCGTATCGCTCGTGATCCAAAAGGGGATGAACGTGGGTTTCCACCCACTCCCGCCCCAATGACTTTGGCGGGGCCTGACGGTAATATTCCGCCCTGTCGAGCTTTGTCGCCAACTCGGGGAGGTGATTTCCCGAACGCGCCAAGCGTCCACCCTCGTCGAAGGGCAGACCGAGTTTTTCGGCCAGGGCGTTGAGTACGATGTTGACCGGGCAAATGTCGTAGGCGATTCGGGTGCCTTGTGTTTCGTAGCTCACGTTGGCGAAGCCCCCGAGGTTTAAACACGCCGCGTATTCACCGAACAGCAGCGCGTCGCCGATGGGCACCAAGGGTGCGCCCTGCCCGCCCAAAGCGACGTCGCCCCGCCTGAAATCGCAGACCACGGGGATGCCCGTTTGCGCGGCCAACTTGCCTCCGTCGAGGATCTGAAGGGTGAATCCACGTTCGGGTTGGTGAAAAACCGTGTGGCCGTGAGCCCCGATGAGATCGGGCTTGAAGGAATGACGCCCCAGCCAATTTCCCACCGCCCGAACGGTGAAAACCGTGAACTCGTGCTCGAGCTTCACCAATTCCAACCCGGAAAGTTCGTGCGCCCCGGCGAGTTTTTTCCTCATGTCGGCGTCGTAAGGCAGGGTTTCGAAATGTTCGATGGAATATCCGTTTTCTTCGTCGAATACACACCCCGCGAAGTCGAGTCCGTCGAGGGACGTGCCCGACATGAGGCCCAAGACACGCAGGGGATACGGAAAAGGTCGGTGGGAATATTTCATGTGTCTGAATTTCTATGAATAACTACATTTGCACCACGATTTCAAACCGCAAGTAACAATGAATTTCCAATTGACAGAAGAACACCTGGCTGTTCGCGATGCCGCCAGGGAGTTTGCCCAAACCGTACTCAAACCCGGGGTCATCGCGAGAGACAACGAACAGCGCTTTCCCGCCGAAGAAGTGGCTCAGCTGGGTGAATTGGGATTTATGGGAATGATGATCGATCCCAAGTACGGCGGCAGTGGGATGGACACGGTATCGTACGTACTCGCCATGGAAGAAATATCCAAAATCGACGCATCCACGTCGGTGGTGATGTCGGTAAACAACAGTTTGGTGTGTTGGGGACTTCAGGAGTACGGTTCGGAAGAGCAGAAACAAAAATATCTTATGCCCTTGGCCCGGGGCGAGAAAATCGGCGCCTTTTGTCTGAGTGAACCCGAAGCGGGATCGGACGCCACGCACCAGCGCACCACGGCCGTGAAAGACGGCGACCACTACGTGTTGAACGGCACCAAAAACTGGATTACCAACGGAAGCACGGCCTCCACCTACTTGGTGATCGCGCAAACGGATGGATCCAAAGGTCACCGAGGCATCAGCGCGTTCATCGTGGAAAAAGGCATGGAAGGTTTTTCCGTCGGACCCAAGGAAGACAAGCTGGGCATTCGGGGCAGCGACACGCATTCGCTGATGTTTCAAGACGTGAGGGTACCCGCGGAAAACCGCATCGGCGAGGAGGGCTTCGGATTCAAATTCGCCATGCAAACCCTCAACGGCGGTAGACTCGGTATCGCTTCCCAAGCCTTGGGAATCGCCTCCGGAGCGTACGAGCTGGCCCTCGCATACAGCAAGGAGAGAAAGGCTTTCGGAAAACCCATCAGCGAGCACCAAGCCATCGCTTTCAAATTGGCCGACATGGCCACGAGCATCGAGGCGGCGCGCTTGCTGTGCCTCAAAGCCGCGCAGCTGAAAGACCAAGGCGAAGATTACAGCCACGCATCGGCCATGGCCAAGCTGTTCGCATCCAAAACCGCCATGGACGTCACCGTCGAGGCCGTTCAGGTGCACGGAGGATACGGCTACGTGAAAGAGTACCACGTCGAACGCCTCATGCGCGACGCCAAAATCACACAAATTTACGAGGGCACCAGCGAGGTGCAGAAGATCGTCATCTCCCGGGGAATCCTTCGGGACTGACCCTGCGGAGCAGGGGCGGGGAGGCGCATTCGTTTTTGGGTTTTTGTGGGTTTATAACCATTCCCGGGCCTTTTCCATGGCGATTCCACGACTGCCTTTGAGGAGGATGAGATGCCCGGCCCACTTCTCGGATTGCACCCATTCCAGAAACTCCTCCGAGGTCTTGAAGTACTCCAATCCCCGCAGGTTGCAACCGGAAAATTTATCGCCTACCAACACGGCGGGAATTCCCAATCTCAACACCTCGTCGATCACCGCTTGATGCTCTTTCTTCGAGTTCTCGCCCAGTTCGAGCATGTGGCCGATGAAGGCCATTTTCGGCCATCGGTCCATGGCTGCGAAATCTTCCAGGGCGAGCTTCATGCTGGAAGGATTGGCGTTGTACGCGTCGAGGATGAGGCGGTTGTGAGCCGTATCGACGCATTGCGACCGGTTGTTGGCGGGGACGTACGCGGCCAAGGCTTTTCTCACCGCGCCGGGCTCCACCCCGAAATAGCACCCCACGCAGGCGGCGGCCAGAAAGTTCTGGAAATTGTACGACCCGATCATTTTGGTTTGCACTTCACCGGAAGAAACGCCTTGGAAGGAGAATTCGAATTTCAAATAGGGATCGCTCGCCAAGACTTTTCCCGAGACAAAAAACTCGGGGTCCGCGCCGTAAAATACCGAAGGGGTTCCTTTTGACATTTCCGTCAGCACTTGGTCGTCGCCGTTGACGAAGAGTTTGCCCTTGCCTTTTTTGATGTAGTCGTAGAGCTCTTTTTTCCCCAGTCTTACCCCTTCCATACCACCGAATCCTTCGAGATGGGCTTTGCCGATATTGGTGATCAACCCGTAATTGGGCATGGCTATTTCGCACAGCGCTTTGATCTCCCCCCGGTGATTGGCGCCCATTTCCACGATGGCGATGTCGGCGTCGGAGGGAATGGACAACAACGTGAGCGGTACCCCGATGTGGTTGTTGAGGTTTCCTTCCGTGGCGTAGGTTTCGTACTTGTGGGCGAGCACCTCTTTGATCAGTTCCTTGTGCGTGGTTTTGCCGTTGCTGCCCGTCAACCCTATCACCGGAAACCGAAACGTGCTGCGGTGCCGGCGCGCGAGTGCTTGCAACGCCTTCAACGCATCGTCTACCACGGTGACTTGGGGGTGGTCTTTCCACTTTTCATCTTCCGTGACCACGTGGGCCGCACCGGTTTCGAGGGCCGTCGCCACGAAGGTGTTGGCGTCGAAGTTCGGCCCTTTCAGGCAGAAGAACATTCGGCCGTCCACCGGCTTTCTGGTGTCCGTGGCTACGACGGGGTTTTCACGAAACCGTCCATAGAGCGCTTCGATATTCATGAGGCCAAAATAAAACACCCGGCCAAATTGGCCGGGTGTCGGTAAAAAAATTCTTCACACGAGATTGGGGGTTTCCCTTATCGCTGATTCAACCCCTCGGGGCTTCCCACCCGATCCATGGCGCATCGGAATCCGATGGTGGCCGTGGCTTTTCTCTCGTCCATAAACCGACGGGTGCCGGGGCTGAGGAAGTAGGCGCGGTCTCTCCAGCTGCCGCCTTTGTAAACCCTTGCACGGTTTGAAATCAACGTGCTGTTGCCGTAGTCGTACATGCTGTTTTCGTTGGCGCTGGGGCTGTTGTAGCTGATGCTTGAGATCAGGTCACCGTCACGGTATGAAATGTTGTCGGCGATGCGGTAATTGTCCCGATCGATGTTTTCTTCGGGCCGAACTTTTCGCATCCTCAGGCTGCCCGGGGTGTCTTCCACGAACTGACCCAATCCGCTGATCAGCTCGGGCGCAATGCGCACGTTCGAAGAACGGATTTGCTGGATTCCGTCGCGGATCAGGGTATTCGCTTCTTCCGTTTTGCCCTCGTTCATGCGCTCGGTCGCCTGCTCGGCAAAGGAGTTGAGGTTGTCCAAAAGTTGAAGTTCTTCCGGATTCAATTGCCCTTCCGTAATCCTGGTGAAGGATGCGAGGTAATCGCGGACTCCTTCGATATCGTAGGTCACGATGGTCAATTTGTCGTCGATCTGACCTTCGCTGTTGAGGACTTTCGTCTTGTACACGTTTCCACGGTAAGGGCGGAACTCGTCGACATCCTCCAAACTCAAGGGACGGTACACGTCCATCACCCATTCGCTCACGTTGCCGGCCATGTTGTACAGGCCGTAATCGTTGGGAGCGTAGGCATACACCGGTGCGGTGACGTCGGCGTTGTCGTTCAGGCTTCCCGCCACGCCCATGTAGTCGCCTCGACCTCTGACGAAGTTGGCGACGAATTCGCCGTAAAAACTGCTGTTGTTGTCGCCGTCGCGGACGTAGTGTCCCGACCAGGGGTATACGCGTCGCTCGGTCACCAATTCTTCAAAGGTGTTTCCGATCAGACCGTATGCGGCGAACTCCCATTCGGCTTCGGTGGGGAGGCGGTACCTCGGCAAGAGGATCCCGTCTTCCATGCGTACATTCCTGAATTCCTTGTTGGGGTCGAGATCGGGAAGACCTTCCACCCGTTTGCCCAAATCGTATTGACCGGCCAAGTAGGCGTCGGTTTCGAAGTGGTCGGCGTTGAGTTGATCGGGGAATTGTTCGAACAACCCTTCGCGAATCAGGATGGCCTCGTTTACGCGGTCGCTTCTCCACGCGCAGTAGTCGTTCGCCTGCAGCCAGTTCACCCCCACCACGGGATAATCGTTGTAGGCGGGATGGCGGAGGTAGTACTCGACGTAGGGTTCGTTATACGCCAGTTTAGACCGCCAAACCAGAGTGTCGGGAAGGGCTTTATTGTAAATTTCCGGGTAGTCGGAGCCGTACACGCGCTGCAACCAGTACAGGTATTCCAACCAGTAGATGTTGCTCACTTCGGTTTCGTCCATATAAAAGGACGACACGGTGACGCGGCGCGGGATATTCGTCCATTCGGACATCACCATTTCCTCGGTAGCTCCCATGACGAAGGTTCCCCCTTGGATGAGCACCAGTCCGGGACCGGTTTCTTGCTCGTAATAGGGCACCTTCTCAAACCCACCGTTGCGCGAGTCGTTGTAGTTCCAGCCAGTGGCATTGGAAGTTTCGTAGCTGCAGGACGAAAGCGACAAAATGGCCGCCGTCGAAGCCAATGCAGCGAATACGTTGCCGGTTAGGAATTTCATGTGAATAGGGTTTCTGTGCAGGTTTGCGAATTAAACTAAAACGCGGGGCATTTTATTGCCCGGAATTTTTTCTTCTGAGGGGCGCAGTTGAAGGTGAACGCCACCGAAATCTCATGAGAACCGGACGTTTTGGTGGTCAGGTTGCTCGTGGTGAGATCGTAGCTGTATCCCAATTTGAAAAACTCGGTTTCGACGCCCAACAACGCGATGAACGAATCGTTGAATCGATACCATACACCGCCGATGAGCGGCCCTCGCTTGACGTAAAGGCCCAAGTTGATTTGCTCGAAATCGAATTGTCTTTGGTACAGCACGTTGGGTGAAATGTACGTGTCGGTTTCGCCTTTGATGTCCTTTTTAATGGGAAAGTTCGCACCGGCGTGAACGGTGTATTTCCTTTCCAAAGGCGCCTCTTCCACGGTGAGTGATTCATTTGGTTCAAACAGATGGTGTACGGCGACACCACCGTAGAAGGTTTCACTGAAGACCAACAGACCCGACGAGAAATCCACGTTGTCCACCTTATCCCCGCGGGGCTTGTCTTGCGTTTCGTAAATGAACCCGCGTCGCGGGTCGATCATGTCGCCGAATGTAAGGCTGGACCAGTCGAGGTCTTTTTGAAAGTACGTGGCCTGAAAACCGGCGATCATGGATACCGAGCTCGAAAGGGCGAGTTGGTAGGAGTAAACCCCGCTGATGTTGAGCGTGCGCAAGGTGTTTTGCCCTGCGTGGTCTTGCATGATGTGCAAACCCAAACCGCCACTCACCGCATCCACATATTGGTCGTATGAAGCACTGTACGTAACGAAATTACCCGTAAGGGCCGGCCACTGGTTTCGGTAATTGACAACTGCCCTCGGACACTTGTTCGTTCCCGCCATTGCGGGATTCAAATACAACGGATTGGCGTAGAATTGGGAGAAAGTGGGATCCTGCGACCGGACATCTTCAACCAAGAACAAATTGCAGAATGCCAGCGCCATAACTGCAATAAAGGTAGGTTTACTCAACATATATGTGGGTAAATGGCAGTTCTTTTTCAAAGGCTCAAGTATACGAATTTTTTTAAATCCAACACCCTTTCGACGATCGCCGAATCGGTTTGTTGCCCCTTGCCGACGGCATTTCGACTTTGAAGTTTTCATCTCCTGATTACCTTTGCGACTCTCCGGTTGGGATTTGAGAACGCCTGTCCCCGGGATTTCGCCGTTTATGCCCGAAAAACCCACGGTTCGTCGGAATGCAATATAAAATATGGTATGGGCGTTTACACCCCGAAACTTTGTGAAAATTACGGAATGATTCCCGTTACTTCAACCTTTATTTGTTGGGATCGATACCAACCGGGGGAAATATTGTAGAATAAGGTAATGGATCGGATCTTTATCAAAGCCTGTACAGTGCTCTGGGGGTGCCTCGCCGGTTCTTTCGGCGCCGCGGGGCAATCCGCGTCCACCATCGATCTGCATTGGGAAAAGGAACCGGCCGTTTTCGAAGATCTTGCCCCCGATGCGACACACCCACAAATCATCAAATCACCCACCTTCCGCGGCGCATACCACGAATTTTCCGACGGCTATTTGCCGCGGTACCTCTCCGCACTGGAAGTGGGCAAAAACGTAGACGTCCGCGACTTTGCCGTCCAAGCCCTGGAATTCGCGGACGAACCTGCCCTCCAAGCCGCGATCGACGAGGCGGGAATCGACGAAATCCCACCCGTTTCCTGGACGGTCAAGGAAGGCCGGGGACGCACGTACGTCGTTCTGGATTACGCGCCGCTGGTGGAAGTGGACGGCACCGTGAAAGCCGTGACCAAAGCGCGCTTTACCTACCGCACCACCCCGACGGCCGGCCGGCAAAAGTCGGCCACCTACGTCCAAAATTCGGTCTTGGCGTCGGGGCAGTGGGTGCGCATCGGATTGACCGAAACCGGCGTCTACCGCCTCGGCGCACAGGAACTGGCGGCCGCGGGAGTGGACGTTGCGGGACTCAATCCCGCTTCCCTGAACGTTTTCGGTTCCGGCTTCGGACAGTTGCCCATGGACAACGACGAGTGGCGTCCGGACGACCTACCCGTGAACGCCATTTTCTACTCGGGTGAGGACAATGGGGTGTTTGACGACGACGACTATTTTCTGTTTTACGGCAAGGGTCCGGATAAATGGACGTACGACGAGTCCACCGGATTGTACAACCACCACAAACACCAATACACGGATACCTCCTATTATTTTATAGGTGTAAATACCGGTGTGCCCCCGAAACGGATGACGGTGCAACAAGCACCCGGATCGGCGCCCAATACGGAGGTCGACTCTTTCGACGATTACGTCTTCCACGAAGTGGAGCGCGAAAACCTCATCCACAGCGGGCGGCAGTGGTTCGGCGAAAAGTTCGACATCCAAACGGTGTACAATTTCAGCGGCAGCAAATACACCTTTCCCAATATCGTTTCCGAAGCGACCACGGTCGTGAGGGCCAATTTCGCGTCCCGATCCACCGTATCGGGCTTTTGCACCTTTACCGTCGACGTGAACGGCGTACAGGTTTCCCGAAACTACGCTTCGACCACCACCTCCTCGACCGCACTTTTTGCCGTGGGGGGATCCGTCACGGTGGAGTTGAACGCGGTGTCGCCGGCGCTGAACATCAATCTTACCTACAATAAAAACGCCCCTTCGGCCATCGGATGGCTGGATTGGCTGAACGTAAACACCAGGCGGCGACTCCTCATGTTCGGCCCGCAAATGAGTTTTCGGGACATGGCCTCGGTGGGGCCGGGCAATGTGTCGCGTTTCGTGCTCGGCAACGCCGGCAGCGTGCGTGAGGTCTGGGACGTCACCGACCCCACGGATGCGCGCGTCGTGGCCCTGAACCGCACCGGAGACGCTGTGTCTTTCGTAGTCGAAACGGAGGAGCTTAGGGAGTTCATCGCGTTTACGGGCGCCGAGTACTTGACGCCTTCCTACTTCGGACCCGTGTCCAATCAAAACCTTCACGCCCTTGGCTTGAACGGCAGGGTGGACCTGGTGATCGTCGCCCCGGGACGCTTTATGTCCAAAGCGGAGGAACTCGCCGAAATTCACCGCAACCACCCCGTGGAACCCCTGAACGTGGAAGTGGTCCGACTGCAGGAAATCTACAACGAATTCTCCTCGGGAATGCGCGACGTCACCGCCATCAAATGGCTGATGAAAATGCTGTACGACCGCGCCAACGGCAACGAAGCGCTCATGCCGAGATACCTTACCCTCTTCGGCGACGGTTCGTACGACAACCGCAACATCGGGCCGGGAAACACCAATTTCATCCCCACCTACCAATCCGGTATCTCCCTCAGCCCTACGCGCTCATACGTCAGCGACGATTATTTCGGGCTGCTCTCCGACGGCGAAGGGGAGGACCCGACCGACATCATGGACATCGGGGTAGGGCGTTTGGTGGTGAAGAACAACGTGGAGGCCACTTCCGTGGTCAACAAAATCAGGAGGTACGTGGAGGTGCCCGACATGGTGTTCGACGACGATTGCACCGTCTGCACCGGCGGCGCGACGAACTTCGGGGCGTGGAGAAACACCATCACTTTCGTCGCCGACGATCAAGACAACAACACGCACATGTCCAACGCCAACGTGTTGAGCAGCCAAATAGAAGGGTACACGCGCATGTACAATTTGGAGCGCATTTTCATCGACGCCTATCCCCAAGTGGCCACCCCGGGCGGTGCCCGCTATCCCTCGGTAAACCAAGCCATCGACAGGCGCGTGCGCAACGGGGCGTTTTTGGTGAACTACACCGGCCACGGCGGGGAGCTCGGCTGGGCACAGGAGCGCATCCTCGATATTCCCACCATCCTCGCGTGGGACAACGCCTACGCCATGCCCGTGTTCATGACCGCCACCTGCGAGTTTACCCGTTTCGACGATCCACTGCGCACCTCCGCCGGAGAACACGTGTTGCTGAATGGAAACGGCGGAGGCATCGCCCTGCTCACCACCACGCGATTGGTGTATTCGGGTCCCAACTTCATTTTGAACCAGCGCTTCTACGACGCCCTCTTCAACCGACCCGCGGGTGAAACCGTGACCCGCATCGGCGACGTCTATAGGCAGACCAAGAACAATTCGATTTCGCCGAGCTTGCCCAACCACCGAAACTTCTCCCTGATCGGCGATCCGGCCCTGCCTCTCGCACTCCCCAAACACCGCGTGGAAATTACCGCACTGACCGATACCTCGGGATCGCCCATCGACACGTTGAAAGCTCTGGGCGTCGCGAGGGTGACCGGCAAGGTGGTCGACGAACTCACCGGACAGACGAGGGGAGATTTCAACGGCCGTGTACAGGCCACCGTGTTCGATAGGGTAAAATCGAATACGACCCTGGCGAACGACGGAGGGAGCCCCTTCACGTTCAACTCCCAAGAGAGCATCATTTACCGCGGCATGGCCGAAGTGATCAACGGGGAATTCACCTTTGATTTCGTACTGCCGAAAGACATTTCCTACGCGGTGGACACCACGGCGCGCATCAGCTTGTACGCCTACGCCTCTTCCGAAGACGCGTCGGGGTACGAAAACAAACTCACCATCGGAGGGCGGGACACCGGCGTGGAAAATGACGGTGAAGGTCCGGAAGTGAAACTCTACCTCAACGATGAAAATTTCGTCTTCGGCGGATACACCAACAGCGAACCCGTGCTGGTGGCCGAGATTTTCGATCCACAGGGTATCAACACCGTGGGCAACGGCATCGGCCACGACATCACCGCCGTCCTCGACGGAGACGTGTCGAATGCCCTCGTGCTCAACGATTATTACGAGTCGGACCTCAATACGTACAAAAGCGGAAAAGTGACTTTCCCCTTCGAGGCGTTGGAACCGGGCAGCTATAGCCTGAAGTTGAAAGTCTGGGACGTCCACAACAATTCCGGCGAGGCGTACACCGAATTCATCGTCGCCGAAACCGAAGAATTCACCATAGAACGCGTGCTGAATTACCCCAATCCCTTCACCACCCACACCGAGTTTTATTTCGAACACAACCAGAGCTGCTCCTTCTTGAACGTGTTGCTCGAAATCTATACGGTAAGCGGAAAACTCGTCAAATCAATCAATACCGTATCCAATACGGATGGTTTTCGTAATGAGCCGATAGTGTGGGACGGAAGAGACGATTTCGGAGATAAACTTGCGACGGGTGTCTACGTTTACAAGGTCTCGGTTCGCAACCCCGCCGGGGAGCGCGCCGAGAAGTACGAGAAACTCGTTAAACTCAATTGATGGGTGCGCCCCAATGATTTATATATATTTGCAGACCCTATGAAAAAATCCATGAAGCACTTTGTCCTCCTCGCATGGTTCGTTGCCACGGCCACATGCACTTGGGCTCAAAACCAAGGCCACTGTGTAGGTGTGGTGTCCGGTCAGAATTGTGATGAGTTGAGAGCCATTACCACGGCTGTTCCGTTTTTGCTTCTCGGCCCCGACTCCCGCTCCGGCGCCATGGGAGACGCCGGCGTGGCACTTTCGCCCGACGTGAACGCACAACACTGGAACGCCTCCAAACTCGCCTTTACCGAAAAGGAAATGGAAGTGGCCCTTTCCTACAGCCCCTGGTTGCGTCAGCTGGTGGACGACATGCAGTTGGCTTACCTCACGGGGTACATGAAACTGAACAGAACCTCGGCAATCGGAGCGAGTCTTCGGTACTTCTCATTGGGAGATATCCAATTCACCGACGAAGGAGGACAGGTCATTCGCCCCTTCCGACCCGCTGAATTCGCATTCGACGTAAGCTATTCCCTCCAACTCTCCAGTCGCTTCTCGGGTGGACTCACCGCCCGGTGGGTGAACTCGAACCTCACCGGTGGGGTGAGCGTGGGAGGAGCGGACTCCAAAGCGGCCAACGCCTTCGCGGTCGATCTGTCCACCTACTACCAAAACGACGACATCCGCATCGGCGACAAGGACGCGACCCTGGCATTCGGATTGGTCGTGTCGAACATCGGTAACAAAATTTCATACAGCAACACCGCTCAGCGCGACTTCCTGCCCGCCAACCTCCGCATCGGGGGTGGGTTGAAAATCGACCTCGACGATTTCAACTCGTTCACCCTCATCTACGACGCGAACAAATTGCTCGTGCCCTCCCCGGCACTGTACGACCAAAACACCGGCGAAGTCCTCGCCGGAAGGGACGACAACATCGGGGTGGCCGCGGGAATTTTCGGCTCTTTTAACGACGCCGCCGGCCGTCCCCTCCGCGAAGAAGACGGCACCGTGATCGTCGAAAACGGAAAAGCCAAAATCGAAAAAGGCAGCGTGCTCCAAGAAGAATTGCGCGAAATCAACCATTCCGTAGGGGTGGAGTACTGGTACGCCGATCAGTTTGCACTCCGCGGTGGATACTTCTTCGAGCATCCCACCAAAGGAAACCGCGAGTTCTTCACCATCGGCGCCGGATTCCGGTACAACGTCTTCGGCCTCGATCTCTCTTATTTGATCGCCACGGAGCAGCGAAACCCACTGGCCAATACACTTCGATTCACCCTCAGCATGGCCTTCGATAAATCCGGAGCGGCCCCCATGCAAAACAACCAATAATCCCCGCCGACATGGATATTCGCGTGGGGTTCGGCTACGACGTACACCGTTTGGCCCCCGGCGTCCCTTTTGCGCTCGGCGGTATCGGAATTCCGCACCACAAAGGCTCGGTCGGCCACTCCGATGCCGACGTGCTCCTCCACGTCATTTGCGATGCCATGCTGGGCGCCGCCAACCTCCGCGATATCGGTTATCAATTCCCCGACAACGATCCGAAATACAAGGGGATAGACAGCAAAATCCTCCTCGAAAAAACCATCGGATTAATCCACGGCCACGGCTACCGCTTGTCCAATCTCGATTGCACCATTTGCCTGCAAACGCCCAAAATAAACCCCTTCATCCCCGAAATGAAACGCATCATTTCCCGCATCCTCCAAGTCGATGAAAGCCGCGTATCCATCAAAGCCACCACCACCGAAACCCTCGGCTTCGTAGGTCGGGAAGAAGGCGTCAGCGCGTACTGCGTCTGCCTCCTGATCGGCGGCCAACCCCAAGTGTGACGCTTTTTAAATATTTTTTTCGGGGCGTTCCCCCGGGGCGAATCGCCCGATTTCATTTCCCCTACGTTTCCGACTTTTTCCCTTCCCTTCACAAACTTATTAACGCCCGGGGTCGGGCCTCTGCCTGTATCCCCCGCCCCGATTTGCGGGCGGCGCAAGTGGGAGCGCAGAGCTCTCGCGGTCGCTTGCGCTCCCCCGCGCCGCCGACGCAAATCGGGGCGGAGGGATGCCGGCGCCGTCCCTAACGCAAAGCGAGACTCCTTCCCGATTTCGACCGCGCTTCACCGTCCATGCCGCCCTTGATTTCCACAATCCATCCCGGGCCGTTCAATTCTGCCGATGAACGTATCTTTGACCATATGGCACAGATCAGTCTTTGTTTGACCGGCACCATCGTTCCCGCATCCGATATGGTACACCGCCGCGATGTCGCGCTCCGCGTGTCGGATTACAAGACGGCTTTGGAGTTTTACCTCAATTCCACGCCATACCCCGTGGTATTCGCCGAGAATTCCGAGTACGACATCGAAGGCGACGCCGATCTGCGCCCGCTTTTGGATCACCCGAGGTTACGGGTCATGCGCGTACCTCCACACCGCGATACTTCCCGGGGCAAGGGATTTCAAGAGTTCCACATGCTCGACCAAGTGGTCGGGAGCGGCGCCCTCGGCGAGCGATTCGCCAAAATCACCGGGCGGTACATCGTGGAAAACGCCACGGCCATCCTCTCCAAATCGCTCAAACCCCTACACATCGATTTGCACAGAAAAATGCGCGTGGCCCTCACCGGATTCTTTCTCATCGACACCGCCCTCTACCGCAGCTTTGTTCAAGGCGCCTACGCAGAAGCCAACGACGCGGCGGGGCGGTACATCGAACACGTTTTATACGACCGCATCACAGCCCGTCCCGAATTGTACGTGCAGACCGACTTGCTTCCGGCCAATCCCCGGTACGTCGGCGTGCCCGGCAGCCACGGCGGCAGCTTGAATCGTCACCCCGTGAAAATGTGGCTCCGCGCTCGGGAAAGGGCGCTGAACCGCCGCTTGGGAATTCAACGGTTTTTGATCGAATATTGAAACACATGCGCTGGCTCACCTTCTTTCCCCGGATCGAGAATGTGCACCTGACAAAAGATGTCGGTCTGATTGCCAAATACGCCATGGAACACGGTTATCACGCGGTTTTGGCCGGCCGTTTCACGGAGGAGGATTACCCGGCCCTCCACGCCGAGGCCCGTGGACTGGAGACGGTCGACCTTCCCGAAACGAATAGACCCAAACCGACGTGGCCCTGGTTTCGATACCTCGACGGCGATTTCGTTCGCTTGCTCCGAAAAGACGCGGCTCACATCGACGTACTCCACCTTTTTCACCTATCCAGAGACACCATCGCCTACGGCGTGTTGTACAAAAAATTGAATCCCAAAGGCAAACTCTACGTCAAGCTCGACGCCTACAACGAGCATTTTCTGTACAGAAAAAAATACTCCAAAAACGTGTGGAAAGACCGCGTGTTGAAAAGGATAGAAAAAAGTTTCATCAAGCGTGTAGACCTCTTGTCCATCGAAAACAAATCGGGATTGGAACTCGCCAAAAGAACCTACCCCGAACTGTCGGGTCGCCTCGTCTACTTGCCCAATGGCGCCAACGACGTCTACATCGACACGCATTTCAAGCGGGGTGACGTCGAGAAGGAGAACATCTTCCTCTCGGTGGGAAGGCCGGGAAGCCCCGACAAAAATTACGAACTCTTGTTGCGCGCCCTGCCCTTGATCCGATGGGAGGATTGGCGCATGGTGATCGTCGGTGATTGCACGCCGGATTTCGTTCTCGCCCGAGACGCGTTTTTTCGCCGGCACCCCGAAATCCGCGACAAAGTGGAATTCACCGGAGCCATCACCGACCGCAAAAAACTCTACGATCTCTACGCGCGGTCCAAGGTGTTTTTCTTGCCCTCCCTGAAAGAGTCTTTCGGTATTTCCTTCGCCGAGGCTCTGTATTTCGGTTGCGCGCTGGTGGGGCACGACGGAATGTCGGCATACGCCGATTTGAGTGAGGAAGGCAAGTTCGGCACCTATTACATCTCCGACGACGAGTACGCATTGGCTCGCGGCCTGCACGAAGCGGCCAAGATGTCTTCCCGCCAAGGATTCGTGGACGAGGTTTGCAAACACGCTGAATCGCATTTTTCCTGGAGCCGCATCGCCACCCAACTCATCGCCAAACTCAACGCCGAAAGGGGAGCGCCCCGAGACTCCGCCCCCTCGGTAACCGACAAACACCGAGGATCATGAGCGAAACCGGACACTTTCGGCTATCCGTCGTCACGGTGTGCCTCAATTCCGAGCGCACCATTGGGCGCACCTTGCAATCTCTCCGCGAACAAACCGACAAGCGTTTCGAGTCCATCGTCATCGACGGGGGGAGCACCGACGGCACTTTGGCCCTGATCGAGGAATACAAGGACGTGGTGACCACGCTGATCTCGGAAAAGGATGGAGGCATTTACGCCGCCATGAACAGGGGCATCGCCGTGGCGGGGGGCGGACACATCTCTTTTTTGAACAGCGACGACGCCTACCTTCCCCATACGGTTTCTGCCGTGGCGGAAGCGGCTGAAGTCGCACCGAATTCCATACTTTACGGCAACATGATCAAAGAGCGTGAGCTGGAAGGCCGGATTCTCACCCGGTCGGAAACCCCGGATCTGAGCCTCATGCCCCGCACCATGGGATTGTTCCACCCGGCCACTTTTACCCCGACGAAATTGTTTCGGGATTTCGGCCCCTACGATACCCGCTTTTCTCACGCGGCCGATTATCACTGGTTTTTAAGGGCGTATCTGGCGGGGGGTGAATTTCATTTCATCGACCGGGAATTGGCCGTTTTCCGGCTCGGGGGAGCCAGCACCGGTTCCTGCGTTTCCTATCGGGAAGCGGCCCTCATTCAGAAGGAACTCCGTACCGGTCACCACGAGGAAATGGAGAGAAATTACCGCCACTGCCGGTGGAAACTTCTGAAAAGCCGAATGCTGGGAACCGCCGTGAAAGTGCCTTTTTTGCGTGACGTGTACGTGAAGCAAGTGAAAAAACGGTGGCAATGAGGTGGATTTACAGGCATTTGGCGGCGGCGAACTGGAGGTTCAAGGGAATCATGGTGACTTGGTACCTGCGGTCTTTGGGTTGTTCGGTGGGAAAAGGCCTTCGCTGCGTGGGCTGGCCCACCTTCCGGGAAATCCCCAAAAAGAACTTCTCCATCGGGAAGCGCGTGGCCATCGGCAAAGGGGTGGTTTTTGAAATTACGCCCCAAGGTGCACTGACTATGGGCGATCACGTGACCATCGGCGATTATTCCAGAATCAGCACCACCTCCGCGGTTACCGTGGGCCGGGCTACCCTCGTCGCCGAGCACGTGAGCATCCGCGGCAGCGCACACGATTTGGGCAAGGGCCGGGAAATAAGGTTGCAAGGCAGTACCGACGCCCCGATTGCCATCGGCGATGACGTCCTCATCGGGGCCTTCACCGTGGTGATGCAAGGTGCGCGCATAAACAACGGCGTGGTGATCGGAGCGAAATCCATGGTCAGACGGACGGATAAACTCCACGACGATGGTATATTTGCCGGTTTTCCATTGAAACTCATCCGCAACCGTTTATGAGCGATCCCGTCAAAGATTTTTTCGAGCAGACCGACGTATACCTGACCTTCAACTACAACCTCAGGATCCGGATGGAAACCCTCGGCTACTTCCTGAAGCAAACGGGACGCGAACGCTTTGAAAACGTGCTCGACATGCCCTGCGGCACCGGCGATATTTCCCTGCCCTTCCTCGACAAGTTCGATAAGCTCACCATGATGGATTTCGCGGAAAACATGGTCGCTACCGCGAAGTCCAAAACCCCGGAAGACCAAATGCACAAAGTCCGGTTTATCCGCGATGATTTCTACCTCCACGACTTCGGCGACGAAAAGTTCGACTTGGTGATGAACATCGGGATCATGGCCCACATCCGAAATCCTTGGCGCTTTTTGGAAGCCTCGATGAAACTCGTGAAACCGGGCGGATTCCTCGTGCTGCAAAACACCGACGCCGATCATCTGTTCTCCAAAATGATCTTCGGATACCTCGCCCTGCGCCGGGCGGTGGGAAAAGACAAATACGCCTTCAACAAGGTGCCCGAAAAGGAGTTGTTGCCCGTGGTCGAAGCGCAGGGCTTCGAACTCCTCGAGTCTTTTCGGTACAACCAATCTTTTTTGGGCCTATCCCGAATGTTCGGGAACGAGACCAAGTACCGCATGACGAGGAAATACTTTGGTTTTGCCGAAAACCCACGAAAACAAAAATCCGGCAGCGACGTCACCTATCTGTTTCAAAAAAAGGGGTGAGGTCATGCGCGTACTGCTGATCCCCGAACAGTTTCCCACCGACCAAAATCCGGTCGCGGGAATTTTCATGCAGGAGCAAATAAAAGCGCTGAACGAATTCGCCCATCCGGTCGTCTTCAATTCCACACCCTGGTACCGCGGAGAGTTCTTGGTCGATCCCCAAGTCGAAAATTTCGATTTTCATTCTTTCCCAAAAAAGCCGCCCCTGCCACTCCGCTTGGCGGCGTACGCACTGTGGGAAAGAAGGAGCTTGTTGCTGGGGAAAAAGATCCCGGGCTGCGACGTCGTCCACTTGCACGGTGCCGCCCTGCGCGGCGGATGGGCCTTAAAACTCGCGCGGCATTGGGGTGCGCCCCTCGTGGTGACCGAGCACACGGGTCCCTGGTCCGTCATCGCCGATCGCCCGCGGGTGTGGAAACGATCCCGTAAGGTGATGGGAAGCGCCGCGGCGGTGTTGCCCGTCAGCCGACACTTGTCCACCGAGATCGCCGAGAGCGGCATCCGACCCGGGTTTGAAAAAGTGACGGGCAATCCGGTCGACACGGAGTGCTTTTTCCTGCGGAAGGCGGGATTGTCGGAGTGCAATAACATCCTTTTCGTGGGGCGACTCGATCCGTTCAAAGGCGGCTTGCGCACTTTGAAAGCCTTTGAGAAAGCCTCGTCCCATATCCCCGATTTCCGCCTGACCCTCATCGGCGAAGGGGCCGAAGCGGCCGAGATCAGGGCGTTTATTTCCGCGCACGAACTTCAAGGTCGGGTGAGTTTCATCGAAGAAACACTGGATCGGAGGGAGTTGCGCGATGCCTTTCACGCGGCTTCCTTTCTGGTGTTCCCCAGCGTCTTCGAGAGCTTCGGCTTGGTGGGCGCCGAGGCGTTGTCTACCGGTTTGCCGGTTCTGATCACCGACCGAACGGGACCCAAGGACTACGCCCACCAAGGGAACAGCATCGCCGTAGATCCCTCCCGAGTCGACGACATCGCGCGGGGCATGGTGGACATGGTGAAGCGCCTGCCGCATTTCGACCCGAAGGAAATTCGTAGGGACTTGGTGGAAAGGTTTGGGATTAAGGCGTATGCCGAGCGATTGCGGTCTGTGTACGAGCGCGTTTTGTCGGGCCACGCCTCGGAGGATGGGTCTCCGCGGCGAAGAAAATAGGCCGTCGGAAAATCGGCTCCGTCGTCCCGAGGATTGTGCATAAACCGTGGAAAAGGGCGGTAGTCAAACCGAAAAAAACCTTTACTTTTGCCCCCCGGATGAAGCGAGCGACTTGCACATTGGACGTGTGGCTTAACCGGTCAAAGTTCGGAGACTCCCCATTTTTCCATCCCCTAACATTCCATATTTCATGCCCCGAGACAGAAGTATCCGATCGGTATTGATCATCGGTAGCGGCCCCATTGTGATCGGCCAGGCCTGTGAATTCGATTATTCCGGCTCCCAAGCCGCGCGATCTCTCCGCGAAGAAGGAATCGAAGTCACCCTCATCAATTCCAACCCGGCGACCATCATGACCGACCCCGTGGTGGCCGACAACGTCTACCTCAAACCCTTGGAGCCCGAATCGATCAGGGAAATTCTCGAGAAGCACAACATCGACGCGGTGCTGCCGACCATGGGAGGGCAAACGGCGCTGAATCTCGCCATCAAATGCGACGAGTTGGGGCTTTGGGAACAGTACGGCGTGCGCATGATCGGCGTGGACATCAACGCCATCAACATCACCGAAGACCGGGAAGAGTTTCGCAAACTCATGGAAAGGATCGGCATTCCCATGGCACCTCAAGCCACGGCCAACTCGTTTTTGGAGGGAAAGGAAATCGCACAGGAATTCGGGTTTCCATTGTGCATCAGGCCGAGTTTTACCCTCGGCGGTTCGGGGGCGGCCATCGTCCACGGCCAGGAAGATTTCGACCGGTTGCTGACCAGGGGGTTGCACGCCTCGCCCATACACGAAGTGATGATCGACAAGGCGCTGACCGGATGGAAGGAATTTGAGTTGGAGCTGTTGCGCGATTCCAACGACAATATCGTGATCGTGTGTTCGGTGGAAAACATGGACCCCATGGGCATCCACACCGGAGACAGCATTACCGTGGCTCCGGCCATGACCTTGAGCGACCGCACGTACCAGCGCATGCGCAACATGGCGTTTCACATGATGAGGTCCATCGGCAATTTTGCCGGAGGGTGCAACGTGCAATTCGCCGTGAGCCCCGACGAGAACGAAGACATCATCGCCATCGAGATCAACCCCCGCGTTTCGCGCTCCTCGGCGTTGGCGTCGAAGGCCACGGGGTACCCCATCGCCAAAATCGCTTCGAAACTCGCCATCGGCTACAATCTCGATGAACTGAACAACCAGATCACCGGCACGACGTCGGCCTTTTTCGAGCCCACCCTCGATTACGTCATCGTAAAAATCCCCCGGTGGAATTTCGACAAGTTTCAAGGCGTCGACAGAGAGCTGGGTCTGCAAATGAAATCGGTGGGAGAGGTGATGGGCATCGGCCGCAGCTTCCAGGAAGCCTTGCAAAAAGCGTGTCAGTCGCTGGAAATCAACCGCAACGGTTTGGGTGCCGACGGCCGGGAGCTCACCGACCAAGATGTAATCCTCAAGAGTCTGGAACACCCGAGTTGGAACCGGCTCTTTCACATCTACGACGCCATCAAGTTGGGCATTCCCTTCCGGACCATCCACGAAAAGACGCGCATCGACCACTGGTTTTTGAAACAAATCGAGGAGTTGATCAAACTCGAGAAGCGAATCGAGGAATTCGATCTGGACACCATTCCCCGGTCGGTGCTCTTCGAAGCCAAACAAAAAGGGTACGCCGATCGGCAAATCGCGCACTTGTTGCAGTGCCTGGAAAGCGAAGTCTTCAAGAAGCGTACGGAAATGGGCATCAAGCGGGTGTTTAAACTCGTCGATACCTGTGCGGCGGAATTCGAAGCCGTGACGCCGTATTACTACAGCACGTTCGAAGACGAAAACGAATCGCACAAAAGCGACAGAAAGAAAGTGGTGGTGCTCGGATCGGGCCCCAACAGAATCGGTCAGGGAATCGAGTTCGACTACTGCTGCGTGCACGGAGTGCTGGCCGCCAAGGAAGCGGGGTACGAAACCATCATGATCAACTGCAACCCCGAAACGGTATCGACCGACTTCGATACGGCCGACAAACTGTACTTCGAACCGGTGTTTTGGGAGCACATCTACGACATTATCCTCCACGAGCAGCCGGAAGGCGTCATCGTGCAACTGGGCGGTCAAACGGCGCTGAAACTCGCCGAGAAGCTGGACCGATACGGCATAAAAGTTTTGGGCACCAGCTACAAAGCTCTGGACTTGGCCGAAGACCGGGGCAGCTTTTCAAGCCTGTTGCGCGACAACGACATTCCCTACCCGAAATTCGGCGTGGTGACCAACGCGGACGAAGCCCTGGACATGGCCGACGAACTGGGCTTCCCGTTGTTGGTTAGACCCTCTTACGTGTTGGGAGGACAAAGCATGAAGATCGTCATCAACAAGGACGAGCTGGTGCACCACGTCGTCAATATTTTGCGGGACATGCCCGACAACAAAATCTTGCTCGACCACTTTCTGTCCGGCGCCATCGAAGCCGAGGTGGACGCCATTTGCGACGGTGAGGACGTGCGCATCCTCGGGGTGATGCAACACATCGAGCCGGCGGGAATTCACTCCGGCGATTCCTACGCCGTATTGCCCCCTTACAATTTGGGAAACCTCATCGTGGAGCAGATGGAAACGTACACCAAGAAAATCGCCTTGGCGTTGGAGACCGTCGGGTTGATCAACATACAGTTCGCCATCAAAGACGACGTGGTGTACATCATCGAGGCCAATCCCCGGGCATCGCGTACGGTGCCGTTCATCGCCAAAGCGTACGGCAAGCCCTTCGTCAATTACGCCGTGAAGGTGATGCTGGGCGAGAACAAGCTGAAAGATTTTGATTTTTCGTCCGACATGAAAGGCTACGCGGTGAAAATCCCGGTGTTTTCCTTCGAGAAATTCCCCGACGTCAACAAAGAGCTCGGTCCGGAAATGAAATCGACCGGAGAGGCGATTCGCTTTATCGACAACCTGATGGATCCATTCTTCCGAAAGGTGTATGCGGAGCGAAACCTCTACCTCAGTCGGTGACCCCATGCCGCGGAGGAGGACGGAAACGCCGTGGACGAAAACGGTTTTTGGAAATCCCCCTATCTTTGAAACCTTATGAAAATTTCAGTTGGGCATGGTCGGCTTGTTTAGGATGATTTTCATTTTCGTGGTCGTTTATTTCGGAGTCAAATTGCTCGGCCGGTTGCTCGCTCCGCGCAAGCCCGGCGCGCACGGCAATTTCGGTTATCGGAATCGAGAGGACCGCGACAGGCGAAAGGAAGGTGAAGTACGCATAGAATACACCCACAAAAACAAAAAACAAAAGCGCAGGGAGGACATCGTGGAAGGAGGAGAATACGTGGATTACGAAGAATTGGACTGAACCATGAAGCAATCTCTCACCCGCAATTGGCCGCACTTCGCGGCACTCGCCATTTTTGTCCTGATCTCCATCGTTTACTTCTATCCAGCCGTGCAAGGCTACGTGCTTCGCCAACCTGACATTTTGAATTTCAAGGGGATGGCCAAAGAGATCTTCGAGTTCAGAAAGTATTTCTCCGAAGAACCCCTGTGGACCAATTCCATGTTCGGCGGCATGCCGGCTTTTCAGATTTCCGTCATCTATCCGAACGACATCCTCGGCTTGGTGGATACCATCGTGAGTCTGGGTTTGCCCCGACCCATCAACTACCTCTTCCTGTACCTTTTCGGGTTCTACATCCTCCTCGTTTCGTTCAAAGTAAAACCTTGGTTGGCCGTGGTCGGCGCAGTGGCTTTCGCCTTTTCGAGCTACTACTTCATTATCTTGGAAGCGGGCCACAATTCCAAAGCGCACGCCATCGCGTACATGGCGCCCACCTTGGCCGGAATCGTTTGGGCGTACCGGGGAAAATTGCTCTGGGGAGGCGCCCTCACCGCCTTGTTTTTGGCCCTGCAAATCAACGCCAACCACGTACAGATTACCTATTACTTCGGCATCGTGGCCCTGTTTTTCGCGGTGGCCAAACTCGTGGAAACCGTCCGCAAAAAAGAAGTATCCACCTTCGTGTCGGGGAGCTTGGTGCTCTTGGCCGCGGCGGCGATAGCGGTGTTGAGCAACGCCGACGTGCTGTGGAATACCTACGAGTACTCCAAGCACACCACCCGGGGAACGTCGGAATTGACCATCGGTCCCGACGGTCTGCCCAACGAGGCGATCCGCACCTCGGGCCTCGACAGGGAGTACGTGACCCAGTGGAGCCAGGGAATCGGCGAGAGTTGGACGTTTCTGATTCCCAATGCCTACGGCGGTGGTTCCGGACTGTTTTCGCCCGAACAAGTGGAAGGCGTGGACCCCGTCATGAGGCAGAATATCCTGCAGAGCAACACCTACTGGGGCGATCAGCCCTTTACTTCCGGCCCGGTTTACATGGGAGCCGCCGTGATCTTGCTTTTCCTGCTCGGCGCCTTTTTTATCCGTACCCCTCTGAAATGGGCCCTGCTCGCCGCGACACTCCTCACCGTCGCCTTGGCGTGGGGAAAGAACTTCATGGGATTGACCAATTTCTTCCTGGATTTCGTGCCGGGGTACAACAAGTTCAGGGCGGTGACCATCATTTTGGCCATCACCGAGATGGTGGTGCCCTTGCTGGGATTCCTTTTCCTGAAAAAACTGTTCAAAGACCGGGATCTGCTCGTACGGGAGAAGAAACGGTTTTTCGCGGTCGCCGGTGGACTCCTTTTCCTGCTATTCCTCTTCGCCGTGACTCCCCAAACCTTTTTCGACTTCTTGAGCGAAAGGGAAACGCTGATGATCAACGCCGAGCTCACGGGCAACAACGCCGACGGGGCCTTGCGGTACGCCGAGGCTTTGAAGGACGCCCGCGCATCCCTTTTCACCGCCGACGCCTGGCGATCGTTTTTCATCGTGGCCATCGCCGTGGCGCTGACATGGTTTTTTTCCAAGGGCCGAATGAAAGAGATGCCTTTCGTGGTGGCGCTGGGAGTGCTGATACTGGTGGATCTGTGGGGTGTGGACAAGCGCTACCTCAACAACCAAAAAGAACGTGGACAATTCGTAAGCTGGGAAAAGAAAGGTGACCCCGGCCTCGCCTACACCGCCACCGAAGCGGATAAATTCATTCTCGATCGGGAAAGAGCGGCCAATCCGGAGGTGGATCAAGCCATCGACAGCCTCTTGGGCGTCATGCAACAAAAGGTGGCTTCGGGCGAGTGGGACAGAGCCACCACCGCCGACAGGACGGACGCCATGTTTTCCGCGCTGCGCTTCAACACGGCTTACCGCGTGCTCAACCTCAACAATCCTTTTTCCGATTCCCGGGTGTCGTACTTCCACAGCTCCCTCGGCGGGTACCACGGAGCCAAGCTCCAACGCATCCAAGAGGTGTACGATTTCCATATCCAAAGGGAACTGTCCGAACTCCGCACGGAGTTGCAAGGTCAACCCACGCAGGCTTCTGTGGAAGCTCTCCTCGCTTCCTTGGACGTCATCGGAATGATGAACGTAAAGTACCTCATCTACAATCCTCAGGCTCCGCCCTTGGAAAATCCCGACGCCCTGGGCGCAGCGTGGTTCGTTTCCGACGTGCGCATGGTGGAAGGTGGGGATGAAGAAATCACCCTCCTCGGCGAGATCGATCCCGAGAACGTGGCGCTGGTGGACCGACGGTACGGACCGCAACTCACCGGTTTCGTCGCCCAAAACAGCGGCACATCCCGAATCGAGCTGGAGAAGAGGTTGCCCAATTACCTTCGGTACCGCACGCAAACTCAAGTCGACGAGGTAGCCGTGTTTTCCGAAATTTACTACGACGCCGGCTGGCAAGCGTACTTGGACGGCCAACCCGTGGATCACTTCCGAGCCAACTACTTGCTGCGCGGTATGCGGGTGCCCGAGGGCGAACACGTCATCGAATTCAAATTCGAACCGGAGGTATTCCACAAAGCCACGGTCATCAGCACCGCCACAGGATTCGGATTGATTCTCCTGCTCGCTTTCGCGGTGTTCAAGAACATCACCATCACCGAAAGCGAAGAAGAGAGCGATTACGGCGGCGAAGCCTGATCGACTTTCAACCGCTGATCATCTCGGTCAAACCGCGGATCCAACCTTTTTCCCGGATCAACTTCCGCGCTTTGTTCAACTTGGTTCTCTCGACTTCGTCGACGAAACCGAAGTACAGCACGGCGAGAAACGCCGGCAGCAGCAAGATTTTCGCCCCCAACCGGGTGGCGATGGGCAATTGGTTGGCGGTCATGCCCACTGCGATGAAAGCGGCCACCAGAAGAATCAAAAATCCCACGCGCTTGAGCTCGTAAGGAATGTAGTATTTCCTCTGGGCCACGCGATACGTGAACGCCGTCATGATGAGGAAACTCAACGCGGAAGCCGCGATGACCCCGTACACGTCGAAAATTGGAATCAACGCGAAGTTCAGCGCGATGTTTACCGTAACGCCGACCACCGTGACGTAGGCGTGGTATTTTGTTCTCTTGAGCAGCATAAACATGTACGCCAGATAGTTGTACATGGCCTTGAATAAGAAGGAAAACGCGATGAACGGCACCAAAATCACAGCCCGCCAGTAGTCGGGATTGTCGCTGCTGATCACCTTGATCAACTCCTGGCTGAAAAGCGACACCACCAAAGTCAGAAATGCCGTGATGCCGATGAAATACGTGAACATGCGGCTGAAGAACCGGTCGAAACCGGGGTCCCCGAATTTCCTGAACGCGATGGGCAGAAACGCCAGGGCGAACGTGCCAATGATGAGCATGTTGGCCAGGCTTCCCACCTTGTAAGCCAAGCCGTAAATTCCCACGTCGCTGAGTTCACCGAAGAATTTTATGAAAATCCGATCGGCGATGGTGAGGGCGATACCCGCGATGGTGGTGAGGATCAGCGGGGCGCCGTAGCGGTACATGGCCACGGCCGCCGAACGGTCGAACACGGGGTGGATATTGCGAAAAACGTACACCGAAGTGGCGACCAACAGCAACCCGTTGGCCGTCACGATGCCGATCATGGCCCCGTAAATGCCCATTTCCCGGTACGCCACGAAATACCACACCAGCGTCACCAACGCCACCAGCTTGATGGAGAAATACGTCACGTACCGCGACGACTGCTCCTTCAGACGCATGACTTGCAAGGGCAGGATCCCGAGGATTTCGAAGGCCACCGAAACGAAGAGCAATCGGAAGTACACGGCGTACTCCCCGTTGTCGAGAACCACCCGCGCGAATACACCGCCCAAAGGCAGGAATACCGCGAGAAAACACGCGAGAATCCCCAACAGCATGACCAGCGCCGTGAAATGAATCTTGTTTTGCGCGCGCTCGTCGTTCTGGTCGCTGCCCAAGCGCAAAACGGCAGTGGGCAAGCCGAAAGCCATCACTCCCACGAAAAACTGCGAGAAGATTTCCAACATCACCAGCATTCCGTACTCGTCGGTGCTGAGGGTGGAAGTGTAGATGGGCAGGATGATCAACCCCGCGAGCTTCACCAAAATATTGCTCATCCCGTAGACGAGCGATTGCTTGAAGGTATTGCGAAGATCTTTGATCATGAAACCCGGAATGGACGGCACAAAGTAACGCTATTTGGGCCACGCCGGAAACCGCGGTGCGCAGGGAATTCCTTTCCGGCCATTTACGAAGCAACCCGCCGGGTGGGCGGGTTGCTTCGGGTTTTTGGCGGCCTCGAAATCCGATGACCGAAAAACCGAGATCGGCGAATGCCGAAGGGTAACTATGCTTGCAGGCCGTAAAGCGCTCCAATGGTTTCGGTAAAACTTACGGAGCTGATCCGCCCGAGGTTACCTCCCGGGGTTGTACGCGCGAATTCTGCGGTTTACCGGTTGTGGTAAGGCTCGTTGCGGAGAATGGTGAAGGCGCGGTAGACCTGCTCGGCGAGGAACAATCGCACCATGTGGTGGGAAAACGTCATGGCCGAGAGGGAGAGGTGTACCGGGTACTTCCGGCGCATCTCACCCGAAAATCCGTATGGGCCGCCCACCACGAAGACCAGCCGCTTGGAGCCCTGGTTGAGCCTCTTCTGAAGAAAATCCGCGAAGCCCTCGCTGGTGTACGACTTGCCGCCTTCGTCCAGCAAGATGACGTCGTCGGTGGGTTTCAGAACCGCTTCCACCGCACGGGCTTCAGCCTCCGCACGCGCCTCCGGCCGGCTTCCCTTCGACTTGGCGTCTTTGGCGAAAACCTCTTCCACCGGCGCATAATGGGAAATGCGGCTGAGGTATTCACTCACCCCTTCGGCCAAGTAGCCTTGCACTTTGTCGCCCACGTACAGAAATACCAGTTTCATGGCGCCAAAATACTACATTGGCCCTTGCCGAAGTTCACGGTCGTGGAGAGGGAGTCATCGAATTGACCTATTTTCGCCATGAAATGCGATTTTCCCCGCGCTTTCTGACTTCGGGGGAGAGACACACCCACAAAAACCCACCCATGAACCACCTCGTCGTTTACGATAAAAACACCATCGCCCCTCTGCTCAACGACCGCCTCGGTGAAGACCTCTGGGCCAATCGCCTGGGATTCGTGGACCGCAACGCGGACCTGGGCGCGCAGCTCGCCGCCGCACCGGGCAAATTCGTGCTGTTCGGCATTTGCGAAGACATCGGCGTGCGCGCGAATTACGGGCGGCCGGGGGCAGCCAACGCGTGGCCGGCGGCATTGAAAAGGCTGGTGAACATCCAGATGAATCCCGACAACGACCTGCCCAAAGCCACGCTGCTGGGGCATTTGGATTTTGCCGACTTCGATGAAGAAATGAACCGTCCGGCTCAACCCGCCGCATACGGGCCTTGGGTGCAACGCGTCGACGAGGCCGTGTCCCAACTCGTGCGCACCGTGGTGGCCGCGGGCAAAATTCCCCTCGCCATCGGGGGCGGGCACAACAACGCGTACGGCATGATTAAAGGATGTGCGCAGGCTTTGGATCGGGGAATCAACGCGTTGAACATCGACGCCCACGCCGATTTGAGGCCCATGGACTACAGACACAGCGGAAACGGATTTACCTACGCACTGCACGAAGGATTCTTGCAGAGGTATTTCGCTTTCGGTCTCCACGAAAATTACAATTCCCGATCCATCTACGAGGAGATGCTGGGCCGGCCCGATAGGGTGGGGTACGCCACGTACGAATCCATGTACGTGCGCGGGCAAAGCCGTCCCGATGAAGAGGCCGATCGGGCCTTGGCCTTCGTCCGTTCAGGCGGATTCGGGCTGGAAATCGATTTGGATTGCGTGGAGCACATGCCTTCCAGCGCATTGACGCCCTCGGGGTTGAGTGCCGCCCAAACCCGTGGACTCGCCCACACTTTCGCTTCAGATCCCGAATTGCGCTACGTGCACCTCTGCGAAGCCGCACCCCGCAAGGGAAACGACACGGAAGAAATCGCCGTGGGGAAATTCATCACCTATTTGGTGAGCGACGTCCTGCGCGCCGCGAGGTAAAATACGCGCCAAGAGGCCCGAATCCCTGTCGGGATGGACGAGGGTTTACGCCTTCACCCTTTCGTTGTACTCGCCCGTTCGGGTATCCACTTTTATGCGGTCGCCGATGTCTATAAAAAGAGGTACGCGCACTTCCGCGCCGGTATCGATGGTGGCCGGTTTCATCGTATTGGTCGCCGTGTCGCCCTTGATACCGGGCTCCGTATAGGTCACCTCCACTTCGATAAACTGCGGCAGTTCCACCGTCAGCGGAGTTTCGTCGTCGGCGTTGAAAACGATGGTCACCACCATTTCCTCCTTCAGAAATTCCGGTTTGTCCAACAGGTGTTTTTCGATGAAAACCTGCTCGAACGTTTCCGTGTGCATGAAGTGGTATCCGTTCCCCTCTTCGTACAAGTACTGGTAGGGGCGGTTCTCAATGCGCACAGGCTCAATCGAGTGTCCCGCCGGAAAAGTGTGGTCGAGCACCTTGCCCGTTTCGAGGTTTTTCAGTTTCGTCCGTACGAATGCCGGCCCTTTTCCCGGTTTTACGTGCTGAAATTCTACGATGCTCATCAACTTGCCGTTGAGGCGAATGCACAAACCGTTTTTAATGTCCGCTGTGGTTGCCATTGTATCCTTGCTTCTTTGAATGCCCACAAAAATAGCAAAAGCAAACATCATCGGTTTTCGACGTGCATGGATGTGCATGCGTTTGATCTACAGTTTTTTGGCACGCCCGCTCCGAGGTTTTTCTCCCCATCGCAAAATCGGTGCGACATCCCGATCCACCGGTGAGTCTACATCCCGTTCCGCGGGCCGGTCTACGGCCTTTATCCGCTTGGCCGCCCTTCGCATGGGCGCAACCCGCCGTCAGGAGCTTCCAAGGTCGCTCTGCCCGCGGGGCGCCCATGCGGCGGCCGGCCAAGCGGGATACGGCCTTCGCCCTCGTGCGGGGCACATCTTCCGTCGGAATCGAAATCGGTTATCGGCGGGGAGTGGGGGACGCGTGTTGGAAATCCTCTATTTCCAATCGGTCTTTGCAAAAGGAGTATTCGGTTTCCCGATGGTTGGAGGCCACCACCACCAATCGGTCGTCCAAGTGCTCGGCGACCATTTTCTCGTACCAGGCTTCACCCGCCCTGTCGAGGTTGGAAGTCGGCTCGTCCAAAAACACGGCGTCCACCGCGCTGAGCAAGGCCAAACCGATGCGCAGGCGCTGCTTCATGCCCGAAGAAAAGTGGTGCACGGCCTTGTCGGCGGCGTGTTCCAGCCCGATCACCTCCGCGAAGTTTTTGGTGGTGATTCCCGCTCTCGGCGGTTTCAGGGAAAAGTGAAATTCGGCCGTTTCGGCGAGGGTGAGTTCTTCGTACAATTCCAAGTAAGGGCTGCAAAAGGAAACGTGTCGGTACACCGCGCCGGGGTTCAGGGGTTTGCCCTCACTGCGGTGCGTCAACCCGCCCTCGCTCAGGGGCGCGAATCCGATCAGGGAGCGGATGAAGGTGCTCTTTCCCGATCCGTTGCCTCCGAGTACGGCCAAGGAATCTCCCGACCGCAGTACACGGTCGATACCTCGGAATACCCAATGCCTGTTGTATCGTTTTCCCGCTCCGGTGAGTTCGATTTCAAACATCGCTCACTCCGCGTATAATGCCGCGATCCGACCCTTGGATGAAGTCCATGATGCCTTGGATTTCCTCGGTGATTTCCAGGTTTTCACGGATGTCGTCCATGGCCTTTTCCAGATTTTTGTTCCGGATGTAGATGTAGCGGTAGGCGTCTTCGATTTTGGAGATCGTTTCCGTGGCGAACCCTCGTCGTCTGAGGCCCACGGTGTTCACCCCGGCGTACGACAGCGGTTCCCTCGCGGCTTTGACGTAGGGCGGCACGTTTTTGCGCACCAGCGAGCCTCCGGCGATGAAGCTGTGCGTACCGATGCGCACGAATTGCTGCACGGCCACCACGCCTTCCAGAATCGCGTAGTCTTCGATCACTACGTGACCGGCGATGTTGGCGGCATTGGCCAGAATGCAGTGGTTTCCCACCACGGTGTCGTGGCCCAAGTGGGTGTACGCCATCAGCAGGCTGTCGCTACCCACCGAAGTTTTGTACCGGTCCACCGTTCCCCTGTTTATCGTCACGCATTCCCGGATGGTCGTGCGGTCGCCGATCTCCACGGTGGTCACTTCGCCCGCGAATTTCAAATCCTGGGGAATGGCTGAGATGACCGCACCGGGAAAGATGCGGCAGTCCTTGCCGATGCGGGCGCCGTCCATGATCACTACGTTCGATTCGATTACGGTGCCGTCGCCGATTTCCACGTCCGCATGGATGGTGGAGAACGGTCCGATTTTTACCCCTTCCCCGATTTTGGCGTCGGGATGGATGTCTGCCCAGCGGTGGTGCATTTACGGTTTGTCTTTGATGATTTGGGCCATGAGTTCGCCTTCCGAGGCCACTTGGCCGTTGACGTACGCTTTGGCGGTCATTTGCACGATGCCCCGGCGGATGGGAGCCGACAGCTCGAGGTGAAACACCAAGGTGTCGCCGGGGATGACTTTCTTCTTGAAGCGCACGTTGTCGATCTTGAGGAAGTACGTGCTCCACTTTTCCGGCTCTTCGACGTTGTGAAGGGCGAGCACACCGCCGGCTTGCGCCATGGCTTCGACTTGCAACACACCGGGCATGACCGGATTTCCGGGGAAATGCCCTTGGAAAAAATGCTCGTTGAAGGTGACGTGCTTCACTCCCACCACGTGCGATTCGGTCAGTTCGATGATCTTGTCGACCAGCAGGAACGGGTACCGGTGGGGCAAAATGTCCATGATGTCGTTGATGTCGTAGATGGGATCGGCGGTGAGGTCGAACTCTTTGGGCTTGTTTTTTTCCGCCTTGATGAGGTTTTTCAGCACCTTGGCGAAGGCGACGTTTCCCGCGTGTCCCGGACGCGCCGCCAGGATGTGACCTTGGATGGGTCTGCCCACCAAGGCGAGGTCGCCGATGATGTCGAGAAGCTTGTGCCGGGCGGGCTCATTTTCGAACTTGAGCTTGATGGTGTTGAGCACCCCGATGCCTTCGACCTTGATGTCCAAATCCTCTTTGCCGAGGAGCTTGGCGATTTCCCGATATTCTTCCTGTGGCCTTTCCTTTTCCACAAGCACGATGGCGTTGTCGAGGTCGCCGCCCTTGATCAGCCCGGTTTTCGCCAGTTGTTCGAGTTCCCTTAGGAATACGAAGGTGCGGCAGGGGGCGATTTCGGATTTGAATTCGCCGAGGTGGTACATCGACGCGTGTTGCGTGCCGAGAACCGGCGAGTTGTAGTCGACCATTACGGTGATGCGGAATTCTTTTCCCGGGGTGGGCACCGCGAGGAATTCCACGTAACCGTTTTCGTCTTCGAAGTATTCGTTTTGCGTGAGCGTGAAGTAATTGCGCTCGGCGTCTTGTTCCACGATGCCCGCCTTCTCGATGGCTTCCACGTAGGGCATGGCGCTGCCGTCCATGATGGGCGTCTCGGGACCGTCTATGGAGATGAGTACGTTGTCGACTTCACAGCCGTAAATCGCCGCCAATACGTGCTCGGTGGTGTGCACTCGCGCTCCGTTTTCTTCCAAGGTCGTTCCCCGGTTGGTCGAAACCACGTTGTCGACGTCGGCGCGGACCAGAGGGCTTCCCTCCAGATCGGTGCGGCGAAAAACGTACCCGTGGTCGACCGGTGCCGGCTCGAGGGTGATGGTGACCTTTTCTCCGGTGTGCAGACCGATGCCTTCCAGCACTGCCGGCTTCGCCAAGGTTCGTTGCTTGGTGCTCATATTTGGGTTTTGCTTTTTTGGGCTTCGATGGTTTTTCGCAGTTCATCCACTTCCTTGAGCAAGGAAGGAAGCTTACGGAAGCCGATATAGGATCTTTTGAAATCGCCGATGCCGAAGGCGGGCGAACCTTGAATGATGGTGTTGGGCTCTTTGACGCTCGACCCGATGCCCGACTGCGCGGCGATCTTGGTTCCGTCGGCGATAGTGAGGTGGCCCACGATGCCTACTTGCCCGCCGATCATGCAGTTTTTCCCGATTTTGGTCGAACCCGCCACGCCGCTCTGTGCGGCGATCACGGTGTTTTCGCCGATTTCCACGTTGTGGGCGATCTGGATGAGGTTGTCGATCTTCACGCCTTTGCGGATGATGGTATGACCCAAGGTGGCCCGATCGATGGTCGAGTTGGATCCGATCTCCACGTGGTCTTCCACCACCACGTTGCCGATTTGCGGCACTTTGCTGTAGTTGTTTTCGCTGTTGGGGGCGAATCCGAAACCGTCGCCGCCGATCACCACTCCGGAGTGGATCACGCAGTGGGCGCCGATTTCACACCGAGAAAGCACACGCACCCCCGGATGGATGATGGTGTGATCGCCGATGGATACCCCTTCGCCGATGAAACAACCGGGGTAGATTTTGACCCCCGCGCCGATGCGGGTGCCGGTTTCCACCACCGTGCCGTGACCGATGTACGCTCCTTCGCCGAGCTCCACGCCCTCTTCGACCACGGCGTTTTTGGCGATGCCCACGCGGTCGTGCTTCAGGCGGTTGTACACTTCCAAGAGTTTGGCGAATCCCGCGTAGGGATCGCTTACCCGGATCATTGTCAGCGTGGACGGGACGTCCCGTTCGGCTTTGAAGTCTTTCGAAACGATAACCACGCTCGCCCTCGTGGAGTAAATGTATTCGGTATACGCCGGGTTGGCGAGAAAGGACAGCGTACCGGGGCGTCCTTCCTCGATTTTACTCAGATCGGAAACCTCTACCAATTCGTCACCAACGATTTCGCCGTCAATGAGTTGGGCAATTTTTTGAGCCGAAAATTTCATCGACCAAATATATAAATTAAATGAGCACAGGACACCGTCGGAGTGGGTGTTGCGTAGGTTGTTCATTCACAGGTTCGTACCTGTTTCCGTGATGCAAAATCAATTCCGCGGGGCGGAACCGACGCCCGCCTCGACCCGAAAGGTCATTTGGGGCCGTAGAGCACATATTTCCGCACGGATTGCGTTTGGGCCAACAGCGATTGGTTGTCGGATGCGGCGGCCAGATCGAGCAATTCCCCCGATTTGGTCAAAATTTCGATTTGATCGGATTCGTTGTCGTAGGCGCTGTTGACGAGTTCGTCGACGCGGAAATAATAAGGAAGGTGCCGCAAATCGATGCCGTTTTTGTTCAAGTAGTCCACCGCCCTTTGCTTGGCCTCAACGATGCGGCTTTCCGAAAACGGCTCTTTCCCCAAAACCACGCGCATGAGTTTTCGGTCCACGAGTCGTCGGCAGAGATCGGACAGTACGGGATCGGAGTGCTCGGTCCACACCTTGATGGCGCCCATGACGTCGATGTCGTCCAAGGAACAATAGGTGTGCAACAGGGGGCAATCCTTGTCGGTAAAGTCGGCGTGGGTGACGTCGCGGTACAGGAATTCGGCCAACGCGGGGGAGGCGAAGAGTTTGTCGCCTCCGAGAGCGAGTTCCTTGGCGCGTTGCAATACGCCGATGAGCAGCCTTTCGGCCGAGACCACCGTTTTGTGGAGGTAGACCTGCCAATACATCAGCCGTCGGGCCACGATGAACTTCTCGATGCTGTATATGCCTTTTTCTTCGATGACGAGGCGGTCGTCGGCCACGTTGAGCATCTTGATGATGCGCTGGTTGCCGATGACGCCTTCGGAAACGCCGGTGTAAAAACTGTCGCGCATGAGGTAGTCCAAGCGGTCCATGTCGAGCTGGCTGGACACCAGGCGGTGGAGGAATTTTTTGGGGTATCGGTTTTGGAAAATGGCGATGCCGGTTTCGAGGCGGCCGTCGAATTCCGAATTGAGTTTTCCCATGAGCAGCCGGGAGATGGCTTCGTGGTCGACGCCCCGCACGATGGAAAATTCCAGGCTGTGGGAAAAAGGGCCGTGCCCGATGTCGTGCAGCAAGATGGCCACCAGGGCGCCTTCGGCCTCCTCGGGGGTGATGTCCGCGCCCTTCTCGCGGAGGGAGGAGATGGCCAGGGACATGAGGTGCATGGCGCCCAAGGCGTGGTTAAAACGCGTGTGGTGGGCGCCGGGGTACACCATGTGCGACATGCCCAACTGCTTGATGCGCCGCAGACGCTGGAAGTAAGGGTGTTCTATGAGTTCGAAAATCAAGTCGCCCGTGATGGTGATGAAACCGTAAACCGGGTCGTTGATGATTTTTCGGCGTGGGTTGTGGTTTTGGCCCATGTGGAAAAAGGGAAATTATTTTTCAAAGATATCGCGTTTTGCCGAGTGTGCACGGTGAGTGGGCCGGTGGAATGTCGAGGACGGGAATGGGTGGTGTCTCGGCGGGGATTCCTTAACTTTACGGATGATTTGCGTGAGGGCGGACGGCGGCATCCTTTCGGCCCTGCCGGCATGGGGGCGCCCGACGCGGCGTGGCGACCCGAGAAGCCCACGCCGCGCGGACCGCTCCCGCCGGTAGGGCCGAAAGATAAGCCGGTAGACCGGCCCCGGCCCGAGCAAAACAAACGGGAAACGACCGCGTTGATAACGGGATGGGCACTCGCGAGAATTACACCTTCCGGGAGCCGGGGACACGCCCGAAAAAAATGAATTTAAATCCCGATAAAATCGATTTCGATACCAAAACCCGCAAAAATATGACAGCTAAAATACTCTGGGCCGATGATGAAATAGACCTGCTGAAGCCGCACGTGATGTTCCTGGAAGAGAAGGGATACGAGGTGAAAACGGTGAACAACGGCAGCGATGCGGCCGATTTGGTGAAGGCGGAAAATTTCGACATCGTTTTTTTGGATGAAAACATGCCGGGGATGTCGGGGCTCGAGGCGCTGGCCATCATCAAAGCCGCTAAGCCCCAAGTGCCCGTGGTGATGATCACCAAAAGCGAAGAGGAGAGCATCATGGAGGAGGCCATAGGTTCGAAAATATCCGATTACCTGATCAAGCCGGTGAACCCCAATCAGATACTCCTTTCCATCAAGAAAAACCTCGACGACAAAAAGCTGATCACAGAAAAGACCACCAGCAGCTACCAAGCGGCTTTCCGCAGCATCGGCATGGCGCTGAACGACCGACTGGACGTGGATGACTGGGTGGAAATTTACCGCAAGCTGGTGTTTTGGGAACTGGAGCTGGAGAGCGGACGCGGAGGGGTGATGGAAGAGGTGCTCAACATGCAGAAAACCGAGGCCAACAAGTACTTCGCGAAGTACGTGGCTTCGAATTACCGGGACTGGCTGCACGGCGACGCCGACGACATACCCGTGATGTCGCACAACGTATTCAAGGAAAAGATAGCGCCGGAAATCGGGGGCGAACCCCTGTTTCTGATCGTGATCGACAACCTGAGACACGACCAGTGGAAGGTGATGGAAAGGGCGCTGAACCAGCGCTTCCACACCGAGTCGGAGGACATGTATTTCAGTATTTTGCCCACTGCCACCCAATACGCGCGCAACGCCTTCTTCGCCGGATTGATGCCCGGTGAAATCCAAAAACTCTACCCCTCGCTGTGGCGCAACGACGACGAGGAAGGGGGCAAAAACCTGTTTGAGGAAGAATTGCTGGGGCACCAACTCAAGCGCCTGGGAAAGGACGTGAAGTTCAGCTACAACAAGATCACCAAGTTGGAGGCCGGCCGGAAACTCGTCGACAACCTCTCAAACCTGATGAACAACGCGCTGAACGTCATCGTGTACAACTTCGTGGACATGCTTTCCCACGCCCGCACCGACATGGAGATGATTCGCGAACTGGCCGACGACGATCCGGCCTACCGCTCGCTGACCATGAGCTGGTTCGAGCATTCACCCCTCCGCGACATCTTCGACCGTTTGGCCGACGAGGGACTTGGTGTGATCGTCACCACCGACCACGGCACCATACGCGTAGACGACCCTGTGAAGGTGGTGGGCGACCGCAATACGAGCACCAACCTGCGGTACAAGGCGGGAAGAAATCTCAATTACAACGACAAGGAAGTGTTTGCCATCACGAAACCGGAAAGCGTGTTTCTGCCCAAATCGAACATGACCACGAGCTATATTTTCGCCTCGGACCGACAGTATTTGGTGTACCCCAACAATTACAACCACTACGTGAATTTCTACCGAAACACCTTCCAGCACGGCGGGATCTCCCTCGAAGAAATGATTATTCCCCTGGCCAAGCTCAAACCCAAGTGATGACTCTGTGAGCTCCCGCCGCGGTGCCGCACCGCAGGTTCCGTTTCCCATTCCAATCTAAGCACATCTCCCGATGACTTCGCCCGAAGACAGCGCGTCGGAAAGGTATACCGCCGCCGACAAGACCGAATTGAAGACCATAGCCGAGCACATCCTGTCTCGCCACCCCGAGGCGAGGATTTTTGCCTTCACCGGCCCGATGGGCGTGGGCAAAACCACCTTGATCCACGCCTTTTTGCGTGTGTTGGGCGTGAGCGACCGCGGGGCGAGTCCCACGTTTTCCTTGGTGAACGAATACCGCACGCACGACGGCGAGCCGGTGTACCATTTCGATTTCTACCGGATCGAAAGCGTGGAGGAAGTGTACGACATCGGATATGAACTGTATTTTTACGGCGGCCATCGCTGCTTTATGGAATGGGCCGAAAAGGTGGAAGAGCTGCTGCCCGAAGATACCGTGCTCATCGCCATGGAGAAGGAAGGCGAAAAGCGCGTAATTCGCGTGAGCCGTGCGACGGGGTAGGACGGAGGGGTGCTTCGGGTTCCGGCGGAATCCACCATCTGCAGCGACGAGGCACGTACAAATTTTCGTAGTTTTAGGATTCCAAGCCATTAACCGGTCAAGCCAATAAATCATTCGGATGATTAGTTCCAAAGAAACCCTGAAGGCCTTGGCGCTCGAAACCGCGCTGCAGACTCAAGCGGAAATGCTGGAAGTGGGAAAACGCAGCAAACGCATTCAAATCGGCATTCCCCGGGAAACGTCCTATCAGGAAAACAGGGTCGCCTTGGTGCCCGATTCGGTCATGGTCTTGGTCAGCAACGGCCACGAAGTGGTGGTGGAAACCAACGCGGGCAAAAACGCCAACTTCTCCGACCGGGAATATTCCGAAGCCGGGGCCAAGATTTCCTACAACCGCGAAGAGGTGTTTCAGTGCGATCTGGTATTGAAGGTGGCCCCGCCCAGCCACGAAGAAATCGCCATGATGTCGCACAAGTCCACCTTGTTTTCCGCCCTGCAACTCAGCGTCCAACCCCGCGACACCCTGCGCAAATTGATGGACAAAAAGATTTCGGCCATCGCCTGGGACTACATCCAAGACGAAGAGGGAATATACCCCGTCGTGCGCGCCATGGGCGAAATCGCCGGAAATACCGCGGTGATCATCGCCGCCGAAAACCTGAACCGCGGCCACGACGGCCAAGGCCTGATGCTGGGCGGCATTTCCGGCGTGGTGCCCTCCGAGGTGGTCATCATCGGCGCCGGCACCGTGGCCGAGTACGCCGCCCGCGCTTCGCTGGGACTGGGCGCCTCGGTCAAGGTCTTCGACTTTTCCATCTACCGCTTGCGGCGATTGCAAAACGACATCGGCCGCCGCCTCTTCACGTCCGTCATCCAACCCGAGGAATTGCGCCGCGCCCTGCGCAATGCCGACGTGGCCATCGGGGCGCTGCGCGCCCCCGAAGGACGCACCCCCACGGTGGTGACCGAAGCCATGGTGGCCGAAATGAAACCCCGCTCGGTGATCGTAGACATTAGTATCGACAAGGGTGGCTGCTTCGAAACGTCCGAAGTCACCAACCACACTAACCCCACCTTCATCCGCCACGGCGTGATCCACTACTGCGTGCCCAACGTCGCCTCCCGCGTGAGCCGCACCGCCTCCATGGCACTTAGCAACATCTTCACACCCATGATCCTCAGCATCGGCCGCGAAGGCGGTTGTGCCAACCTCATCAGAAAAGACCGGGGTTTCCGCCACGGAGTTTACCTGTATAACGGCACCCTCACCAACGAATCCCTCGGCGAAGCGTTCAACCTGCCCTACAAAGACATCGATTTGCTCTTCGCCGCCTTTTGAATTGTTCCCATGCCCAATTCCACGTGCTCGATTTTTCCGCTTTTATTTTCTTGGGCGCGCCCCCCGCGATACTCATTCCGGGCAAACTCTCTTGAAATGTGCCGGCCTATTCCTTCGGATTACAACCTCATCGCGGGGGTCGGGTCGTCCGCTCTATCTTTTCACCTCCCGCCCCGGTACGTCTCGCCGTTGCGGGGGCTTCTTCGGTCGCCCCGCCCCGTCGGTCATACGTGGGGGCGCGACGCTGAAAAGGATGCCGCTTCCACCCCTCGCGCGAAAATCACCGTGGCGGGGACATTGAACTCACTCGGAGAAACTTACGGCATATGAAATTCGGCAGACGGTTGGGATTGTTTTTGGTGGGAGCGTTTTTCGGCGTGTTGCTCGCGGGAGTGTTTTTTCAAGATCGGCTGCATCTGTTTACCTCGTGGCTGCCCAACAACCGCGTGCTGCTGCGGCTCCAAATGACCGAAGCCCTTTACACACCCGAGGCCCTGTGCCAACTCCAGTGCCTCGACCTCGACACCGCCGACGTGTCTACGGTGAAATCCCAAGGTGACGTGCGGTTCCGCGAAAGCCATACGCGAACGGATCCCAAGGTGTACGTGGTGGACCAACGCCTGAACGACGAACTTGTGCGCATGACCTTCATCGCCGGCGATTCAACCACCACACTCTCCGAAGTCGCCAAACCATACGTAGCGGTGCACTGTGATTGCGGAGAAGAAAAGTCTTCATTCTAATTGCGTTATCGACTACCATGCGAAAATTATCGGTATTTATCGCCATGAGCTTGGATGGGTTCATCGCCAAACCCGGCGACGATCTGAGCTTCTTGAAACGCGTTGAAAAGGAAGGTGAAGATTATGGCTACGCCGATTTCACCTCCACCGTCGATACCATCCTCATAGGAAGGAAAACGTATGATTACGTGCAGAAGCACATCGGGCCGGCTCATTACGACAACGGTGAAAGGGAGGTCTACGTCTTCACGCGAACCGACCGACCGGGCGTCGGCAAGACGACTTTTTTCAGCGGCAACCCCGCCGATTTAGTGAACCGGCTGAAGTCGGCCGAGGGAAAGGGTATTTATTGCGACGGCGGCGCGGAAATCATAAACGAGTTGCTGAAGCACGACCTGATCGACGAGTTCATCATTTCAATCGTGCCGGTCATTCTCGGTGGCGGTACGCGGTTGTTCAAACGCGGAAGACCCGACCGGAACCTCGAACTCGTGAAATCCGTCGCGTACGATACCGGATTGATGCAAGTGCATTACCGACGTAGCGGGTGAGTGGAAACCCGCCCCGGGCGTGCTCTCCACAACGCCGAACCGAATCAAACTCACAGAGGTATTCAATATTCCCGTCGTAAAAAAGAAAGCCCGCCGATGTTGTCGGCGGGCTTTCCATGGATTCCGTTTTTGAATTTTTCCTGCGATTTTCTCAGAACACGGTGATTTTTCGCGTTTCAAAATGAGTGTCGCCCACGGCGCGTACCACGTACACTCCGCGGGTCAATTCGTTCAGGGTCCAGCTGTCTTCACCGCCGGGTGCGGTTGCGAGTTGCTTGCGCCCCACGAGACGTCCGTTCAGGTCGTACACTTCCACGTCGATGGTTTCGAAGTAATCGCCTCCCGAGATCACAACCGAGTAGCTCGATCCTCCTACTTCGGGCAGGGTCGACATCGCCCACTCGGCGGGCTGTTCCACCGGTTGGAATTCACGTGGCAGAGAAATGGCCGGGTTGGTGATATAATCCTCCTCCAGACTCAAAAAGTAGTCGTCGGCGATCAAGAGGTTGGGATTCAGCGACGCGCCGATGGTGATGTTGCAGATGGAAGAATAATCCCCTTCCAGTCCTCCTTGGGAGGCCTTCACATCCACGTCGTAGCTGTGGCCCACGTTTAGTCCGGCCACCCAGTTCAATTTGATGAACCGGTTGCCGTCCGTGCGGGTGTACAGCAGGTCGGGCTGTGATTCCGTGGTGTTTCTGAAGCGCCAGGTGTAGGATTCCGCGTGGCAGATCTCCCGCGCTTGAAGGTCCGAAGAGATGGGGTAGGTTTCCCCGCATGTGTATATGTCTTGGCGAATGCCGGTGTTGGGCACGAAGTTGTTCATGTTCAAAAATCGGAAGGGTCCGTCGGGACTTTCCTCACCCGCTACGGTTGCGTACGCGGTCACCAGGTAGGTGGCGCCGAGTTTGAGGTTGGGCACGCTGCTCAGGCGGAGGAGCCTTTGGTTGTTGTCGCCGTACGCCACGGAAGTAGTCGCGGATGAAATGTCCAAAAACCTCCATCGGTACTTGGTGGCCAGTCCCACGCCTTGGGCACCGACCCAATCGCAGAAACCGAAGAACCCGTTGGCGTACTGTTCTTCCAGCTGGGTAGAGAGCACTTGGGGCTGCATTCCGATGACGCAGGATTCGCCGAAGTCACCGAAGGCCGGCACGATGGCGCGCACGCGAACGCTGACTTCATAGGTGCGGCCGTACTCCAGTTGCGGGAACCACTTCAGGCGGAAGTTGGGATTCGTTCCGTTGGGCGAAGTGATGATGTACGTGTTGAACGGCGCCTCCAGCTCCACGAAGCGGAACTGGTAATTCGTGAAATTCATGGTGTTGGAAGGAAGCGTAGCGCGGATGATGTCGTTTGAGTTGAAGTCCATGACCCCGCAGTGCTGGGCTTGCAATTTGACGAAAGGAATGTGCATTACGGACGTGGCGAATTCCGTGTCCGTCGCACCTTCCTCGCTTCCGTCGTACACGCGGTAGTAGTAAGTTTCACCCTGTGTGAGCCCGGATAGGGGAAGGACGCTGACGTTTCCGGTACCGGTATGGCAGGCGATCACCTCTCCGCCGCAAGCCGAGTACACTTCGATGGACGGGAACAGGTCGCCGGCGCCTATGGCGCGCACGCCGTGTTTGGTGCCCACCGCCACGAAGCGGTACCAGCGGTCGTCGCGCCCGTCGGGCCCTGTGCATTGAGCCTCACCCGAGAAACCGGCCCCCGAAAGGGTACCGTTCAATTCGGAAGCGGAAAAGTTTTCTTGGGAAATAATGAGCTGGGCGGTTGTGCAGTCGTTGGCCCGTACCATGGTAATCGTCGTAAGCAAAATGGCCGCCAAGGAAAATGATCGGTATAATGTTTTCATGGGATCATGGGGTCGAATATGATACAATAGTTTCACGAATATAAGAAAGGACTGGATTATCCAAAGACTTACAGGAAATAAACCACGTTATTTTTCCACGTGATTATCAACAGGGCAAACGCTCGGTTGTGGGTGTAACCCTCTGATAAATAGCGAAATGACTTTGGATTCCCCGTCTTGGTGGACGGGGGGTCATCCGACTCCTTCATTTTTCGGGAAGAAAGTTCCTCCTCATAAATGCGAAATCTTCACCAAAAGTTCAGCGGTTCGTGCCGCGTATCCGTATTCGTTGTCGTACCACGCGATCACTTTCACCAGATTTCCGTTGGCCGACGTCAACGAAGCGTCGAAAATGTTGCTGTGCGGATTTCCCACGATATCGCTCGATACGATGGGGTCTTCCGTGTACTCCATGACGCCCTTCAACGGCCCTTCGGAGGCGCGCTTCATCGCGGCGTTCACTTCGTCGGCGGTCACTTCTCTTTCCAGCACGGCCACCAAATCGGTCATCGATCCCGTGATCACCGGAACGCGCGTGGCCAAGCCGTCCAATATGCCTTTCAACTTGGGCAGCACCAGGGCCACGGCTTTGGCCGCACCCGTAGAAGTGGGAATGATGGAATGCGCCGCCGCCCTCGCGCGTCGCAGGTCGCTGTGTGGGGCGTCTTGCAAGCGCTGATCGGCGGTGTAGGCGTGCACCGTGTTGAGGTAGCCCTTCACGATACCGAATTCCTTATCCAAGATATCCGCCATGGGCGCCAAACAGTTCGTGGTGCAGCTGGCGTTGGAAATGATGTCGTCGTCGGCGGTCAAATCCCCGTCGTTTACGCCGATCAATACGGTTTTCACGTCGTCGCCTTTGGCGGGAGCCGACAGCACCACTTTGCGGGCACCGGCTTCCAGGTGTTTTGACATGGCCACCCGTGTGCGGAACACACCGGTGCACTCCGCTACGATTTCCACGCCGAGGTCTTTCCAGGGCAGGTTCGCCGGGTCGCGCTCGGCCAGTAGATTGATTTCTTTTCCGTCGATCACCAAGGTGTCGGATCCACGCGCGGACACTTCACCGCCGTACCGCCCTTGGCTGCTGTCATATTTGAAGAGGTGTGCGAGGGTCGGCGCGTCGGTCAGGTCGTTAACCGCCACCAATTCCACGTCGTCCATTTGCAACAGATGGCGGGCCACCAGCCGTCCGATGCGGCCGAATCCGTTGATAGCTACTTTCGTTTTTGCCATGTCATTTCGGTTTTTAAAGGTTTGTTTCCTCCGCCCCCATCGTCGCCCTGCGGCGCATGCACAAAGTTAGTAATTCGCATTTGCCGATGAACGCTTCCCCCACATTATCGAAAGAAGAAAGGGCGGGTGAATGTTCGGAGTTTTCGTGGGTGTAACTGAATACGCGTGTGGCCCGAACTTACGGAAACGGACCCCAAAACGGTGGTTGCCGAAAGAGCCGCCCTCGGCCACCGGCCTTCTCTCGAAACCGGATTTGGCCCGAAAATCAGAGGAGGTTCTCCACCAGTTTTTCCACCGTCACTCCTTCGGCCTCGGCTTGGTAATTCCGCACGATGCGGTGGCGCATGATGGGCAGAGCCACGGCGCGCACGTCTTCCCGGTCGGGGGAGAACTTGCCGTGGAGGGCCGCATGGCATTTCGCGCCGACGATCAAAAATTGAGACGCGCGGGGCCCGGCGCCCCAGCTCAGGTAGCGGTTGGTGTCTTCCGTGGCCATGGCCGTGTTGGGCCGCGTTTTGGAAGCGATCTCCACCGCGTATTCGATCACGTTGTCGGCCACCGGGATGCGTCGGATGAGTTGCTGGAAAGCGAGGATTTCTTCCGTGCTGATCACTTGGCTCGGTCGCGCATCCGATCCGGCCGTGGTCGATTTCACCACGTCCACTTCTTCTTGAAAGTCGGGGTATTCCACGGTGATATTGAACATGAAGCGGTCCAATTGCGCTTCGGGCAAGGGGTAGGTACCTTCTTGCTCGATGGGGTTTTGCGTGGCCAATACGAAAAACGGGTCGGGGAGGGGGTAGGTGTGTCCGGCCGTCGTCACCGATTTTTCCTGCATGGCCTCCAGCAGGGCCGCTTGGGTTTTGGGCGGTGTCCGGTTGATCTCGTCGGCCAGGATGATGTTCGAAAACAAAGGCCCTTTGATGAATTTGAATTTTCTGTTTTCATCGAGAATTTCCGAACCGATGATGTCGCCGGGCATGAGGTCGGGCGTAAACTGGATGCGGTTGAAACTCAAACCCATGGTTCCGCCGATGGTGTTGACCATAAGCGTTTTCGCCAAGCCCGGCACTCCCACCAGCAGGCAGTGCCCCCGGCTGAATATCGAGATGAGTATTTCCTGCACTACGCGATCCTGTCCTATGATCACCTTGGAAATTTCGCGGCGCATGGCGGCGTACTTTTCCGTCAATTCCTTTACCGCTTCAACGTCTTTCATTTATCTGTCTTTGTCGTGTTTTGTATTATTTGAATATGCGAGCCACACCCACAAAAACCCTCATCATTCTTTCGCCTCCGCCTTGGTGTCGACCTCTTTCAGCCACGGCAGCTTGAAAGCGCAGCCGTGGTACCGCTCGTCTATACGCACGTACGAAGAGCCGATGGTCTCGCGCAGCCACCTTTCCACCTCTTGGTTGCTCATGGCTTGTGTCGCGGCTTCCTGCAGGTAGGCGTAATCGTCTACCGGATTGGCGCGGTGGGGTTGTGTGCGCCGCAGCAATTTCACGATGCGGTATCCCTTCTGCTGGGTGGCGGGGTTTTGGAAGAAAAACGGCTGCGTGATCTCACCGGCTTCCAAGGTGTCGATCGCCAAAAACAGGGTGGGGTCGAGTTCGTCTATTTCAAACAGGGTGGAGCCGGTCGACAAGTTGACGATGATCCCGTTTTGGTTTCGTGTGCGTTCGTCGTCGGAATATTTGTTGGCCGCAAAGGCGAATGAGAGGGTGTCGGCGGTGACGTATGCCCGGATGGTGTCGAGCTGGGTGCGTGCGCGGTGCAGCGCGTTGGTGGATGTTTTGGGCACCAGCAAGATGTGGTTGGCTTCGTACATCTCGCCCCGCATTTCCACCATCTGCATGATGTGGTATCCGAAATCGGTTTTGAAGGGCGCGGAAATGTCGCCTTCTTTCAGGCTGTACGCCACGGCGTCGAACTCGGGAACGAAGGTGCCCCGAGGTTTCATGCCCAAGCTGCCGCCCTTCGCGGCCGAGCCGGGGTCTTCGCTGTACAGCGCCGCCAGGGTTTCGAAATCGTATTCTCCGGCCTCCACCTGCTGTTTGAAGGAGCGCAACCGCTCACGGATGCGCTCGATCTCCTCCCGCGATACTTCGGGGTATTTCACGATTTGGGCCATTTCCACCGAGGCGTTGATGTACGGCAGGCTGTCAGCCGGAATCGAATTGTAAAAATTCTCCACGTCGGCGGGCGTCACGTTTACGTCGGCCGTGACTTCGCCTTGCATGCGGCGCACAAGCATCTGATCTTTCAACACCTCGAAAAAGTCTTCCCGAATCTCTTCCATGGATTTTTGGTAGTACGCTTCCAGCGCCTCCACGGATCCGATCTGCCGGATGAAGACTTCCATGCGACGACCCAATTCGATCTCTACCGCGGCATCCGTCACCTCCAGAGAATCCACCTTGGCCTGGTTCAGCATCAGCTTTTCCGTCAGGATGTCTTCCAGCACGGTGCACTCGTCCAAATTGGCTTTATAGCCTTGGGCTTTGAGCTGGTTCATCTGCATCCTTACGTCGCTGTACAGCACGATTTCGTTGCCCGTCACCGCGATCACCTCGTCGACCACCTGCGCCGATGCACCGCCGGCCCACACCATTCCCAACGCCAGCACGATTGCCGATACGTCGTTCCTTATTTTATCCATTCCACTTGCTTTTTGGCGTAGGCTTCCAAAACGGCCTTTTCCCGCATTTCTTTTACAAGGTCTATTTTGCGCTTGTTCACGATCAATTCCCTGATGCGGTCGTCCACCATGTTCATGGGAGGGGTGCCGCCCGGCAAAAGGAAATCGTAAAACCGCACAAGGTACAAATGTGCGCCGGAATTGTGCTCGTAATAAGTGGTTTCCTTCAAGAAGGTTTCCCAGTCGATCACCGGCAGCCGCACTTCTTTCAAAAAGTCCTCGAGATACAGCCACGTGGTTTCGTCGAGGAAGTAGTTGTCGGCGTGGTCGTGGCAGTACTCGTCGAGCTTTTCGTAGTCGGATTCGTCGTCGCTTTTGAACCACCTTTTCAGCTTTTCCACGTCCGGCGCGTCGTGGCTCAACTTCACGAACCGCAACCTCACGATGGTCGATTCCAGCCTGAAGTTGCCTTTATTCAGATCGTAGTAGTTCTCGATTTCCCGGAGCGTCACCGAAGTGTCCAGATTTTGTCTCACCATGGCGCGCTCGTAGGCGTACGTGAGCAGCGTGTTCCGGTATTCGGTCAACTCCTTTTCGAAATCTTTTTGGTCGTCGCTGAGGTTTTGCTCCGCCAATTCCAGAATCACGCGGTCGCGCACCCACGAAGTGATGATTTGATCGGCCAGGCGGGCGGAGTCTTCCAGAGCGTATCGCGCCGGCATGCGGTCCCGCAATTCCGAGCGTTTCATGACGTGATCAAAGGCGCGCACCACCACGGGATCGAGCGGATCTTCCGCGCTTTTGCAGCTCACCACGGCCATGGCCAAGGTGGCCCACAAGAGCACCCCTCCGATCAGGCGCCGAGCTTTCGGCCGGCGACCCACATTCCATATCCTTCGGTTTCTGCCCTCCACAATGCGTGCAAAGATAAAGACCTGCCGCGGTTGCGCACTTCGCTTGTCAATTTTTAATACCCTTTGGTTGGGGATTTGGGCGTGCCCCTCTGTATGCCTCGGCCGGGGCCGGAGTCGACACCCTCGGAAGTTCCCGACCACCGGCGAAATCTCGCTTTCCGAGGCCGGGTCAGGCCGTCCGCTGTATCTTTTGTCACCGCGAAAACTCCGCGGTGACAAAAGGATGCCGCTACCGTCCTTCACGCGGTCCGACTCGGATCGCCATCGGCTCAGGCAAGGCGCCATTCGCGCATCGAGAGCACGATGGCCTTACCGGATGCTGTGCAGCACGTCTCGGTGTATCACGATTTCGTGCTCAGCCCGAAGCGAATCCACCCAGAGGTTTTCCAAGTGGTTTTGGTATCCTGCCGTGATCAAGCCACGGGCTTCTTCGAAGGCTTTGGGTTGCGACGGGCGGATTTCCTTGATCTGAACCACTTTGTATTGACCGTCCATTTCGTAGGGGCCGTACACCCCTTCTTTCCAGTCGGTGCGGCTCAGCAGGGGTTCGTCCCCTCTTTCTTTCATTCCGCTTTCCACGCGCACGGCCAAGGCCGTACCGTCGTTCAATTTCTCGCGCACGTCGTCTTGGTTCCCGCCTTTTCGGAGCATTTTTCTCACCGTTTTGGCGTCCTTGGAGTTGCCCAGCGTATAAATGTCGTAACCGGCCCTCTCCTCCCACATGAAGTCATCCAAGTGGTTTTGGTAATAGGCGTGGAGTCCGGCGCTGTCTTCCACGGCTTTGCTCCACACTTTTTTGTCGGTCAGGTCAAACAGCAATATGCCGTCGCGGTATTCCTTCATCAAGGCGCGGAATTCCGGGTATTTCTCTTCCAGGTGCTCGTTTTCGTACTCCATCACAGAGGCGTCGACGAAATTTCGGAAGGCCTCGTCCACCACGGTTTTGTGAGCCACTTCGTCGGTGGTGGGTCTCATGCTGCGCGTGAGGTAGAGGGCGAACTCCTTCTGGGTGTAGTCTTTGCCGCCCAAGGTGAACACGGCCCTGTTCGATTCGGCCAATTTCTCGGGCGCTTTCCACTGCCCCACGAAATACTCGTCGCCCATGGCGTCGTAAAACGGCTTGAGGGCTTTTTCGTGCACGGTGAAACCGTACTCCTTTTTCAACCGGTTGACGAAGATGTCTTTTGACAGTTCCGACCTCGAATCCCGCTCGATGCGCGCGCGGAGATCCCTTTCCATGGTGGCGAAGTCGCCCAAGGGGATCTTTTCGAGCAATTTGATGATGTGCCAACCGTATGGGGTTTTGATCGGCTCCGTGAAGTCGCCCGGTTCTTCCAGCGCGAAGGCGGCGTTTTCGAATTCGGCCACCATGCGGCCGGTACCGAATCGGGGGATTTCACCCCCTTTCATCGCCGAGTTGCGATCGTCGGAATACCGCGTGGCCATCTCGGCAAAACCCGAGCCTTCCTTCAGTCGGTTGTACACTTCGTCGGCGCGTTCTTTGGCGTGTTTCTTGGCGTCTTCGGGGTCGTTTTCCTCCGACCGGATCATGATGTGGGCCACACGCACTTCACCCCTCGCATCTCTGCGATCGGTCACTTTGATCACGTGGTATCCGAAACGCGTGCGAACGGGACCGGTCACTTCTCCCACTTTTGTGGTGTAGACCGCATTTTCGAATGGATACACCATTTGCAGCGCCGTGAAGTAGCCGAGGTCGCCCCCATTGGGGCCGCCTCCGTCGTCCGAATTCTCTCGGGCGAGATCGGCGAATTTTTCCGGGTTTTTCTTCAACTGCCGCGTGAGGGATGCGGCTTTTTCGTACGCCGCCAAGGTGTCGTCCGGCGAGGCGTTGGGGGGCAATTTGATCAGGATGTGCGACGCCCGTACTTCCGTATGCAAGCGGTCGTAGGCCTCGCGAACCAGAGAATCCGTCACCGATTTGTCGACCAAATATGGGCGCGCGAGTTGTTCGCGGTACCCGAGCAACTCACGCATGAAGCCGGCGGCAGTGTCCATTCCCAGTGATTCCGCCTCCCACACTTTTAGTTTGAAGTTGGCGAAGAGTTCGGCGTACTCGTCGAGGTCGGCGGTGGTGATGACCGTATCGCGGTTGTTTTTTTTGTAAATGGCTTCAAACTCGGTTTTGGTGACGGGCACCCCATCGATTTCCATGACGATGGCCGCTCCGTCGGGATTTTGTGCACCTGCACCGTACCCTGTCAGGATAGCGAATATGATGGCAAAAAATCTGTTCATTTTTCCGATTTAATGGTTGTATTGAAAGGGTTGCGCTTTATCTCGTGCTGTAGTTGGGCGCTTCGCGGGTGATGCTGACGTTGTGGGGGTGGCTTTCCCGAATACCGGCGTTGGTGATGCGCATGAATCGGGCGTTTTCCAACGCTTGCACGTCTTTGGCGCCGCAGTATCCCATACCGGCTTTCAGACCGCCCACCAATTGGTACATCACTTCCGCCAAAGTGCCTTTATAAGGTACTTTACCCGAAATGCCCTCGGGAACGAGCTTCAGTGCGTCTTGCTCGTCTTCCTGAAAATATCTGTCCCGCGATCCGGACTGCATGGCTTCGATGGAGCCCATGCCGCGGTACGCTTTGAATTTCCTCCCTTCGTAGATGATGGTTTCCCCGGGCGATTCTTCGACCCCGGCGAACATCGATCCGATCATGACCGATGAAGCTCCCGCGGCCAATGCTTTGACGATGTCGCCCGAGTACCGCAGCCCGCCGTCGGCGATTACGGGAACGCCCATGGGTTTCAAGACTTCCGAGACTTCCATGATGGCGGTGAGTTGGGGTACGCCCACGCCGGCCACTACACGCGTGGTACAGATGGAACCCGGTCCGATGCCCACCTTCACCGCGTCGGCGCCGGCGTCGGCCAAGTATTTGCCACCGTCGGCGGTGGCGACGTTGCCCACGACGATGTCGATGTCGCCGAAAGTGGATTTGGCCTTCTCCAATACCTGAACCACGCCTTTGGTGTGGCCGTGAGCGGTGTCGATCACCACTGCGTCCACACCGGCTTCCACCAGGGCGGTGATTCGCTCCATGGCGTCGCGGGTAACTCCCACGGCGGCGGCGACCCTCAGCCGACCGTATTGGTCTTTGCAGCTGTTGGGGTGCTTGCGGATTTTGATGATGTCCCGGTAGGTGATCAGCCCGACGAGGCGTCGGTCTTCATCGATCACGGGCAGTTTTTCTATTTTGAATTCTTGCAGGATGGATTCGGCTTTGCTCAACGTGGTGCCGCGGTCGGCGGTGACCAAATTCTCGGCCGTCATGATGTTGCGCACCGGCTCCTGCTTGTTTTTCTGAAAGCGCAAATCCCGGTTGGTGACGATGCCCACCAAACGGTGGTTGTCGTCCACCACGGGGATGCCACCTATGCCGTGCTCCGACATGATTTGCATGGCGTCGCCGGCGGTGGAGGTTTCGCTGATGGTGATGGGGTCCTGTATCATGCCGCTCTCCGAGCGCTTCACCCTCCGCACCGCCACGGCTTGGCTTTCGATGCTCATGTTTTTATGGATCACGCCGATGCCGCCTTGCTGGGCCACGGCTATGGCCATCTCGCTGCCGGTGACCGTGTCCATGGCCGCCGAAACGATGGGGGCCTTTAATTGAATGTTGCGTGAAAAAACAGAGCGAATCTGAACGTGTGCGGGATGAACTTCCGAATAGGCGGGCACTAGAAGTACGTCGTCGTATGTCAGTCCCTCTCCCAAAATTTTTGATGATCTCAATGACATGAAGGTCCTTGGTTTGGGTATGATTCTGGAACCGGACAAAAGTAAGCAATATCCCTTTGGAATGAGAATGCGGTACAAATTGACGGGGCGCATCGGATTTCGTCCCGAGTCGGGATTTACGCCTTTCGACACCACACCCACAAAAACCCTCCACACCCATACCGCGGGGCTCCCAACCCTTCCAACCCGTATTCGCCTCACGTGTCCGTCCGCCGGCAAAAGCGTACCTTTGTGTCCGATGGATTTTGTTAAATCATCTCAATCGGCATTCCATGCGTACTTTTGATGTTCCCCAATTTTATCGTTCACCAATCATCGGCAGGGTAAAGGAAGCCCGGAAAATCACGGACCCGAGGAAGAAGGATTTCACTCCCTCCGTGCTCGATTTCGGGCCGGTGCAGTTTCTCATTCCCCGGCATTTCGGCTTCTGCTACGGCGTGGAAAACGCCATTGAAATTTCCTACCGCGCCCTGGAAGAAAATCCCGGCAAACGGATTTTCCTTCTGAGCCAGATGATTCACAATCCACAGGTAAACAGTGATTTGGAAAGTAGAGGCATTCGTTTCATCACGGATACGAACGGCGAGCAACTCATCGATTGGGACGAGGTGAAAGCGGGCGATATCGTGATCGTGCCGGCCTTCGGTACCACGCGGGAAACCATGGCCTTGCTGGAATCGAAAGGGGTGCTCACGGAAGGGTTCAACACGACTTGCCCCTTCGTGGAAAAGGTTTGGAAACGATCGGCGCAACTGGGCGAAAAGAACTTTACCGTGATCATTCACGGAAAACACCGCCACGAAGAGACTCGGGCCACTTTCTCGCACAGCTACCACAACGCCCCTTCGGTGGTGGTGCTCAACATGGACGAATCGAAGGTGCTGGCCGACTTCATTTTGGGCCACCGCCCCAAAGAGGGATTTTACGAGGTCTTCGACGGTAAATACAGCGAAGGTTTCGACCCCGAGAAGCATTTGAACCGCGTAGGCGTGGTAAACCAAACCACCATGCTGGCCACGGAAACGCAGGCGATCTCCGACTTTTTCAAGAAGGTGATGGCCGATAAATTCCCCGAAGCCCCCACCAAAGATCATTTTGCCGACACCCGCGATACGCTGTGCTACGCCACCAACGACAATCAGCAGGCGACCATCGGGGTATTGGAATCAAACGCCGATTTGGCCGTGGTAGTGGGCGGGTACAACAGCTCCAATACGTCGCACATCGTGGAGATGTGCGCAGAGAAATTGCCGACCTTTTTCGTGTCTTCTCACGAAGAGATCCTCGATTCGAACACGATTCGCCACTTCGATTATCCCAAAAAACAACTTCTGACCTCCACCGACTGGCTGCCCGGAAAGCGGCCCCTGCGGGTGGTTTTGACGAGTGGAGCTTCCTGCCCGGACATCACGGTGGATCGGGTGATGCAGCGCATACTCGCCTGTTTCGATCCGGCGGAAATTAGGGACATGGAGGCGGTGATCGCCGAAGCCGCCGCCGTGGAAGCGGAAGATTGAGTTTTTCGGCGCGTGAAAATTCGGACGGGGACTTTAGTCCTGCGGCTCCACGAGTTCTTTTACCCAAGAAAGGGCCAATTCCAACGATTCTTTGGCCGTCAGGTGGGTGTTGTCCAACAATTTTGCGTCTTCGGTGCGAATGAGAGGGTTTTCGCTTCTCTCGGTGTCGAGTTTGTCCCGCGCGGCGATGTTTTCTCTTACTTCTTCCACCGATACGTCGTGGCCTTTTGAGATCAACTCTTTGTACCTCCGCTGCACGCGGGCTTCCCTGTCGGCGGTCATGAAAATTTTCAGCTCCGCATCGGGAAGTACCACGCTGCCGATGTCGCGACCGTCCATGACCACGCCGCCGTTTTCGGCGTACGCTTGCTGAAGGGCCCGTAGTTTGGCGCGGATTTCAGGCACTTTGCTGACGATGCTCACCAAGTTTGAAACTTCGATGTCGCGAATGAGCGTCTCCACTTCTTCGCCGTTCAGGCGCGTGACGTTCTGCCCGTCACGATGCACGAAATCGATAGCCATGTCCGGCAATGCGGCGAGAACGCCTTCCCGGTCCAAGCCCTGTTTGTCGACCAGCCCCCGGCGTAAAAGGTACAGCGTGGCGGCCCTGTACATGGCGCCGGAATCGATGTATCCGAAGCCCAGTGCGTGAGCCATTCCTTTGGCCAAGGTGGATTTTCCGCAGGATGAAAATCCGTCGATGGCGATGTTGATGTGTTTACCGCTTTTTTTCACGACGCGCAAAGGTAGCAACCCCGATCGACTCGGCGAGCCGTGGAGATGTAATGGTGCATTGACCCTTCCGGAGATGAAGCAGCGCAGGTCATCCTTTTCGGAAATCGTCGAATTTGACCGTGAGGGTGAAGTGGTTGTTTACCCCGGCCGGGTTGAATTTGGCGTGGGCGTAGCTGAGGTGGATCTTGGCGATGCGCACGCCCACCCCGAAGGTGAGACCGGCGCCGCCCGGATTTTGTTCCACGAAGAGCTGCTTGCGCCGGTTGTAATTGTATCCGATGCGCGCGTAAATGTTTTCGGTGAGGATGACCTCCGCGTTGAACACCAAGTGCCGCATCAGGTTTTCGCCGAAACCGCCGGGGTTGGTCACCACTTCCTCTCCCGTGAGCGGGTCGATTTCGGTGGTCGACTCTTCGGGCACCAAATCCCATTTTTGCAAGTTTTCGGCGATGATGGAAAACCGCAGGGGGGCCTTGCTCAACCGCTTTGAAATGCCGGCTTGGATTTCGAACGGCAGGTCTTCGCTCACGCCCTCGCGATAATCGCTCAGCGTGGTGCCGACGTTTTTGATCAGCACCGTGGCGGTGAATTGCTTTTCGGGGTGGTAGTACGTTCCGCTCAGGTCCAAGGCTGCGGCCGAAGCTTTGTATTCTTCGAGTTCGGAGTAGACGAACTTCAAGTTTCCGCCCAAGGAAAACCGGTCGTCCAATTGCCGGCCGTAGCCCACTTGAAAGAGGTACTCGCCGGCGTTGAACGAGCCCAAGCTTTGTCCGCTTTCGTCCGTCCATTCGAAATCACCGTATCCGAGGGCGGTCAGGCCGAAGGAAAACGTTCCGATGCGGTTGAAATGCTTGGCGTAGCCCGCGTGGGAGAGATTGGCTTCGCCGAAAAACCGCGTGTATCCGAAGGTGATTTGGTCGGTGGTGGTGGAATCGAGGAGGGAAGGGGCGAGGAGGGCCAAATTGAGATCTCCGTCTTTCACCGCGATCTGGTTTCCTCCCAGCGCGGCCACGCGCGCGGGGGAGACGGTCTTCAATATCTGAAACCCCGATTGGCCGTTTTGGGCGGCGACGGGCAACACCGTGCTGAGCACGAAAACTAAGGTGAAGAGTTTGCGGTGCATGTTACAAGGACAAAAAACGGAAAATTTCTTGGTATGGTGTTCTCCCCCGATCGGAATCGAATGGAAATGTGCGTTCCGCCCACCGACCAAAGCAAAAAAATCCCCGACCCATGGTCTGCGGGTCGGGGTTGGGTGTCGTATGACGATCTCGCGGAATCGAGTTAGACCACCTTTACGGGCGACTTCACCTTTTCGTCGGTCAAGGCCATTTTAACGAGTTCGAGCATGTCCTCCACGTAGTGGAAGGTGAGTCCTTCCAAATAAGTGGCGTTGATCTCTTCCACGTCTTTGCGGTTCTTTTCCGAGAGGATGATCTCGCGGATGTTGGCGCGTTTGGCGGCCAGGATCTTTTCCTTGATTCCCCCCACGGGAAGTACTTTTCCACGGAGGGTGATCTCACCGGTCATGGCCAGGTACTTTTTGACTTTTCGCTGGGTGAACAGGGAGGCCAAAGCCGTGAGAATGGTCACCCCGGCGGAAGGCCCGTCTTTGGGCGTGGCGCCCTCGGGCACGTGCAGGTGAACGTTCCACTTGTCGAAAACCTCTTGTTTTACGCCCAAGGCGTCGCTGTGGGCTTTGAGGTACTCCAAGGCGATGATCGCCGATTCCTTCATGACGTTCCCCAAGTTTCCGGTGAGGGTGAGTTTTCCCTTCCCCTTGGTGAGCGAAGTCTCGATGAAGAGGATGTCGCCTCCGGTGGCGGTCCACGCCAATCCGGTCACCACGCCGGCCACGTCGTTGTCGTGGTATTTGTCCTTCGCGTGCGCCGGGCCGAGGATTTTCGGCAGGTCTTCTTTGCCGATGCTGACTTTGTACTCGGTATCCATGGCGATTTGCATGGCGCGGTGTCGAACCAGCTTCGATATTTTCTTTTCCAATCCCCGCACGCCGGATTCGTTGGTGTACGATTCGACGATCATTTCGAGGGCCGGCTTGCCCACTCGGATTTGGCTTCGCTTCAATCCGTTGGCTTCGATTTGTTTGGGCAGCAGGTGCCTGCGGGCGATTTCCACTTTTTCCTCTACCGTATAGCCGTTCACCTCGATCACTTCCATGCGGTCGCGCAATGCGGGGTGGATGGTGTTGAGGTTGTTTGCCGTGGCGATGAACATCACCTTGGACAAGTCGTAATCGAGTTCGATGTAGTTGTCGTAAAACTGGCTGTTTTGCTCGGGGTCGAGCACTTCAAGCATGGCCGAGGACGGATCGCCGTGCAGATCTCGCCCCAACTTGTCGATCTCGTCGAGGATGAACACCGGGTTGGACGTGCCGGTTTTCCTGAGGTTTTGCATGATCCGGCCCGGCATGGCGCCGATGTACGTCTTGCGGTGTCCGCGTATTTCGGCTTCATCGCGCAACCCTCCGAGGGACATGCGGGCGTATTTTCTTCCCAAGGCCTCGGCGATGGATTTTCCCAAGGAGGTTTTTCCCACGCCGGGAGGGCCGTAGAGACAGAGGATGGGCGACTTCATGTCGCCTTTCAGCTTCAATACGGCCAGGTGCTCGATGATGCGCTCCTTAACCATTTCCAAGCCGTAGTGATCGCGATCGAGGATTTTTTGGGCGCGCTGCAAGTCGAATTTGTCTTTGGAATACGTGTTCCACGGCAAGTCGAGCAAGGTCTCGAGGTAATTCAATTGCACGCTGTAATCGGCGCCTTGGGGGTTCATTCGCTCCAGCCGCCCCAGTTCCTTTTCAAAGGCCTTGGCCGTTTTGTCGTTCCATTTTTTCTTTTCCGCCTTGGCCCTCATTTCGTTGATGAGTTCCTCCTGCGGATTGCCGCCCAGCTCCTCTTGGATGGTTTTCATCTGCTGGTGGAGGAAGTATTCGCGCTGTTGCTGATCGATGTCGGTCTTGACCTTGGATTGGATGTCGTTTTTCAGCTCCAACAACTGGAGCTCTTTGGTGAGGCTTTCCAAGACCATTTCGGCGCGCTTGCGCAAATCGGCCGTTTCGAGGAGGGCTTGTTTCACTTCCACCTCCCGGTTCATGTTGCTGGAGATGAAGTTCACCAAGAAGCTGTAACTCTCGATGTTTTTGATGGCGAAGCTGGCTTCGCTGGGGATGTTGGGCGATTTTTCGATGATCTGAATGGCCAGGTCTTTCAGCGAGTCCACCAGAGCGCGGAATTTTTTCAGTCCGGTTTCGGGTTTCAGCTCGGGAAATTCCCGAACCCTGGCCCGCAGGTAGGGGTCGGTGGCAATGGGTTCCACCAATTCAAAGCGTTTCTTTCCTTGGATGATCACCGTGGTGCTTCCGTCGGGCATTTTCAGCAAGCGCATGATCCGGGCGATGGTCCCGATGCGGTTGAGGTCGTCGAATCCCGGGTCTTCGACGCTTTGTTTTTTCTGACTCACCACACCGATGGTCTTCTTGCCCTGGTAGGCCTCCTGAACCAACTTGATGCTTTTGTCGCGGCCCACCGTAATCGGCAATACCACCCCCGGGAAGAGCACCGTGTTGCGGATGGCCAAGATGGGCAATTCGACGGGAGTGTCTTCGTTGTTCATGATCTCCTCGTCCTCGTTGGTCAACAAGGGGATGAACTCCGTGTCGTTTTCGTCGAAGTGTTGCAAGTCGAAATGTTCCCAATTATTTTGGTCGCTCATAGCGTTGTCTTGTTCGTTTTTGGCCGACCGCCAAAATGGCAGTCGGATGGTGTATACTGTCGTCGGCCTCCCCAAGTCAATACGCGTGCCAAACTCCGGTTTGGCGCAGTGCGCACCTTCGGATGCACGTGGTTTTTCGCCGTTTGGGCCGGGGGGATTCAAAACCCATACACCCGGTCTCGGGCGGCGACCACCTGAAAGATTTCTTCGTCTCGTTCGGTGAATTCCACTCTCCGTCTGTCCATCATGGTGCGGGCCGTTTGCATGGCTTTGGGCAGTTGGTGTATTTCAAAGCGCCCGTCTACCGGACCCCAGCGGAAGGAGGGGAGGAACTTGGGTGGAAATGCGGCGCCGAACACGTTGGTGGCCACACCCACCACGGTGCCGGTGTTCAACATGGTGTTGATGCCCGTTTTGGCGTGGTCGCCCATGACCAAGCCGTGAAACTGCCGACCGCTGTCTTCGAAGGAGTCGCTTTCGTAGCTCCACACCCGCACGGTTCCGTAATTGTTTTTCAGGTTGGAGGTGTTGGTGTCCGCACCGAGGTTGCACCACGAACCCAGCACCGAATTGCCCAAAAAGCCGTCGTGGCCCTTGTTCGAGTAAGGGTGCATCACCACGTTGTTCAGCTCGCCTCCCGCCCGGCACTCACGGGCGATGCTGGTGGCGCCGTAAATCTTCGCGCCCATCTTCACCACCGCCGAATCGCCGAGGTAAAAAGGGCCGCGGATCATGGCGCCTTCCATGATTTCGGCGCCGGGACCGATGTAAATGGGACCGGTTTCGGCGTTCAGAATGCAGGGGTGGAGGGTTGCGCCGGGAGCGATGAAAATGTCTTTCCCCCTCGCAACCACCCCATGGGGAAGATCCGACGATACGGCGCTTTCCACGATTTCGGAAAAGTCGCGGCGGAGCACGGCGTCGTTGAATGCAAATATGTCAGACAATCCGCGGACGATGTGCAGTTCGGCGTGGTATTCGATTTCCCGCGGGCCGAAATCCGCCGGTTTGAGGTTCTCCTCTGCATCGATCTTCCGTCTCCATTCCACCACGTTGTCGAAATCGAATCGCGCCGCCACGGAATATCCGTTTTTCACCAGCACGTCGCCGGCATTCAAGTCGGCCATGGCGGTGAGCAATTCGGTCGTCGGCAAGGTGGCGGCGCTCACCGCGAAGTGTTCGCCGTGGGTGGGCCGTTCGTCGCGGATGGCCGAGAGGTAGGTCGCGGTGACCACGCCGACGTCGTTTGACGAGTGCCTCTTCCATTTGTCGATGATTCGGTCCACGCCGATGTGGAGGTGAGATACCGGTCGCGTAAGACTGAGGGGCATCAGCGATTTTCGGTGCGTGTCGACGAGGTGGATGTACATGTCAGCGGCGGTCTTGATTCGCAGGAGGGTGAAAGGGACAAATATAAACAGCCCGCCCGGACAGCCGCTTCGGTTTTTGCGTCAAGTGCTCCGCGCCGTGTTGGCGGAGGCGTGCACGGGGTTTTGGGTTTTTGTGGGTGTGGCTCGGATCACGTGGAGGTCCGTAGTGCACGTGTGTACGCCTTTTGACGGATCGTCCCGGGAAAGTCCGATTCCTTTCGTGCCGGAAATGCTCCGGTCGCCGACCCACCCACAAAGACAAAAAAAATGCCTTCCCGTACGGAAAGGCATGTGTTGTGCGGAGGAGGAGATAGCCCGTGATCAGGCTTCGTCTTCCTTGCCGGCAGTCTTTTTCTTATCGAACTTGGCGTAGCGCTTGCGGAATTTATCCACGCGGCCGGCCGTGTCAACAAATTGCATCTTGCCCGTGTAAAAAGGGTGGGAAGCGCTGGAAATTTCCAACTTCACCAACGGATATTCATTGCCATCTTCCCAAGTGATCGTCTCGTTGGACGGTGCGGTGGATCGGCTCAAAAAGGCATAATCGTTCGACATGTCCTTGAAAACGACGAATCGGTACTCTTCGGGGTGGATGTCTTTCTTCATGACGCATTCATTAATTGGGGTGCAAAGGTAAACAAATGTTTGTTTTCAAAAAATACCTCGGCTGAAATTGTAATATTTGTGCCTCAATTCTGTTTTGACCTCATGACGCGAATCGTTCTGCACTACTTGTATCGGGCCTGCCTCTTTGCCGTGGTGGGGCTGGTGGTTCTTTCGGGCTGCCGAAAAGAAGAGTTCAACGAATCGCCCGACTTCCAACTGGCGTTTTCCACCGATACGGTGACCTTCGACACCATTTTCCAAAGCGTGGGGTCGGCCACCCTCTCGCTGAAAGTGTACAACAGAAGCAACGAACGCGTGAGGATCTCCCGCATTTCGGTAGTCGATTCCTGCAATACGTACGATCCCTACCGCATCAACGTCGACGGCGTGCCGGGGTCGAACTTCACCGACGTGGAAATCGGGGGCAAAGACAGCCTGTTCATTTTCGTGGAGGTGACCATCGACACGTCGTTGGTCTGCAACGCCCTCGAAACGGGGGTCATCGAATTTGAAACCAACGGCCGCACCCAACTGGTGCACCTGCTCGCCTACGGCTTGGATGCCGTGTTTTATACCCCCACGGTGTTTCCCACCAACGGACTGCCCGCCTACACTTTGATCGATTCCACCGCCTCGGTGATCACCTGGACGGCCGATAAGCCCATCGTCGTATATGGATATGCCGTGGTGGACGAGGGCCAAAAACTCATCATCGAACCGGGGGCGCGCATCTACTTTCACCAAGGGGCGGGCCTGTGGGTGTACCAAAACGCTTCCATCCAAGTCGGCGAAGAGGGGGGCGATTTGGTGATTTTCCAAGGCGACCGCTTGGAGCGGGTCTACGCCGAGGAACCGGGACAGTGGGACAGGATCTGGATCAACGAAGGTTCAACGGACAATTATTTTTACAACACGCTGATCAAGAACGCGTTTATCGGCTTGCAGGTCGAGCCCCTGCCTTTCGGTGAAGCCACCAATTCATTGGTAAACAACCGACTCATCCTCCGAAACGTGGTTTTGCGAAACCACTCGGTGACGGGGATTTACAGCCGAAACTACCGCATCCACGCGCGGAACGTGATGTTGAGCAACAGCGGCGAACACCTTCTCGCGGGTATCGGTGCGGGCGAATACGTATTCCAGCACGCCACCTTCGCCAACAACTGGACGATCACCGCGAGGCAAACGCCGGCGGTGTATCTCACCAACTTGGCACAGGTCGACGAAACCACGGTGGGAGTGGGCGACATCGTGGCGAGCCGATTTCAGAATTGCATCATCCACGGCAACGGGCTCAACGAATTCGATCTCGACTTTGAAACCGAAGGCGTGAACATCAACCTCGCCATCAGCAATACGCTGCTGAAGATGGAAGCGGAGGATTTCGAAGACCTGAACCAGTCGTACTTCCAGAGCGGTATCCACGTGGGATTCAACCCCGGATTCCAAAATTTCATCGGCGGTGACTTCCGCTTGGTGGAAAACGCGTACGCCAGGGGCAAGGGCGTGGCCATTCCGGGCGTGACCACCGACATCACCGGATATCCCTACGCCTCTCCGCCTTCGCTGGGAAGTATGGAATTTCGGCCCGAGTAAGTGGCCGGATAAGGCGGTTTAATTCAAATCGAGCAAGAAGGACAAGGTGTCGACCCCGTCGGCATACTCCCACAATTCGGGTTGTTGCGACTTTCCGAAAGGCAAGTGGTTGCGCGAAACGATGCACTGTATCATTTCGGCGTGCTCATTCAAATGCGCCTCGAGGGAAGAGGCGTCGGGATAACGCTCGTAGTGCACCGAACCGACCGGACTTCCCAGGGCGGTGGACTCTCGGAAAAGTACGAAACCGTTGTCGAGAAGCTTTTCTTCGTTGAGCAGCCAAGTGGCCTTGTAGTAATCGTAATTGTTGGCGTATTTGTGGTGGTTGATGATCTCGTTGTAGGGATAAATGGCTTCGAACACCCTGTCGAGGTCAAAATCTTCGGGGATGTAAATCTTTGAGACGTTCCGGCAACCCAATCCGAAATAGGTGAAGAAATCACGGCCCAAGTCGTGCAATTCCTCCGGGCTCGTGTCGCCGTCGAGAATGGCCACCGAACTTCGGTTCTTGCGGATGATGTGGGGGTACTTGCCGAAATAGGACCGGAAGTAACGCGCCGTGTTGTTCGAGCCGGTGGCGATCACCGCGTCGAAATCCCGCAGGTTTTCCTCCACGAAAGTCACCGGAAACAATTCCGACGAATACCGCTCCGCGACGGCTTCGAACAAGGTGGGGAGAAGAACCGAATCCTGTCCCGAGAGCTTCACCACCGGCGAGTGACCGGCCACCAACGCGGTGAGGATATCGTGAAAGCCCACCATGGGCACGTTGCCGGCGGCCACCAGCGCCACGCGCTTGGGATTCGCCGCTTTTTCCTCGGGCAAGTCGTAATCACCGAGCCATTTTTCCACGGCGTCTTCCCGCAGCATGTGCGCCAAACCTTCCAAGGCGAGGACGATGTTTTCGCGGGTGAACCAGGGGTTCAGGGTGGTGGCTTGGCGCGTGGCTTTGAGAAAGATTTCCTCATCCCCCGTAGGGTTTTCCGGTTCCGACGACAGCGCGGTAACCCAATCGTTCAACACGCGGCGTATAACCGAAATCTCCTTGCTTCGTACAGGGGGTGTCTTTGCTTTCATGGTTTGTTTAATTTTCATGCCATCGTCGAAAAGGACAGTATATTTGCAAAAGTATTTATCCAACCAAAATTGGCTTCATCATGGCGATAATGATTACGGACGAATGCATCAATTGTGGAGCGTGCGAGCCCGAGTGCCCGAACAATGCGATCTACGAAGGTGGTGTGGAGTGGAGAATGAGCGACGGAACCGATCTGTCCGGAACCATCACGACCCCCATGGGCAACACGTACGACGCAGATGAAGAGCAGGAGCCCGTCGACATGGACATCTACTTTATCGTGACCGACAAATGTACCGAATGCGAAGGATTCCACGACGAGCCGCAGTGCGCAGCCGTCTGCCCGGTGGATTGTTGCGTCGACGACCCCGACTACAGGGAAACCAAGGAAGAACTTCTGGTCAAGAAGGAATTCATGCACAAGGACTGATTCTTTGAGGCGCGGCCATACAATAGAGACGGGGCGCCCGCGTTTTTTCTGACGATGGAAACCACGGTGCGTTTTATAGGCCTCTTGGCCGTTTTTCTCATGTTTGCCGCCAAGGCTCCGGCCCAAGACGCCAAGATCGACCGCTTGGAAGAGCGCATGGTCGAACTTCAGGAAAGGATCGGAGGGGGCGATACCGACGCCGACAAAAGAGCCGCTTCGGACGAGCTCGCGGAAGTGGTCCGCAGCATCGCCAAGCACCCCGACGCATACGAACACCCCTTTGTCCGGGCGTTCAAGGTCAATTCCCAGTTGTCGCCCGACAAGGCTTTCCGCATTTTCAACTGGAATGTCCTCTTGGCCGACGGCACTTCCGAGTACCGCCTCTTCCTGTGGCCCGAAGGCTCGAAGAAATTGCTCGAAGCGCACGACCGCCGGGAGTTGACCCACGGCGATGAACGCGCCGTCTTCGAATCCGACGACTGGTACGGTGCCCTGTATTACGAGATTCATCCCATCCGCTCCGAGGGGCGCACCCTGTACACCTTGGTCGGTTGGGACGGAAACGATGGGATTTCCACCAAGAAAGTGCTGGACGTGTTGGTCTTCGACGGCAAGCAAGACTTCCATTTCGGCCACCCCGTATTTGCCGTGGGTGACGACGTATACGTGAATCGGCGCATCTTCGAGTACTCCGCCGACGCGGTGATGAACCTCCGCTGGGTCGACACCGAAAAAGCCATCGTCTTCGACAGGCTGGAGCCCCGTGTACGCGGCGCCGAAAACAACTACGCCTTTTACGGGCCCGGAACCGGATATTCGGGATACACCATGCACAAAGGCAAGTGGGTACTGCACGAAAACATGGAAATGGCCCGACCGCGAAACCGCGAAAACGACGCCCGCTTCAACTTCCCCGATCGGCCCGATTTTACCCGCAAGCGCGATACCATCAACCCCTTGATCGGCCGTTGACGGTCGACGTCCGGGTGGTGACGAGTGGTGTGGTGGGTTTTTGTGGGTGTGGCTCTTTCCCGAAGATTTTCCTCTGATGGTTGCCGCTCCGTCTCGCGAGAACGATGACCGGGCAGCCCTCCCACCTACAAGAACAAAAAATACGGCGCTTTCCTTCTCCGCCCGCCTCGCTTTGCCCTTGAAAATCCCCACCGCCCTTCCAAGCGATTCGTCGGATATTTCGCACCTTTGTCGCCTCCGACCACGGAGGGTAACCAAGACGCCGGATGACGAGATCCTTCGCGCCGGAAATCAGATGATCGCCATGACACACAAACACAATTTCAGCGCCGGGCCCTGCATTTTGCCGCAATCGGTATTCGAAAAAGCGGCCGAAGCCGTGCGCGACTTCAAGGGCAAGGGGCTTTCAATTTTGGAAATTTCCCACCGTAGCACCGATTTCGTCGAAGTCATGGAAAACGCCCGGTCTCTTGTGCGTCGTTTGCTCGATGTCCCGGCTTCACACGAGGTGCTCTTTCTGCAAGGGGGCGCCAGCCTCGGTTTTCATATCGCGGCGCTGAATTTCATGAAAATCAACGGGAAAGGCGGGTATATCCACACGGGTACTTGGGCCGGGAAAGCCATCGAAGAGGGCCGAAAGGTCGGTGAAGCCGTGGTCGTGGCTTCGTCGGAAGACGACGACTTCCGCTACATCCCGACCGATTTCGAGGTTCCGGACGATTTGGATTACCTCCACATTACGACCAACAACACCATCCGCGGAACTCAGTTCAAATCCCCGCCCCGAACGTCGGTTCCCTTGATCGCGGATATGTCGAGCGATATATTTTCCAAACCCGTCGACGTGTCTAAGTACGATCTGATTTACGCCGGAGCACAGAAGAATCTCGGGCCGGCGGGAGCCACCCTGTACATCGTGCGCAAAGACGCGCTGGGTGGCACGGGCAGGGACTTGCCTTCGATGCTCGATTTGAGGAAGCACATCGAAAAGGATTCCATGTACAATACTCCCCCCGTCTTTTCGGTATACGTGTCCATGCTCAACTTGGAGTGGTTGGAAGCGCAAGGGGGCGTGGAGGAAATGGAGAAACGCAACCGGGCCAAAGCCGACTTGTTGTATTCCGAATTGGATGCCAACGACCTTTTCGAAGGCACCGTGGTCGTCGAAGACCGCAGCGTCATGAACGCAACCTTTCGGTTGAAAGACGAGAGTTTGGCGCAGCGCTTCGGACGATTGGCGGAAGAGGCCGGCATCTCCGGCATCAAAGGACACCGCTCCGTGGGAGGCTACCGCGCTTCCATGTACAATGCGCTGTCCTTGGAGAGCGTGGAGGTACTGGTGGGCGCCATGAAAGCGCTCCGCGAATAAACGTGAGGGAGACCGGAAAGAATTCAAAGACAATCTGAAGCACATAGAACAATGCATATACTCGCCAACGACGGCATTTCGGCGTCGGGAAAGGAAAAATTGGAAAGCGCGGGATTCAAGGTGACGACCGACCGCGTGAATCAGGAGGACATCGCCGACTTCATCAACCAAAACGAGGTTTCCATCTTGCTGGTCCGCAGCGCGACGACCGTGAGAAAGGACTTGATCGACGCGTGTCCGGGTCTGAAGTTCATCGGCAGGGGCGGGGTCGGCATGGACAATATCGACGTGAAGTACGCCCGGGAGCGCGACATCATCGTCGCCAACACCCCCGACAGTTCATCCCAATCCGTGGCCGAACTGGTGATGGGCAGGATATTCGCCTTGGCGCGATTTACCTATGACGCCGACCGAATGATGCCCGAGAAAGGACATCGGGAGTTTAAGTCTTTGAAGAAGAAATACGGCAAAGGCAGGGAGTTGAGGGGCAAAACCCTCGGCATCATCGGGTTTGGCCGCATCGGCAAAGCCCTCGCCGGGTACGCTTTGGGCTGCGGTATGAAGGTGTTGGTTCCCGAGCGGGAATCCACGGACCCAAGGGTGTCCTTCCACATCGATGGGTACGGCGACGTGGAAGTGGAAGTCGCCGTGGTCGACATGGAAACGCTTTTGCGCAACAGCGACGTGGTATCCGTTCACGTGCCCGCCCAATCCGACGGAAAACCCGTTCTGACCAAAAAGGAATTCGCCATGATGAAACCCGGCGCTTTTTTGGTGGATGCCGCCCGCGGTGGGGTGATTTGCGAAGACGATCTTCTCGACGCCCTGAACAACGGTCGCCTGGCGGGCGCCGCAATGGACGTGTACGAAAACGAACCCCAGCCCAGGGAAGACATTCTTCACCATCCCAAGATCGCGCTCAGTCCCCACATCGGAGCGTCGACGGTTGAGGCGCAGGAACGCATCGGGTTGGAGCTGGCCGACCGCATCATTTCGAAGTTCGGAACGCAGAACCGATAACAGCGGGAAAGTCGAGGTCAAATTCGGGACCATCCGGCTGCACGCGGGGTTTTATGCGCTGATTTTTACGTCTTCACCGATCAATCAAGGCTTTGCAATTCCCTTCCCCAAAGGGCTTGGAATCGTCGCTAATCTCCGAAGTCCTTAGTACTTTTGTCCCTAAATTTTTGCATCGTGATGACCGCCGAAGAAAAACAGACCGGCTATACCCGCAAGGGGCTGGCTGACGAAGAATTGAAATCCCTGTACGCCGCGTTGCTCAAGCCGCGGCTCATCGAAGAGAAGATGTTGAGCCTGCTCCGTCAGGGCAAGATCTCAAAGTGGTTCTCGGGTATCGGTCAAGAGGCCATTTCGGTCGGCGTCACCAAAGCGCTCAAAGACGAAGAGTACGTATTGCCCATGCACCGCAACTTGGGTGTGTTCACCACGCGTGGTTTGCCCCTTCACCGTTTGTTCTCCCAATTTCAAGGAAAAGCCGGGGGATATACCAAAGGGCGGGATCGTTCTTTCCACTTCGGCGACAAGGATTCCCGCATCGTGGGGATGATCTCCCACTTGGGTCCACAGATGGGAGTGGCCGACGGAATCGCCTTGGCGTCGGTGCTCGACAAGGAAGGGACCGTCACTGCGGTGTTTACCGGCGACGGAGGCACCAGTGAAGGCGACTTCCACGAAAGCCTGAACGTGGCCGCGGTGTGGAACCTGCCGGTGCTCTTCATCATCGAAAACAACGGCTACGGACTCTCCACCCCGGTGTCGGAACAATTCAAGTGCGAATCTTTCGTCGACAAAGGGCCGGGCTACGGCATGGAGGCCGTGCAAGTGGCGGGAAACAACATCGTTGAGGTGTACACCGCCATCCGCGATCTCGCCGAAGACGTGCGGAAAAACCCCCGACCCATTCTGGTGGAATGCCTGACCTTCCGCATGCGCGGACACGAAGAAGCCTCGGGCACCAAGTACGTGCCGCAAGAGCTCATGGACGAGTGGGCCGCGAAGGACCCGGTGGCCAATTTCGAGAAGTTTTTGCTCGATGAGAAAGTCATCGACCAAGCGTACGTGACCCAACTTACCGAAGAGATCAAAGAAGAGATCGAAGAGGGACTGAAGATCGCCTTCGACGAGCCGGCCATCTCGGCCAACCCCGAAACCGAGTTGAACGACGTGTACGCACCTTTCGACTACCGCGAGGTAAAACCGACCGGTGAGGAGAAGGAATTGCGCATGATCGACGCCATTTCCGACGGGTTGCGCGAAGCCATGATCATGCATCCGAATTTGGTGCTGATGGGCCAAGACATCGCGGAATACGGCGGAGTGTTCAAGATCACGGAAGGCTTCGTGGAAGCTTTCGGCAAGGAGCGCGTGCGGAATACTCCCTTGTGCGAATCGGCCATCGTGGGAGCGGGAATCGGACTGTCGGTGAAGGGACGCAAGGCCATGGTCGAAATGCAATTCGCCGACTTCGTTTCGGAAGCGTTCACCCAAATCACCAACAACGCCGCCAAACTCCACTACCGTTGGGGGCAAAACGCCGACGTCGTTGTGCGCATGCCCACGGGGGCCGGAGTTCAGGCCGGACCCTTCCACTCCCAAAGCAACGAAGCGTGGTTTGCCCACGTTCCGGGCTTGAAAGTGGTTTATCCGGCTTTTCCCTACGATGCCAAAGGACTGCTTCTGACGGCCTTCGAAGATCCCAACCCGGTGATTTTCTTCGAGCACAAAGCCCTGTACCGCAGCTTGCGGCAGATGGTTCCCGAGGGGTACTACAACGTGCCTTTCGGAAAAGCGGCCGTGGTGAGGGAAGGGGAAGACATGACCATCGTCACTTATGGAATGGGCGTTCACAAAGCGCTCGAAGTGGCGGAAGCCGCAGACGCATCCATCGAAGTAATCGATCTGCGTACCCTGTTGCCCCTCGACACCGAGACCGTCATCGAATCGGTGAAGAAAACCGGCCGGGCGCTGGTGCTGCACGAGGACACCCTCTTTGGTGGAATCGGTGGTGAACTCACTTCCATCATCAACGAAAACTGCTTCGAGTACCTCGATGCACCTGTTTTGCGCTGTGCGGCCATGGACACTGCCGTTCCGTTTACCGCGTCGTTGGAAGATCAATTTCTGCCTTGGTCCCGCCTTCAGGCCACGGTCGACAAGCTTCTGGCCTACTGATTCCGCTTTACCGCATTGTCGCTTCGCCGGTAGAGAGCTTTGCGCCCGGATGTGTTTTCACGGGGGTTAAGGTCGGAAACCGCGGTACGGTTGGGCCGAATTTGCCGTGACATGGGGTTTTCAGGAATTCCGAATAGCGGAAATCAACTCGGATTGGTTTCAATGCTGTGCCGTTTTCCGATTCGTTGGTGTTTCCGGACGATTCAAGAATGGGTGTTTGTGCAAGTGTTGAAGAGACAGAAAAAATGGTGGGAATTCCCATTCGGTTCATCATCGATTTGGTTCATGGATTGCATTTTACCTGTTTGGTGGGGCAGGATCAAGGTTCCCGATTTTGGTTGAACGTTGCCAGGCTGTAAACGCCCGAAATACGTTGACCGCCTTTCCTTCCCGACAAGTGGTTGGGCTATGAATGAGAAACATCCTACCGCCAGTAGTTGTGGTGTATGACGATGTGCCGTAATGCATTGGGACGGCAAGATAGGGAAATGGTTGGGCTTTTGGGCATGAACGCGGAGGGAAAAAATTGGAAATCGGTGCTCTTCAAAAATTCGGTCTTGACCTTCCCGTAGGACTGTGGGTCGCTGACGTCCAAATCATTCTATATTGGGCACTCGTGTTGCGGGTTTTTGGGGCAAAATTGGGGGGGTGGATGGGGGTGGGTGAGGTTGGTCGGGGGATACTTCACCTATCCTTATTGAGATTAACTTGGCCATCTTCCAGAAGACTGAAATCATAACCACCGTTCTTCAAATAGTCTCGTGAAAAACACTCTAACGGAAGGGATTCATAACTTGTAAATTGGGTAAAACAATTAACGTCAGTTCGCATGGTGTTAATTTCGAAACTCACCTCCCCCGAATAAATTTCGGCAATTTTAATTACTGAAGCAAATTCTGAATTATAATTCAGTAAAAACATCGAACTATCCTTGTAAAACGAATTTTCATTAATCTCGACTTTAAAAAGAACGCTTTCAAAATTGTCCGACAATTTTAATCTTCCAATTATTGCCAAGCTCTTAACGGTCTTTATATAACTACTCTCATATTCTCGTTTGTTCATTTCTATCGGAATAAACCCTTCATCTTTCGTCCAAAGGCTATCTCCAAAATTTGAAAAGACGGAATACCCACTAACTATATCTATTTTTAAAAAATCGAAATAAAGTGAGTCACTAGTACCCAATAATATATCAGGTTGTTTTAAATTGAATCTTATTGTTTCGCCTATTGGCCATTTCCCCAATTGCAGATCTTTTATACTGTCTATGCCACGGGGAATTGGAATTTTGTTTTCGAAATCCAAGGATCCGTTATCTTGAGTGTTTTCCCTGATGTTATAATCCTTTTTCTCACAAATAAAAGTTGAGAATATCAGTATAAATATAATCATAATATAATTCATACCTACCAAGGTTTTTGTCCTAGTAGAAAAAAGCCATAATTCTTGTAATCAAGATACGGTCTTTCGAATTGTTTAAATATATTATACTTTCCAATATAATGGTTCTGATCAAATTTCCAAATTATTGATTGCTGAGCTTGCCACTTATGAATTGACGCGTGCTTAGCATTTTTCATAAAATCAGTAAACCCTATTCCACCCGAATTATAGGCCACATGTAATAGTTCATGACCTAAACTCAAGTACAATCGAGACTTCGAAGTAAACGCCGCTTGGAACATATAAACGTCTGATAATTTATTTCCCAAATATCGAGTTATGCCTCTTACTTCATCTCCTTTTATATTATATACCCGTCCACCAACATTTTCATAACCAGAGCCTGGCGGCACTGAGCCATCAGCATACAAATTGTTCAATCCTTCAACTCTTGGTAAATAATCATGTGCAAATTGTTTCGCGTATTCCGACGAATAAACAACATCATCTCCAATGGTAATGCTTTCACCAGGAACACCTAAACTCTCAAAAGTAGCGCCCTTTCCAGACCAAAAGTCCCCACTATGTTTTGCTGCATATATCCCACTTGCTACCCCCCCAATCATAGCACCAGTGGCTGCCCCGATTCCGCCACCTTTCAATCCCTCCATCAGACCCTCACCAAAGTTAGCTCCATTCAAATAGGCATTACCAGCACCGTTTACAAAGCCCGCTGAAAACCCTGATGTCCCCCCTTGCAATGCTCCGGAACCAAATCCTAAACCACCGGAGAAACTTCCACCAACAGCACCACCAATGGCACCTGCAAGGGCGCCAATACCAAATGAGGCCATGATATTCCCTGCGGACGCACCGGACATACCCGCACCAACCGCCCCTGTGAATGACCCGATCATGGCTCCAATAATGATCGGGGCCCAAATAAACTCCCCATCCGGATCCACATAAACCACCGGGTTGTTCCCCATGGCCAGATAAGGATTTGCGAACTGCTCGGCGGGGTCGGGCGTAAACCACCTTCCCAACTGCGGGTCGTAGAACCTCGCGTGAAAGTCGTACATCTCCAATCCCGTGGAGGTGGCGGCGTGCCAGTACTCACCCGTTTGGAGTTCCTTGCCCGTGTACATGTTCTTGTACTTTTGGCCATGTCCGAGGCGCATGCGCAGACCGAACGGATAGTAGTGGTTGATTTGGCGGGTTTGCCCCTGCATGGTGGTGACGTACAGGTTGTCGAAGTTGATGATCTTCGAGGCCGTGCCGTTGGCCACGTACACGTGCAGATAGCCGGGTTTGTTTACCGGAAACTCGCCCGACATCAGGGTGCCGAGCTCGTTGGGGTCTTCCACGCGCAATGCGCCCGATGAGGTGGGGTCGAGTTTGAAATCCTTGTCGTACGCCAGCCACACCAAATACGCCTGAGGACGGTTCATGCCCGTGGTGTCCATGGTGTTGCTCAGGAAGTTGGCGATGTGATTGCCCAAATTGGTCGAGCCGTTGGCGAGGTTCACCAAAGTGCCCTCCCCCACGGGAAGGATCCCCGCCCCCGCCGCGGCCATCGAAACGAGGATTTCCTCCACGAGAAAGCCGAGGTTTTCGTACGTGGTTCCCGGGGCGTCTTCTTCGTAAAAGTACTGCGTGGCGAGCTTTACTTTGTCGCCTTGGTTCACCTCCAAGACCTTGGCCGGACCGATGGTCATTTCGTTGTCGGCAACGAGCTTGGCGATGAATTGGTTGAAGGGGAAGGATGCGTCCACGGGATAATTGATCGGAATCGGTTCCCGTCCCTCTTCGATGTTCTCGAAGTTGGCCTCTTCCCAATTGGCGCGGTATTCCTCCATCGTTGCCACCATGGAACTGTCGTAGGTGGCGTTTTCTTCGGTGAGCACCACGCGCACGTTGCCGAGATAGTCCTTGATGAAGTAGTCGTAAACGTATTCGGTTTCGTTTTCGGCGCTGGGTGGCGTAGGGCGTATGATGCCTTCGGGGTGGTAAACCATTTGTAGTTCCCCGTTGTGGTAGACGAAGTTGCCCACGTAGTCCGTGGTGGTGGTTCCCGGGGGGGGACACTGCGTATTTGGCGGACAGGCGGGGATTTCCACTTGCTTTTGGAGTTTGTTGCCCGAGGCGTCGTAAAGGTAACGAATTTGGTAGGCATGCGCACCTTTGGAGAAGTTGGCCTGTCTCGGCAACCCCAATCGGTTGTAGATGAAGGTGAAGTGGCGGTTTTTGTCCTGGAGGAGTTTGCCCGCGGCGTCGTAGGTGTAGTCGGTGGTGCTTTGGCTCCCATCGGTAAAGTGGCGGTACTGTCCGTTGGATGTTCCCACGCCGGCGTCCACCACCGATTTGAGTTGGTAGCCCTTTTCGTATCGGTAGGTGAGCTCGTCCATGCGTTCGCCGTATCCTCCCCCTTGGGCCTGTCCGATTTGGCTGCGGTTCAGCCTCGTGATGTTTCCACCGAGGTCGTAATTCACCCGCTCGTCGAACTGTTCGGGAATGACGGGGTCGTCTTCGAACGTGCCGGGGGTGGAGGGCGTGTCGGAGAGGTAATCGGCTTCGGTCATTTGCCCGAACCCGTCGTACTTGTACAGGTAGGCGTGTCGGCTCAGCATGGTTCCGTCCTGATCGGGGGTTTTTGCGTTCCACATCATCGAGGAGACGTTTCCGTCGTAGCGTTTCACCGGGTTTTTGACGGAGGGATCCGATGAATCGTATTCGGGACTGTCGTCAAAATACGTGAGTTCCTGGCCAAACACGTCGTTGTCGTCGGGGTTGAAGGCATCCACGATCAGGGCGGTATTGTTGATGTGGGTCAGTTGCCCCTGGTCGTTGTACCGGTAGTCGATGTTCTGCATGAAGTCGTCCATTCCGGGGGGCCTGTGCAGGCGCAGCCTGCGGAGCTTTCCGTCGGGGTCGAACTCCCTGCGGCTCACGAGGATTTCCGGGTCGTCGTCGAGTTGGCAGTAGGTCCGCACGAGCGCTCCGCTGTACACGTCGTACACGAACCGCGTGGTGAAGATGTGGGGATCGGATGAGGCGTCGTATTGGTGGTGCTGCACGGTTTTGTCCACGGCACTCCGTTCGTTGTACCAAGTGTCGATGCGGTCGTGGCCCCCGAGGTGGTTTTCGGTGAAGGCCTGAATGGGACGGCGGTCGTCGTCGTACCAACTCACCGTTGTGAGCATGTTTCCGAATCCACCGGATGGGTCAAGAAGGCGCGTTTTGCTGCCCGTGGGCAGGCCGCGCATAACAGCCATGCGCTTTCAGGGCGATTTTTGGGTGATGGGCGTTAATAATCAACCGGTTTGTCACAAACATGGCGCATCGGACCACGCCGGAACACGACGCCCGTTTTGTTAAAAATTTGACTATGCTAAACTTTCTTAACGACGGGAAGAAACTAAAACATGAAGGAGTATGAATTTACCTGCGATTTTCCGCCGCATTGCACCCATGTATGAAGCCTATTTATTGAATCTTCATTCGTTGACAAATGGCCGGCATCGACTCAATCCACAGGATCTTCGCCGCCTCCGGACTTTTTTCCGGAGTAAATCCGATACCCCGAAAAGCGAACCGGAAGATTTCCGTTGAGCAAATGCCGGGTGTCGAATGTGCGCAACCCCACACGTTTCATGGCATCTTGGTGACTTGACAAAATCCAGGCCCGATAACCCGCGTAATCGGCTTTTAGTTTATCGCCTATTTTTTGGTAGAAGGCCTCGGCGTCATCCAAGGGCATGCGCTCGTCGTAAGGCGGGTTCATCACTAAGAGTCCCGGCGGAGGCGGGGGCTTTTCGTCGAAGAAATCCGCGACGCGGAAATCGATGGCCTCGTCGAGTCCGGCGGCTTCCGCGGCCTTCCTCGCCGTTCTCACCGCGCCGATGCTGTGGTCGTACCCGAAAATCCGCACGTTCTCTTCCTTCACCCTGTTGGCCGTGGCTTCCCGAATGATTCCGAAGAGTTCTTCATCGAAATCCTTCCAATGCATAAACGAGAAAGATTCCCGCATCAGGCCGGGGGCGATTTTATGCGCGATCATGGCGGCTTCGATGCACAGCGTTCCCGATCCGCACATGCCGTCGACGAAATCCATTTTGCCGTTGTAATCGGCCATGAGCAACATGCCGGCCGCCAAACATTCGTTGAGCGGTGCCGGTGCGTTGGGCTGTCTGTATCCACGGCGGTTCAGAGGTTCGCCGGAGCTGTCGAGGGAGAGGTTTACCTGGTCTTGGAAAATGCGGAGGTGAACGACCACGTTGGGGTTGGCTGTATCGATGCCCGGGCGTGCGCCCGTTTTATCGCGGAACTGGTCCACGATGGCATCTTTGCACTTCAGGGCGGCGTAGTGGCTGTGTGTGAACACACTTCCCGTTACCGCCGCTTTGATGGCGAAGGTTTTTCCCACGTCGAAAATCGCCGGCCAATCCACTTTTTGCACCTGATGGTACAGTTCGTCGTCGTCTTGGGCACGGAACCGAAGCAGGGGTTTCATCACGCGGAGGGCGGTTCGCAGCCGCAAATTGCTTTTGTACACCAAATCCCGGTCGGCGGTGAAAGTCACTGCCCGTTTGCCTTTTCGCACGTCGTTTCCTCCTATGGCCGTGATTTCATTGGCCAGCACGTCTTCCAAGCCTTCCAGAGTGGTCGCCACCATGGGAAACCTTCCGGCCCTGGCCTGTTTTCGTTTACCCACCGGCTTTTTTCGCTCCATATCCATTGCTTTTCAAGAAATCGACCACCCGATCCCGGTGATCGCCCTGAATGAGTATTTCTCCGTTTTTCACCGATCCTCCCACGGCGCAGTGTGCTTTCAGCTTTTTGCCGAGTTCCTTGAGGTCCGACTCCCGGCCTTCGAAGCCCCGCACGAGAGTGGCCGGCTTGCCTCCCCGACCTTTTCGGTCCAGCCACACACGGAGGTCCTGGTCCGATGGCGGGGGCGTTTCGCGTTCCTCGCCTTCGTCGTGAAAACCGTGGTCGGGGTTGGTGCTGTATACAAAGCCGTTGCCTTTCTTTCCTGCCATGATGAGGTTTTTTGAATGCCCTCGCCGGGTTTGGAACCCTTTTTTGAGGTGCAGCACAAAGCTACGGTTTCAAAATTTTGCGGACCGAAAGATTTCGCGGTTCAATTGACTTGACGGAGGGACAAGTAGCGGACGTATTTCTGCCAGGCCCAAGAACGTGCGGTCAATAGAAGGATGAGGGGGATGACAGCCGCGTGAAAATCTTGTCCCAAAAGGGGGGTGAAGAGGATGAGCAGGAACATCAGGAAGGCGTGAATTCGGAAAAACCGCGTGGACAGGGTTCCACGAGCGATCATGTATCCGGCGATGAGCCACGTAGGCAGTGCCCAGAGCAAGTTGAGGTTGTAATCGGTGGCGGTGTGGTCGGTGCCGAACCACAGGAAAAGCAAGAAGATTCCGAGCAGCCCCACGGAGAAGAACAACACCATGTCGAACCACCGCAGCAGGGGTGCGGGCAATAGGATCATGGCCAGCAAACCCACGACGAATACGACCCAAAAAATCCAAGCGACGCTGCGTTTCTCGGGGAGAACCATGTGGGGGTTTTGCTCGAGGACGACGCCCGATGACTTCACCAACGGCCTTTGTCCGGAATCGTCGGAAAGGACGGCGCCACCCATGCCCGCCATGAGGTAATCCGGCAAAAACATCTTTTCCCGGTAGTCGGCTTCCTTGTCGCAGGGCAGCCCCAGCGCCAGATCGATACCGAAATCGCTCCAAGGCATGGCGGTCAAATACAAGTCGATCAGATTGCGGAAAGTCGCCGTGGTATCGGCGTCGAAACCCGGGTAGGAAAGAGACTCGCCCAAAACAGACTCCAGTACATCGCGAATTCGCGTGCTGCAATTGTCGTAGAAGAAGTCGTATTTGTACTCCCTGTTTTCCGGCAAGGCGTTTTGCTCGAGGAACGCGAACAGGTCTTCCTTTTGGGCCGGGGTCAAATCGAGTACTTGCCGAAACACGCTCCGCCCGGTGTATTCGTACTCCCAAATGAATTGGTCGAAAGTGGTTACGCTCAGGATGTAATTCAATTTCCCACGGGTGAACTTCACGTAGAATCCCTCGGTGTCGAAATCGAAGGTGCCGTAATTGTACACGCGGTCGAGTCCGGTGACGGGGTCGTGAATTTGAAGGGCACTGTGCCCGAAGGTGGCGTAGAGGTCTTGTCCCGGGCCGCACGTCAGCAACGACACTTGCGCGCGGTCGGAGAGCAATTGTGCGTGGGTGGATGCCGCGGAAAGCAGCATCGTGCAGAAAAAGGCGATGAAGCGAATGCGCACCATGGCGGCGAAAGTAGGGATTTACCTTCGACCGAATCGCGATTTTTGCAACCCTTTTGTTTCTTTTCGGTTTTAAAGGTCGTCGAGCGTAGCGGCGCGGTCGCCACGCGGAGTCGATAATCCGACGTCAAAACTCACGAACATTGAAAAATTCTTCGAATCTTTGAAGATTGAAGGGAATAGGGATGCGGATTACCTGCATCTTTCTATATTTGTCGCTATGCCAAAACTGAAACTGCTCGCATTTGGGTTTTTGTTTTTTGCCGTCTTGCATGCCGAAGCGCAGTACCGATGGGATTTTGGTGTGGGCGTCGGCGCTTCGAATTATCTCGGTGAAATCGGCGGTCAGGAAGAAACCCGTCGCGACTTCGTGTTCGACATGAAGTTGAACCGCACCCAGTGGGTTTTCGGCGGTTTCGGTCGGTACAAGCTTTCCCAAGGGCTGTCGGTGAATCTCGGGGTGAACTACGGGAGGATCCGCGCCAACGATTACAACTCGCGCAACCCCGCCAGGGTGAGCAGAAACCTCAGTTTCCGCAACGACATTCTCGAGGTGGCCGCCCGATTGGAAATCACCCTCTTCTACGACAACGACGTGAGCGGCCGGGGGTATTACAACCCCGATTTCAGGATGTACGGTTTCATCGGCGCGGGCGTGATGAAGCACAACCCGAAAGCGCGCTACTGGGGTGGCCTGGACGAGTTCAACGGCGAATGGGTGGATCTGCAGCCGCTCAGAACCGAAGGTTTCGAATACAATCTGATCGATTTCACCTTGCCGGCCGGATTGGGAATGTATTTCACCCACCTGAGGCACCACCGCTTCGGGTTTGAAATCGGTTACCGAACGACCTTCACCGATTACCTCGACGACGTGAGCCGTCAGTACGTCACCGACGATCGCTTGTCTCAAGAGCACAACCAGCTGGCCCGGGAGATGGCCAACCGCACGAACGCCGCTTCACTGCGAAGGGCGGAGGATTACGCCATCCAATACGGAATGGACGTTCCGAATGCCGGCAGCTTTGCCCCGGGCGAAAAGCGGGGCGACCCCACCAACAACGACGGCTACCTCTTTGCACAATTCACGTACAGCTACGTGATCAAGGGCCAGAGCGAGTTCAGCAGGCGCAAGTACGGCTGGATGAAGAAAAAGAGCCGCGTGCGCAGAAAGAGCCGAGCCAAGTTCTGATGATCCGGACTTCGACCGGTTCCGGAATTCCACCATTGATTTGATTGTTTGATTGCACGGCTACGGTCGGGCGCGGAAAGTTCATCCCGTTCGTTCCACGGTTGAGTTCAGTGAAACGCCGTGCCCGGGGGAGCGGGTTGCGGTATAATATAAGGTGTGATTCGGTCGCCGGGAATCAGCGGAGGATGAATTGGCCGATTTTTCGGAAAGGCTTCCGCCAAAGTGTAAAAGCCAAGGGGCGCAATCCGTTGAGCTCCCACGAAAGTCGGTCTTCGAGGTTGGCGCGGAGGCGGTTTTTCAACGAGTTGTTGCTCTGCCCACCCGCTTTCATCTTCACCAGGGTTTCGGGGAGGTACACCGTCGATACGTTCTCCTTGAAGAGTATGCGCAGCATAAACTCGTAATCGGCGCTGATTTTCAGTCGGGTGTTGAAGGCTCCGTATTTCAGGTACACTTCGCGCTTGACGAAAAAAGTAGGGTGGGGCGGCATCCATCCGCGAAGGAAGGCGTCGCGACGGAACTTGCCTGAAATCCACTTCCTCACCACTTTGTTGTCGTTTTCCCTTTTCACGTACACCAAGTCCCCGTACAGGGTATCGCAATTCAATTCCACCAGCCGTTTGGCGGCGGTTTCGATCACGCGTTTGGAGGTGAAGGTATCGTCGGCGTTCAAAATGGCGATCACGTCGCCGGTGGCGTATTTGATGCCTTTGTTCATGGCATCGTAAATTCCGTCGTCCGATTCGGAAATAATCACGTCGATGCGGTCGCGGTATTTCTCCACGATATCCATGGTCTCGTCCCGGGATCCACCGTCGATCAGAATGTATTCGATGTCTTGGTACGTCTGCGACAATACCGACTGAATCGTATCCTCGATCGTTTCCGCAGCGTTGTACGAGATGGTTATGACGGATATTTTCATACTATTTTCCGAATTCTTTTCTTCTCGGCAGGTACGCCCGCGTACACCCCGTAAGGTTCCAAGCGGGTGGTCGCAACGGAACCCACTGTCAACACGGAGTGAGACTCACAAATCACTCCCGGGCACACCGTTGCTTTCGCACCGATCCATACACCATCTGACAAATATACCTTTTGTATCCTTAAATTAAAGGATTTGGAGGTATAATCGTGATTTCCGGTGAGCAAAAAAGCACCCTGAGACAGGCAGCAATGCGATCCGATTTCCACCTCCGCCAAGTTGTCGATCCACACGGATTCCCCTATCCACGTATGATTCCCGACTTTCAGGAACCACGGATATTTTATTCTCACCGATGGTTTAATGACCACTCCCCTCCCGATCGAAGCGCCGAAAATTCTCAACAAAAACCTTTTCAACACCGACGGCCACGGAAAAGCCGTGCCGAAGAACACCATGGATGTGGCGTACCACAGCCCGCGTTTCACCGCGTTTCCGGGGCGGTAATGGCTGTTGTCGTATGTGCTCAAGTCCGTTTTCATCTCGACAACAGGTCGATGTACCCGCGGCGCAACGCATCGGTATCGATGAGCCGCCGCGCGTTTGCGCCGACGTTTTTGAATTGTTCCTTGTATTCCTCTCCTTCCATCTCCGCCAGTTTGACGAGGTAATCGACGAAAATACGCTTCTCGGCCAAATCCGCGTCAAGCCCCAATCCGTCCCGCACCAGGTTCCGCCACGGCGTGCGATCGGAAATCAAGGCCGGCACACCCGCCAAAAGCGCCTCGATGATGGCGTGTCCGTAATTTTCGCCCAGCGTCGGCAAGAAGAAAAGATGCGATTCCCCGAGCTTTTCGGCCACTTCCCGGGGCGGTTTGGGCCCGGAGAATTCCACGCGGACGTGGTCCGGAAGTTTTTGCGCCAGTTCCCCGCATTGCCCCGCGTATTTTTCGTCGTACGCCGAACCGATGAACGTCTGATTCACGCGGATGTGATCCGGGAGTTCCGCCAGACATTCCAGCGCGAAGGCGATGTTCTTTTCCCGCGCCAGACGAGCGGTGGTCAAGACGTTGAGGTGATTTTTGTTTTTGTGGGTGGTGGCGTTTGCCCTTTCGATCTGCGTGAGCCCGGGTATGTTCGGCACTTCCGCAATTTGGGCATTGAGTCCGATGTGCCGCCTTATTTGCGCGCTTTCCACGGCGTTGGTGGCGTGAAACTCCACACTTTTGTAAGCGCCCAAAAGCGACAAGGCGTTGAGGAAGACTTTCTTTTTCATCGGTTTGATGGCCAATGCCCCCGGCGCAAGCATCCCCCGAGGTGCCACGGTAGTGGGCAATCCCAAGCTACGGGCGGCCATCAAGGGGTAAATGGAAAAAGTTGGACTGAACATGCCGTTGATGTACACCCGATCCGGCGCGAGTTGCTTGACGGTTTTCCGAATGCTTCGAAACGATCGCTCCCGAGGCGACAGATAGCGCACCCTTGCGGCACCCACTTGTTCGGTTTCCCCGATTTTCACGTGGGGGTAGGGTTGTTCCTCGAGGTAATCGCGATCGGAGGACACTACGTAAAAATCGAATCGGTCGTGGAGGTGGGCGACCAAATTCACGCACGATTGAATGGGGCCGCCGGCTTTGTATCCCGGCAAGTACCAATCGGTGAAAATCACTATGCGGGGTTTATCCGAAGCCATTTTTTTCGAGCCAAGCCTGAAGGATGCAGAGGTGCCAAATGCGCGACCACGTCACTTTCGAATCCCCTTTCAAAAAGGCGTCCCACCTTTTGGCCAATTCCCTTCCGTTGAATTCATCCCTCTTGCCGAGTGCGGTGATGGCGTCCCCGCAAAAATCCTTCAAGTCGTTTTTCATCCAATGTTCCCACGGGAAGACGAAACCCATTTTGGGCCGATCGACGATCTCGGCGGGCAGGGAATCTCCGAGGGCATCGACGAGCAGTTTTTTCGGAGTGTGGGGGTATTTCATGCGGTCCCTCACCGAGAGCACGGTGGCCACCAAGTCGATGTCGAGGAAGGGCACGCGCACTTCCAGGGCGTGGGCCATGGACATTTGGTCGGCGTCGCGGAGGAGGACGGATTCCAGATACGTGGCCATTTCGGCGTAGCTCACGCGGCTCAAAAGGGGCAAGTCAAAGCCGGGGGTGCCGTACCCGACGCCTTCTTTCACGATTCCCCAAACCGATTTTTCAGGCGGCGGGTCGTAAGAGAGCAAAGCGCGGTTGAGCCGCTCCCGACTCACCTCCCGGCTGAAGGGGTATTGGTATTCGAGGTCCGTGTAATTCTCGTTCAGCACTTGGCGGATTTTCGACGAGGCGATGCTCGGCTTGGTCGTTTCCAAGAGGAATCCGCCTATGTCCCTGATGAATCGGGGGAAGGACCAGATCCATTTGTTTTGCTCCAAACGGTGAATTTGTTTGAAGATGGGGTATCCGGCGAACAGTTCGTCGCCCCCGGTGCCGGAGAGCGCCACGGTAATGCCGGCGTGTTTTGCCGCCCTCGCGATCACGTAGGTGTTGATTCCGTCGCCGGAAGGGTGGTCCATGGCGGCGATGGCGTCGGGCAGGGAAGACAGCAGTTCCGCGGGAGAAAGTTGGATCGTGGTGTGGTCGGTGCCGTATTTCTCGGCGACGATGCGGGCGTATTTGGCTTCGCTGAATTCCTCTTCGGCAAAGTCGATGTTGAAGGTTTTCAACGGTTGGGAAACGTGGGAGGAGGCGAGGGCCACCACGGCCGAGGAATCGATGCCGCCGGAAAGAAAGGCCCCGAGGGGCACGTCCGCCACCAATCTGCGTTTGATCGCCGTGTCGAGTCGCTTGCGGATCAAACCGAGCACGTCGGAGTATTCCATGCCCCGCACCCCGGGTTCCACCACTGCCGAGCGCCGGTAGTGGTAGTGGATTTTCATTTCTGAATCGCCTACGCGCAGGTAGGCTCCCGAAGGAAGGGAGAACACGCCTTGGGCCAGCGTCCGTGCGCCGTGAACGGTCTGAAAGCGGAGGTACTCGGGCAAGGCGTCCCGGTCGAGTTTTTTTTCGATCAACCCGGAGGCGGCGATCGCGCGGATTTCACTGGCGAAGACGAGGTGGTTGCCCACGTTGGCGTAGTACAGCGGTTTGATGCCCATGGGATCGCGGCCGAGGATGAGCTCCTGTTCTTCCCCGTCCCAAAATGCAAAGGCATACATTCCGCGGCATTCTTTGAGAAAGTCTACCCCCCATCTAATCAACCCACAAAGCAACACCTCCGTATCCGATTCCGTCCGGAAGGTCGTGTCGCGAAACATGGGGCGCAACTCGCGGTAGTTGTAAATTTCACCGTTGAACACGAGGGTGTACCGCCCCGTTGGATCGGTCATGGGCTGGTTGGCGCCCGCCCGGGGATCGATGATCGACAGGCGGGTGTGGCCCAAAACGATGCCCCGGTCTTCGTACAGACCCTGGGCGTCAGGCCCCCGATGTGCCAGAGCGGCGTTCATGCGCTGCACCGCCTCTTTTGATCGTTCGGAATCCCTCATTCCGAGTATGCCCGCAATGCCGCACATTATGCCACCGCGAATTGGTCGGACTTCAACATGCGCTCGATGCCTTCGTGCAAGGGAACGAGTTCTCGGCCCAGTACTTCCAGCATTCGGGAATTGTCGGGCATGCGCCTCGTCATGTCGCCTTCCTTCAGCGGCGGCAAGTGAACGATGCGCGATTTCGAGCCGAGGATGTCGACGATGGTGTTGGCCAGCCTCAGAATGGACGTTTCCACGTTTGACCCGATGTTGATGACGTCGTTGATGATTTTGCCTTGTTGGAAGATCTTGGTGCACGCATCGGTGTTGTCGTTGATGTAGCAGAAAGTTCTCGTTTGCAATCCGTCGCCGTAGATGGTCAGGTCGTCGCCGTTCAGCGCGGCGCGCACGAATTTCGACATGACGAAGTCTTCGCTCTGGTTGGGGCCGTAGGTGTTGAAAAAGCGGAAGATGGTGTATTCCAACCCGAACTCCACGTTGTAGGATCGGAGGAAGGCCTCACCGATGTTTTTTACGATGGCGTAGGGGAGTTTGGAGTTGAGCGGCGTGGTTTTTTCGTTTTGGGGAATCTCCACCGGCTCTCCGTACACCTCCGAGCTGCTCGAATAGTACACCCTTTTCACGCCGGTGTTTTTGCTCAGGTTCAGGATGTTTTTGATGCCTTCGATGTCTTCGAGCACCATGGTGGGATTGGCCAAGGTGCGTTTCACCCCCACTGTCGCCGCGTAGTGAAACACGTAGTCGAAGCGGTAGGAGTAAAACAGGCCCGAAATGTCTTCGAATCGGTTTACGTCCGATTTGATGAATTCGATGTTTCCATTGGCGTTGATCGGAAGGTGGCTTTTCTTGCCCGTTTGCAAGTTGTCGGCGATGACGATGTGGTGCTCGCCGCTCGCCGCCAATTTCGCGGCCAGGTGGCTGGCGATGAAGCCCGCGCCTCCGGTGATCAAGATTCTACTCATGGTTTTGTATTAGCTGGTTTCGAATGGTGTTCACCCAATTTTCCACGTTGACTTTCCCGGCCAATTCCAAGCTCTTTCGAGCCATGGTCCGAAGGTCATCGTCGCCTGTGGCGGTGATTTTTCGCATGGCCTCGGCCAACGCGTTTTTGTTTTTGGCCGGGAAGGCGTGGCCGTTCTCCCCCGGCGCCAAAAATGCCGTGGCCGCACCGACTTCACGGCTACAGAGCAGGGGATAACCGGCGGCGGCGAATTCGTGGATTACCATCCCCCAAGGTTCTTTGTGGCTGGGCAGGACAAAAACTCCTCCTTTCGCCACAAAATTATCCATTTCGGCCGGCTGGACAAAGCCGTGATGGTGCACGCCGGGAATCGTCGGCTTGGATGCGAACAAGGGCCCCGTGCCGATGCAGTGGAGTTCCCACTCGGTTTCGCCCAAGGAAGAGTAGGCTTCCCAAAGCTCCCCGATTCCTTTGAAATCGACGTACCTGCCGGCGTAAACGAACCGTTTGGGAAACGATTCCCCCCCCGTGTTCGCCGCCGACAACGGCAGGGATTTCCTAGGGTCGATGGTGTAAAAGCCGGTGTAAATGTCCTCTTCGCCGAAGCCCATTTTCCGGGCGTATTCCACTTGGGGTCGCCCCGGCACGAAGGCTTGGTCGAACACGGATTTGTACCGCATCCTCGCGCGGAGAACCGAAAGCGCGGAGCGCAAGCCGCCGGTCCACCCGTTGTCACTTATCAGCACGGTTTTCCGCAGCGATCGGTTTTCACGGCAAATCCTCACGTAGGCCGCGTCGATCCAGCCGCTGCACAGCAACACCGCAGGATCCACCTCCGCCACCAAACGGGAGAGGGAAGCGTCGTCCTGCGTTTCCCTTTTGTGGTAGTGCACTTTCGAATTGTCCAAATCGAAGCGGAAGGGCGCCTCGGGGTGCACGGGATAGGCCACCACGTGCACTTCCACACCCGATTCAGCCAGGGCTTCGAAGCAGATCCGGATGTACTCCGCCAATTCGGTATAGAGGAAGAGAACCTTAGGCATCGCGGTTGGTGAGGGCGGTTTTTGTGGGTGGGTAAAGCAGTCGGGCCAATTTTCGTTGTCCGGAGGTGGAAAGGTGTATGTCGTCGAGATAGTCGCTGTCGTCGTATCCCGCGTCGAATCCCGACACCACCGTGGCGGGGCTGTTTTTCAGGAACTCTTCCAATGCCGAACCTTCGGGAGACCACGCGCCTCGTTTCAGCTCTTTCTGTGTGGTATGGTGGTACACGATCAGCGGCAGGTTTCGCTCCTCGGCGTACCGCACGAAGTTTTCCCATCCCGTGGAATGATCGCTTTTCGTGGGCGGAGGCGCGTTTTTGATTTTTGGGAGGGATTCCCAATCCACTTTTTGGAGGTAACGGGAATACACCCATTCGAGTGCGTCACCGATGGCCGTGCGCGGAGAGGTTCCGGGGTAATAGGGCACACGGTTCACCACCTCCCGAAAGGTCATGGTGTCGGTCCAGTCGTGGCTGCTGAAGACCAAAACCAGCACTTCGGCGCCGAAATCACCGTGTTCCCGCATCCACGAGAATGCATTGTCCACGCCCCAGCTCCCGGCCGATACATTCAAGACCCGCGCGTCGGGGAGGACCTTGCGCAGCATCCTTTCCAATCTCGTTGAGCTAAGCGAATCCTGGGTGATGCGCACCCCGCCGTTGAGCACGGAATCGCCGAATTTCAATACCCTGGATTCGCCTGTTCCCAGAGGTGCACTGCGCATGCCTACCTCGTTGGTGGAGAATTGCTTTCCGAAGCGGGTGAGGTCTTGGTCGGGGCACAAGGCGTACTCGTACACCGTGGAGGTGTAGTACAGGGGAAGTCGACCGAAACCGAAGAACAGCCTGAGGGCGAATTCGAGCGCCAGCAGAGCCACCAAAATCACCGGGATCCACTTAAGCGGGAATGGTTTGCGCCGTTTCATTTTCGAGGGTCAGCTCGTGGGTTTGGGTTTGGAATACTTCGTCGGTGATGAGGGTAACCGACAGGAAAAACAGAATGCTGAAAGGGTTCAGCGATGCGGCCAGCCAAGGCTCGAGTAGAATGCTGAACAGCACCATCCAGAGATACGGGAAGGAAAGCGGGGTGTTTTTGGCCCCCCGGATAAAGAGCAAGAGGATGGCGCGCAAAAACAAGATCAACCCGATGATGCCGGTGTTGAGCCAGATGATCAGGTAGGTGTTGTGAACGCCTCCCTGGTGGCCGAGTTGGTTGAGCATGTCCTGGTTTTTCCTCATCAGCCATTCATCGAAGGCGAATCCCTTGCCCAACCAGAAGTGCTCCTGGATATTGACCCACGCGAACTCCCACGCGATGTACCGTCCGGACCCTTCCGCCAGGGTGTCCGCACGGAAAAAATGGGCGATTCCAAGGCTTTCGACGATTTGGGTGAGGTTGGAAGAAATGAGCTCCACGGCAAAAGCGGTGGCCAAAAACACCACGAACCCTATAAACGGCGATATGGTGTAAAAGCGGGTGAAAAAGAAAAACAACAGCGCCGCGATGATCGCCGTCCGCGAACCCGACATGAGAATGACCAGCAAAATCGGCAGGGTCATCCACCGCAAGTCGCTTTTGGAAAGCAGATTGGGAAAGATGTCCCGCACCAAATAAATCAACCCCAAGATGAGAATGGAGAAAATACCGATACCGTTGGGATTGCCGAAGATGCCCCGGAACCTGCCTCCGTGGGAATAGGCCAAACCCGGTGAAAAGAAGTCCAATACGAACCCGATGAGAATGAGGACCGTCGACAAGTAGAGCAGGTCTTTCAAAAAGACGGGTCCCCGCTGACGGTACGCGTACCTGAAAAGTTGGGGCACGGACAGAATCAGCAGAAAATAAGACAAGGTCTTTTGGAAGGCCAGGGGAATTTGTGGCGAGAAGAACATGCTCACCAAGGCCACGGCGAAGAAGGGCAGAAAATACGTGTAGATTCTGTTCACCGCACCGAAACGGTTCCTTTCGATCACCCCGATGCCGGCGATGAAGAGCATGTACACGTTCTTGAAATCCTTGGCGAAATCGGTCTCCGAGCGCAGGCTGTCGCTCAAGACCAAAATGAAAAGGAATCCCAGAAGAATTTCAGGGTAGAGCTGCTTCCGCCAGAGAATGACCAGCACCAGTCCACCGATAAAATAAAAAGGCATCGATCCCAACTGTCCGGCGATGAACATCACGACGAACAAGATCAACAAACTTCTGTTTCGGACGATGAAATCGAGCATGCCTCGGGGGAAGTTCTACGAAGTAAAGGTAAATTTCTTGATGGCTTCCAAAGTTTGCCGGGCCACTTCCGACCACAAGAAATCCCGACGCACCTTTTCCAAGCTGTGCGATTTCATGTTGTGGAGGTCCTCTGCGGGCAGGTTGAGCATGTCCAGCAGGGCTTCGCGGAGCATCTTTTTGTCGCGTGGGGCGATCAGCCGTCCGTTGCGGTCGGAGACCATCTTCGGCACCGCTCCCACGTCGGTCGCGATCACCGCCAGACCTCTGGCCATGGCTTCCAAAATCACGTTGGGCATGCCTTCCGAATGGCTGGGCGTCACGAGCACGTCGCAGCGATCCACGATGGATTGAAGCTCGGCAACGTCCTTGATTTCACCGTGGTAGACCATGTTGGGCGCGTCGATGCGCTTGGATTCCGGCAAGGCGCCCACCCAATGGAATTCGAGGGAGGGATGGTCGAATACGTCTTGAACCGCCAACAGATCGGGGATGCCTTTCCGCCTTTCGTTGCGGCCTACGAATAAGAATGTCCGCTTGTCCGTGGTGGGCGTAGGCGCGCTCGCCACCCACGCGTCGTCGATGCCCGAGCCGATCTCGACGATTTTTTCGGCTTCCACCCCCGTTTTTAAGATCAGCTCGGTGATTTTCCCGCCGTAAGAGAACACACAATCGGCGTTGCGGTTGATGAAAATCACGGGAGGTTTGAGCAGTTCTTGTTCCATCTTCGACCTCACGCCCCGAGACTTCTGAAACATTTCGTAGCCGTGAAATTTGATCCCCACCGGCCCCATGTGTTCGCCTTTCTTTTTTTTCTCCAGCAGGCACCACGGGGTGAACCCCTTGGCGTAGATAAAATCGAAGGTGGGCCATTCCTCCTTCAACGCGTCGTAGATCATGCACGAATACCGATACGACTCGCCGATGTAGTGGCCAGGGATTTTTCCGCTTTTGGGAAAGTGGAAACCCACCACCCGCAGCCGATCGGCCGGGGCGTCGAGGGCCGTAGCCACCTCGTCGGGATCGGGAATCCTCGCGCCGTGCGGCACGCAGTGCACCAGAGTGAGACGCACCCCGCTTTTCAGCAGGTGGCGCGCCAAGTGGAAAGAATGTCTTTGCATTCCACCCGTCACGTAGGGAGTGATGCCGTCGGTCAGGAGGGCGATGTGCATAGGGCGAGCGTTTTTTTAGCGGAGATATCCCAAGTGTGGTTTTCGAGGACTTTTCCGTGCCAGGATTCGGCCATGTTTCGGCGCAAGTCGGGGTTTCGTGTGAGCAAAGCCATGGCGTCGCGGATGGATTCCACCGTGGGTTGCACCCAAACGGCGTCGCTTTCGGTCATCACGTCGCGCACCGGAACGACGTCGGGTGCGATCACCGGTTTTTTCATCGCCCCGTACTCGAATATTTTCACCGGCGATCCGTAGGCGTTGCTCCGGGCCATGCAGCAAATGTCCATTGCGGCGATCATGGAAAACACCCGGCGGTGCGGCACACTGCCGGTGAACACCGTGCGGTCAGCCACGCCTTTGGAATGCGCGAGCGCTTTCAATTCCGGGATGAGGTGCCCGTCGCCGACGATGAGCAGTTTGGTGCCGGGATCGCCGAGCTCCGCGAACGCCTCGATCAGAAGATCCACGCCGTGGTAAGGGAAAATGGAACCCACGAAGCCGATCACGGTATAGCCGTCAAGGTCGTAGGTACTTCGGATTTTGTCGACCTCTTCCGGTGTGCTGACCATCGATTCGGGGTTGACGGAATTGGGAATCACGTGCACTTTCCTGTCGGCTTCCGGGGCGTACTCCGCCAAGTGGGCTTTGAGGGCCGAGCTGACCGTGGAGACGCAGTCCGAGTGGAGCAGTATTTCGCGGAGTCGACTCCGACCCGTCCCGAGGAGGAGGGATTTTCCCGAAAACGAAACCCGTTCTTCGGGGTAGGGTGCGTTGATCTCGGCCACGTGGCGGATGCCGTGCTTCATCGCCACCCTTATTCCCGAGTGCTGGAGGTAGGCCACGCGTTCGTAGATCAAGTCGGGTTTCAGGCGCAGCACCATCTCTTCGAGTTCCTTTTCCAACTGCGTGTCGAAGCGCATGAGGGCCACGTCCTTCAGCGTTTCCCAGACGATTCGCGGCACCCACTTCTTCACCATGCCCTTGCCGCCGTTTTCCGGCGCGCCCGTCGCTTGGGCGGCCGTTCGGTCGCCGGCGATGAAAGGGTGGACCTCCACCGACATCCTCCTCCACGCCGCCATCATCTCGCGCATGTGCGTGCCGTACCCCGTGGGCGCCTCCCGATAGAGATGTGGATGCGGTGAGTAGTAGAGTATTTTCATGGCAAGGCGCGAAGATACCACATTCCTTTGCCGGTGCTTCGTACCGAACGCGAACGTATGGCGCCGGACCGGAAAGTTGTCGCCTTCCGGGGATTTATCAACAAAGTATTGTTAGCTTTATGCCGAGAGACGGCATTGACGATGAATGCGTTCTGGCATAGCTCCCCTTTTGTCCGGCTGCTCATTCCTTTTGGACTCGGCATCGTATTCGGACTGCGCTCCCCTGACGTGGGGTGGGACACGGTGGTGTTTTGTGCGGCGACGTGCCTGTTGGCCTTGGTTTTTATCGTGGTGGCCAAGATTTTTTTCAAGGGGCGGATGAGCTTGCGCCAGTATTTCGGCGTGGGAATCACCGCCTTCCTGTTGATGTTCGGATTTGTCTACGTGCAGTTGAAGCACGCCTCTCCCCGGTGGGAGGCACCGCCATCGCAGGAGTACGCTGCCACGGTCCATTCTTATCCCGATCCCAAGACCAAGACCTATGCGGTGTTGCTGAAGATCGACCATTGGCGGGATTCTCTGGGTGCCGTGCATCCGGTGAGAATGAAAGTACATGCATACATCCGGAAGGACTCTATTTCGGCCGCTTTGGAGCCGGGAGACGAGTTGGTGATCTACGGTTACGTTTCCACTGATGGCATGAAGGTAAATCCGGGTCAATTCGATTATTCCAAGTACCTGGTGAGGCAGGGTATCTCGGGCACGGTTTTCTTGGATTCGGACAATTACCGACTTACGGGCCGACGGTCGGGATCCGCCATTCTCGCCATCAAAAGGTTACGCGGTGAATTGATTCGCAATTGGTACCTCAATGCATACGACGACAGAGAGAACGGAGTGATCGCGGCGTTGATATTGGGCGACCGCTCCTATCTCGAGGAAGACCTCCGCGAAGACTTCGTCGGTGCCGGAGCCGTGCACATCTTGGCGGTGAGCGGCCTGCACGTCGGTATCGTCTATCTATTCGTGTTGTCCATTCTGGGTTTCCTTTTGCGCGGACCCCGATGGAGGGTTTTCAACGCAATGGTGGTGTTGTTGATTTTATGGTTTTACGCGGCCATTACAGGTTTCAGCCCGTCTGTGCTGCGAGCCGCTACCATGTTTTCGTTCATCGCCATCGGAAAACTCGGCGGACACAGGTCCAACACCTACAACATGATCAGCGCAAGCGCTTTTTTTCTGTTGGCCATAGATCCGTTCTTGCTCGGGCAAGTGGGTTTCCAATTGTCTTATTTGGCGGTCATCGGTATCGTGTTCCTCAATCCCAAAATCCATGGATTATGCACGTTCAAATCCCGGTTGGCCAAAAGCACTTGGTCTCTGTTGGTGGTTTCCGTCAGTGCCCAGCTCGCCACATTTCCGCTCAGCGTGCACTATTTCGGGCAGTTTCCGGTGTATTTCTTCCTCACCAATTTAATGGTCATTCCTCTGGCATGGGTGATTTTGCACACCGGGGTGCTGTGGCTACTCACCTTCTCCATTCCCTACGTGGGGGAGTTCTTCGCCTACATCACCAATTTGGCGGCCTACCTGCTCAATGAATCGGTGGTGCTTGTAAACTCCATCCCGGGTGCGGTGATGAAAGGCACGTATTTCAGTGGCTTCACCGGCATTTTGGTCTACATTTTCATCTTGGCGTTGGTGGGATTTTTGGCGCGTCCGGGACGGGCACGGATGCGGTTTGCATATGCAGTCGGTATGGCTTTGCTGCTGATATACTCCACAAAATCGGTGGAGAGGGCGCGCCAATCCATCCTGTTTTTTCCGGTGGGTGCCCATGTACCCACGGCGGTGGAAATCCAAGGCGACCAAGCCACGGTGTACGTGGCTCAAGACTTGGCCGGGGTTCGGTCGAACGTGGGGTACCTCATCGACGGTTTTTTGGGGTCTCACGGTGTGCGGAGGGTGCAGTGGCAAGAGATGCCCCGGTGCAGACATCCCGACGGGTGTGGTTTTCACGCCGTTCACGCCCTGCCTGCCGATGCGTTCGCGGCCATGGAGGCGCAAACCGTGGAAAATTCCATCGTCTATGTCAGCGAAGAAGCGTCGGAGTCCGTCGATTGGCCCTCGGCCGATATTGTCATCGCCCAAGTCGGCGAGGTACTTCCTTCCGTGGTGGAAATTCAAGCCAGTCCCGCTGTGCACCCTCTGGATGAAAAGGGAGCCATCGCCATGAATTATTGAAGACGCGCAGGGTTTTTTGGGTTTTTGTGGGTGTGGCTGTACCCGTTTTTTTCCGGGTTGTTCGGTGGTTGTGCGTGTAAATCACATTTGTCTAGTGGGAATTGGCGAGCTCGTCGGGCATTGCGGAGTGCGAATTCAAACGACCGGATGGCTGGGATCCGGATGCGCAAGGACGTACACCGGCATCCTTTTTTATCGGCCCGAATTAGGGCTGCGAGAGGGGCGAGAGCGACCGGCGGAAGCTCCTCGCCCCTCCACAGCCCTTTGGGGGCGGAAAAAAGAAAGAGGTGGAAGGCCGACCCCGGCCCGAGGAAAAGGGCCGGGGATGCGCCACGAAAACCAAGGCAAAAAGGCACCGATCGGGAGCTTGTGTTTTGGGAGTGCCGCGGTGAAGGCCGAAATTTTACCTTTGTAGCCATTCATGTGCGCGCATGGCTGAGAAAAAAACCAACATCATAGACGCGGACGACCTGCTGGTGGTCCTCAAATTCATCAACAAGAATTTTTGGATCCTGGTGCTGGTGCCGTTGATTGCGGGCGTGTTGGCGTATCTGTACGCGCACCGGCTGCCCGACGAATACGGTGCCAAAACGCAGCTGCTGCTGGGGTCGGGGCCGACGAACGAATACCAAAGCCAAATTTTTCGCGGACTTACGGGCTATGGGCGTGATGTGAACCAGATCACCAACCAGATGCGCGTACTGCAATCCCACGATTTGATTTCGCGCACGCTCGACAAACTCGATTTTCAGGTGTCGTATTTCATCGTGGGGAGGGTGAAGACGACTGAGATTCCATCCATCGACGCCTTCGACCTCGACATTCGCATCGTGGGTTCCGAAGACGCACTGTACGGAGTGCCCTTCAACGTGAAAATAGTGGACAAAAACTCTTTTCGCCTGTCGTTTGAGCGCAACGGAAAGGAAGTGCAACGGGTGCACCCCTTCAACGAGGAGGTGGTGGAGCGCGAGTACATCCTGACGGCCACACGCAACGACCTGCTCAGCGACGATACTTTCAATAGACTGAAAGACAATAACTACCGCTTTGTGGTGGACAGCAAGGGGTACCTGATAGACAAATACAAAACCGCACTGCGCGTAGGCAACGAAGAGAACACGAGTATTTTGGTTTTGGGAATTCGCGACAGGCTGGAATCACACGCTAAGACCTTTCTCGATACGCTGGCCTACACGTACATCGATTACACCATCAAGTCGCAGGTGGAGCTGAATGAAAGCACCTTGGAATACATCGACCGGCAGCTTACGGGCATTACCGGCATACTCGACAGCATCGAGACCAATCTTGAGGAATATAAGAAAGAGCGGGATATCCTCGACTTGTCGCGGGAGGAGTCCGAGTTTTTCGAAAAGCTGATCGGTTTCGAATCTGACAAGCGGGAAATCGACATGAAGTTGGAATCCCTTTCGGCCTTGGAAAGCTACCTGGTCTCCAACGAATCCCAATCGCGCATCTTGCCTCCGGCGATTTACATCATCGACGACGATTTTCTTCGGGGGTCGCTGACGGAGTTGTACAACTTGGAGGTGCAGAAATCCCAGGCCGCTTATTCGGTTACGCCCCAAAGTCCGGGTGCGGAGCGCGCCGAAACGACCATGCAGAGTTTGCGGTCGAACATCTTGGTGTACATCGATAACCTCCGCGCGGCGATGAAGCAGCGCAGGGTGGAACTGCAGGGCGAAATCGGGTATTACGAGTCCGTTCTCCGCCGCCTGCCCGCGTCGCAGCGGGAAATGCTCAACATCCAGCGCAATCTGGACGTGAACCAGAAGATGTACGTGTACTTGCTGGAGAAAAAGGCCAACACCATCATCGCGAGGGCGGCCATCGTGCCGGAAGTGAGCATCATCGAGGTGTCGCGGGGCATCGGCTTGATCGGGCCCGACAAAAACACCATCGTGTATTACGGCGTTGCCGGGGGGTTCTTGTTCGCACTGTTGCTATCGTTTACGAGGTTGGTGCTCTTCGATCGCATTCAAAATACCCGGGAGTTGAAGCAGCTCACCCGACTGCCCATCATGGGGGGAGTGCCCAAAACCACTGACGCCGAGGAAGAGCGGTTGGTGGTGACCGCGAGTCCCCGATCGGCAGTGGCCGAATCCTTCCGGAGTATCCGGACCAACTTGCAGTATTTCAGCGACAAGACCAAGGGGCAACGCATTTTGGTAACCTCGCTGCACCCGGGTGAGGGAAAGACGTTTTGCACCATCAACATCGCCGCCATCATCGCGAGCGCCGGCAAGAAGGTGCTGATTCTGGACTTCGACATGCACAAGCCCAAAGTGCACCACTCCCTGCGAATTGAAAATGAACCGGGGCTGTCGTCCTACATCGTGGGAAGACACAGCCTGGAAGAGGTGTTGCAGACCACCGACCACCCGAACCTCGACGTCATCACGGCGGGAAAAGTGCCCCCCAACGCTTCGGAATTGGTGCTGAGTCCCAAGGTGGAAGAACTTTTGGACAGCCTCGAAGACCGTTACGAATACATCCTCGTGGACACTCCGCCCTTAATGCTGATTTCCGATTCCATGGTGCTGCTCCGCCACATGGACGTGGGGCTGTTCGTCATGAACACCGACAAGGCGACGAGGAGCGGCGTCCGGCAGTTGGAAGAAATCGTATCGGCCAATAATCTGAACCACACGGCTCTGATCTTGAACAACGTGAAGCCGAAGCGTTGGCAGTACTACTACAGCAAGTACGGATACCGTTACGGGTATGGCTACGGCTATGGCTACGGGTACGGATACGGTTATGGGTATGGCTATGGCCGTTCCGAAAAGAAAAAGAAGTGATCCGCCATGGGGCGTCCGGATAAGGAGGGAGATTGGGATTTGATCATCGAACCTGCGTCGACCGGCCGGGCGAGGTTGACCGAAGTTTTCAGGCATTGGGATCTCCTCCTGCTTTTCGTGCGCAGGGACTTGGTGGTGCAGTACAAACAAACCGTCTTGGGCCCGCTCTGGATTTTGCTTCAACCTTTGTTGCGCGTCGCCACGTTCTACATCGTTTTCGGGCGCATTGCCGAAGTGCCGACAGACGGCGTTCCGCCCATCCTGTTTTACCTCGTGGGTTTGGTGTTCTGGGAGTTTTTCGCCTCGGTTTGGAAGCGAACTTCCGATCTATTTTTCGCCAACCAGCAGATATTCAGTAAGGTTTACTTTCCGCGCATGGTCATGGCGTGGTCCGTGGTGCTCTCGGCGGGCGTGCGCCTGGCCGTTCAGATCGTGTTGTTGGTCGCCGTGGCGGTGTTCTACCACTTTTCCGGTTACTCTTTTCACCGGCAACCCACCGTGTTGCTGATTCCGGTGTACGTCGCCGTCATGGCGATGCTCTCCGTGGGTTTGGGGTTGATTTTCGCTTCCATTACGGCCAAGTACCGGGACCTCCGTTTTCTGATAGACGTGATCATTCAGTTGGCATTGTTCCTGTCGCCCATCATTTACCCCCTGAGTTTGGCTCAGGGCCTTTTCCGCACCTTGCTGTTGGCCAATCCCATGACCTCCCTGCTCGAGGCACTGCGCTTCGGCGTGTTGGGCAAAGGGGCTTTCCTGCCTTCGGCGCTGCTGTATTCGGTGGGGGCGTCGGTGCTGGTATTTTTGATCGGGTACGGGGTTTTTCTCCGCACCGAACGCAAAGTAATGGACACCATATGAGTCGCGCCGTCATATCCATCGAAAACCTTTCCAAGCAGTACCGCTTGGGATCCTTTGGGTTGACGACCTTCGGCGACGACCTGCGCCGCGTGCTGGGCAAGGGCGATTCGGAAGACGACGCCCGAATTCTTCATGCCCTGAGGGAATTGAACATCGAAGTGCGAGAGGGTGAGATTCTCGGTGTGGTGGGAAAAAACGGAGCCGGAAAATCGACCTTGCTCAAGCTCTTGTCCCGAATCACCGCGCCGACCGCGGGGCGCATTCGTATCAAAGGCCGCATCGCCAGCCTCCTCGAAGTAGGCACCGGCATGCATCCCGAATTATCGGGTCGGGAAAACATTTTTCTCAACGGCGCTATCCTCGGTATGTCGAGGGAAGAAATACGAAAGAAATTCGACGACATCGCCGGGTTTTCCGAATGCGGCCGATTCATCGACACCCCCATCAAGAGGTACTCTTCGGGGATGAAGGTGAGGCTGGGCTTCGCCGTCGCCGCTTTTCTCGACGCCGAAATTCTCATCGTCGATGAAGTGCTGGCTGTGGGTGACGCGGAATTTCAAAAACGCGCCTTGGGCAAGATGAGGGAAATCACCTCCACCTCCCGGCGCACGGTTCTGTTGGTGAGCCACAATATGCGGAGCATCACATCGCTTTGTACGCGGGCCATCCTGCTCGAAAACGGTCGACTCGCCGCCGAGGGCGATCCCCGGGACGTGGTGTCGGCTTATCTCGGAGCCGGCGTGGACGGCAGAGACCGCTTCGAATTTTCCGCCGGGGGAGCACGCGTTTCCGGTCGCATCGAATCGGGCGAGGGCGGACTCTTCGAAGACCGTGGATTCCGCATGGTTTTCACTCTTTCGGGGGAAGTGGCGAATCCGGGCATCACCTTGAATTTCAAAAACGGCGAAGGGGAGGTGATTCTGACATCTTTCCATCGGGAAAAGCCGGTTTCCGGGCAGTCTCCCCGGGAATGGATTTGCGAGGTGCCGGGCGGTTTTTTAAACTCCGGGAAGTTCCACGTGGACGTACTGTTGGTTTCCGACGGCACGCGATTGATTCATCGGGAATCGAATGCCCTGGCTTTTGAAGTGCACGAGGGAAAACGGGAAGTGGGGTCGTATCAAGGGAGGATTCAGGGATACGCGGTCGCGCCCTTTCGTTGGGAAACTCGATGAGGCGCGGGGTAGAGGGCGGTAACCGACGACGGTTCTTCGTTTTCCGCGCAGATTTTCCCGGTCGACTTACTCCAGCAAATTCTCCAAACGCAACAGCGACTCTCGGTTGTGTGCGGCGTGGATGGACTCGATGATTCGCTGTTTCTCCAAAGTGGTGAGGTGCCAGCTGAGGGCCAACCGCTCTTTTTTGCCGAAACGGATTTCGAAGGTGACTTGCTCGAAGGGCACGTCGAACAATTTGGAGGTGGTGAGCAGGAGTTGATCCATGTTGTAGTCCTGGTCGGTGAAGAAATTTCCGTAGAAGGTTCCGATGGGATTGATCAACCTGCGCAGGATGGATTTCTTTTCCTCCGTGGCGCCCATTCTTTTTTTGGTGTCTCGGATTTGCACCACCACCACGCCGGAGGTGTTTTTCTCGATCCAGGGCCGGAGTTGGAGGAGGTACTCGGCGGTGATTTTCATGCCGTAATTGTCGCGCAGGCCGGCGTCCATGACTTCGATGTCCGGTTCGGTGGGCAAGCCGGCGTTGGGCAAAATGTAGGGAAAGGTCGAGTTCATGCGCAATGCGGTGGTAAACCGCAGGTACTGCGCTCCGTGGTCCGCGAACATCTCCGCGAAATCGAGGTTTTCAGTGCCGAGATTCAACCGCTTTTTGTCCACTTTGTTTTCCGTGGTGAGGAAGGACATGGGTTGTGAGGAAATCAATAGTCTTCGCCCGTCGGAGACGACTGTAGGCGCCATGATCATCATGGGGATATCTCCTCTTTCCACCGGCGCGGCGTAGTCGCCTATGGTTTTGTCGAGGACGAAACCTGTGTTTTTGTTCAGTTGGTCTTCGAAGGTCATTCCCCGGTCGAGGATGTACTTGTGGCCGGCGATTTCACGCGTTCGGAATCGGATGAAAATATCGTTGGTGGCGAAGCTGAACAATACACGGTTGAGCAGGTCGGCCGAGATGCGTTCCAAGTACACGTCGCTGTACAAGCCCGGTTGGAGGGTGTCGCGGCGGAGGTAGAGTTCGCGGTAATAGGAAGCGCCGATGATGCCTCCCGAGGCACCGGAAATCACACGCGTGTTGCGCATCAGCCGCCCGTCCAAGGTGCTGTCGCAGTGCTGCAGTGTACGCACGGCCCACAGTGCGGAGCGCAAGCCCCCGCCGCTGACGTTCATCACCACGAATTTGGGTTTGAAGAAGGGGTCGCGTCGGAGCTCCCTTTCTCGGGCCAGCCACGCGTCCAAAATGGCCTCGTGGTGGCGCAAGTCGTCCTGCACTTTCTTTTCCCTCGTTTCGAGGGTGTCGGAAAGGGTGGGGGCGTAGGGTACGGGCGGCACTTCGTAATCCAACCCGTAGGCGTAGTTCCTCATGTTCAGGATGTCCCATCTGGCCGAGGCGAAGTTCAAGGCCAAGACCAAGGCGATCAGCGCGGTGACCGTCCATCCTTTCAGCCGGGCCATGGCGATGCTGATGACCATCAAGACCACCGTGAAAAGAAAACAAGCGCTGGCCGCCGCCGGAATGATGAAGAATTCGGTGTACTGGAAGGCCCCGACGATAAAAAAGGTCAGGAGCACCAGAAACTCGAACAGGGATGCGTTGACGTGGTTTTGAAAAAACACTTTTCTCAAAGTGGCCTTGTCGTAGTGGTCGACGTTTCGCGCCAGGCTGATTTGAAAGAAATGGCTGAGGTAGGTTTCGACCGGCCACTTTTGTCTTCCCGACTGTGAGCTGAACCCCTCTTGTTGCCTTCTGCGCTTCTTCCTCTGTTTGGCGAGGTTTTCCTCGAATTCTTCCTCGCTCAGCCCCATGATCTTGAAGATGTTTTTGTTTGTGGGGAAGAAGTACAGGAAAGCCAGGAGGATGAATACGCCGTTTCCGGCGAGAAAGGCGGCCATGTACCGCAGGATTTCACCCGCCGGGCGCAGTTCGACCCGATACAGGAACACGCTGGAACACCATATGTAGGTGATCACGAATGCCACCGGGATGATGAAGTTGTTGATGCAGAACTTGTAGAAGGGTCGGGACAACGTACCCAAAAAGGGAAAGCGGAACGAGTGCGTGATGTAACTGAAGATGTTGAAGGCCATGATAAAGCCCCCGAGGGAAAACCCGAGGATGGCGTACGCGAGCACGTTCACTTCGCCGAGGTATTCCGGCGCCAGGAAAAGGTATGGAATGCCGAATTTGTTCGCGAAGCTCCGCGTGGTCACCAGGAAAAGCAACAACCAGAAGGAGAGCAGGAAATGGTTTCGCTTCAAATGGAGCAGCACCAGTTGGAATGGAAAGAAATGGACGATGCGGTCTCGGCGCTGTTTCGTAAAAAATTTTTCGGCCATATCCGGTCTGGGTGCAGTGCTTTAGGATACGTAATGATAAGCCTTTCGGTTAATACCCCCGGCGGGGGTTCGCCATTTTTAAGAAAAAAACAGATTCCCCCTGCGGAGCGCGCCGCGAAGGCGCGCTCCGATCACGCGGGCAATTTCCCGTCCAGTATGTCTTGGATTGCCCTTGCCCCCTCGGCAAAGGCCTTTTCGATTTCCGCGCACCCACGGAGGAATTCCTCCTTCAAGCCCTCGTCCGCCAGGGCAGTCGAATTGCTTCTGGCGTTGAGGATGGACGCCTGCACGGCGGTGCGCGCGCACATGAGTCCCACGCTCACGTCGGCGATGGCGCCGGGGGTGCCCGACTCGGCCATGGCGCGGAGCAAGGGCAAAGTCCGGGCGGCCGCGCGAGCGATTCCCATGGGTACGCGTACCAGTCTGGTTTCCGCCTGGCCGATTTCGGCCCGCCCCTCCCCGTCGGGCTTTGTGCGCCGGTACTTCCTCATCACGGCCCGCCAATCGTCGTACGCCTTCATGTCGTCGTCGATGGCGTGGAGGAGCTCCACCTTCAGCCCTTCGGCCTTCACCGCCCACTCGGCGAAGGTTTGCCAAGACGATTCCCACCCCTTCTTTTGCGCGGAAATATTGGCCACCATTCCCCCCAAGGAAGCCCCCAAGGCGCCGATGTAGGCCGCCACGCACCCACCTCCCGGCATGGCCTTGTCGGAAGAAACGCGGTCGGCGAATTCGGCGAGGCTCAGCCCGGCGGTGTCGGGTCCCTTTTCGCCGAGGGCGAACTCCAACACTTTTTTCTCCGGATCGAAGGGCACCACGTCGTTCAGGCCGAGACTTTTTATGGCGATTTTCATCTTTTCCCTTTCCGGAATCCCCGGCGATCGACCTTGTTTCGACAGGTAGTAATCGCCCGCTTCGAGCAGGCAGCGCTTGGGCACAAGGCCCACGATTTCCGAACCGGTGACGCGTAGACCCCGTTTTTCGGCGTGTTTCCGCACTTCCTCAAAGGCGATGTGAATTGGCGTTTCGTCGATGTTTGTCAGGTTGAGCGACACTTGGGCGATGCCGAATTCCTCGATGAACCACCCCAATCCCTTCACGTATTTCAACGCGCCCGGAACGCGGCTCGGCGCCGCATCGCCCTCGGTTTTTACACGCCCTCGTTTCACGTCGCCACCCCTTTGCACCCTTCCCGATTCCCGCACGTCCATAGCCACTTCGTTCGCCAGCCGCATCGAAGTGGTATTGAGGTTCACGTTGTAGGCGATCAGGAATTTGCGCGCACCGATGGCCACCGCGCCGGTTTTTCTCACCCGCTCGTTGAATTCCGCCGGCCCGAAATCGGGTCTTCCTTCCTGGGTGGCCAGCTTGTCCAGACCTTCGTATTGCCCTCTGCGGCAGTGTTCCAGTCGGCGTCGCGCCTCGGTTTTGGCGGCGTATTCGTAGTAGTATCCCGGTATGCCCAGTTCTTCGCCCACGCGCTCACCCAAGCGGTGCGCCAGCTCCACCACCTCCTCCATTTCAATTCCCCGCACAGGTATAAAAGGACACACGTCCGTGGCGCCCATCCGGGGGTGAGCACCTCGTTGGCGGCGCATATCGACGAGTTCGGCCGTTTTGCGGATCAGCCGAAAAGCGGCCTCCAGCACCGCTTCCGGTTCTCCCGCAAAGGTGAAAACCGTTCTGTTGGTGCCTTCCCCCACGTCGACGTGGAGGAGTTTCACCCCGTCCACGCTTTCCACTTCATCGGCGATGGATTGGATGATGGACGCATTCCGGCCTTCCGAAATGTTCGGCACACATTCTACGAGTCGATCGGGATTTCTCATGGCCTCGGGGTTGTGGTTCGCGGTTTTGCAACGCGTGAAGGTACACATTGCGCGATTTCCCGCGTCACCCCGAGGGGCGAAACCACGGGTAGGCGGGTTCCGGCGGAGATTCGGGAGGACGTGCAGGCGCCGTTACGCGCAGGGTTTTTTGGGTTTTTGTGGGTGGGGCTCGGCCCTGGAGGACTTGCTCTCCATGGCATTTCCAATTTGCCGACACTGATTAGCTTTGCACCATGTCAGAAAAATCCGATAAACCTTTGATTTTGGTCACCAACGACGATGGAATCAAAGCCAAGGGAATCCGCAGCCTCATCGAAGTTGCCAAGGAGTTTGGAGAAGTGTGGGTCGTGGCGCCCGATGGGCCGCAGAGCGGAATGGGTCACGCCATCACGGTGCACAACATCCTCCGCATGGAAGAAGTGAAAGACGTGGTGGGAGTGAGGGAGTTCACCACCACCGGCACGCCTGTAGACTGCGTGAAAATCGCCATCAACCGGGTGTTGGAGCGCCGACCCGACCTGCTGGTGTCGGGCATCAACCACGGTGCCAACCACAGCACCAACATCCTGTACTCGGGCACCATGTCGGCCGCGGTGGAAGGCGCCATGGAAGGGATCCCCTCCGTGGGTTTTTCCCTTCTCGACCACAGCCCCGAAGCGGATTTTACCGGCTCGCAGGCCGTGGCCCGCACCGTCATCAAAATGATGCTCGAAAAAGGAATTCCTCACCACACCTGCTTGAACGTCAATATTCCGGCCGTATCGCCCGATCAACTCAAGGGCTTGCGCATTTGTCGCCAAGCCTACGCCCGATGGGAAGATTATTTCGAACCCCGCGTCGATCCTCAGGGAAGGATGTATTACTGGGTCACCGGCGAGTTCAAAGACCACGACGTCGCCGACGACACCGACGTGTGGGCGCTGAAACACAATTACGTATCGGTGGTTCCGGTGCAGTTCGACCTGACCGCCCACGCAGCTTTCAAACACTTCGAATCCTGGAATGGCAAAACGTAAAAAATACGACTCCCTGCCCGTGGGCATGTTGGTGGGACTGGTCGCGCCCTTCGCCGGCTTTCTGATCTACGGCTGGTTCTGGTCCATGTACTACCACCGCTCCATGAAGTACTTCATCGAGCAGGTTTTCCTGGGCATGCCGCAGAATCAATCGCCCATCATCACGTTGAGTTTGATCATCAACTTGCTCCCCTTCTTCATCTTCCTCCGGCTCAAGAGGTACCGCACCGCGCAAGGCGTGGTCGCCGCCTTGTTCTTGTACGTGCCGGTGGTGCTCTATCTGAAATTCGGATGAGGTCATGAGGTACTACATCATCGCAGGCGAACCCTCGGGCGATCTTCACGGCGGCAACCTCATCAGGGAGTTGCACCGCCTCGACCCCGAGGCCGAGATCAGGGCGTGGGGAGGAGAATTGATGCAGTCGGCGGGCGCCGAAGTGGTGAAGCATTACCGGGATTTGGCGTTCATGGGTTTCGCCGAGGTGGTGGCCAATTTGCCGGCCATCCTGCGCAATTTCAAGTTTTGCCGGAAAGACATCGAATCCTTCCGGCCCGACGTGTTGATCTTGATCGACTACCCGGGCTTTAACTTGCGCATGGCGGAGTTCGCCCACAAAAAGGGAATCAAGGTGTTCTACTACATCTCCCCCCAGATTTGGGCGTGGAAGCAGAGCCGCGTCAAAAAGGTTCGAGCGTACGTCGACGAGATGTACGTTATCCTGCCTTTTGAAAAGGACTTTTACCGGAAGTTCGGCGTGGACGTGCACTTCGTGGGCCACCCCCTCATTGACGCCGTCGATAATTATCACGGAGCTCTGATCCCCGGCGGGGACGACGCGTTGATTTCCCCCTCCAACGATCCCCGGCCACTGGTGGCTTTGCTGCCCGGCAGCCGAAAGCAGGAAATTTCCAAGATGCTGCCTTTGATGGCCGCGGCGGCCCGCGATTTTCCCGATTATCGCTTCGTCATCGCGGGTGCGCCTTCCCAAGAAGCGGAGTATTATGCCTCTTTGCTCGGTGGTGCCGACATCCCGGTGATTTTCGGAAAAACGTACGCGATTTTGAGCCGGGCCCACGCGGCCCTCGTTACCTCGGGCACCGCCACTTTGGAAACCGCCATCTTCAAGGTGCCGCAGATCGTGTGCTACCGCGGGGGGTCCATATCGTACATGCTGGCCAAAAACTTGGTGAAGGTGAAGTACATTTCCTTGGTGAACCTGATCATGGACGCCGAGGTCGTTCCTGAATTGATACAGTCGAAATTGTCGGTGGAGAACCTGAAGCGGGAATTGGCCGTAATCGCCTCGCCGGGAGAACGGCGCCGGGCCATGCTGGAAGCCTACGACCGACTTTACGACAAGCTCGGCGGGGTTGGGGCGTCGGCGAGAACCGCCGAACGGATGTTGAAAAGTCTGCGCAAAGACTGACGCGTCCACGATTTCTCATCTTATTTTCGTCGCATGCGATCGATTTTCGTTTTGGCCGTCCTGATTTCCCTGCTCGGGACCTATCCCGTTCGGGCCCAGAATTACGAAGTCATGCACATCGGCATCTTGGAGCCGCACCGCCCCGAGGTGGTTCAGCTGCTGGTGCAGCACGGCGTGTACGCGCTGAAAATCGACGGTGTAAACGTGGCGACCTTCCGCGTGGGCGAGCGCTTGACGCTTTCGTTGGCGGGATCGACGGTGAAGGCGACCTTCGGGGGGAAGTTGGTGGGCCAGGGCAAACGCGCGGAAGTGCAGAGCCACTACGACACGGGCGTATTCCGACTGTATATTTTACAGCCGGGGAAGTTCGAGGCCGTGTACGACGACAACCTCCGCGTTTCGCCCCGTGGCGGCACGCTGTTGTTGATCAACGAGGTGGCCATGGAGAAGTACGTCGCCGGGGTGGTTGAAGCCGAATCCGGCAAGGAAAAGGAAACCGAATTTTACAAAGTACAGGCGATTATTTCCCGCTCCTACGCCGTGAGCAACCGCAACCGATTCGCCGCCTACGGATATCACCTCAACGACCAAGTGGACGCGCAGGTGTACCACGGAAAATGCCGGTGGGAGCCGAGAATATTGAAAGCCGTGCGGGAAACGGCGGGGTTGATTCTGGTGGATTCGGGCATGGAACCCATCACCGCGGCTTTTCATTCCAACAGCGGAGGAGAGACGGTGGGGAGCGAAAGCGTGTGGTCGGGACCCCTTCCGTACTTGGCGCCGAGGCTCGACGAGTTTTCCACCAACGGCGAACACTATCGGTGGTCAACCACGGTAGACCGCAAGGAGTGGTTGGACTACCTGAAAAGCAACTTCGGGTTGAACACCGACGACAAGCTCATCCGCACTATGGCCACGAATTACCGCCAAGAGCGGAGGCATCACTTTTTTCTGGATCCGCAGTTCGACATCCGGCTTACGGAGATACGGAAAGACTGGAAGCTGAAGTCCACCTTTTTCGACATCCGGCCCTTGTACGACGAGGCCCACCACGGTGGCTCCCTGGCGTCGGCCTCCGATTCGCTTTTGATCACCGGTCGGGGATTCGGTCACGGAGCCGGTTTGAGCCAAGAGGGCGCCATGCGCATGGCCGAATTGGGTTTCACCTTCGGCGACATCCTGCACTTTTACTACGACGACGTGCACATCATCGACTTGCGGGCATTGGATTTTTTCCGCAAGGATTGAATTGGAAGGAAAAAAGAAAGCCGGCCTCGAAGGGCCGGCGGGAAGATTATTTTTTGTCCTTGCCCACGAAGCGACGCTCTTTGATTCGAGCGGATTTGCCTCGGCGCTCGCGCAGGTAGAAGATGCGTGCTCTGCGCACTCGACCGCGCTTGTTCACTTCGATCTTTTCCACGAAGGGTGAATGCACCGGAATGATGCGCTCCACGCCGACCCCGCCGGAGATCTTTCGTACCGTGAAGGTCTCCGAAGCGCCGGTACCACGGCGTTGCAGCACCACTCCCTGAAAAAGTTGGAGTCGCTCTTTGTTACCCTCCCTGATCTTGTAGTGCACCGTTACGGTATCGCCCGCCTTGAAATCGGGTGCTTCTTTTTGACCGTTGAGTTGTGCGCTTATTTCTTTTACTAAGTCCATGATATCGCCTTGGGTGTGGTGTGTGAAATACAAAAAATTTCGGCCTGCAATATTACGAATTATTTTCGGTTTGCCACTCCTGATTTTGCGAAATCTGGAAACCGGTGATCGCGGGGTGGGTATTTTTTCGCAACGCGCAGTTTTAGAAGGTTTTGGGGAAGAGAAAAACGAAAGATCCGGCGGGATTGCCGGCGATAACGACCCACCCACAAAAACCCAAACCATCTTATTCGTCCCCTTCTTCTTCCGAATCTTGCCAGTGTCGCCGCCAAAGGTCGGGCCGGCGCTGCTTGGTTCGCTTCACCGCTTCGCGCATCCGCCATTCCTCGATTTCTTTGGCGTGGCCCGATGTGAGCACCTCGGGAACGCGCATGCCCTCGTAGGTTTCGGGGCGGGTGTAGACCGGCGGCGACAACAGCCCGTCCTGAAAGGAATCGGTGAGGGCCGAAGTTTCGTCGTTGAGCACGCCGGGCACCAGTCGCACCACGGCATCGACCAGCACCGCCGCCGCCAGTTCGCCGCCGCTGAGTACGTAATCGCCGATGCTGATTTCGCGGGTGATGTACTTCTCGCGAATGCGCTCGTCGACGCCCTTGTAATGGCCGCACAAAATGATGAGGTTGCCCAGCACCGACAGGCGGTTGACGAGTTTTTGCTCCAGCCGTTCCCCGTCGGGAGTCATGTAAATGACGTCGTCGTAATCGCGCTCCGCGAGCAATTGGTCCAGGCACCGCGCCACCGGTTCCACGCGCAGCACCATGCCGGCCCCGCCCCCGTACGCGTAATCGTCTATGGTCTTGTGCTTGTCGGTGCTGTACGCGCGCAAATCGTGCACGTGCATTTCGACCAAACCCTTGGTTTGGGAGCGCTTCATAATGCTCTCGTTCAGTGGGCTGTCCAGAAGGGAGGGCAGCCCGGTGAGGATGTCGATCCGCATTTTTGCCATGGGGGGATTTTCCGCAAATATACCACTCCCACGGCGGGTACGCGGGTTGAAAAGCGGGCGGGGTTGGCGACGGAGGCGGTGGGGAAGGGTTTGGGTTTTTGTGGGTGGGTCTCGGCATTTCGTTTTGCGCACGAGGTGGGTGTGCGTCCCGGCATGGAAAGGAAGGAGGCCTTCCGTACCTTTGTGGGCATGAAGTTTCGCGCGGTTTCACTTTTGGCGTTGTCGGTACTGCTTTTCGGGTTCGTGGCCGTGCCCGGTAGGTTGAAACGCGCTTTCGAGGCGCTGGAAGTGTACAATTACTTCAAGGCCAAAGATTTGTTTTACCGCAGCCTGAAGCGCGACTCCGTGGCGGCGGCTTACGGCTTGGCGACCATCTACGGCCGCAACGACAATCCCTTTTTTCACCCCGACTCGGCGTTTAAGTTCGCCGGCGTGGCCTACCGCGGGTATCCGGGGTTGGATCTCAAGACCAGGTCGGATTATGCCCCCTACGGCGTGGATTCCGCCTCCGTGCTTTCGCTGACGAGGCGGGCGGATTCCCTGGTCTTCGCCACCATCGCGCGCGACGGCGATCCGGCGGCCTACGCCGATTTCATCCACCGCGCGCGCACGGATCACTTTCGCTCCTTGGCCGTTGCGGAGAGAGACAGCGTGGCGTACGGCATCGCGCATTCGGCCAATTCGGCCGCCGCGCTGCGGGCGTTCATGGAGGAATACCCCGAAGCCGAGCAAGTGCCCGAGGCAAAGAAGCTGTACGACCAGCGTCTCTACCACGAAAAAACCGCGTCGGGGTCCCTCGCCGCCTACAAGAAATTCATAGCCGAAGTACCCGACAGTCCGTACCGCCGGGACGCGGAATACCAAATTTTCCAAATGTCGACCACGGAGGAGACGCCGGAATCCCTGATCGCTTTTATCCGGGAAAATCCCGATAACGCCTACGCGGAAAAGGCGTGGACGAAATTGTACCTGCTGGAAATCGGCGACATGTCGGCCTCGGCCATCGCGGCGTTCAGTCTGAAGTATCCCGATTTTCCGGACCAAGAGCGCCTGAAGAGGGATTTCGACAACGCCACGACACGGTTTTACCGGTACGAGGAGAATGGAATGTGGGGGTACATCGACGAGGACGGAAGGGTGCGCATTGAGCCGACCTTCGAGTGGAACGAGCCCTTTGCCGAGGGAATCGCCGTGGTGGGTCAAGGCGACAAGGCCGGCTACATCGACAAATCCGGCCACTTGATTGCGCCGGTGGCTTTCGACGAGGCCTATCCCTTTCGCAACGGCTACGCCGTGGTGGAAATTCGGGGCAAGTATGGGGCGATCAACCGTGCCGGCGACTGGGCGATCGAACCGGAATACGATGACTTGGGCGAGTTCGGCGACGGATTGTTTTTCGCTTCGAAAGGGGATGGGTACGGCTACCTGAACGAAAAAGGGGAAGTGGTGATCGACTTTTCGTACGACGACGCCACGGATTTCGAAGATTCCAGGGCGGTGGTGGAACTCGACGGCAAGAAGATTTTGATCGACCGTGAAGGGGAGGTCCTTTCCGGCGCCGAGTTCGATTGGATCGAACGCTTTCCCGACGATGGACTGCCGGCGAGGGTGAGGGTGGACGGACAATTCGGTTTGATCGACAGGATGGGAACCCTGCTGGTGGAGCCCGTGTACACCGGCATCGGCGATTTCGGCGACGGTCTCGCGCTGGCCACCGACGGAAGCAACTACGGATTCATCGACGTGCGTGGCGATACAGCCATCCCCTTCGTGTACAGCTACAAGGCCGAAGCACTGACCAAGTCGCGCTTCTCGGGTGGCTACGCCCCCATATTCCGCAACAACGACGTGGGCGTGATCGACACCACCGGAGAGCGGATTTTCCCGGCCATTTTCGAAGACGTGGGCCGGTTCGAGGGCAAATTGATCCCCGTGAAGAAGCGGGGCAAGTGGGGGTACGCCGACTTGAAAGTGAACCTGGCTATTCCCTACAACTACTCTTGGGCGGGCCACTTCCGCGACTCCGTGGCCATCGCGGCGGTCAAGGGCAAATTCGGTTTGATCGACACTTTGGGCAAGACCGTGCTGCCGTTTCGTTTCGAGCGTTTGGAATTCGTGGACACCCTCTTGCTGGCCACCGACACGGCCGTCGGCCTGATCGACACCAGGGGGGTGGAGATCGTCCCGATGAAATTCAAATCCGCAGAAGTGTTGGACGGGCGCGTCATCCGTTTTGTCGACGAGGCAGGTCGACCCCGGTATTTCGATTGTCGGCGCAAGGAGTTTTTAAGGGAAGATTGACCCCGGCGAGGAGGATGATTGAATAAGGTGTGAGAAATCGTACTTTTGTGCCCCGAAATATCCGCAGCATCTCCCCGAATACAAATGTGGAAGCCTGCGTGTATCATCAAACGCATGGATCTTAAAGATCAGTCAAAAAGCGAAACGCTTCATCGGGTGTACGAGCTGATGACGGAGTGGCTCCGAAAAGCGAGCCTTCCCGAAACCCCGGTGATCCATCGGAAAGGCCCCGAAGAATTGGGTCGGGAACTGCGCTTGAACCCCGGATTCCAAGGGGGCGGCGAGGCCGGACTTTTGGCCGATGTGGAGAAATACCTCGAAAACGCGGTAAAAACCTCCAACCCCGCTTACCTGAACCAGCTTTTCGGCGGGTTCAACCACCCGGGATTCATCGGCGAGTTGATCACTGCCTTGACCAACACCTCCATGTACACCTACGAGGTGGCTCCCGCCGCCACGCTGATCGAGCGCGCGATGGTCGACAAGATGCTCGGGTACACCGGGTGGGAAGACGGTTCGGGCGTTTTCACCACCGGGGGCAGCAACTCCAACATGTTGGCCATGCTCTTGGCCCGAAACAAAGCCTTTCCCTCCACCAAAATGAGTGGATTGCCCGACGGCGTGCGGCCCGTGGTGTTCGCTTCCGAGCGCAGCCACTTCAGTCTGTTGAAATCGGCCAACACGTTGGGTTTGGGTCAAGACGCGGTGATCGGCGTATCCCTCGACGAGAACGGCAGAATGCGGGGTCCCGCACTGGAACAGGCGATCAACAAGGCCATCGCCGAGGGAAAAACCCCTTTCATGATCTGCTCCACCGCCGGCACCACCGAAACCGGATCCTTCGATGCACTCGACGAGGTGTCGGAAGTGGCCGGGAAGTTCGGATTGCACCACCACGTGGACGGTTCTTGGGGCGGGGGCTTGATATTGACCGAAGGGCGGACCAACCGTTTCCGTGGATTGGAATCGGCCGACACCTTTGCGTGGAATCCTCACAAATTGATGAACGTCCCCTTGGTTTGCGCCGTGCTGTTGGTGCGCGACCCCAAGGCCCTGGATCGGGAAATCCGCACCATGGACGCCGATTACATATACCACGACAACGACTATTCCCATTACGATTTCGGACCCGGCAGCCTGCAGTGCGGTCGGCGCGTTGACGCGTTGAAGCTGTGGCTGGCGTGGAAGTATTACGGCGACAAGGGATACGCCGGGCGCATGGACAAGGTGTTGGAATTGGCGCGTTACGCCACGCAGAAAGTGTTGGACACCCCCGAGTTGGAGCTCCTCTTCCCCACGCAGAGTTTGAACGTGAATTTCCGCTTCCGCACCCCCGACGGCGTCAATGCCGACAAATTCAACAAATCGCTTCGGTATCGCCTCATCGAAACCGGCCGCGCGATGGTCAATTACTGCCATTTGGACGCCGGATTATCCATCCGATTGGTACTGCTCAACCCCGACTTGGAAACCGAGGATTTGGATCGATTTTTCGAGCGATTCGTCCTCACCGGCCGGGAGATGTTGGAACCCGCGTTCAGCGATGAGGGGACCGTCGATCCGACGGAAGGGTAAGGGTTTTTGGGTTTTTGTGGGTGAGGCCTCGAATTCGTCCGTTTCTCCTTATCGCATCCGGTCATTTGCACGGGTTCCGGTCGGTCAAAACCTTTTCGAATCGAAGCGGTTATCATTAGGGAAATCGGCGGATATTTCGTATCTTTACGGTAACGGAACAAAATACGGCAACAGCCGCAACAAAATAAAAATCAAAACATTATGAGCACAACAAAAAAAGTGAAGGACGATAATTACGGCAAGTTGGGATTCGAGAAAGACGAGGCCTTTGAACTGGTGGAGTCTTTGAATCTACTTTTGGCCAATTACGCCGTTTTGTACCAGAAACTTAGGAATTTCCACTGGAACGTGGTAGGGCCCGATTTCTACGACGTACACGAAAAATTAGAGGAAGAGTACGAAGCCGCTGCGGCCGACATTGACGAGATCGCAGAGCGCGTGCGCATCTTGGGGTTCAAACCCCTGAGCACCTTGGCTTCATTCCTCGAGAAGGCCGAGATCGAAGAGCCTGCCGAAAAGGATTACACCTCCGACGAAATGATGGGGCAGGTCGTAAAAGACTACGAGACTTTGTTGTCGTTTATGGTTGATGTGATCGACACGGCCGGCGAGTACGGCGACGTCGGCACGGACAACATGGTAAACGGCATGATGCAACGCATCGAGAAGTCGCATTGGATGATGTCCAGCTTCTTGTCTTAATGCATTTCCGGCACCCGAAAAAGGGCGGTCCTCATGGGGCCGCTTTTTTTGTGGGCAATTGTGTGTCGGATGGGGGAAACGTCGGAACTGTTGTCGGGTTTTCCGGCATGCCTTTTGCAATGAACGGGTGTAAGCATCTTATCATCAGAATTGGTTACTCTGATTGGTTAAAATGATTGGTTAATTACAGGAAAACCCGCCGAACGAGGCGGGTTTTCTTGCTTTTGGGGCGTAGGTGAGCAAGGGGGTCGGGGGTTGCGTAACCTAAAAGGGTGGCTTCCGTTAAAGTTGGAAAAGCATCCAAAATATATCTGTTGAGGTTGCTTGGTTTTAGATGATTGGATAATAGGAAACCCGCCGGAATGGCGGGTTTTCTATTTTTTGGAGGTTGGGGGGTGGCTTCGCTTCTTTTTATGATATTATTCGTGTATTCGAAGGCGGATCTTACGGGCAGTAATTTGCAGACTCACAGGCACAACCTCTACAACGGAAACATCGGCGCGATGGTCAATACCATCACCGACCCGTCGGATATGAGCCCCATGCCCATTGGCAACGCCTACGAATACGACCAACTTCAACGCCTCACCCACGCGCGGAGCTTCACCGACCTGAATACCACAACCAACACTTGGGCCAGCGGACAAGCCTATGACGGCAAGTACGAGAACAGCTTTGTGTACGACGCCAACGGCAACATAGAATCTCAACTTCGCAAAGACGCCTCGGGGGTTGCCATAGACGATCTGACCTACCGCTACCAAGACGGAACTTACGGGCGCTCCCGGAACCGCCTCTACCACGTCAATGACGCCGTAAACGCCACCGCCTTCGACGACGACATCGACGATCAGGGTACCTTTACCGCCGTACCCTCCGACATCAACTCCCTCAACAATTACCGCTACGACGAGCTGGGTCAGCTCACCCACGACGCCCAGGAAGAAATAGAAAACATCACCTGGCGCAACGACGGCAAGATCAAGTCTATTACCCGCGTAGGCAACAGTGGTTTAGACCCCTATTAATCGGACAATTTGCGTTTCAGGGTTCTAACATAGAC